>JAFSHF010000010.1 GCA_017440465.1 Clostridia bacterium
ATAACAAATACTTCTAAAAACTGGCTTAAAAGTTCTTTTGTTAATCGCTTTCGCCACAGCGAATTTTTCCGCCGTGGACTTTACAATTAACGGGTCCTTCTTTGAATGATGCTGTTTAATTTTCAAGGTTCATTGCTTGCCGCTTTTTTGCGGTGCCCGAATATAATATCAAAATAATATAGGTTTGTCAACAGTTTTTTTGAAGTTTTTTTGAGATTTTTTTCTTTTGGATTTATCCACAGTTTTTGCACAGGAATTGCACAAACTTTTGAACAAAAATTCCCCTCTTGCCGCGGCAAAAGGGGAATTTCTTACATTATATTATATAATGATCAAACACCGAGATCCTCGACATAAAGCTCGCGGACCGCATTTTCATCGGCCTTGGGCTTATTGCGTTCAGCCAAAAACTTGGAGGCAACCTGCGGGAAGAGGGCATAGCTCAAAACGTCCTCTTCGCACTTTGCCAGATCACCGGCTTCCGCACGGTATTTTTCCAATTCAGGCTCCAAAAGATCAGCAGGGCGGCAGGTGATGACCTCTTCATCGCCGATCGCCTTTTTCCGAACTTCTTCGTTGACCTCGCCGGGAACCTGACCGTACTCACCGCGGAGCAAGCCCTTAGATTCCTTGCCGACCATCTTATAACGCTCACCGGCAACCACGTTCATTACCGCCTGCGTACCAACGATCTGGCTGGTGGGGGTAACCAACGGGGGATAACCGAAATCTTTACGAACGCGGGGAATTTCAGCCAACGCTTCGTAATACTTATCTTCCGCGCCCATCTGCTTGAGCTGGGAGATCAGGTTGCTGAGCATACCGCCGGGAACCTGATAGATCAAGGTCTTACCGTCGACGTTCAGAACCTTGGGATCCAAGATGCCTTCCGCCTTCATCTTATCGGCAACACCGCGGAAATGCGCGGCAAGATCGCTCAGTTTATTGAGATCCAGACCGGTATCGCGGTCGGTACCCTGCAGGGTAGCAACCAACGCTTCGGTGGCGGGCTGAGCGGTACCGTTTGCCATCGGGGACAGAGCGCAGTCGACGATATCGACCCCTGCCCAAGTGGCCATCAGGTTGGTCATATCACCGGTACCGGTGGTATTATGGGTATGCAGGTGGATGGGAAGTTTGACTTCTTCCTTCAGCTTTTTCACCAAGCTATAAGCATCCATCGGCAGCAGCAGGTTCGCCATATCCTTGATACAGATGACATCGGCGCCCATACTCTCCAGAGTCTTTGCCAGCTTCACGAAATACTCTTCGTTATGCACCGGGCTGGTGGTATAGCTGATGGCAGCCTCGCAGATGCCGCCGTACTTTTTACAGCTCTTCATCGCCTGCTCCACATTGCGGACGTCATTCAGCGCATCGAAGATACGCATCACATCGATACCGTTCTCAATGGATTTTGCGACAAACATATCCACAACGTCATCGGCATAATGCTTATAGCCGAGAATGTTCTGACCGCGCAGCAACATCTGCAGTTTGGTCTTGGGCATATGCTTTTTCAGGGTGCGCAAACGCTCCCAGGGATCTTCGTTGAGAAAGCGCATACAGACATCAAATGTCGCGCCACCCCAACATTCCAGAGACCAATAGCCCACGTCGTCTAACTTTTCCAGAGCGGGGATCATATCGTCAATACGCATACGGGTCGCCGCCTGGGACTGGTGAGCATCTCTCAAAATGGTATCTGTTATAAACAAGGGGTTTTTCTTTGCAGTTTTAGCCATAATTTAATTCTCCTTAAGTTTAACCAAACAATGCAATCATCACGCCCGCTGCAATCGCAGAGCCGATAACACCGGCGACATTGGGGCCCATGGCGTGCATTAATAAGAAGTTTGCGGGATCTTCCTTCTGACCGACAGTCTGCGAGACACGCGCCGCCATTGGAACAGCGGAAACACCGGCAGAACCGATCAAGGGGTTGATCTTCTTCTTGAGGAAGAGGTTCATAAACTTCGCCAGCAGAACACCGCCTGCGGTACCCAAACCAAAGGCGACAACGCCCATCACGATGATCTTGATGGTGTTCCAGGAAAGGAAGGTGGTCGCGGTCGCGGTGGCACCGACGGTGATGCCCAAGAAGATGGTGACAATATTCATCAGTTCGTTCTGAACGGTCTTAGACAAACGTTCCACAACACCGCATTCGCGGAATAGGTTGCCCAGCATCAAGCAGCCCACCAAAGGAGCCGCCGAGGGAACCAACAGCGCGACAAACGCGGTAATAACAAAGGGGAAGATAATTTTTTCGGTCTGGCTGACCGGACGCAGGGTCTCCATACGGATGGAACGCTCCGCTTTGGTGGTCAGTGCTTTCATAATCGGCGGCTGAATGACCGGAACCAACGCCATATAGGAATAAGCCGCGACCGCGATGGGACCAAGCAGCTCGGGAGCCAGCTTGGAGGTTACAAAGATCGCAGTAGGGCCGTCGGCACCGCCGATGATACCGATAGAACCTGCCTGCGCTTCGGTGAAGCCCAAAAGGCGCGCGCCGATAAAGGTGGCAAAAATACCAAGTTGAGCCGCCGCACCCAGCAGCAAGCTCTTGGGATTGGCGATCAGCGGACCGAAATCGGTCATGGCGCCGACGCCCAAGAAGATCAAGCAGGGATAGATCCCCAACTTGACGCCGAGATAAAGATAATCCAGCAGACCTGCAGAAATGCTATGCACCTGAGAGGCGATCATCGCATCGCTGAAATAGACCGCGCCATCCTTGATGGAGATCATGGCACTATCCAAAACGATGCGGGCAGAATCCGCCAACACTTCATTATTGGCATTGACCAACTGACCGGCCGAATTGAAAAGTGCTTCGCTATCCAAGGTGATGCCGGAAAGATGGCCGATGATATAGTTGCTGACATAAACATCCCCGGAAGGCAGAACACCAAACATTGCGATATATTCGGAATTGAGGTCGGTGGAGAAGATATAGTCTGCACCGGCAAACATATCCCAATTGACGTGGCCGCCGGCAAAAAGCTGCTCATGGAACATCTCTGCACCGGGCAGGTTGGTAAGCAACATACCAAAGGCAATGGGCAGAAGGAGCAACGGTTCAAACTTCTTGACGATCGCCAGATAAGAAAGAACAAATGCGATGGCGATCATAATCAGGCATTTCCAATTATCGCCGCCAAACATCATAAAGCCGGTCTGCCGCAGAAAATTCATAATTGCTTCTAACATTTTATTATGATCCTCCGCTTGTTTTGATCAATTAACCGATGGTGCAGAGAACGTCGCCGGTGGAAACCGAAGCGCCTTGAGTTGCGCTGACGGCTGCAACGGTACCGTCGCAGGGGGCCATAATTTCGTTTTCCATCTTCATCGCTTCCAGAACGAAGAGAACATCGCCCTTCTTGACCGTAGAGCCTGCGGAAACATTGACTGCCAGGATGGTACCGGGCATAGGCGCGCAAACAGCCTCGCCGCCTGCGGGTGCAGCAACAGGTGCCGCAGCGGGAGCGGGAGCAGCAGGGGCAGCAGCGGCGGGAGCGGCTGCGGGGGCAGCAACAGGAGCAGCGGGAGCGGCGGGTACGCCGTCCATAACCTCGATGGATACTTCATAAACAGTGCCGTTAACATTAACCTTATACATTTTCATTTTCTTATGTTCCTTTCTGAATTTGAAATCAAACGATCAAACTTTTTTTAATGATACGATACGAATTGCGGAAACATCGGTTCCCAATTCTTCTGCCAAGCAGCAGGAGATGGCAGCAACCAATTCTGAGCGATTGGGGATTGCTTCAGCGACAGTTGCAGGAGCAGCGGCGACCGGTGCAGACACAGCAGCAGGGGCCTCCTTCTTTTCCAACAAACGTACCACCTTACCCATCAATACACACAGGATGACGATGCAGATCAAGCCGGCGAAAACGATGCCCATTCCCAAGAGAATGACAACGCCCAAATTATATTCGCCCGGAACCATCAATGCGGCATTCAACATTATGATCTTCCTCCTTTCTGACCATTGTACCTAAAAGGAATTTTGAAAAATCCCATATTTCCCATTGTAAATAATTTTATCACCTTTGGCAAACGATGTCAACGGCGGTTTCACCAATTTCCGCACCTTTTTTCCTATTAATATAACCAATTTTTACAATTATATCCCGACATTTCAAAATCCCTTGCCTTTATGCGGCAAATATGATATGATATTTATCGACAAATCGATTGAACGGAGAAAAAGAATGTTCGCTTTTTTATGGAATAATCTTTGGGGTCAGATGCTGATGACGCTGCTGATCTCGATGGTGCCCATCATCGAGCTGCGGGGCGCCATCCCCATCGCGGTAGGCGCAGGGCTGCCTTTTTATATTGCCATCCCGATCGCGGTGATCGGCAACCTGCTCCCCGTCCCCTTTATCATTATGTTTATCAAAAGGATCTTTGCTTGGATCCGCCGCCAACTGCCCAAGCTCAATTCCATGGTGGATAAATTGGAAGCGCGGGCGCAAGGAAAATCCGAAACGGTGCAGAAAAGTGCCTTTTGGGGCTTATTCATCTTTGTTGCCATCCCGCTGCCGGGCACCGGTGCCTGGACCGGTGCGCTGATCGCGGCGATGCTGGATATGCGGCTGAAAAAAGCCTTCCCCGCCATTGTCGCAGGGGTGCTGACTGCCGGTGCCATCGTCACCATCGTCACCGCGCTGGGTGTGGATATCTTCATCAAATAAAAAATTCCCGATGCTGAGCATCGGGAATTTTTTTATATCTTCACTTGGAAATCTTTGTTGCATTTAGGGCAGCAAACGGTATGGTTCCCCTTTTTATTGGGCAGACGCAACGTTGCCTTGCAATAGGGGCAGGTGCGATAGCGGTGGGTCTTGCGGTCGCGGAATTTATTTTTCTGCAGCTGAAACCAGCCTTTGATCTTACCGATCACACGCAGATATTTTTGATTTTCCATCTGCCGCTTATAAATATTTCTGGAAAAGATGCGGAACATCATCCAGACCATCAGCGCCAAAGCAACATAATAAAGCGGCCGAACCACCAACGCGGCGATCGCCAACCCCAAATAGACCCAAAGCAACGCTCTGCCGAGTTGGTCCACACCGTAACGGCCCGCCATTACACGCGCCAACCACATACGAAACTTCATTTTATTCCTCTTCCTTTCAAATATATACCATTAGCAGTAAGGGCAACACATTTTTGCCAAGCAAAGCCCCATACAAATGGGATTCATCCCGCCGGTGGGCATCGAAAAGCCCCGCCCGTAGCTTTCATAGGCGGTGCCGGTATACTGCAGTTGCTGCAACAATTGCTGATATTCGGCGTTCTGCGGTTCCATCGCCGCCGCCTTGCGGGCAAACTCCAACGCCTGCGCCCGATTGCCCACCCCTGCATGGGCATACGCCGAAAGAAAATACCATTCGGCGTTGCGGTCCTGCATCCGATTGAGCACATTAAAGGCTTCGCGGTAGCGGCGGTAATGGAGATAATGGCGCACCGCTGTATATTCGGGGGTAGAGCCTTGCTGACCGCCGCCGTAGTTATAGCCGCCATACCCGCCGTAGCCTGCGCCGCCTGCAGTCTTACCCTGGCGTTGGTTCAAAACCTGATCGTAGGCCGCATTGATCTCTGCCATCTTCTTTTCGGCGAAGGCAGGGTCGGGATGAATATCGGGATGATATTGCTTTGCCAGCTTTCGATATGCTTTTTTGACTTCATCGTCGGTCGCGCTTGGGGATACCCCCAAAACGCTATAGGGATCGTTCATCATTTTTCGTTTCCTTTTTTATATTTCGTCCAGACACCGGAATAAAGGACATTGCGCAAAATATCCAGATGCTCCACCAGCGGCAGCCGCTCCAAGATCAGCGCACATTCACCCAGCGCACCTTTGAGCATCTCGCCCACCCGCGCCTCGTAATCGGGTTGGTCGGCGATCAGCACCATCGGGTTATACCGCCCTTTTTTGCGGTCCTTTTCCAGGTCCTGATAAGCATCCATCCAATAGACGAACCGCCCCAGCGCCTGCCCGAAATTGCGGCAGTCCTCCGCCCAAAAATCCTTTTGGAATACAAACAGTTCGCCCAGCATCTGCCCCGAAAGGTTGGCGGCAGTATCTAAATCCTTGGGCGTTTTTTGCTCTTCGATGCTCAACGCATCCAGCGCAGAGCGCACCGCTTCGGCTTGGCGGGGGTACTGCTCTTCGATGGCAGGGATATATTTTTTCAAGCGGTCAGCCGCCGCCTTGGCAGAGGTCTTGCCCTCGTCCTTCCAATCGTCCATCAAATTATGGTAGGCGAGCAGGATGTTCATCGCCGCGCCGTAATCAATCACACGGTTTTGCGCCATCCGACGCTTCTTTTTTGGATGGACCACGCACCGCCCCTCACTATAGGAGGTTTCGGGATCCAGCAGGTCTGCCAGAAGAAGAACCATAAAGGTCATATCATAGTTCAGCGTCAGCCGCCCGAAATTGCCAAACTGCTTTTTCAGACTGCGGCAAAGCCCGCAATAGTATTCGCGATAGATCTGCGTTTGCTGTTCATTCATCTGCTCGGTATTGGCAACGATATATCCAAACAAGGCGGTGCCTCCTTTCCATTCTATATTTATTATGATACACCTAAAATTCCCATTTGTGTTGAACAAATTGTAAATTTAAGCATATTTTGATATGAAGGAGTGATTTTTATTATGGCAATTAAAATCGTCATCGATGCGGGGCATAACCCCCAAACGATCAATGCAGGTGCCGAAGGCTTTGGCTATCGGGAGCAGGATATTACCTATGCAGTGGCGCAGGAATTGGCAACATTACTGCGTGCAAACGGCAATTTTGAGGTGCGGCTGACCCGCAACACCCCCGATGAGATCTTAGGCACCTCCAACCTGACCAGCCTGCAGGAGCGGGTGCGGATCGCCAACGAATGGCCCGCCGATTATTTCATCAGCATCCACGCCAACGCCTCCACCAACCCCGCCGCCAATGGCACCGAAGCCTATGTCTTCCGCGCCGCAGGGGAAGCCTACGAATTGGCGGAAGAGATTGTGGAGGGTATCGTTGAGCGGATGGGCACCCAAGATTTAGGGGTCAAGACCAACCCCTCCCTTTACGTCTTAAGAAGGACCGCGATGCCCGCGGTGCTGGTGGAATTGGCATTCATCTCCAACGCGCAGGATGTGCAGAAGATGGTCAGCGATCCGATGGGCTTTGCGCGAGGAATATACAACGGCATCCTCGACTACTTCGACTTGGAATAAACCGATAAAATGGGCGCCTTTTCCGTCGTGCCGCACCTCGGCATATCATTATATAGCCGAGGATGCGCCCCAACGAAAAATCCATCCCATTTGATCGGTTTGGAAAATTTAATAAAAAGGAGCCCTTTTGGGCTCCTTTAATTACGAATATACTCACGGTCGTTCAAATGGGATGCAGGTTTCGGAAAAGGCGCCCATTTCATCGGTTTTACTCGTTGTAACCGTTCGGATTTGAAGATTGCCATCTCCATGTATCGCGACACATATCTTCGAGCGTTCGCTCTGCCGCAAAGCCGATCTCTTCTCTTGCCTTATCGGGCTTTGCATAAAGGGTTGCCACATCGCCGGGGCGGCGGGCAACGATCTTATGGGGGAGTTCCTTGCCGCAGGCTTTTTCAAAAGCGTGGACCATATCCAAAACGCTATAGCCTTCGCCGGTGCCGAGATTATACGTAAAGACACCGGTCTTGCCCTCCTGCCCTTTCAGGGCGCAAAGGTGCCCCTTTGCCAGATCCACCACATGGATATAATCGCGGACACCGGTACCGTCGGGAGTATCATAATCTCCGCCGAACACCGATAGAAATTCCCGCTTGCCGATGGCGACCTGCGCAATATAGGGCATCAGATTATTGGGGACGCCCTGGGGATCTTCACCGATCTTGCCGCTTTCGTGCGCGCCGACGGGATTGAAATACCTTAGCAGTGTAATCGCCATCTCCGGTTCGGCTTTGGCGATATCGGTCAGCATAATTTCCTGCATCAGCTTGGTCTGACCGTATGGATTGGTGGCGGAGGTGGGAAAATCTTCCTGAACCGGAACCACCTTACTATCGCCATAAACGGTAGCGGACGAAGAAAAGACAAACCGCTTGACCCCGTATTTTTTCATACTTGCCAGAATGTTTAAGGTTCCGACAATATTGTTATGATAATAAAGCCACGGCTTTGCGCAGCTTTCTCCTACCGCCTTGAGTCCTGCAAAATGGATCACCGCATCCACCTTTTCGGCTTCAAAGATGCGATCCATCGCCGCCGCATCCAGCATATCGGCCTCATAGAATTTAAAATCCTTGCCGGTGATCTCCTTCACCCGCTCCAATGCCTTGGGGTGACTGTTATAAAAATTATCAAAAACAACCACTTCATAGCCTGCGTTCAGCAGTTCCACAACGGTGTGGGTCCCGATATAACCGGCGCCGCCGCTGACCAATACTTTCATTGCCAAGTTCTCCTTTATAAAATGTCGCTCAATTCGATGCGAAGTTGAGATAAACTGTTCTCCATCGGTTCGGACACCCATTCCGCCATCCGCGTTCCGATCGGAACGGTGGCCAACGGCAATAAGAGTTTAAAGCAAGTCAGCCCGTCAAGGCGTTGGTATTCCATCGTTCCGCCTTGCAACTGCGCCAATTTCAGCGCGGTCGCCAAGCTAAAGCCCAAGCCCAACGCTCCTTTTTTATCGGCAGTGCGATAGCCCCATTCGAAAAGCCGCTCAACATCCGCGACTCCCTCGCCATCGTCCAGCACCTCGATGCAGACCATCTCCCCTTCTCTTTGGGCGCGGAAAATCACCGTTCCGTTGCCGAAACGATAGGCATTGGAGACCATCGCCGCCAGCATCAAATCCAGATTTTCAGGCATTGCCTGCAGATAAAGTTCGGGGTCTACTGCTTCGATCTTGATCCGGAATTCCGGCTTTAATTCGGCAACCGCCCGCGCAAATTCTTCCAGATAAGCACCCACATGGAGGGGGACAACATAATCCTTGATCCCGCTGCGGTCCAGCAATTGATACAAATGGTTGCTCATCCGCAAAATATGCTGCACTTCCTTGCCGAGTTGCGCCCCTGCGGGAGAGTCTAAGCCGATCTGCTGCGCTGTTCCGTAGATACGGTTCAGATAGCCATTAAGTTTTGCCGAAGCATTGCGCAGCACCTGCATTGTCGCCTGCTTCTCCTGCCGGTGATCCCGCTCTGCCTGCACCGCCAGATAAAGACCGCCTTCCGTTTCTTGAGGGATCAGGGAATAAAGAACATCCCCCTTGCTGACTGCCATTCCGCGCATCTGCCGCAGGGCTTGCCGCCCTTCGGCTTCGATTATAGCGTCAGGAGTTTCGAATGCGTCGGCGGCGGCATTTTGCCAAACCGGCGCCATTGCGTCATCATAGATAAAGGTTGCCTTCGGCAGATCGCCGTAGAGCGATTCAAAAAGCATTCGTGCAGATCGCATTTCTCGTCCTCCCTCATTAAAAACTTCAATAATTTATTATATAAGAAAAAATAACGTTTGTAAAGCATCTTCTTCTATTTTGGCTTTCGCTCTTCAAAAAAAACATAAAAAAATAAAGGTCGCATCAGCGACCTTTATTTTTTATCTGCAATAGGATTCCACATAATAATCCAAAGCGGTTTTAATAACCTCTTTGGCTTCTTCTGCGCTATGGACTTCGTCTACCACCGTTTCCTTGCTCTCCAGTGCCTTATAGACCTTGAAGAAATGGGACATTTCTTCAAAGATGTGCGGCGGCAGATCCTTAATATCTTTATATTGGTTATAGGTAGGATCGGCAAAAGGAATGGCAATGATCTTTTCATCGCGGCGATCCCCATCCAACATCGAAATATAGCCGATGGGATAGCACCGCACCAAGGTCAGCGGCTCCAAGCTCTCCGAGCAAAGCACCAAAACGTCCAAAGGATCGTTATCGTCGCCGAAGGAGCGGGGAATAAAACCGTAGTTGGCGGGATAATGGGTCGAGGTATAAAGAACGCGGTCCAGAATGATCAAGCCGGTTTCCTTATCTAATTCGTATTTCTTTTTACTGCCCTTGGAGATCTCCACCACCGCCACAAAATCATCGGGGGTGATTCTCTTGGGATCAATATCGTGCCATATATTCATTTATCTTCCACCTTTCATTTTAAGATTATTATAATGGATTTTAATCTTAAAATCAACCCGCGGAATGATTTTTCAACATGACACAAACTCAAAACCGTTCAAATTGGGATGATTTTTCGATTTCTTCGGGCGAAGGCGTATGTCGATACGTCGAGACCGAAAAATCGGAAAAGCGCCCAATTTCAACGGTTTAGGATACGATTAGACCGCAATTTTGCGATCTAATCGGATGCGTTCCGTCAGCATCGAGATGAATTCTCCGTTGGTTGGCTTTCCCTTGGAACTTTTGACGGTGAAGCCGAAGATTGCATTGATGACGTCGATATCCCCTCGCCCCCACGCCACCTCAATGGCGTGGCGGATGGCACGCTCCACGCGGGAGGCGGTGGTTTTATTCTTTTTTGCAACAGTCGGGTAGAGATCCTTGGTGATGGCTTTAAGCATATTGCGATCCTCCAGCGAGAGCAGGATGGAATCGCGGATATAATCATAGCCGCGGATATGGGCGGGAACGCCCACTTCGTGCATCAACTCCGCCACATAGCGTTCCAGCTCGAATTTTCCTTCGTCGATAGGCTCCAATCCCGCCTTCTTTTTATCCAGCAGGACTTTAAAGCGATCGCGGATAAACTGATAATCCAAGGGCGGCACCAAAAAAAGATCGGCTCCCGCTTGCATTACCCTTTGCGCCATATAGTCGTTGGGCACCTGAGAGAGCACCGCATAGACAGCATCCTCCCGATAGTTGACTTCCTTTAATGCCTCCAGAATATCCTGCGCACTGCGCCCGGGCAGAAAACTATCCATCAGAACGATATCGGGCTGCATCTCGCAAAGCACCCGCACCGCATCGGTGCCGCTCCCGCAACTGCCCAACACATCAAAACCCAATGCGGCAAATCGCTCTTTATTTTGCGCCGCCGCTTCTTCGTCTGCCTGCAGCAGCACCATCGTCATTTTTCCAAACATCTCTTTCATCTATGTATTTCCTCCTCAATTTCCGTGGGGGCGGATGTTTTTTCGCCCCTTTTGCTCAAATGATAGCAATTTATTTCCAAAGATGCTGTCGAAAAATGCTCCAAAAGAAAAAATTTCTTCAAACGGCGGCGGGGTGGCAAAAAACACGGTTTTTCGCCCTGGGAGGATCGCCGTTTCAAACAAAGAAAACCTACTGCCGCCCGCTCAAGCAGATTGCGGTCGGCATCCACAATGCAGGGTCTCTTTGCACCATTGAGCACATTATGTGTTCATTATACCAACAGTATCCTGATTTGTCAATCCCCAATCTTGACAATCGAGCACATATTGTGTATAATTAGGACGAGGTGATTTCAATGACATTTGCCAAACGCCTGCGCCAACTCAGAACAGAGCAGGGGCTTTCCCAAAGTGCCCTTGCCGAAAAGGTGGGGCTTTCCAAAAGCAGCATCAATATGTATGAACGGGGGGAGCGGGAGCCGGGCTTTGCCGCGCTGACCGCCTTTGCCGAACTTTTTTCTACCGATATCGATTCCCTGCTGGGCGGAACCCCCAAGCCCAAGACCCTCAAGGTCTTAGGGGAGATCGCCTGCGGCGAACCCATCTTCACCCATCAAGAAGAGAGTATCTTCGGCGGTGCGGAGCAGGCGGATTTTTGCCTGCGTGCCAAGGGCGACAGTATGATCGGAGCAAGAATCGCCGATGGAGATCTGGTCTTTATCCGCCGCCAGCCGACGGTGGAAAACGGCGAGATCGCCGCGGTGATCATCGACGATACCGCCACCTTGAAGCGGGTCTATTACTATCCCGAAGAGCAAAAGCTTTCCCTCAACGCCGAAAACCCGCGGTATGCCCCGCTGATCTATGTAGGCGAAGAATTGGATCACATCCGCATTTTAGGCAAAGCCATCGGCTTTTGCAGCGATCAACTCTGAATTCTTCGATTTTTGTTGACAAATATCATAATCTATGATACCATTCGTTCATAGATCGGAGGCGCAATATTCATCAGTACCGCTCTTTCAGGGGTCAAAATTAAGAGCGCGAAAGGGAATATTGCCGAAGCAATTTTCATTCCCCAAATCAAAATTGCTGGGTCGGCGCAGAATATGCACCGAACTGTCGTGATGGATCATCACGGAGTGCCGTCTTTTTGAGGAAATTTCCTGCAAAAGAGTCGATCTTTTGCAGGTTTTTTTATTTTGTACATTATTTTATATAGGAGGAAATTCTTATGCAATTTAAAAAGTTGCTCCCCAAGCTGCTGATCCTTGCGTTCATCGTTGCGTTCGGCATCCTTTGCGCATTTACCGGTTCCATCACCGCTCCGGCAGGTACGCTTTGGTCCCTGTTCCCACCGGTGGTCGCGATCGGCTTGGCGCTCATCACCAAGGAAGTGTATTCTTCTTTGTTTGTGGGCATTCTGATGGGTGGTCTGCTGGCCACCGGTTTTAACCCCATCCATACCATTGATTCGGTGACCACCACCGGCTTTATCGATGCCGTCTCCGGCACCGCAGGCATCTTTGCCTTTTTGGTATTTTTGGGCATCATCGTTGCCCTGCTGAACAAAGCGGGTGGCTCCCGCGCCTTCGGCAACTGGGCGGCAAAGCACGTCAAGACCAAGGTCGGCGCCGCGCTGGCAACCTTTGCCTTCGGCGTTCTGATCTTTATCGACGACTATTTCAACTGCCTGACGGTCGGTGCGGTGATGCGTCCGGTGACCGATAAGGCGAAGATCTCCCGCTCCAAGCTGGCGTATATTATCGACGCCACCGCCGCGCCGGTCTGCATGATCGCGCCCATCTCTTCCTGGGCGGCCGCGGTCGCATCCTATGCACCCGACGGCGAGGGTATCGGTCTCTTTGTTGAAGCGATCCCCTATAACCTGTATTCTTTGATGACCTTTGTTTTCATCATCGCCATCACCTTGATGAAATTCGATTTCGGCCCGATGAAACTGCACGAAATGAACGCCGATAACGGCGATCTTTTCACCACCGGTGAGCATATCGGCGATGCCGAAGAGTTGGAGGAAGGCTCTCCCAAGGCCAAGGTCTTCGATCTGATCATTCCCATCGTTCTGCTGATCGGCATCTGCGTATTCGCGCTGTTCTATGTGGGTCGTTGCATGGGCGAAGAATGGGTCTTTGCATCGGCAAACTATGATGCATCCCTGAACTTCATCGATGCCTTCTCCAATACTGACGCCACCGTCGGCCTGCCCTGGGGCGGCTTGATCGCGCTGATCCTCACCATCATCTATTTCGTCGGCCGCCGCCTGATCTCCTTTAAGGATGCGATGGCTTGCGTTCCCAAGGGCTTCATTGCGATGGTTCCCGCCATTTTGATCCTCACCATGGCAACCGCCTTGAAAAATATGACCGGTCTGCTGGATTCCGATGCTTTTGTCAACAGCGCTTTGGCAGGCGCAAGCGCCCTGCAAAGCTTCCTGCCCGCCATCATCTTCCTGGCGGCTTGCGGCATCGCCTTCTCCACCGGTACTTCCTGGGGTACCTTCGGTATTCTGATCCCCATCGTTCTCTCGGTGTTCCCTGTCGGCAGCACCTTGGGTGTCATCGGGATGTCTGCCTGCTTGGCCGGTGCGGTCTGCGGCGACCATTGCTCCCCCATCTCCGATACCACCATTATGAGTTCGGCGGGTGCGCAGTGTAACCACATCAACCACGTCTCCACCCAGCTGCCCTACGCGCTGACAGTGGCGGGCATCTCCCTGGTCGGTTACCTGCTGGCAGGATTCGTTCAGAATGTTTATATCGTTCTGGGCTTCTCTTTGATTCTGACCATCGGCACTTTGTTTGTCATCAAAACTTTGACCAAAAATAAATGAATGAATAAATAACGCAAAAATAGCGCAGTCTTCATTTTGAAGATTGCGCTATTTTTTATTCTTCGGGTTGACAAGTAGTTTTTTCGGTGGTAAAGTTTAAAAATAAAGAAGGTGAACCCTATGAAAATAATCGATTTCCATACCCATATCTATCCCGATGCCATCGCCGATAAGGCGACCGCCGCCATTCGCAAATTCTATGAATTCGGCGAGGGCGGATTTCACGGCTCGGCGCAGGTCCTGCTGGAGCGGGGCAAGGCGGGCGGTATCGCCGAATTTGCCGTTCTGCCGGTGGCTCTCCACCCCGACCAGGTGCGAAAGATCAATGAAAATATCATCCACGAAGCATCCGCCCATCAAGAGTTCCACGGCTTTGGCACCGTCCACGCCGCGATGGACGGGCTGATGGAGGAGGCGGAATTTATCTTCCGCGCAGGGCTGCACGGCATCAAGCTCCATCCCGATACCCAACTTTTCAATATTGATGACGAACGCTTGCTCCCGGTCTACGACTATATGCAGGGCAAGCTGCCGCTGATCACCCATACCGGCGATCACCGCTATGATTATTCCCATCCCCGCCGCCTAAAGCGGGTGATGGACCTCTTCCCTCGCTTAGAGGTCATTGCGCCCCATTTCGGCGGCTGGAGTGTCTTTGATGAGGCGGTGGCTTTGCTGGGCCCCAAAAATTGCTGGGTGGATCTTTCCAGCTCCCGCCAGATGATGAGTACGGAGCAGTTTTTGCATTATATCGATGCCTATGGCGCCGATCGGGTGCTTTTCGGCAGTGATTTCCCCATCTGGGACCCTGCGGAGGAAGCGGCGTTTTTTATGCAACTGCCTTTAAAGGATAGCGATAAAGAAAAAATTGCCTATAAAAATGCCGAGAAAATTTTAAAAAAAGGTTGACAATCCTTTTTTCTTCGTTTAAAATTAATCTTAATTTACAAATGCTATGATGATATTAAGCGTTTGCAGATCTGATCCTTCAGAGAGCCGCCGGTGGGTGCGAGGCGGTGGGCAGAGCAGGCGCGGTCTCCTATCGGAGCAGGGTTTCCGAAAACCTAAGTAAGAAACCTCGGGCGGTCCCGTAACAGACCAAGGGCTTGATAGAGCCTGCTGAGTGGCTTCCTTTTCGGGAGCAATGCCGGGTGGTACCGTGGTCATTTTTGTTTTTGATCATCCCGCAAAGAGAAAAATCTCTTTGCGGGATTTTATTTTGTTATTTCATTCGAAAGGATCTGAAGATATGAAGAAAATCATTGTTTCCGATGCGACTTTGCGCGCCTGCGCCGAAGCCAAAAACGCCCTTTCCTTTAGGGAGAAGTTAAATATTGCCCAATGGCTGGATGCCGCAGGGGTGGATGCGATCGAGCTTCCCGCGCTGGTACACGAAAAGGAAGATGCGGTCATCTGCCGCACCATTGCCGCGGCAATGAAAAACGCTTCCGTCGCCATCGATTGCGGGGAGCATCCCGCGGCGGCTTGGGATTGCGTCAAGGATACTTTAAACCCCATTCTCCAGATCGTTCTGCCGACTTCTACCGTGCAGATGGAATATACCTATCATTTAAAGGCACCCAAGATGCTGGAAAAGCTGGCGGATCTTTGCCAAAAAGCCAAGGCACTCTGCCCCAATGTCGAATTGGTCGCCAAGGATGCCACCCGCGCCGAAGAAGGCTTTATTGCCGCATGCTGCAAGGTGGCAGCTGAGAACGGTGCCACCGCTATCACCCTCTGCGACGATAGCGGCATCTTCTTCCCCGAAGATTATACCAAGCTGATCGGCGAGCTGAAAGCCGCTTGCGATCTGGCGATCTATATTCAACCCAACGATGCCCTTTCGATGGCGGCGGCCTCCGCCATTGCCGCCATCAACGCAGGTGCGGCGGGCATCAAGACCGCCGCTTCCGCCGACCATCTGCGCGCCGATACCTTGGCGGATATCTTCCGCGCCAAAAAGGATGCGCTGGATGCCACCGTGGCTTTGGACCATACCGCTATCCATAATCTGATCGGCAATATTCTTGCAGGCAGCACCTCCGCAGTCGAAGCCCCTGCCCTGCAAGAGACCGAAGCGGGCGCAATGCTGGACGAATCCTGCACCTTAGCCGAGATCAGCACCGCGGTCAAAGAGCTGGGCTACGATCTCTCCGACGAAGATAACGGCAAGATCTACGAAGAATTCAAGCGGGTCATTGCCAAAAAAGAGACCATCGGTGCGCGGGAATTGGAGGCCATCATTGCCTCCGCCGCGATGCAGGTGCCCTCCACCTTCCATGTGGTCAACTATGTGGTCAACAGCGGCAATATCATCACCGCCACCGCCAACCTCACCCTGGAGAAAGACGGCGAACAGTTCACCGGCGTTTCCACCGGCGACGGCCCCATCGATGCCGCTTTCCACGCCATTGAGCAGATCGTCGGCCATCATTACGAGCTGGACGATTTTCAGGTTCAGGCGGTCACCAACGGCCGCGAAGCGGTGGGCTCTGCCCTCATTCGCCTGCGCGCCAACGGCAAGCTCTATTCCGGCAACGGTGTTTCCACCGATATCATCGGTGCCTGCATCCGTGCCTATGTCAATGCTTTGAATAAGATTGTTTATGAAGGTTAAAAGGTGACAAAATGAAATTAGCTTTTTCAACCAAATATGTCCCTGCCGAAAGCTATATCCGCCTTTGCAATCTCACCGCGGAATACGGCTTCGACGGCTTTGAGATCGATAACCCCTTAGCGGAGCGGGAAGCCCATGCCGACAGTATCTTGAATTCGGCAATGAGCGCCGCCGCCAAGCGCAAGCTGATCAATCGGCACATCGGCGTTTCGGTCTTGACCTATCCCGAGGAAATTACCGCAGATACCAACCCCGAAAGCATCCAAAAATGCGTCAGTTTAGCCGCCCGCGCAGGCGCGGTCGGCACGGTGGTGCGCATCGGCGCAATCGATGACGAAACCTTGAAAACTGTCTGCGCCCCCGCCATTGCAAAGGCGGAGCAGCGGGGTGTGATGCTGCTGATCGAGACGGTCGGAGCCTATGCCGAGACCAAAAAAGTCTTGGAGACCATCGGTCTTTTCGGCTCTGCCAATGTGGGTGCCTGCTGGAACATCCGCGCCACCTATTTTGATGCGCGGGAGGATGCCGATACCACCATTCAGAATTTGGGTGCTTATATCAACTATGTCCGCATCGGCGACCGCAAGGGCGGCAAGGACGTCCTTCTGGGCGAAGGCGACCTGCCTTTGACCGAATTTATGAACGCTCTGCGCTCTTTAAATTACGAGGGATATTTAGCGGCGGATTGGAACGAGGAGATCACCGATCCCGATATCGTTCTGACCCATTTTGTCAGCTTCATTTCCGGCAAACTGCCCACCGCCGAAAAACCGCGGGAGATCTTTTATAACCGCGATAAGAGCGGAACATTTCCTTGGAAAAAATACGAGGTTTTGGATATTACCTTCTCCCAGGTTCTGGACGAGATGGTCGCCCGCTACCCCGACCAATATGCTTTTAAATACACCACTTTGGATTATACCCGCACCTATGCCCAATTCCGCGACGATGTGGATAAAGCGGCGGCGGCATTAATCTCTTTGGGCGTCAAGCCCGGTCACCACGTTTCCATCTGGGCGACCAACATTCCCCAATGGTTTATCACCTTCTGGGCGACCGTCAAGATCGGCGCGGTTCTGGTTACCGTCAACACCGCCTATAAGATCCACGAAGCGGAATATCTCTTCCGCCAATCCGATACCCATACGCTGGTGATGGTGGAAAACAACCGCGATTCCGATTATAAAGCCATCATCGAAGAACTTTGCCCCGAACTGAAGAATACCAAGGCGGGCGAGCCGCTCTATTCCAAAAATCTGCCCTTCCTGCGCAATGTCATCACCGTCGGTTTTGAGATGGAGGGTGCCTTGGAATGGAACGAGTTTATGGACCGCTCCGACCGCGTTCCCCGGGAAGAAGTGCGGCGGCTGGCGGCGTTGGTCAAACCCGACGATGTCTGCAATATGCAATACACTTCGGGTACCACCGGCTTCCCCAAGGGGGTTATGCTGACCCATCGCAACATCGTCAACAACGGCAAGACCATCGGCGATCGGATGGATATCTCCACCGCCGATCGGATGATGATCCAGGTACCGATGTTCCATTGCTTCGGGATGGTGCTCTCGATGACCAACCTGATGACCCACGGCGGCACCATCTGCCCCATGCCTTATTTCTCCCCCAAATCCTCGCTGGCCTGCATCAACGATGAAAAGATCACCTGCTTCAACGGTGTTCCCACCATGTTCATCGCGATGTTTAACCATGAGGACTTTGCCAAGACCGATTTCTCCCATATGCGTACCGGCATTATGGCGGGTGCCAACTGCCCTGCCGACCTGATGCGCCGCGCCGCCGAGGAGATGAATATGCGGGAGATCATCAGCGTCTACGGTCAGACCGAGGCGTCCCCCGGCTGCACCATGGGCGAGGTCAATGAAGATATCGATCACCGCGTGGAAACCGTCGGTTCCGCCTTCCCGGGGGTGGAATGTAAGATCATCGACCCCGAGACCGGCGACGAACTGCCCGACGGCGAAAACGGCGAATTTGTCGCCCGCGGGTTCAACATTATGAAGGGCTATTATAAGATGCCCAAAGCCACCGCCGAGGCCATCGATGCCGAAGGCTGGCTGCATAGCGGCGATATCGCCTGCCGCACCCCCGACGGCTATTATAAGATCACCGGCCGCTTGAAGGATATGATCATCCGCGGCGGCGAAAACCTTTATCCCCGCGAGATCGAGGAATTTTATCTTACCCATAAGAAAGTCCGCGATGTGCAGGTGGTGGGCGTACCCGACCAACGCTACGGCGAAGAATGTTGCGCCTGGATCATTCTGCACGAAGGGGAGGACTCTTCCGAAGAAGAGATGCGCGCCTACGGTGCCTCCCATATGGCGATGCATAAGGTCCCCCGCTATTTCATCTTCACCAAGACCTTCCCGATGAACGCCGCAGGTAAGATCCTCAAGTATAAAATGAGAGAAGAGTCCATTGAGCGGTTGGGCTTGAAAAACTAATCGAACGCTCTCAAGCGGAGCCTGCAAATATTTTTTCAAAAAAAGTATTGACAAATGCGTTTTGCGGTGCTAAAATTTTTTCAAACTTCATAATATAAAAGCGATGACGAAGACGGAATCGGCAAGCGTTTTCCCAGAGAGTCGGGGGTGGTGTGATCCCGATAAAAGGCGACCGAAGTTCCCATCCCTTCCGAGCTGAAGGCCCCAAAACCGCCTTAAAGGCGATGAGTAGGCACCTTTCGTGAATGCTGCGTGAATGCATACGGCTTGATGGAGCCTGAGTGGCATCCTTTGGATGCAATTTGAGTGGTACCGCGGGTATTGTTTATTCAAACTCGTCTCAAAGAATTTCTTTGAGACGAGTTTTTTCATTTTATCAAATCATTTAGTAAAGGAGAACAAAGAAAATGGAAACCAACACTTCTATGCTTCGCTTATCGGAGATCGCCGCACGTATTAAGGAGATGCGGGATATTATGGGTTGGTCTGTGGGCGAGATGGCTCAAAAGACCGAAGTATCCCGAGAGCAATATTTGATTTACGAGAACGCGCAGGCAGATATTCCCTTTACCTTTATTCATAAATGCGCGTTGGCGTTTGATCTGGAACTGACCCAGCTTTTGGAGGGTCATTCCGCCCGCCTTTCCGGCTATACCGTCACCCGCAAGGGGCACGGCCAGACCACCGCGCAGGAGGACGGCATCGACATCCGCAACTTAGCACCGATGTTCCGCGATAAGATCGCCGAGCCCTATTTCGTCAAATACGACTACGATCCCGCTCAGCAGAACAAACCCATCCACCTTACCACCCATAGCGGTCAGGAATTCGACCTGATCCTTTCGGGTTCCTTAAAGGTGCAGGTCGGCGAAAATACCGAGGTTTTGACCGAAGGCGACAGTATCTACTATAATTCCTCCACCCCCCACGGGATGATCGCGGTGGACGGAGCACCCTGCTCCTTTTTGGCGGTGGTTCTGCCCGGAGAAGAGACCAAGGAAACCACGGTACGCAAGAGCATTGTCACCGCCCGCCGCTCCGAGCAGCTCATCTGCGAAAAATTCGTTCGGACCGAAGAGGACGCGCAAGGCAGATTGCAAAAGATCGATTTTGTCGACACCGAGAAGTTCAACTACGGCTTTGACATTGTGGATGAGATCGCCGAAAAATACCCCGACAAATTGGCGATGCTGCATCTGGATGTAAACAAAAACGAGCGCCGCTTTACCTTCAAGGATATCAAGCGCGCCTCCAACCAATGCGCCAACTATTTTGCTTCCTTGGGCATCCAAAAGGGCGACCGTGTCATGCTGGTCTTAAAACGGCACTATCAATTCTGGTTTGCGATGATCGCGCTGCATAAGCTGGGTGCCATCGCCATCCCCGCCACCAATCAGCTCAAGCAACACGATTTTGAATATCGCTTCAATGCCGCCGGTGTCAAGGCGCTGATCTGCACCTCCGACGGTGATACGGCGGATATCGCCGAGGCCGCCGCCAAAAACTGCGAAAGCGTGGAGCGGCTGATCATTGTGGGCAACCCCAAGGAGGGCTGGCACGATTTTAACACTGAATATCAACGTTTTTCGGGCAAATACGAGCGCACCGAAGAGACCCCCGGCGGCGATGAGATCGCTTTGATGTTCTTCACCTCCGGCACCACCGGCAATCCCAAGATGGCGGCGCATAGCCATACCTACGGGCTGGGTCATTTCGTTACCGCCAAATATTGGCATTGCTGCGAGCGGGACGGCTTGCATCTGACCATCTCCGATACCGGCTGGGGCAAATCCCTCTGGGGTAAACTCTATGGGCAATGGCTCTGCGAAGGGGCAGTCTTTGTCTATGATTTCGATCGGTTCGATGCCGATGAGATCCTGCCGATGTTCGCCAAATACAACATCACCACCTTCTGCGCACCGCCGACCATGCTCCGCCTTTTGGTCAAGAGCGATCTTTCCAAATACGATCTCTCGTCCATCCACCATATGACCACCGCCGGCGAAGCGTTGAACCCCGAAGTGTTCAAGCAATTCTTGGATGCCACCGGTCTGGAGATTATGGAAGGCTTCGGTCAAACCGAAACCACCTTGGCGATCGGCAACCTCTACGGCACTACCCCCAAGATCGGTTCGATGGGTAAGGCTTCTCCCCAATTTGATGTGGATGTCGTCGATCCGGACGGCAACCCTGTCCCCGACGGTGAGACCGGCGAGATCGTCATCCATACCGATAAAAAGGTCCCCTGCGGCTTATTCCGCCAATACTATCGCGATCAGGAAAAGACCGACGCCGCCTGGCACGACGGCCTCTTCCATACCGGCGATACCGCCTGGCGGGATGAGGACGGCTATTTCTGGTACGTCAGCCGCATCGACGATGTCATCAAATCCTCCGGCTATCGCATCGGGCCCTTTGAGATCGAAAGCGTCATTATGGAACTGCCCTATGTTCTGGAGTGCGGTGTTTCCGCCGCGCCCGACGAGATCCGCGGGCAGGTGGTCAAAGCCAGCATCGTTCTGACCCCCGGTACCGAAGGCACCGAGGAACTCAAAAAAGAGATCCAGAACTATGTCAAGTCCCATACCGCGCCCTATAAATATCCCCGCGTGGTGGTCTTTAAGGACGAACTGCCCAAGACCATCAGCGGCAAGATTCAAAGAAACAAACTTTAATATATATAATAAATAATATTATTTAATATATTGACAAATTTATTTAAGATGTGATATAATCCCTTTATTATCAATAAAAAAGGCGTTGACGAAGAAGGATATCAACGATCCCTTTCCAAAAAAGAGATGCGGCGGTCGGTGCGAGCCGCAACGGAAAGACCTTGATGTTTGTAGCTTCCGAGCCGAAAGGAAGAAAGGAACGGTATGTTCCGAGTAGAACCTTTCCGTATTGCTGCGTAAAAGCATAAGGCTTAATGGAGCCTGAGGGGCATCCTTTGGATGCAATTTGAGTGGTACCGCGGGATATGATTTTTAAAATTATAGCTCGTCTCAAAGAAATCATATCTTTGAGGCGGGCTATTTTTGCGAAAATTTGCAAAATATCCCGCCGGGAAAAGGAGAAAAATCATCTATGAAAACCGGACTTGAATTTAAAATTCAGGAAATGGCGCAGCGTATCAAAACGCTAAGGGAGATCATCGATCTCTCCCCTGCCGAAATGGCGCTGAAAACCGGCGTGACCGAAGAGGAATATCTGCGCTGCGAAGCGGGCGAGCAGGATCTGAACTTCGCCTTCCTTTATCGCTGCGCGCTGGCGTTGAACGTGGATGTTACCGACATTATTGAAGGTACCAGCCCCCGTCTTGCCGGCTATACCGTCACCCGCAAGGGCGAAGGGCAAGAGATCCAAAAGGCGCACGGAATGACCTACTATAATCTGGCCTCCGCCTTCAAAAACCGTATTGCCGAACCCCTCTACGTTGTTTCGGACTATACCGAAAATGCGGAGAACACCGAGATCGAACTGACCACCCACGAAGGGCAGGAATGTGATATCGTCGTCAAGGGTGCCTTGAAGGTGCAGGTGGGCGACCATATCGAAGTTCTGCACGAAGGGGACAGTATCTACTACGATTCCTCCGTTCCCCACGGTATGATCGCGGTGGAGAATCAAGACTGTATCTTCTATGCCATCGTTTTAAACCCTGCCAGCGAGCCCATCACCAAGCTGGTGCACGCAGGGCAGACCCGCGATTTCATCGCCGCGCCCAAGAAAAAGGAAGAAGAGCGCAAGTGGATCTGGCAGGATTTCGTTAAGTTGGACGAGGATGCCGACGGTTCCCTCAAAGCCATCTCCTTTAAGAACGAAGATCATTTCAACTTCGCCTTCGATGTCATCGATCGGATGGGCAGGACCCACCCCGATAAGTTGGCGATGCTGCATATTTCCAAAGACGGCACCGAGCGCCGCTTCACCTTCCGAGATATGAAGCACGCCTCCTCCCAGACCGCCAACTACTTTAAATCCTTAGGCATCAAAAAAGGCGACAAGGTCCTTTTAGTCTTAAAACGGCATTATCAGTTCTGGTTTACCATGCTGGCGTTGCATAAGCTGGGCGCGGTTGCTATCCCCGCCACCAACCAATTAAAAGAGCACGATCTGGAATACCGCATCAATAAAGCGGGGGTCAAGATGGTGGTCTGCACCGCCGACGATAACGTGGCGGTGGAGGTCGATAAGGCGGCCGCCCATTGCCCCACCTTAGAGCATAAGCTGATCGTCAACGGCTCCCGCGAGGGCTGGCGCAGCTTTGACGATGAATATAGTTTCTATACCCGCAAGTTTGTTCGGAGCGAGGATGCGCCCTGCGGCGACGATCCGATGCTGATGTACTTCACTTCGGGTACCACCGGCAATCCCAAGATCGCCATGCACAGTTATAAATACCCCTTGGGGCATTTGATCACCGCCAAATATTGGCATTGCGTCAATCCCGACGGTCTGCATCTGACCATCTCCGATACCGGCTGGGCGAAAGCCGCCTGGGGTAAGATCTACGGTCAATGGCTCTGCGAGGCAGGCTTATTCGTCTATGATTTCGATCGGTTTGATGCCGATGAGATCCTGCCGATGTTTGCCAAGCACCATATCACCACCTTCTGCGCACCGCCGACGATGCTGCGGATGATGATCAAGCAGGATCTTTCCAAATACGATCTTTCCTCCATCGAGCATATGACCACCGCAGGCGAAGCCTTGAACCCCGAGGTCTTCCGTCAATTCGAGAAGGCGACCGGCCTGCAAATTATGGAAGGCTTCGGTCAGACCGAGACCACCGTCGCCCTTGCCAATCTGGCAGGCACCAAAGCCCGCCTGGGTTCGATGGGTAAGCCGGTTCCCCTTTATGATATTCACCTGCTGGATGCCGAGGGCAAGGATGTGCCGGTCGGCGAAGTGGGCGAGATCTGTATCAATGTGGCAAACGGCGCCCCCTGCGGCTTATTCAAGGGCTACTATAAAGACGAAGAAAAGACCGCCGAATGTTACCACGACGGCTTCTATCACACCGGCGACACCGCCTGGCGGGATGAGGACGGCTATTTCTGGTATGTCGGTCGGGTGGACGATGTCATCAAGTCTTCGGGCTATCGCATCGGACCCTTCGAGATCGAAAACGTCATTATGGAACTGCCCTATGTTCTGGAATGCGGCGTTTCCGCCGAGCCGGACGAAGTACGCGGGCAGGTGGTCAAAGCCAGCATCGTTCTGGTGAACGGCACCGAACCCACCGATGCGCTGAAGAAAGAGATCCAAGACTATGTCAAACAGCGCACCGCGCCTTATAAATATCCCCGCATCGTCGTCTTCCGCGACTCCCTGCCCAAGACGGTCAGCGGCAAGATCCAACGCAATAAACTGTAATCAACATTGTTAAAGGAGAATTTACAATGAAATACGATATCAAAGTAACTTTAACTCAAACCCCCAAAGCAAAGCCCGAGGATGAATCCAAGCTGGGCTTTGGCCGTATCTTTACCGACCATATGTTCCTGATGGACTATAACGTGGAGAGCGGCTGGACCGATGCCCGCATCGTTCCCTTCGGCCCCCTGCCCATCCATCCCGCCTCCACCGTTCTGCACTACGGCGCAGAGGTTTTTGAAGGGATGAAGGCCTATCGCACCGCCGAGGGCAAGATCCAACTCTTCCGCCCGATGGAAAATGTGCGCCGCCTCAATAACAGTGCCGAGCGTCTTTGCCTGCCCGAGCTGGACGAGGAAGGGTGCCTGGACATTATCAAAACTTTGGTCGAGCTGGAAAAGGATTGGGTTCCCCATTCCGAAGGAACCTCCCTTTATATCCGCCCCTACCTCTTCGGTAACGACCCCATCTGGGTGTTCACGCAGTAAAGAACGCCACCTTCGCCATCATCTGCAGCCCGGTCGGCGCTTATTATGCCGAAGGCCTGAACCCTGTCAAGATCGCCATCGAATCGGAAGATGTCCGCGCGGTGCGCGGCGGTACCGGCTATGCCAAGTGCGGCGGCAACTATGCCGCTTCCCTGCGCGCAGGCGAACGCGCCGAGCGCAACGGCTATACCCAGGTTCTTTGGCTGGACGGTGTGGACCGTAAATACATCGAAGAAGTCGGCGCGATGAATGTGATGTTCAAGATCAACGGCAAGATCATCACCCCCGCTCTGACCGGCTCGGTGCTCCCCGGTATCACCCGCAAATCCTGCGTGGAATTGCTGAAGGATTGGGGTTATGAAGTGGAAGAGCGGCTCTTCAGCGTCGACGAACTGTTTGCCGCGGTGGAGAACGGCGAATTGGAAGAAGCCTGGGGTACCGGCACCGCCGCGGTGGTCTCCCCCATCGGCAACCTCTTCTATAAAGGCAAGGAATATACCGTTTCCGATAATAAGATCGGCGAACTGACCCAAAAGCTCTACGATAACCTGACCGGTATCCAATGGGGCAAGAAGGATGATACCCATGGCTGGATCGAACCGGTCTGCTAAGCGGATCTATCTATTGGCGGGTCACTACGGCAGCGGCAAGACCAACATCGCCGTCAATTTGGCATTAAAACTGAAAGCGGAGGGGCATCAAGTGCGGATCGCGGATCTGGACATTGTCAACCCCTATTTCCGCACCAAGGACAGTGCTGATGCGCTGGCGCAGGCGGGGATCCCCTTGATCTCCCCCGCCTTTGCCAATACCAATGTGGATCTGCCCGCCCTGCCCGCCGAAGTCTACGGCTTGGTGCAGCAGAAGGATTCCATCGCTATTATGGATATCGGCGGCGACGACCGCGGCGCTTATGCGCTGGGGCGGTATGCCCCCGCGATTCTGGAAGAAAACGATTATGAAATGTGTTATGTCGCCAATTTCTACCGCCCCTTAACCCCCACCCCGCAGGATGCGCTGGAGGTAATGCGGGAGATCGAGCAGGCGGCAGGCATCCCCTTTACCGCCATCATCCATAATTCCAATTTAGGCAATGCCACCGATGCCAATGCGGTGGAGGCCTGCTTTGAAAAAGCAAATCAATTGGCTGCCCTATCGGGCCTGCCGATTCTTTATACAGCGGCGAGAGCCGATCTCTGCGATGATATTCACGCCGAGCATCTTCTGCCCTTGACGCTGCAGGATAAATACTACGAATAAAGGAGAGTAAACCAATGGCAAAGGTTACATTCAACGAAGATCTTTGCAAGGGCTGCGGACTTTGCGTCGATGCTTGCCCCAAAAAGATCATCGCGATAGCGAAAGACAAAATCAATGCGAAAGGACATTCCCCTGCGGAGATCACCGATCAGGAAAAATGCATCGCTTGCGCCTTCTGCGCAACGATGTGCCCCGATTGCGTCATCACTGTAGAGAAGTGAGGTAAAAATCATGGCAGAAAAAGTACTTATGAAGGGTAACGAAGCCATCGCCGAAGCCGCCATCAAGGCAGGCTGCCGCCATTACTTCGGCTATCCCATCACCCCCCAAACCGAAATTGCCGCTTATATGGCAAAGCGGATGCCCAAGATCGGCGGCACCTTCCTGCAGGCCGAAAGCGAAGTATCCGCCATCAATATGGTCTACGGCGTGGCCGGTGCCGGCTTCCGCGTTATGACCTCTTCTTCCTCCCCCGGTGTTTCCTTAAAGCAGGAGGGGATCTCCTATATCGCCGGTGCCGATCTGCCCGCTTTGATCGTCAACGTTCAGCGCGGCGGCCCCGGCCTGGGCGGTATTCAGCCCTCCCAATCGGATTATTTCCAAGCCACCAAGGGCGGAGGTCACGGCGATTATCACCTGATCGTTTTAGCCCCTGCATCGGTGCAGGAAATGGCGGATCTTACCATCAAGGCCTTTGATCTTGCCGACAAGTACCGTATGCCCACCATGCTGTTGGCCGACGGTACCATGGGTCAGATGATGGAGCCGGTGGAACTGCCCGACACCCCGCCCGCAGAGGTGGAAAAACCCTGGGCGGTGCGCGGCACCGAGGGCAAACGGACCCACAATATTATCAATTCTCTTTATCTCGATCCCGAACTTTTGGAAAAGACCAACTTCGAGCGGTTTGAGCGGTATGCTGAAATCGAGGAAAAGGAAGCGATGAGCGAATCCTTTATGATGGAAGATGCAGAATACTGCGTTGTCGCCTTCGGTATCGCCGCCCGCGTTGCCAAAAACGCGGTGGTTGCCGCCCGCAAGCAAGGCTTGAAGGTCGGTCTCATCCGCCCCATCACCCTTTGGCCCTTCCCCAAGAAGGTTTTGGCAGAGGCTGCCGATCAGGTCAAGGGCTTCCTTTCGGTGGAGCTTTCAATGGGTCAGATGATCGAAGATATCAAGCTGGCTACCGCTTGCCAAAAGCCGGTAGAGCTTTGCTGCCGCACCGGCGGTATGATTCCTTCGCCCGAGCAGGTGCTGGAATCGATTGAAAAACTTGCAAAGGAGAATCAATAATGGTTGTATTTGAAAAACCCAAGGCATTAACCGATGCACCCTTCCATTATTGCCCCGGCTGTACCCACGGCATCATCCACCGCTTGGTGGCAGAGGCTCTGGACGAGCTGGGCGTGACAGGCAAGGCAGTCGGCGTTGCGCCGGTTGGCTGCGCGGTTATGGCTTATAATTATTTTGCTTGCGATATGGTGGAAGCCGCCCACGGACGCGCTCCCGCAGTGGCGACCGGCTTAAAGCGTTGTATGCCCGAGAACGTCATCTTTACATACCAAGGCGACGGCGACCTGGCATCCATCGGTATGGCAGAGACTGTGCACTCCGCCACCCGCAACGAGAACATCACCATCATCTTCGTCAATAACGCGATCTACGGTATGACCGGCGGTCAGATGGCACCCACCTCCCTGCCCGGTCAGGTGACCCAGACCTCTCCTTATGGCAGAGATGTCGCCACCGCAGGCTATCCGGTCAAGGTCAGCGAAATGCTCTCCACTCTGGACGGCCCCGAATATATCGAGCGGGTCGCTGTCAACAGCGTTAAGAATGTCAAGGCCGCCAAAAAGGCGATCAAAAAGGCGTTCCAGAATCAGATCGAAGGCAAAGGCTTCTCGCTGATCGAAGTGGTTTCCACCTGCCCCACCAACTGGGGTATGACTCCTTCCAATGCTCTCAAATGGCTGGAAGAAAATATGCTGCCCTACTACCCCTTGGGTGTGTATAAGGACAGAAGCGCTGCCAAGAAGGAGGACGAATAATTATGACAACTCAACTTCTGATTGCAGGCTTTGGCGGCCAGGGCGTGCTCTTTGCCGGTAAATTCATCGCCTATAAAGGCTTGATGGAGGAAAAGGAAGTCAGCTGGCTGCCTTCCTACGGCCCCGAAATGCGCGGCGGCACCGCCAACTGCAGTATCATCTTAAGCGATGAGCCGGTGGGCTCCCCCATTGTATCCAATCCCGATGTTCTCATCGCGATGAACCTGCCTTCTTTGGATAAATACGAAGACGCCACCGTCTCCGGCGGCTCCATCTTCATCGATTCCACCCTCATCGGCAGAAAGGTGGAGCGCACCGATGTCAAAGCGTTCTATATCCCTGCCACCAAGATGGCAAACGATGCAGGCATCCCCACCCTTGCCAATATGATCATGATGGGCAAGATGATCAAGGAGACCGGTATGGTGCGGTTCGACGATGTGGTCGACACCTTGAAAAAGGTGGTCTCCGCCAAGCGTGCCAACCTCTTGGAACTCAATATCAAGGCTCTGGAAGCCGGCTACAATTATAACGAATGATGTTGCCCACGGCAAAATTAAGAAAAAAATCCGCCTCAATTGAGGCGGATTTTTATTTGATTCAATTCACTTTTTAACGGTAATTCTGATAGGCTTTTTCTTCGAGGTACTCATCGATGAGGGTTTGGATCCCCTCCATATCGCTTTCGGATTCAAAAACTTCGGGGAAGTTTGTTGTGGCATTGTTATAGGTATAATATTTCTCGATAAACGCTTCAAAATCAAAGGCAGCATTTATTTCCGAATCATTGCAGAACGAATAATCCTGCCCGACAGCGGAGTCGCCCGTAATGGCGCAATAGGTCATCAGCGTTGTGATATAACCGGTCAGCATACTGGGGTGATATCCGTCTTTTGCGCTCTTGCTGATGATAAAGGAATTTTTATTATAGGTTTGAGTGGCGCCCGGAACATCCACAAGACCGTTCATAATATCAAAAACAAGGGAACCCCAATCGACGATGATAACGCCCATCTCCTCAAGCTCTTTGATTTCGGAAAGCCAAGGATAACCGTCTGTATGGGCTAAAGCCTGAACAAGGAAGACAAACTTTGTATCGGGGTTCGCTTCTTTGAACAGATCCATAACCTTCTTGATCGTTCCCATAAAGTTCGGGTCTTCAAGGGATGCACTGCCTCGTTGCATAACAACATAGTCATAATTTCTGTCCACAAGATATTCTTTGTGGTCCACACCGTCGCAACCGCGGTTTGCCTTGCAGGTTTCAAACAAGCTGGTAAAATCGTGCCCGCCGAAGGTCCAGTTGGTAACCGAAACATCCGCTCCGTTTTCTTTGCAAAGCTGATAGAAGAAGCCTTCGTCATTTACCCGCTCTTCTTGGGTCAAAAACTTCTGCTTCTTTTCCAAAACGGTCTTTCCGTAATAGGTATGCGAGTTTCCTATAAAGATGATCTTTTTACCGTCAAGCACATTTGCTTTTGCCGCTCCGTCGGAACAGCCTGCAAGCGAACTTACCGACAGTATAACCACCATAAGTAAAAGAACAATTCGTTTCATTTTCTTCATTTTTTAATCCTCCTATAATGAGTTTATAAATCCATTATAATGTTGCCATACACATTTGTAAACAATATGACAAAATACCGTTGCACCATTTTTAAAAGTATGCTAAAATTTAAAAAAAAGGGGGGATATTTATGGAATTATTGCAGCTTAAATACTTTTGGGAAAGTTCCAAAAACGAAAGCTTTGCAAAGACCGCAGAAAAATTTATGGTGCCGTCGTCCTCAGTCTCAGCATCCATAAAACGGCTTGAAAAAGAATTGGGTTGTTCTCTGTTTGATCGGAATAAAAATAGTATTATACTAAATGAAAACGGAAGACGTTTTCAAAAAACGATCGGTGCAATCTTCAATGAATTGGATCAAGCCATTTTTGATCTTTCCGCAATGGAAAGCGATGATGCGGAAATAAAAATCCTCGTTCGTTCAACGAGAAACCAAATTATAAACGAAATTATCAATTTTAATAAAAAGTTTCCGACCGTTCAATTCAAAACTTCATTCGATTTATCGGACAGCACTTATAACGATTACGACATCATTGTAGATGAGGAAAACGAACGGTATTTGGACTACGAAAGGTTTGAATTATGCAGTTACCGCGTCGGGATCAAAACCGCATCGGAGAACCCTTTGTGTAACAGACAGCTTCGTTTGAGCCAACTGAGAAATCAGCATTTTATCTCCATGGGTGAAGATTCCAACCTGCACCGCATTCTGGTGAAAGCCTGCAAAAAAGCGGGGTTCACCCCAAACTTTATCATTCATACCAATGATACGGCGTGTTACAGAAAGTGCATCGAAGCGGGGATGGGGCTTGCGCCGTCGCGTCAATATTTCAACGACGCAAGCACCAACTCAACCACCGCATTTTTGCAGATTGCAGATTTCAACGAACGCCAGACGATCTATGTCTATTACCCTAAACGGCTGAAGGACGGAAACGTAAAACGATTTATAAATTTCATAAAAGCAAACCGTTGACATTTCATTTTTCAGCACTGCGACAAAAAGACCTCCCAAAGGGAGACACTTCGTAAAGAAGTGTTCTCCCTTATTCATTTTTTATATAAAAATTGACACTTTCTACTTGAAAGTGTCATAGTGGGTTACGCACTTTCAAATGTGCGTAACGGGAGTACATATTTTTCAAACGAACCTATCTCAAAAATAAGAATATTAAGTGATATTGTGAGACAGGTCTCACAGTGATATTCTTTAGAATACCTCGCCAAAGGCGAGATATTTCTAAAGAGTGATATTGAAACTTGCCGTTTCAGTGATATTATATTCGCCCCCAAAACTCGCGAAGCGAATATAACTTGGGCATAGCCCAAATATAACTGCGAAGCAATATCACTCGCCTTTGGCGAATATAACTGTGGCACCTTCCTTACGGAGGGTGCC
>JAFSHF010000011.1 GCA_017440465.1 Clostridia bacterium
CGGTAGAGCATGCGGCTGTTAACCGCAGGGTCGTTGGTTCGAGTCCAACAGGGGGAGCCATAAAAAGAAAGCAGGTCTTTGGACCTGCTTTTCTTTTTATCTTTCTTGCTTGCTAACCGAACTAACGACCCTGCGGTTAATTACTGCGTTGCCTCACCGATTGCCCGCGAGGGCAGTCGGTGGTCGTGGCGCCGAAGCGCCGCCGGTGGCGGATGAAGCGAGGCGCTAACGGGTGCCGCAACACGGCAGTTACCGAGCGAACAACGGCTCGCGAAGGAAATGCCGATGTTGCAAACGGCGTCTGTACAAACATATTTTCCGTAACGATAAAAGTAGTTTGATGAAATCTGTTGGTTCAACCCTGCGGTTCATTCCTTGTCTTTTCATATAACTTATGCTATAATATTTTCATCATCCAAAAGGAGCTGATTATATGAAAATCAATCGCATTTGTCCCAAATGCAGTTCTGCCGATGTTGTTCGGTTCGATGGCTATACCGGAGCCTACGGAACAGGCAACAACATTATGACCGGCAACACCGTTTTTTCCACCGTCAATGTCAACCGCTATATCTGTTGCCGCTGCGGGTATACCGAAGAATGGATCGACCAAGAAGATTTAGAGAAGATCAAAAACAGCAAACGTGCAAAGCAATAATCCACCCCCCGCTCAAAGCGGGGTTCTTTTTTTTCAAAAAGAGCAATTTTCGACAAAAATACCGTAAATTAGGGATTGAAGGGAATTTTTAACTGTGCTATAATAACTTCAACATTGAGAAAGGGGAGCGGCAAGTGGCATATTCCATCGTGATCATCTATGCAGACCAAGAAGAAGCAACGCAGGACGCCTGCCGCTTTACCGCCTACGGATGCAAGGTCTGCGCCATCGGCGCAAACGGTCGGGATGCCTTGGAACTTGCCCGCCTGCATCAACCCGATGTTTTGATTTTAGACCCCTTTCTCCCTTATTTCAACTGCGATGAGATTGCCGACCGCTTAGAGCAGGATGGCTTCGATACGATGGTCAAGATCGCCATCAGCGATGAAAAGAACGATCGGATGGCGGAGCGATTCTTATTGAGCGGCGGCGATGTCTTTTTGGTGCGCCCGCTGGACTATGCCTATTGCCTCAAGCGCATCGAAAAATTCAAGCATATGCGGGAGCGGAAATCCTGCTATGATCTGGAGGAATCGCCCAAGCGCGCCGCCATTCGCCGCCTGCAGATCCGCCTCAATATGCCCATCTCCATCACCGGCTTTTTATATTTGCAGGAATCGGTGGTGATGGCAATGGAAGATCCTCGGTCGTTGCACCAACTGACAACTGTGCTCTACCCTTGCGTCGGTGCGCAATTTCGCACCAGCGGTAAAAATGTGGAACGATGCATCCGCAACGCGGTGGAGAAGACCTTTGAAGAAGGGGATCTTGCGATGCTGCAACAATTTTTCCCGCACTTTTTAAACAATAAACACGGCAAGCCAAACAACAAAGAATTTATCGGCTATCTCGCCGAACTTGCCAAGGACCAATTAATGGATCTTAAACCATAAAGAAAAGGACTTTTGCCGATAGGCAAAAGTCCTTTCTTCGTTCTTTAACAAGATTTCAGAAACAAATCAACGATCTTTTCTCCGTTCTCCATCCGTTCGGGATGAAATTGAACCCCCAAAACCGCTGTCCGCTCATGCCAAAAGGCTTCGACCACGCCGTCGGGTGCCCAGGCGGCAGGGCGCAGTCCCCGCCCGAGGCGGTCGATCCCTTGGTGATGGCTGCTGTTGGCGGAAAACTTGCGGCCGTAGAGCTTTCTCAAATAGCCCTCGGTCCGCAGATCGTGCCAGACCTCTTCCCCTACTCCTTGATGCAGTTGGGCGGAGGGCAAATGTTGCGTCAGTGTTCCGCCGAAGGCAATGTTTAAGATCTGCATCCCGCGGCAGATGCCCAAAATGGGCTTTTGCGCCTTTAAAAAAGAATGGATACAGGCAAGCTCCTGCCGATCCCGCATCGGCTCGATGCCGTAACTGCCCCGATTGGCTTGACCGTAAAGCATCGGGTCGGGGTCCCCGCCCCCGCAAAGGACCAACCCATCAAATCCATCCGCCGTTATTTCCCCCTCCGCCACTTGGGGCGATGCGCCCAGATCCTGCAAAACCTTGATGTAGGTCACCGGCAATTTCTTGCCGGCGAGCAATAAAATTCTTTTCATAGCATCCTCCTGTTTTTTATTAAAACTTATGCTATGAAAAATGGATTTATTACTTGTCCAACGATTTAGGACTCATAACGAAAAAGACCTGCTTTTCCGAACGCTCGGTAAACATCTCATCCGCCTTGACCTTGGTATTCCATTGGGGATTGGCCTTGGATTTCAAGGTGGTCATAAAGGTTTCGGCATCGGTATCATCGTCTAAGGTAAAGATATATGCCAGAAACGGAACATCTTCCTTTTTGGCTTCGATCATCACACCCTCTTTAAATCCGGTGATCTCGGCATCGCCGAAGCCCTTGAGCTTACCGGGTTGAACATCGGTGGTGGTGTGGTCAAAGGTGAGATAATCGCCCTTCAACAGTTCATCCGCCATCGCCCGCGCGCCCATCATCTTTTCGGGATTGAGCAGGGCTTTAAAATCGTCTGCCAACCGCTGACCGATGGTTTTGATGGGATTTTGGTCGGTATTCCCGCCGTTATCGGCGTTGCCGCTATTATTGGCATTACCGTTATCATCGGGATTACCGCCGTCCATCACTCCGGGATTTTCGGTAGCGTCTCCCTCCAGATTACCGCCACCCGCGCAAGCGGTGCAGCTGATCAGCAAAACACCCGCCATCAACCAAACAAACACTTTTTTCATTTTGTTTTCTCCTTTCAATAAAGATTGAGTCTTGCACTCTCATCTATTTTGCCCCAAGAAACAAAAATTCCACCGTTTTCGCGGTGGAATTTTTTTCATAATTTTAAGATGTTTTTTGCATTTTCGCCCAAGATCAATGCTTTTTCCCGCGCGGTCAGCGGCAAGGCGCGGATGGATTCCAATGTCTTTTGCTGATCGCCCCAAGGGCTGTCGGTGCCAAACAAAATGCGCTCGGCACCAAAGGCACGTACAATGGCGCAAAACCGCTCTTCCGAAAGCATCTGCAACTCTTCGGTGGTATAATGGTCGTCGATGGGCGTGATCGCACCCAACGAAAAGGCGGTATCCAAATAAACCTTGGTCTCGGCAAGCTGCTCCACCCGATCCCAATTCTTCCAACCGCCCATATGGGCTAAGATCAGCGGAAAATCCCCCACCTGCGCAATGGCGTTTTGGACCATTTCGGGCGCGCATCGCACCAAGCCGGGGAACCCGATATCGTCGCCCGCGTGGGTAACCACCCAAAGCCCCAGCGATGCCGCCTGCTCAAAGATCCGCAGGTAACGGATGTCGTCGATATCCGCACCCTGATACTGAGGATGGATCTTGATGCCCTTCAGCCCCGCTTTGGCGATGCGGCAAAGTTCTTCTTTCCAATCGGGCTGTTCGGGGTGGATGCAACCGAAATAGGTCAACGCTTCATCGCCCAAATGGGCAATGGAGAGATCGTTGATAGCAGAAACTTTGAGCGGATTGGTCGCCACCGGCAACACCACCGACCGATCGATGCCCGCTTTGGCCATCGAAGCCCGCAGAGCTTCGGCGGTGCCTGCGGTAAAGGCTTTGGAATGGCTTGCCGCCTGCATCTTAGGGATGGCGACCGCCGCCACCTTTTCGGGAAATGTATGGGTATGAAAATCAATAATCATCGGTTCACCTGGTTTTTTTCTTTTTTGTTTAGTATACCACAATCTAATAGAATTTCAATAAAAATAGTCCCCATTTTATTCATTTATATAATAATGGAAATTAATCATAACATCATTTTTTCTTTGCGCCAAATCCACACGATTGGCATTTACAAACAACATCTCCAACAACTTTTTTCCCTCATCTACGAAAAAATGATCAGTCAAAAATAATTCGATCCACAAAAACGGTCTATTTTCTGTTATTTCGATTCCCTGCTCATAACGTTCTGAAAAATCAATGGCCGCTTGAATGAACTGTTCCCACTCTCTTTGATTAATTATTTTATTTTTGCTTTTTTGAACTTCTGCGATCCGCTCCTTAAGTGGATATCGTTTTGTATATATGATTCTATCCATTCCGCACCCCTCCTATTTGCACCTATATAGGTGCATTTTTAAGATAGCATATCGCTATAATAAAGTCAAGAAATGCTCTTAAATAAGTGCAAAGGAGGTGCGGTGATGAATCCGCAAATCGAACAGAAGATCGGCGCACGCATCCGCACCTTGCGGGAGCAAGCAGGGCTGACGCAAGAACAGGTTACCGCTCAACTGCAGGTACGCGGCTGCGATATTACCCGCAGTGCCCTGGCAAAAATCGAGGTTGGTCAGCGGCACCTTTATCCCGATGAAATATTGCTATTGAAAGAAATTTTGCACACTACATTGGACGAGATTTTTAAACTGTAAAAGGTCGGCTTTGCCGACCTTTTACTTTTTGTTTTTCTGTTGCCATACATACCATAGGTGCACCTTCAGTAGACGGCGTTAAGAGCAAGGTGCCACAGGCGCACCTTGCTTAGCCGGCGGGTCCCTGCGAGCCAAAACGCGAGCCTTGGCGAAGCTTTTGGCCGTCCTTTAGGAAAGGTGCAACAAAAAAGACCATCCTTTGGGGCACCCTCCGTAAGGAAGGTGCCCCAAGGTGGCTCTTGTATCTAAACTGAATAATTGATTTCGTTAAGCGGTATAGCCATTAGCTATGCCGTTTTTGCTTTGCGCTCCGCCATATGCTTTTGGAAC
>JAFSHF010000012.1 GCA_017440465.1 Clostridia bacterium
AAATGATTTGGGTGTACCAATTGATTTGGTACGGAAAAATACAAATGAATTGTGTACCACACCCCAAATGATTTGGGTGTACCAATTGATTTGGTACGAAAAAACACAAATGCTTTGGGTGACCAATTGATTTGGTGCGAAAAAACACAAATGATTTGGGTGTGCCAATTGAATTGGTGCGAAAACATACAAATGAATTGTGTGCCACACCCCAAATGATTTGGGGTACCAATTGATTTGGTACGAAAAAACGCACATGATTTGGGGTACCAAATGATTTGGTACAAAAAAACACAAGTGATTTGAGTGTACCAATTGAATTGGTACGAAAAAACACAAATGATTTGGGTGTACCAATTGATTTGGTACGAAAAAACACAAATGATTTGGGGTACCAATTGATTTGGTACGGAAAAATACAAATGATTTGGGTGTACCAATTGATTTGGTACAAAAAACGCAAATAATTTGGGTGTACCAATTGAATTGGTACGAAAACATACAAATGATTTGGGTGTACCAAATGATTTGGTACGAAAAAACACAAATGATTTGGGTGTACCAATTGATTTGGTACGGAAAAATACAAATGATTTGGGTGTACCAATTGAATTGGTACGAAAACATACAAATGAATTGTGTACCACACCCCAAATGATTTGGGGTACCAATTGATTTGGTACGAAAAAACACAAATGATTTGGGGTACCAATTGATTTGGTACAAAAAACACAAATGATTTGGGTACCAATTGAATTGGTACGAAAACATACAAATGAATTGTGTACCACACCCCAAATGATTTGGGTGTACCAATTGATTTGGTACGGAAAAATACAAATGATTTGGGTGCCACACCCCAAATGAGTTGGGGTACCAATTGATTTGATACGAAAAAACGCACATAAATTGGGTGTACCAATTGAATTGGTACGAAAACATACAAATGAATTGTGTGCCACACCCCAAATGATTTGGGTGTACCAATTGATTTGGTACGGAAAAACACAAATGATTTGGGCGTACCAATTGATTTGGTACGAAAAAACGCACATGATTTGGGGGGTACCAATTGATTTGATACGAAAAAACACAAATGATTTGGGTGTACCAATTGAATTGGTACGGAAAAATACAAATGATTTGGGTGCCACGCCCCAAATGATTTGGGTGTACCAATTGATTTGGTACGAAAACATACAAATGAATTGTGTACCACACCCCAAATGATTTGGGTGTCCCAATTGAATTGGTACGGAAAAATACAAATGATTTGGGTGTACCAATTGATTTGGTACGGAAAAACACAAATGAATTGGGTGTACCATTTGAATTGGTACGAAAAAACACAAATGATTTGGGTGTACCAATTGATTTGGTACGGAAAAACACAAATGATTTGGGTGTTCCAATTGAATTGGTACGAAAACATACAAATGAATTGTGTGCCACACCCCAAATGATTTGGGTGTATCAATTAAATTGGGCGAATAAACACAAATGGTTTGGCAGGATAGAAGCCGATGTTTTTAGTCCAATTCAATTGGACTAAAATACAAATGAATTGGGTTGCCATCTCGTAGGGGACGATGCCTTCATCGTCCCGTCACCGTCGTTGTGCATCCGCCCCTACAAGGCACGATTGAATGACTTTTTCGTAGGGAACGATCTATGTGTCGTTCCGCATCTTGCCTCCCTTTGACGAGGGAGCCATGGATCAAATAAAATCCGTTTCGCAATCGAAACGGATTTTTTCCTTCATTTATGCATCGCATAACATCGTTTGCCCGCAAGGGTAACATCGTTGTGCCAAAGCACACATCATTTGGCGAAGCCAACCTCGTTTTGCCGAAGGCAAACAGAAAACACCCAAGCGACGGCTTGGGTGTTTTCTCTTTATTCTTCTTTGGATTTTTTACGCAGGATCAATGCGATGGCAAAGGCGCTGGCGCTGGCAACCATCAAGGAGATCCAGAGGATCAGATCAAAATGGTCGCCGGTATCGGCGTTATCGGAATCGGGCTTGGTCTCCGGCTTTTGCTCCGGCTCCGGCTCTGCCTCTCCCTCTCCGCCGGGCTGACTCGGCTGATCCGGTTGGTCGGGTTGATCCGGCTGATCCGGCTGAATCGGTTGATCGGGGCCGGGTTCTTCCGCTTTTTGCGCCAAAGCAAAATAGCATTTGCTGCCGCCCGCCTTAAAGATCAAATATCCGTCTTTGATCTCCGAGGGGATCTCGGCACTTTGGCTATCGGTAGTCAGGCGGTATACCCCTAAAGCATCGGAAGAGACCTTGATGCGGATCTCGTCCTCCTCATTCAATTCAATGCGCGCGCCGGTGGTCTTATCGCGGTAATAGATCTCAAAGGGCATCGAATCTTCGGTATGCAAGCCCTCGATGCACTCTTCAAACCAGCTTAACGCCTCTTGCTGGTCGGGTTCGAAATACCGCACCACCAGTTCCCGCTCGCTATCGGGATCTTGAGGAACAAGGGTCAAAGATCCTTCTTCCGTTTCGATCTTATAAATATCGTCTTGCAGAGGGGCAGTATGCTCATTGGGCTCTTCTGCAGGGACATAGGTGCCCTGCACTTGGATGTCGACCTCGCCCGGCAACAGCGTGACGGTCGATGAATTATCCGCTTGGGCAACGATGCCCAAGGCAAGCATTATGCATATTAAGATTGCGCCGATTCTTCGCTTCATGCTCTTCCTCCAGCTAAAAATGTTGTTATTTATTCTTGACCGCGGGTTTCAAGGAGACCGCGCCGGTGCTCAGATAGGTTTCGGGCTCATAGCCCATCACCTTAAAGGCCAAGGATTCATCATCCTCCACCGCGCGGGAAAACTCGATGGTCTGCAGATATTCGCCGGGCTTAATTAAGCCGGTCTCGGCGATAATTTTGCCCTGCGCATCCGTTACCCGCAATTTCAGCCAGCTTTCGTTTTTCGGCTCATTATAGAACCAAACATCCGCTTGGTTTTGCTCGTTGATCAACACACCGCCGCAGAGGTATACGGTATAGCTCATCCCCTCTTGATGAAGTTTCGACCAACCCAGCGCTTTTAATTCATCGGTTTCTTCCAAAACGCCTTCCACCGCCGCATCCTCAAAGGCGGGCGGAGTAAATTCCGGCTGCGGGGCAGGCTTGAAATGAATCAACGCCGCAACCATCGCGCAAACCGAGACGACACAGACCGCACCGATGACGATCAAAGCGATTTTCAGTTCTTTTCTTGAGATTCTTCGCACTTTTAATACCTTTTTCTACATTTCCGTTTCAACGATATTCAAAACGGCTGCAGGCGGAAATTCGCCGGCAGCCGCCTAAAATCTTTATTCGATGGTAATTTTAATAATGCCCATAGGATTCGGGTTTTCCAGATCGGTAATTACCGCCGTTCCGGGCACAAAGGTGGCAGAGATGATCCCTGTGGGCGGTTCTTCCACAGTATAACCCTCGGCACCATCTACCGTAACGCTTTCGGTGGACCAGGTAAAGTCAGTACCCTCCACAGTCGCCTCATAGGACGCGGTGGCGGTTACAGATTTATTGGAATGGTTGGTGATGGTGATATCCTTCGCATCGATGGTTCCCCAGCCTTCGCCGGTTCCTGCAAGTTCCCATTGATGCTCGCCGGGATTCCATTCCAATCCGTCGGCGTAAGTATAGGTCATATCCTCCCAGGAAATGATGACCTTATAGCTATCAATTCTTTTACCCTGAGCATACTCACTTTTTACCTTAATGCTTGCCGTATTGTCGGGAGCCTTGGTGGTGGTAACGGTCGCCTCGGTGGGGTCGGTTGCTTCCGGCTGGACTTCGATCGGGGCGGACTCCACCACCGCGGAACTAAACGCACTATCGTCGGTATTCACGATGGGATCCGAGGAACCGATCAATGCCTGACCGTCTGCCGTAAATTCGGCAGAGATGACGGCGTTTGTCGTTTCGGCAAGAGCGGTAAATTGCAGTTGGACCAAATAATCGGCGGCAGGAACGCCATCGGAGCTGATCCAGTTGATCAGAATGGTTCCCACACCGTCTTTCACATCGGCAACGACCGTTTGAATCTCCTCCAAGGCGGCATTGCTGAGGACACCGGTATTTTCGTCAAAGGACAGATAGGTGGGGTCATAGGTGACTTTTACCGTCATGGCAGACCATGCCTCACCCGTATAATCCAATGCCGTTACCTTTGCTGTCACCGTATCGCCTTTCTGCACCGATGCTTGATCCACGGTGATCGCCAAGGCGGGAGTTCCCTCCGCCCCTGCAAAGGAAGTCAGCCCTGCCAACAGCAGGGCGCAGATCATCAAAACGCTGAACACACGCTTCATAAGAATATCCTCCAAAAAATCTATTTGGGGTTTATTGCTCAAATATCGCCGATCTAACCAATCTTTGCAAAAACAGATCGGAGATAGTTCAACCATAAACCATTTGTTTTTCGGGGCGCGGCGGCTGCAAGGATGCTCGCCGCGCCGAATTTTTCATGAAAAACGAATTAGCTTAATGTAAGCTTGGCAGCATGCCAAGGGCGGATTGCCGCCCTTGGCAAACTGCACTAATTATAAAGGTTTAATAATTAGGCAACAGCAGCGATGGTAACAGTGATGGTACCCAGATCGGTAGCTTCCTGAATGGTGTAACCTTCAGCGGGAGCCCAAGTAGCGGAAAGGGTAGCAGTACCGGCGGTCTCGTTCCAAGCAGCAACGGTAGCAGCCTCGCCGAAGTCCAAAGTACCTTCGCCTTCATAAGCGGCGGAAGCGGTAACAGCCTTGTTGGAATCGTTGGTGATGGTGATGTCCTTCTCTTCGATGGTCCATTCACCGGCACCGGCGGTCAGATCCCAGTTATGGGTGGTGGGGTTCCAGGTCTCGGTGGAGCCGAAGCTGTAGGTGAAGTCTTCCCAAGAGATGGTAACCTTGTAGGTGTCGATTCTGTCGCCCTGAGCGTAGGTAGCAGTAACGGGGATCTCGGTGGTTTCATCGGGAACTGCATTGATAACAGCCTCACCGGCGAAAGCAACAGCGGACATAGTAGCGATCATCGCGATCGCGAGAACGATAGATAATACCTTTTTCATTGTTTTAAGTCTCCTTAAAATTAATTTTTTATATTTGACCGCAACCGCGCTCCTTGCAGCGCAAAAGCGGCTAAATACCTTTAATAATTTGATCTTTATTCCTGCACCTTAACGGTGAGCGGAATATCGGTTTGAACGATGGCTTTTTCACCGTTTTCATAATAATATGCTGCGGTGAATTTACCTTCGTACCCTCCGGGGGAAAGGTTTACACCTTCCCGCAGGGGAAGTTTGGAAAGGGAGTTGCCCGGCGGCAATAATTTGGATTGGGCGATCACCTTACCTTTGACAACGACTTGCAGGACCATATCCTGATTGGATTCATAGGGGTTGGTGAAGGAAAAATAGACCATTCCGTCTGAAAGATCCGCGCGGACGTCTTGGGTATATTGCAGACTGACCGAGCCGCCGCCCTGCTCCTGCTCCAATTTCTCGTCTTCTTTATCGGAATCGGGGGTAGGGGTGGCATTGGGATCGATCTCTTGCGGGGCATAGTCCGGCGCAAGAGTGGTGGTGGTATCGCGGAAGAAGATGGACCAGATGGTGACACTGCAGCTGGTGATCAACAACAGCAGCAGCAAGATCAGCGCCGCCAACATCCAACGTTTCTTTTTGCGATTATTTTCTTGATTGACGTGCTTACTCAACGGTTTCCTCCTGCATTATTATGAATCTGCCATATCAATAGTAACTTTAATGGTGCCGAGTTGCGTCGGATTCTCTGCATCCTCCGAAAGTGCTCCTTCGGGCAGATCGCCCGCCAACTCGAAATAGACTGTCTCGGAAGGATAGGTCTCGCCGTCTGCCATAGCGACATCCAGCGAAGTAACCGTATCTTCGCCCTGTTTGAATGAATGGGTCAATCCGGCAAGATCGGTGTTCGCCTCGTCTACAGAAAATTCAAAATTCGCTGTAATATCGACCCCGCCTTGGTTGGTGACGGTGATGTAGTTTTCGTCTTCGTCCTCTGCATTTAAGCAGGTCCAGCCGCGGCCGTCCCAAACGTGATCATTGGGATCCCAAGTACCGAAGTTATAAGTGAATTGCATTGCGCCCCAGGAAATTTCGACAGAAACTTCGAGGTCAACTTTTGTGATAGTGAATTCGACTTCGGCGGGTGTTTCTGTATAATCCTCGCCGGTCAGCATATTGTCGTTTGCATAGTTTCCGTCTTCAAGGAACTCCACGGAAACAAGCTGGGAAAGCTGGTCTTGAGTCAGGTCTCCATGCTTTACTTTCAGCGTAAATTGCATAACATCCCGGTCCGGATTGGTCATAGACAAAGGACCGCTATTGAACCAGCAAGCAAGCAACGCGCCGTTGCCCGCCTCGGGAATGAATTCAGAGAACGCGCCGTCCTCCTCCGGAACAACGAAGGGTTCCAGATCGGTCGCCGGTTCACCGTTTACTTCAACCAACTCGAATACGTCGGAATCAAACAATGCCTTGAGGGTCATTACGTCCCAAGCACCTGCAAAATCCTTGACCGAGACGACAAAGGTAACTTCTTTGCCCTGCTCGACGGAGATACTCTCCTCCCCATCGGGAACATCCACGCCGTCGATTTGATCGATCCGAATGGAGAGTTCGGGCTTGCCCTGAACGGTGATGTTCAACTCGACAGGCGGCACGGTCTTATCATAACCGGCTTCCTCGTCTCCGGAAAAGTTACCGCCCTCCAGGAAAGAGACTTGGATGGGGGTACCGTTTCCCGCGTTGCTTATAGCTTTGATGGGGATCTCAAGGACGGTTCCGCTTGTTAGGCCGCCGCTCAGCTTGAGATCATCGCCGTCTTCCGAAAAGATGGTGATACCAAGTTTATTTCCGATTTTCTCTGCCACAGCGACACCGCTGCCGCCGAAGGCAACAATATTATCCGTATCCACCTCATAAGCGTCTGCCCCGAGGTCGACAAGGATACTCATCATCGAAAACGGATCAACATAGTCGTTGATATTTACTTTAAGGGTGAAGGATTCGCCGGGAGCAAAGGTGGTTTTATCGGGATCTACAGATACAGATAAGTAGGGGAACTTTGTCTGAGTCACCTTGATCACAGCCGTACCCTCTTCGTGCTCTTCAATATAATCCTCAGCGGGGATCAGCACCTCTTCTTCCCCTGTTTCGGTATTGTATTTAATGTTGCCTTCTTGCAGGAAGGATGCCCCGATCTCGAGCGCGTTTCCCGCGCCTGTGGCTTCCAACGTCAGTTCCAGAATATCCGCTTCGGTTGCGCCGCCGTTCAGAACCATATCATTCAGTTCGGAACTGAAAAAGCAGATGGAAAGCGGTTTTGCAGGATCTTCGGTCTCTGCCGGCAGCATGGTGACAGCTTCGCCGGTTACGGAGTCCACAAGATTTTCCTTACTGATTAAGGAATTTAAGTCATACTTGAATTTATTGCCATTGAATTGAAGGTCCAGGCTCATCATCGCCCAGCTTTCGTCCGGATAGTACTGTTTCAAACTGACGATCGCTTTGACTGTTTGCCCTTGCGTTATTTCGGTAACCGCGTTTCCGCTCTCATCGACCAACCGCATGGTCAGATACGGCCGATACACACGGATCGCCACACTTTCAAAAACAGAGGTGGCGGTATAAGCACCGGAATCGATGAATTGCGGATCGCCATCAACATACCCTGCGACGCTCTCATCAGCAAAGGTAAAGGTGAGATCTGCACTATCAGTCTCCCCAATTGCCTTGAATTGCAAATCCATCAGCGCGGCAGAGCTGTTTTCATCAGCGGGGAGGTTGGCACCTTCATTACTCATCATCCAGACGGTCAACCGACCAGTCGCCTTATCAGAATCATCAACCGTGAGGGTGAAAGCATCGCCGAGCTTCGATGTAAAGCCCTGATATTCCAGCTCCTGCGGATCAAAGGTCAATGCGGCGGAAAAGATCGCCCAATCGCCGTTATAATTTTTCAGCGAGGCGGAAACTGCAAATTCATCGTCCACCGAATAGTGGTCTGCACTTGAAGACATCTCCAGGTATGTCGCGCTTTCGGTGTTAAGCAATGCGGGCTGCTCGGAAGCGTTATTATTCAGTTGAACCGTTGCGTCCGATGCATCGCCCTCAGGTACGCTCTCGTCGGCCGCAGAGACGACAAAGACAGAACATACCATTGAGAGAAGCATTACCAGCGCAACAGCGATTGACCATACACGCTTATTCACGAAATACCTCCACACATATCTTTAAAATGAATGAACGCCCGCAATCATTTTGCTAAAGGGGCGCACTTCAACCATTGACTTCATTATAGCAGAGTGAAAAACAAATTTACATTGCTTTATGTTGCTTTTTTTAAACGATTTGCGTCTTTTTTCAAAAAATTAGTGCATTTTATACATTTTTTTGCATCATTTTTTATTTCGGTCGGTGAAATGATACATCATTTTGCCTTGTAGGGATTGCGACTGCGACCGCTGCCCTTTGGCAGATGAAGGGAGCAGGTTAGCAGGTGCCGCAACACAAAAAATATCGAGCAAACAACGGCTTGCGAAGAATTTTTTGATGTTGCAAACGGCTGATTGCCCACATCCGCCCGCAGGTTGGTACAAATGAATGCGGAACGACACGCTGGTCGTTCCCTACGGAGGGAAAAAGAATAATGAATGATGAATAATGAATAATGAATAATGAAGGAAAAAATCCGTTCGGCGAACCGAACGGATTTTTCTATATATAATTATGAAGATTTTAATCGGGAACGATACGGATATCGGCACCCAACGCCGAAAATTTTTCGACGATCCGCTCGTAGCCGCGGCGGATATGGTCGATATCTTCGATCGCCGTTGTCCCCTGCGCGGTCAGACCGGCGATGATCATTGCCGCACCTGCCCGCAGATCGCAGGCTCTTACCGGCGCGCCCAGCAGTTTGCCGCCGCCTTTGACCGTCGCCACCTTGCCCGCGACCGCGATCTCTGCGCCCATACGGATCAGTTCCTCGGTATATTTGAAGCGGCTTTCCCAGATGCTCTCATCGATCTTGCTGGTTCCCTCCGCCCGCAACATAACGATCGCCATCTGCGGCTGCATATCGGTGGGGAAGCCGGGGTAGGGCATGGTCTTAATATTCGTCTTTTTCAGCGGTGCGGTGGCGTCCACCAAAATGCTATCATCATATTCCTCGATATGAACGCCCATCTCCTCCAATTTGGCGGTAATACATTCCATATGCTTGGGGATGACGTTTTTGACCAGCACCTTTCCGCCGGTCGCCGCCGCGGCCGCCATATAGGTGCCCGCTTCGATCTGGTCGGGGATGACCGCATAGGTGCCGCCCCGCAGTTCACTTACGCCCTGCACCTTGATGACATCGGTACCCGCGCCGCGGATATTGGCACCCATCGAGTTTAAAAAGTTTGCCACATCGACGATATGGGGCTCTTTGGCGACGTTCTCGATCACCGTCAGCCCATCCGCCTTGACCGCCGCCAGCATGGCGTTGATGGTGGCACCCACCGAGACCATATCCAGATAGATGCCCGAGCCTTCCAGCTTTTCGGCTTGGCAATGAACATTTCCGTGCAGAATATCCACCTGCGCGCCCAACTGCTCAAACGCCTTGATATGTTGGTCCATCGGGCGGGCGCCCAGATGGCAACCGCCGGGCAACGCGACCGTCGCATTGCCGAACCGACCCAAAAGCGCGCCCAAAAAATAATAGGAGGCGCGGAATTTGCGGGCATATTCATAAGGCACTTCGGTGCAACGCACCGCCGAGCAATCCACTTCCAGGCAATTTCCGCCCGACCGACGCACCTTCGCGCCCATGGCGATCAGAATATTGCAGATGTTTTCCACATCGCTGATCTGGGGGACATTTTCAATTCTGCAAACGCCGTTGACCAGCATCGCGGCAGGCAAGATCGCCACAATGGCGTTCTTTGCGCCGGCAATATCCACCTCGCCCTCCAAGCGGCAAGGTCCGTTGATGATGATTCGATCCATTTTCTCTCCTATCTTAAATGATACTCTATATATAATGTATCACACGCAAACAAAAAAATAAAGTTATTCTTTGATAAATTTTTCGGGGCGGTATTTTTTGAGCATCTTTTGATTGATCTTTACCTTAAATTCCTGCTCCCATTCCGTTAGCTTCGCTTCGATCTCTTCGGCGCGGATCTCTTCCAAGGTCTGCTGCCGCAGGGTGGCGGTAAACAGCTCGTCGGTGGTGCCGTCGTACCGCTTCAAGATCATCAGCGCGCTCTCGGTCTCCACCAAAGTCACTTCGCCCAGCTCCAAGCCGAACGCCGCCTTTTCCACCTTTTCATTAAACGTTCCGTCGTTGGTGATGACCATTCCGTCCGCCTCGTCGGCCTTCATATCCGAATGGGTCTCGATCAGGTCGGGGAAATAGTCCTTTTCGCTCTCCCGCCGCGCCGCGTCCAATGCCTCCTGCGCGCGGTCGCGGGCGGCCTGCAATTCCTTGCCCACGAAGAAGTTGCCGTCTTCATCCTGCTTGGTGATATAGATGAATTTGACATAAATATGGTTCAGCGCATAATAATTTTTCAAGTCCTGCAACGAGACGGGTTTTTCCCCTTTCTCGCCGAAGTAATGGCTTAAAACCTTGGTTTTCTTGGCGGCATCGTAGTATTCGGTCATAAACTCGTCGTAGGTATAATACCCATCGGCAAGGGCGTTATTGAACTCGGTCATACTGCCGTAGCTTTCCGCGATCTGCGCCACCGATTCGGTGAGCGCCTGCTCCTCTTCGGCGGTAAACGAAAGCCCCAACGCGTCAAATTGCTCGGCATAGAGTTTCTTTTCGATCAAATCTTGTTGCAAGGCATCGGTCAGCATCTCGGAAAGGGTGCTCCCTTGCTCATCCTCGGTGGTCCAGAGTTCTTTGGTATCCTCTTCGCCCGATTCCTGCAGATAGTTCTGCCGCAGGGTGGCAACGCTCCGCTTATAATCGTTCTCCGAAATGATGGAATTGCCTACCTTGATGGCATAGTCCGCGCCGCTGCAGGAAGCCAGCGCCCCTATCAATAATACGGCAACCGCAAAAAGAGCGATCGCACGAACAATATTTTTCATCGGTATTCTCCCTAAATTTATATGTGTTTTCAGTATAACATAGGAAGATATTTTTGTAAATAGAGTTGTTTATCGATTCATTTCGTGATAAAATACATTTTATGAAGAAAAATGAAGTTTTAAAAGTGAAGATCGAAGATTATACCGAGGAGGGCTTCGGTGTCGCCCGCGCGGAGGGATATGTTCTTTTTATTCCCAATACCATCGCGGGGGAGGAAGCGGAAGTCTTGGTAGTCAAGGCGGGCAAACGCTTTGGCTACGCCAAGGTCTTAAACCTGCTCGCCCGCTCCCCCCATCGGGTGGAGCCCGAATGTCCCTTGGGCAACCGTTGCGGCGGGTGCGCCTTCTGGCACCTTTCCTATAAGGAAGAACTGCGCTTAAAAGCCAATCGCGTGCAGGCGCAGCTGCAGCGCATCGGCGGGCTTACTCTGCAATGCGAAGAACCCATCGGTGCCCCCACCCCCTTTGGCTACCGCAACAAAGCCCAATATCCCATCCGCCAAGTCAAGGGCGAGCCGCAGGCGGGTTTTTACGCCGCGGGCAGTCACGGGATCGTTTCGGGTGCGCCCTGCGCCATCCAGCCGCCTGTTTTTAATGCAATTTTAGAAGCCACCCTGCAATTTATGAAGCAGCGGGGCATCCCCGCTTATGAAGAGCAGGGGTACAGCGGCTTGGTGCGGCATCTTTATCTGCGCCGCGGCGAAGCCACCGAAGAAATTTTGGTCTGCCTGGTGGTCAACGCTCAAGACTTCCCGCTCAAGCAGGATTTTGCCGAATTCTTGCAAAAGCAATTTCCCGCGATCAAGACCGTCTGCATCAACTATAACGATCAAAACACCAACGTCGTTTTGGGCAAACGCACCGAGACGGTCTGCGGCAAGGGCTATATTGAGGATATTCTGTTAGGCAAGCGGTATCGCATCGCGCCCCAATCCTTCTATCAGGTCAACCGCGCCCAGACCGAAGTTCTCTATAAAAAAGCCATCGAGCTTGCCAACCTATCGGGCAATGAGCGAGTGCTGGACCTCTATTGCGGCATCGGCACCATCGGGCTTTCCTTGGCAGAGCGATGCAAAGAACTGGTCGGGGTGGAGATCGTCCCCCAAGCCATCGAAAATGCCAAGATCAATGCCGCAATCAACGGTATTGAAAATGCAGAATTTTTCTGCGCCGATGCCAAGGACGCCGCCCAAAAATTCGCCCAAGAGGGCAAGCAATTCGACGTCATCATCGTCGACCCGCCCCGCAAGGGCTGTGATCAGCAAACGCTGGACGCCATCATCCAAATGGCGCCGCCCACCTTGGTCTATGTTTCCTGCAACCCCGCCACCTTGGCGCGGGATTGCAAGATTTTGGAAGAAAACGGATTTGAAACGGTTTCTGCTACGCCTGTGGATTTGTTCCCCAGAACGCACCATTGCGAATGTGCCGCCTTGCTGAAGCGGAGATCTGCCGATGTTTGATCTTTCTCATTGCAATCTATGTCCGCGGCAATGCGGCATCGACCGCACCCAAGCCCGCGGCATCTGCCGCGCGGGGGCGGAGATGAAGATCGCCCGCGCCGCCCTGCATTTTTGGGAAGAGCCCTGCCTTTCGGGGGAGCGTGGGTCAGGGACCGTCTTTTTCAGCGGTTGCAATTTGGGCTGTATCTATTGCCAAAACCAAGCCATCAGCCGCGCTGATTGCGGCAAGGCGGTCCCTCCCGCGGAATTGGCGGAAATTTTCGCCGATTTAGAGCGGCAGGGGGCGCACAATATTAATTTAGTCACCCCCACCCACCATTGGCTGCAGATCAAAGAGGCGGTGCGCCTTTATCAAGGCAACCTGCCCATCGTTTATAATACAAGCGGGTATGAACGCTCCGAAGCCATCGATGCGCTGGCGGATACGGTGGATGTCTATCTGACCGACCTGAAATATGCAGATCCCGATTCCGCCGCCCGCTTCAGCCACGCCGCCGATTATCCGCAGGTAGCAAGAGCCGCGCTGGAGCGGATGGTCCAAACCGTCGGCGCGCCCCGCTTTGATGCAAGCGGAATGTTGCAAAAGGGTGTCGTTGTGCGGCTTTTGGTGCTCCCCTCCATCGAGCACGAAGCGATGATGAATTTAAAATATCTCAAGGAGCGGTTCGGCGACAAAATCATTATCAGCATTATGAATCAATATACCCCGATGGGGGAGGATCTGCCCGAAGAACTGCGCCAACCGCTGGAAAAGGCCGCCTACCAAACGGTGGTGGACTATGCCCGAAAATTAAACTTCAAATATGCTTATATTCAGGAGGGAGAAACGGCGAAAGAGAGTTTTATCCCGCCATTTAGAAAGGAATAGTTATGCGAATTTTGTGTTTAGGGGACGTGGTCTCCCAAAGCGGCATCACCGCCTTGGAAAAGGTCCTGCCCCGCCTCAAAAGAGAATATCGCCCCGATCATATTCTGATCAATGGGGAGAACAGTGCCCTCGGCAACGGCATCGACCGCCGCAGCGCCGAAGCACTGTTTGCGCTGGGCGCGGATGTTCTTACCGGCGGCAACCATTCCTTCCAGCGCAAGGATGCCGAAGAGATCCACGAAGAATTCCCCTTCCTGCTCCGCCCCGCCAATTGGTGCGGTGATCCCTTTGGACGCGGCAGTTGCCGCATCGAGGGGACCCGCTATGATCTGCGGGTCATCTCCCTGCAGGGCAATCTCTATATGAGCAAGTGCGAAAATCCCTTCCTTGCTTTGGAAGAGTTGCTCCGTGAGCAGACCCCGCGGGACATTACCCTTGTGGATTTCCACGCCGAAGCCACCGCCGAAAAGCAAGCGTTGGCGCGGCATTTCGATGGCAAGGTCGCGCTGATCTTCGGCAGTCATACCCACGTCCAGACCAACGACGCCCGGATCCTCCCGCAGGGGACCGGCTATCTGACCGATCTGGGAATGTGCGGCGCGCAGGAGAGTATCTTGGGCAAGGGCATCGAGCCCTGCGTCCATAATTTTATCGATCCCGAACATCGGATGAAGATCACCGACGCCGACGCGCCCTATATCGTCAACGGCTTTCTGGCAGAAATCGACGAAAAAACCAAGCGTTGCACCAAAATTGAACTGATAAATCTGCGGGAAATTGATTGACAAACCCCTGCCAATGTGTTAAAATTGCTTTTGTTCTCAGGATGACAAAAGTCATTCTGATATGCCGGTGTGGCGGAACTGGCAGACGCCCGGGACTTAAAATCCCGTGGGTAGCGATACCCGTACCGGTTCGATCCCGGTCACCGGCACCAAAAAAGGAGTACCCTTTCGGGTACTCCTTTTTTGTGTTTGTGTCGCAAGACACAACCTCGTTTGACTGCTTGCGGTCAACATCGTTTCGTGCACCGCGCGAATACCGTTTTTTACACAAAACGAGGTTGCCTAACGGCAAACAGTGTTGCGCCCTGCGCAAACGATGTGGGCAATGCCCAACGATGATGCGCTTCGCGCAAACATAAAACCCCGCAGCGGTCGACAAAAGCCGAGAGCGCACTGTTACCGGTCACCTCTCATAATTTGCAGAATGCTTTCCGCTGAGCCTTTCGGGTACTCCTTTTTTGATCCAATCCGAAGGATTGGTATGTAATCACGCAAGGCGTGTATGTAATCTGCGCATTGCGCAGTATGGAATCAACCGAAGGTTGCATTTTCTCAATCCTTCGTCTTGATGCCATCCATCTCTTACGAGATGATTCCATACCGCCTGCGGCGGATGCCATACAACGCTACGCGTTGATTTGTTCCAATCCTCACATTTGACTTTTTCAACAATCTTTAATATAATTATTAAAAATGCACCTTAGGAGAACATTCATTTATGGCAATTCACCCCAATCAAAAAGAGATCTTTGTCATCGGTTGCGGTCGATGGGGCACCTTCATCGCTTGGTACTTAGACAAGATCGGGCATACCGTCTCCCTTTACGGGCGGGAAAGCTCTGCGCGGATGCAAGCGTTGATGAAAGAGCGCAAAAATGAGCAACTTGTCCTTTCCGATTCATTGGAACTGACCACCGACCTGCGCGGTTGCCTGACTGCCGACATTGTCGTCATCTCCATCGGCGCGCAACAGTTGGCGGGCTTGGCGGAGCAACTTTCCTCCTTGGACTTGCGCGATAAAACCATCGTCCTTTGTATGAAGGGGATTGAGATCGGTTCGGGGCGTCGGCTTTCTCAGATCTGCGCCGAGGCGCTGGCACCCGCCAATAAGATCGCGGTCTGGCTGGGGCCGGGGCATGTGCAGGAATTTTACCGCGGGGTGCCCAACTGTATGGTCATCGACAGCGAAGACGAGCAGGTCAAAGAGCAGTTGGTCCAAGCCTTTTCCGGGGATCTGATCCGCTTTTACTACGGCACCGATCTGATCGGCAACGAGATCGGCGGCGCCGCCAAAAACGTCATCGGCATTGCGGCGGGGATGCTGGAGGGGGCAGGTCTTTGTTCCTTAAAAGGTGCGTTGATGGCGCGGGGCACGCGGGAGATCGCGCGGCTGATCCAAGCGATGGGCGGGCAGGAGAACACCGCCTACGGTCTTTGCCATCTGGGCGACTACGAAGCCACCTTATTTTCCCCCCACAGCCAGAATTTAGCCTTTGGGAGAGCCTTTATCCGCGGCGAGCAATACGAAAAATTGGCGGAAGGGTACTACACCGCCAAGGCACTGAAGGAGCTTTCGGAGAAATACCAAGTGGAACTGCCGATCTGCGAGGCGGTCTACCGCATTTTATACGAAAACGTCAACCCCGACGAAATGCTGCAGCAACTCTTCCACCGCAGTCTCAAGAACGAATTTTAACTTTTTATTTACAACTTTGAATTACTATGCTATATTATGTTTAAATAAACTTAACCTTGTCGGTTTTTAAATTTATAAGGAAGGTTAAATAAATGACAAAGAAATTTTCGTCTAAGTTTTCTGTCCCCAATTTGCAGAAAGCAATTTTGGTCGCTTTATTAGATATCTTTTCCATCGCTGTTTCTTTTTTTATGGGGCTCTGGCTGCGGTTTGATTTCCGCTTCAACTCCATTAACGAACAGTTCATCGACGGCTACCTTTCCTCGATCCTCATCTGGTGTGCCGTTGCGGTAATTGTCTTTACCTTTTTCAGGTTATACAACAGCATTTGGCTGTTTGTCAGCACCGACGAGTTTTTCCGCATCTTGGGAGCCTACGGTGTTTTGGCAGTCTTGGGGCTGATTTATATTAACATTGTCCGACTGCATATGCCCCGCTCTTATTATGTCATTGGGTTTGTGTTCAGCTTCTTCTGCACCATCGGTATCCGCTTTTCCTATCGGTTGGTGCGGCTGATCGCCAAGCAGTTTTCCCACTTCGGCGCGATGAACAAGAGCCAAAACATTATGTTGGTGGGCGCCGGGGAAGCAGGGCGCATTTTGGCAAAGGAATTTGCCGCCAGCTCCTATCTGCACGGGCACATTGTCTGCGCCATCGACGATAATCCGGTCAAGCTCAATAAACGGCTTTGCGGCATCCCCATCGTCGGCGGCAGGGATGAGATTCCTGCGGCGGTGGAAAAATATAAGATCGAGAAGATCATTTATGCCATTCCGTCCGGCTCTCCCACCACCCGCAAGGAGATCTTGGATATTTGTACCAAGACCGGCTGCGCTGTTCAGGCATTGCCGGGTGTTTATCAGCTGATCAATGAAGAGGTCAGCGTCAGCCAACTGCGGGATGTGGATGTGCAGGACCTGCTGGGCAGAGACCCCATCCATGTCAATCTCAAGGAAATTTTAAGTTATGTCTCCGGTAAGGTGGTTATGGTCACCGGCGGCGGCGGTTCCATCGGCAGCGAACTTTGCCGCCAGATCGCCCGCGCCAAACCCGCCAAACTGATCATCTTTGATATTTACGAAAATAACGCCTACGATATTCAGTTGGAATTGCTCCGCAAATACCCCGATCTGCATCTGGAAGCATTGATCGGTTCGGTGCGCAATACCGCGCGGGTGGAGGATATTTTGGCGACCTACAAGCCCGATCTGGTCTTCCACGCGGCCGCCCATAAGCACGTACCGCTGATGGAGGACAGCCCCAACGAAGCCATCAAAAACAACGTCTTCGGCACCTTCAAAATGGCAAAGGCCGCCGCTAAATACGGCGTTAAACGCTTTGTCTTGATCTCCACCGATAAGGCGGTCAACCCCACCAATATTATGGGTGCCTCCAAGCGGCTTTGCGAGATGGTGGTGCAGATGATGAACCGCAAGACCGAGACCGAATTTGTCGCGGTGCGGTTCGGCAATGTACTCGGGAGCAACGGCAGCGTTATTCCGCTCTTTAAAAAGCAAATTGAAAAGGGCGGACCGGTCACCGTCACCCACCCCGATATCATCCGCTACTTTATGACCATTCCCGAAGCGGTCAGCCTGGTTCTGCAGGCGGGCTACTATGCCAAGGGCGGCGAGATCTTTGTTCTTGATATGGGCAAGCCGGTCAAGATCGATACCATGGCGCGCAATCTGATCCGCCTTTCCGGATTTGAGCCGGATGTGGACATCAAGATCGAATATACCGGCCTGCGCCCCGGCGAAAAACTTTATGAAGAACTGTTGATGGAGGAGGAAGGCCTGCAGGAGACTGAGAACAAGCTGATCCACATCGGCAAGCCCATCGAGATGGACGACGAGCTTTTTGCAAAGCAGCTGGCGCTGCTGGAGAAAGCCTGCACCGGCGAATCCGCCGACATCAAAGAAATTGTGGCAAAGATCGTTCCCACTTATAAACGAACCGAAGAATAAACCAAAAGCCGAGATGCATCTGCATCTCGGCTTTTTTATTATAGTTCGGTTTTTCCAAATTCCAAAATATCAGCAATTCTGCGGCTTGCCTTGCCGTCGCCATAGGGATTGCTGGCTTCCGCCATCGCCGCATAGGCGGCAGGGTCTTCCAGCAATCGCTTGAAGTTACTGTAGATCACCTCTTCCTCGGTACCCACCAATTTCAGCGTACCCGCGGCGATGCCTTCGGGCCGCTCGGTGGTATCCCGCATTACCAAAACAGGCTTGCCTAAAGAAGGCGCTTCCTCCTGAATCCCGCCCGAATCGGTAAGGATCATATAACTGCGCGCCATAATATTATGGCAATCCAATACCTCCAGCGGCTCGATGATATGGATCCGCTCGCAATCCCCCAATTCCTCCTCCGCCGCCGCGCGGACGACCGGATTTATATGGATGGGGTAGAGTGCCTTGACATCGGGATGCTCGTTCAACACTCTGCGGATGGCGCGGAACATCTGGTGCATCGGCTCGCCTAAATTTTCGCGGCGATGGGCGGTGATCAAAATCAGGCGGCTGCCGTTCGCCCATTCCAGCTCGGGATGGGAAAAATCTTCCCGCACGGTCGTCTGCAAGGCATCGATGGCGGTATTGCCTGTGATATAAATGTTCTCGGCCGAGCGCCCCTCATTGAGCAGGTTTTCCTTCGCCTTTTGGGTGGGCGCAAAATTATAGCGGGAGACGATGGAGACCGCCTGCCGATTGAACTCTTCGGGAAAGGGACTATAAATGTCATAGGTTCGCAAGCCCGCTTCCACATGGCCGACCGGAATCTGCAGATAGAAGCACGCCAGCGCAGTGACAAAGGTGGTGGAGGTATCGCCGTGGACCAAAACCACATCGGGCCGGACCTCTTCCAGAACCCCTTTGATGCGCTCTAAAATATTGGCGGTGATATCAAACAGCGTCTGCTTTGCCTTCATGATCGAAAGATCATAATCGGGCACCACATCAAACGCTTCCAACACCTGCGTCAGCATCTCGCGGTGCTGACCGGTGACGCAAACGACCGTCTCCAGCCCCTTGCGCTTTTTCAGTTCGTTCACCAAAGGGCACATTTTAATGGCTTCGGGCCGTGTCCCGAAGACCAGCATTACTTTTTTCATTGCACGATCTCCATTAACGAGAGTATTTTATACCGCTATTATACCAACTATCGAAGTTAAAGTCAAATACAAAAGCGAGGTGCAATGCACCTCGCTTTTATTGATTCCTCGTCCGGCAAAATAGCCTGCAGGGTTTTTATTTTATTAAATATTCAAAGCCGAGGATCACAACGCCCAATAGCACCAGAACGATGCCGACGGCTCTGTTCAGCGTGGCAGGCTTTGCTTTATTGGCAAAGACCGCCGCGATCCGCGCCCAGATAAAGGTGAAGAGGACACACAGCGCCATCACCAAAAGATCGGGGCTGTCGCCAAAGGAAAAATGGGAGATGGAGCCGGTCAGCGCGGTGAAGGTCATAATAAACACACTGGTCCCCACCGCGGTCTTCAGTTCGTACCCCAATACCGAGGTCAGGATCAACAGCATCATCATTCCGCCGCCCGCGCCCACAAAGCCGCAGATAAAGCCGATCAAGATACCGCAAAGGATCGATCCTGCGCGTTTTTTCGTCTTACTGACCGCGTCCATTTCCTGCTTGGTGGTCATTACCGGTTTAACAATGAATTTAATGCCGAGGATCAGCGTCATAAAGGTGCTGAACCCGCCCATCGTTTGCGCCGGAACAATGCTGGACACATAACTGCCGACGACGGTGAAGAGCAACACCATTGCCATCATCAGCGATCCGTTTTTAATATCTAAGTTTTTATTCTTTCCATAGGTAAAGGCCGAAACAGCACTTGCCAAAACATCGGAGGCAAGCGCAATACCGACCGCGGTATAGGGCTCTACTCCCAAAAAAGTGATCAACATCGGGCTGATGACCGCCGCGGCACTCATCCCCGCAAAGCCGGTTCCCAACCCCGCGCCCAGACCCGCAAAAAAGGTCACAAGCACAACAATCCAAATACTCAAAAAATCACCTCGATAGGATATTATACCACAAGCAGGTCAAAAAGTAAATTATTCTTCCGTCAAAAATGCTGCCAGAATCTTTGCCCGCAGGGGGATGGACTCTGTATTTAAAAACTCATCGGCGGAATGTTGCTTGCCGCCGCTGGCGCCCACGCCGCAGATGGAGGGGACCCCCACCATCTGGGTGAAGCAGGAATCCGAGCCGCCGCCGGAGTCCACCGCAGTCAGTGTGCCCAAGCCATACTTATGGCAGGTATCCAAAAGCCCCTGCAGCAACGCCATGGTCTCGGGCGTTTTTTCCATCGGCGGGCGAACGCCCAGCAGATGGACTTCGCAGGTGGTACCCGGAATAAATGCGGTCTGCGCCACCTCTTCCATTACCTGCTTGGTTTGCTCCATATCCTTGACCGTAACCGCGCGGACATCGACCGAAACACTGCAGTGATCGGGGATGACGTTCAGCACCGAGCCGCCCTGAACAATGTTGCAACTATAGGTCGTCCCGCCGGGGACGCTCTTTTGGCTCAATGCCACGATCTTATGGGCGGCTTCCACCACCGCATTTTTGGCGGTAAATACGTGTTTGCCTGCGTGGCCCGAAACACCCTTAATGTCCAAACGATATTTAAGAATCGCCTTGCGGCTTGTTACCACCTGATCGCCTTCGGCAGTCTCGCAGTTGATGGCGCAGGGGAAGCCGGCAGATCGCTCCCGAAAGAACTGTTGCTCTTTCTCGCCGCCGAGCACATTGGAGATCTCCTCATCGGAGGTAAGGATCAGCCGCAGGTGCTTATCAAAACCGTTCTCCAGCAGCGCCTTCAGCGTCAAAAGTGCAATGGTGATCCCGCCCTTGCAATCAGTGACACCGGGACCAAACATTTGATTGCCCTCCCGCCGTACCGGCGGATTGCCGAAGACGCCCTTATCAAAGACCGTATCCATATGCGCCATCAGAAGGCCGGCCTTTTCCGCGCCGGGGTTGATCTCCACGGTCAGAAAATCGCCGCATTTTTCCATCGGCGTGCGGGTCACCTGCAGCCCTTCGCCTTGGGCAAACGCGGTAATAAAGTCCACCATCCGATCGATGGTCTCCTTATCATAGGCACGCGCCTCGAAGGAGCAGATCTTGCTCAAAAAATCCAGATACTTTTCTACATTGTTATCGATATATTGAAATGCTTGTTTTACCATAAATTTACCACCTCATTATCGTTTTATCCGTAATAATCGCCGGTCAGCTCCTCCACCTCGGTCTTCTTCCGCTCGCCGGTAAAGGAGAGCAGCCAGTCGTAGTTTTTCTCATCGGAATAGACCGCGCTCCAGCAATTATGGGCACATTCGGGGAAGAGGATCAGCTCGGCATAGCCGCCGTTCCGATTGACCGCCTTGACCATCTCCAGACTCTCGATGGGATCGACCAGCGTATCCTTCAAGCCGTGGAAGGCGCGGATGGGAAGATCCACCATACCTCTGGTAAAGGCAGGAACCCCGCCGCCGCAGACCGGCATCGCCGCGGCAAACCAATCGGGGTGATGGGTCGCCAGCATCCAGGTGCCGTATCCGCCCATACTGTTGCCGGTCAGATAAATACGGGTCTCATCGATATAGGAAACGGCGCGATAGTGTTCTACCAAGCCGACCAGCGGCTTCATCCATTCATTCCAATCGGCATTCGGGCAAAGGGGCGCAAGAAGAATATAGCCTCTGGCATCCTGCCGCTCCAGCAGTCTGCCCACATTGGCGTTTCTCCCCAAACGCTCCAAGGAATCGCTGCGGGTCCCCGCGCCGTGCAGGAAAATGATCAGGGGATATTTTTGATCCTGCTGAAATCCTTTCGGGAAAGAGAGCAGATATTTCAGCCCTTCAAAAATGTTTTCTTCCACACTTTATTCTCCTTTTTTCATCATCAAGATGTTATTTGTTGTTTTTCAGGTACGCTTGAGGCCCTGTTTCATAAAGATTGTTCCCCGCGCTGTCGATGACGACGACAACGGGAAAATCCTCGACCTCAAGCCTTCTGATCGCCTCGGCACCAAGGTCCTCGTAGGCGATCACTTCCGCCTTCTTGATGCATTTTGAGAGCAATGCGCCGCAGCCGCCGATGGCGCCGAAGTAAACTGCGCCGTGTTCTTTCATCGCTTCGATCACCTCAGGGCCGCGTTTGCCTTTGCCGATCATCCCTGTTTGACCGAGCCTGATCAAATCCGGACTATAGGCATCCATACGGTACGAGGTGGTCGGGCCTGCCGAGCCGATCGCTTCATCGGGTTTTGCGGGCGTGGGGCCTACAAAGTAAATGATGCAGTCTTTGAGGTCCAAAGGAAGCGGTTGATCCGCGGCGATCCGTTCGCAAAGGCGTTTGTGCGCCGCATCCCGCGCTGTGTATATCACGCCCGAAATGAGGCAACTGTCTCCCGCTTTTAGTTGACGCGCCATAGCGCGCGTCAAAGGCGCGGTAATCTTTATCGCCATTTATATCACCTCAGTCCTATGTCTTGTAACGTGGCAATTGATGTTCACCGCCACCGGCAACCCTGCAATGTGGGTGGGGAAGTATTCAATGTTCACCGCCAGCGCGGTGGTTTTCCCGCCGAACCCTTGGGGGCCGATACCTAAGGCGTTGATCTCCTCCAGCAATTCTTTTTCAAGCTCCGCATAAAACGGCGTTTCATTCGGCACATCAACAGGGCGGAGCAATGCTTTTTTGGCAAACAACGCCGCTTTATCAAAGGTACCGCCGATCCCCACGCCCACAACGATGGGCGGGCAAGGGTTGGGCCCCGCCTCCAAAACGACACGTTTTACAAACTCTTTGACCCCCAACACTCCGTCGGAGGGGCGCAGCATGGCGATCTGACTCATATTCTCACTGCCGAAGCCTTTGGGGGCTACCGTGATCTCAATTTGATCCCCCGGTACAAGGTCGATATAGATCATCGCAGGGGTGTTGTCGCCTGTATTTACACGATTTAAAGGATCTGCCACAACGCTCTTTCTTAAATACCCTTCCGCATATCCTTGGCGCACCCCTTCGTGCACCGCCTCGTTTATATCCCCTTCAATATGTACCTCTTGACCGATTTTCAAAAAAACGCAGGCAACGCCTGTGTCTTGGCAGATCGGTTGGTTTTTTTGCTCGGCGATTTCGTAATTATTCACAATATGCCCCAAAATCTCTTTTGCTTGAGGCCAAGACTCTTCGCATCTTGCTTTTTCTATACGGTTTTTAATATCCCCGCTCAAAAAGCAGTTGGCTTCCATACAAAGCTTTTTAACGGTATTTGTAATGTCTAAAGCATCGATCGTTCGCATCGTTTTTCTCCGTCGTTTTATGTTTGAAAATATTATACATCTTTAAAGCCGAAAAGTAAATCCAATCCCTATAAAAAATCAGCGGAGTGCAACCACTCCGCTGAAGATCAGGTTTTTCTTTGTTTTTTCTTCATGATCGCGTATGCCAAAGCGGTCGATGCAATGCACACAATGATCGGATGGATGTTTTGAAGGACGATCGACGTTTCATAATGAAGGGCAAACAGTTTATATAGTCCGAGAATGACCGAAGAGATCATCACATGGAAGATATAAATATAAGTACTGCACCCCGAAAGGGCGTTTATAAAGGAAGGATATCGGACGTTTGCGTACTTAATAAACCAAGCAACCAGCGCAAACAAAATCAGCATCGAGCCGATATACATCTCATTTCTGCCAAAGAGATGCCGCGAGATCACCGCTTCCGCCCCGCCGATCACCGCTAAAATAATCAGCGCGTAGTTGGGGATGGTGTGTAATTTGTTTTCGTGTTTTCTTGTAAACAACCCCAATACAAAAAACGGCATTCCCATCAAGGCGAAATTCCGCACCAGCCAAAGCGGGAGCCGGATCCCGACCATCGAAAGACCTTCGCCGAGTAAAAGGTGCCCGCCCAACAGCAAAAACGAAAGGATAAACATCGCTTTTTCGTTGAACCGAGAAACCGTCATCCAATAAAAAACAAGATAGACATATATCAGCGCCAATAAAAACCATAAATGACCGGCACTGATGGGAACATTGAAGACAACGAGTTTAAATAGCTTTGTAATATCCAAGTACTTTGCAAAATAGAGAAAGACCCTTCCCACTTTTCCTTTCAAAAGGAAGGTCACAATGTTAAAGACGGTGTAACTACCCACCGCAAGGATCGATAAGTTCAGAATGTTTTTTGCTCTTTTCAGGATCTTTTCGGGCTTTATTTGATAAGAATAATAGCCGGAGATCAAAAAGAATAACGGCACCGCAAACCGCGCCAACGTCTCTATGGCAACGCCCAATTCCCCGTAAAATTTTACGTGGATAAACACCACCATATAAGACGCAAATAATTTTAATAATTCAAGCGTATAATTTTTCTGCCGGTTCATCCCCTCACCGCCTTTCCTTTATTTTAACACAGTTCATTTCAATAGTAGGGAACGGATTCATCCGTTCCGTTATAGCGGAAGGCATCAACCAATGCATTATAAAATCGCCGCCTGCATTACCATTGTATTCAACAAGCAGGACAGTTCAAAAATTTTTCCTGCTTTTTTTCCCGTAACGAGAAAGAGAAGGATCCTCTGTTAAATCTCTATCCTGCGGGGCAGTAAAGGAAAGAAGCCAATCGTAGTTTTCTTCGTCTGAATAGGCCCTGCTAAAGCAATTATGCCCCAGCTCCGGAAAGAGTATCAGCTCGGCATGACCACCTTGCAGATTTATTGCTTTTGCCATCTGTAAGCTCTCAATGGGATCTACGGTCTGATCACGAAGTCCGTGAAAGGCACGAATGGGAAGATTTACAAGATTCATTGCAAATCCGGGCAAACCGCCGCCGCAAATCGGCATAGCCGAGGCAAACCAATTCGGATACAATGTCGCAAGCGCCCATGTGCCGTAGCCGCCCATGCTATAACCGGTCAGATGAACACGGGTTTCGTCGATATAAGAAATTCCACGATATTTTTCTACCAGGCGAACCAACAACATCATCCATTCATTCCAGGTTCCTCTCTTACAAAGAGGAGCAAGGAGAATGTAGCCTCTTTTGTCCTGCCGCTCCAAAAGTTTTTTGAGACAGATATGTTCTCTCAGACTCTCCGTTGTTTCTTCGCGGGACCCTGCACCGTGTAAAAGAATAACTAAAGGATATTTTTTATCCTCATGAAATCCCTTCGGATAAGAAATTAAATAGGTTAATCCTTCGAAAATCTTTTCTTCCATAATTTTGTCTCCTTTATGATAGTTCTACTGCATTATATCACGCGCTTCCTAAAAAGTAAATTGTAAAAGTATAAATCTCCATCATTTACAAATACTAACATCACGATTTGAATTTAAGGAGAACTGCATATATGAAAGCAACAGGAAGCGCAAGGTTTCACTTTGCGAGTGAAGAATGAATAATGAATAGTGAATAGTTTCGGTGTCGGCGTTGCCGACGGATATAAATCGTGCCGAAGGCACACCTTAATTATTCAATATTCATCATTCATTTTTTATTATTCATTAAATCAAGAGAAAGAGGAGTTAATATATTATGAAAGCAACAGGTATCGTGAGAAGAATCGAGGAATATGGTATAATAGGACAAACATCGAAAAAACCGCATAAACACTAGGGTTTTCGCTGATTTTTGTCCAACTCAATTTGCATAAAATCCGGTCAAAATCGGTTTTTCGGCGATTTTAGAAAGGAGCAGAGCAACATTCTAAATATGCGTCAGAAATCCATACTCTGTTGCAGCCAAAATTAAATATTCAAACTGTCACAAAGCCGGATGAGTTTTTTGCCTCGTCCGGTTTTTCTATATAAATGTAAAGAAGTTTCTAAAACCTATTGCAATCTCGTAGTATGTGTACTATAATAGTGATGATGATTTTTAGAATAATGAACTTTTGGCGTGCAAAAGACGACAGGAGGTA
>JAFSHF010000013.1 GCA_017440465.1 Clostridia bacterium
AGAGTACAAGATACTTTCAAACCCAGAGTCGGGGGTGATTATGAGTTGGTCCCACCCGTTCCCATTCCGAACACGGTAGTTAAGCAACTTCATGCGGACAATACTTGGCTGGTGACGGCCCGGGAAGATACGTAATGCCGACATAAACGAAAAGAGTCAAGGTCAGAAAATGACTCTTGACTCTTTTCTTCATACGCACCTTTAGCTCAGAGGTAAAATTTGAGCATAATATAATACGCACCTTTAGCTCAGTTGGTAGAGCAACTGACTCTTAATCAGTGGGTCCCGGGTTCGAGTCCCTGAAGGTGCACCAAAGAAAAAAGACTACCGTATGGTAGTCTTTTTTCTTTGGCCTATCTCCAAGGCTTGTGCCTTGGCTCAGTGGTTAAGACTCACTTGCTCACCAACTGAGCGTTCAGCGAAGTTGGTGGTCGAATTCCTTTGCCGCTGCCCTTTGGCAGATGAAGGCAAAGGTGTTCGGCTGCAGCGGTCGAAATTTTGGTTGGGCGCACCGTCGACCGACCGAAAATTTCGGGTCACCGCAAAGGGCTTGTTGATCAACGCTTAGATATGGTATATCTAAAAAGCAAGGCAGTTCATTGCACCTTTCCTAAAGGACGGCCAAAAGCGTCGCTTCTTACTGCTCGCGTTTTGGCACGCAGGGACCCACGAGCTAAAAAGGCTCTACCGGAGCCTTTTCTTAACGCTCGCTACTGAAGGTGCACCAAAACGAAAACCACCCTAAATAAGGTGGTTTTTATTCTTTTGAATTATGACCAAGATGGCGGGAATCAAGGTGAGTTGCAATAGAATTCCGGGGATGGCATTGAAAACAGTTTCTGCTAAAAAATAAGAGAATGTAAAGGTCTTAAAATCAAATCCCAACAAAAGAATTTGAGCGACCGCCCAAAGAATTCTGCCTGCAGGCAAAGCAATCCCCAATGCGGCATAAACTGCGCCGATGTTTTTGCGCTTAAATTTGGAATAGACCCATCCGCAGATAAAACCGTAAGCCATAAGCTCCACCGCCATTGCGATGGCGCGGGGATAAAGATTGGGCATCCCAAAAAGAAAGGAACGCAGAAGCGGTGCCAAGGCACCCGCAAAGGCACCGTATTTCTTGCCGCAGATCAGTCCGCAGAGCAGAATGGGAAGATGCATCGGTAAAAGCATATTGCCGATGGTATCCATCTTCATGGTCAGCGAGGGGAGTAGAAGTGCTAAAGCAAGGAACATTCCTGCCAATATTAAGTTTAAATATGTTTTCTTTTTCATAGCCTTAATTATAGCGTTTAAACGGGATGCTGTCAAATGTTTGTTGCAATCCCACTTGGTCTCTGCTATAATTATTTTATTATATGATTGAGGTGTTGTATGGCAGAAGATATTTTGTTTTCGCAAAAAGATTTTATCTTTTCCTATCGGGTCGGCGCGGTTTTGTATCGTGACGGTGAGATTTTGCTGCAGCGCAGCCTCGGGGACGAGGGCTATGCGCTCCCCGGCGGGCAAGTCGCCTTTGGGGAATTCAGCCAAAAGGCATTGGCGCGGGAATTGATGGAAGAGACCGGCGCCGCCATCCAGATCGGCAGACTATGTGCGGTGGCGGAAGTGTTTTTCCAATGGCAAAAACCCTGCCATCAAATCAATCTGTATTATCTTGCCGAACTGAAAAATTCCGATGCTCTGCCAAAAAGCTCTTTTTATGCCTACGATTCCTTGGGCAGAGAGCGCAGGGATCTGGAGTTTTCTTGGATCTCCTTGGATGCGTTGGATCGTATAAAGGTCTATCCGCGCTGTATCAAGCCTTATCTAAAGGAGATGCCCGATTCGGTGGTGCATCTGCAGCAGAATATGGAGGGATAAAATGGAACCCAAAGACTATATTGTGGCAAAAATCGAAGGAGAATATGCCACCTTAAAAAATATTATTGACGGTGGTGAACTCTTTATTGCGATGGCATTGTTGCCCGAAGGAGTCGATCTTGGCAGCCGCCTTCATTTTGAAAATTTTGAGTATTCATTAATATAAAAAAGAACCGAAGCCCGAAGGCTTCGGTTCTTTCGTTTGTCCGCCGAGCATATTGCAGCTACTCAGTCGGGGGAGGGGCACGATCGCGTTTTCGGTTTCGAATCCTGCTGCATAAAAAACGTCCGAAAGACGAATGCCTGCCAACCTCCGCTTGGCAAAACGGCGGTGATGAGAGCGTATCTCTCAAGATCTCATTGACGCTGCGACCTGCCCGCCGTTTTTCTATCGCAGGTGGAGCGTTTCCGTTTGGTTTTGCATTTTTCTTAAGAAGCGAAACGCAAAACCGTTTTTGCGAAGCAGCTTCCTTCGCGGCCTTCCATTCCCTCGGGACGATAGTATTTTGACACGCAGACAAAAAAATATACACAGAAAAGAAAAATCTTTTCTGTGTATTTTTTTAATCGTCTAAATCGGGAAGATCAAGGCCCTTGAAGTCCGGAGTATACGGCTTGGGCGGCGTTCTGCGCAGCGGTGTATATAAGAATTTGGAGCAATGCCCATGGGCTTTGACCAACCCTTTTTTGGAGCAGATAATATCTTCGGTCCCCAAAATCGGCTTGCCGTGCTCGCAATAAGCGCAAATTTTTTCAATATCTGCGGAAAAGATCATAGAAATCTCCTTCTTTTATACGGAATAAATTTATTATAGCGTCTTTTTCGATATTTGTCAAAAGAAATCAAAAAAAGGAGAACAACAAAGACTCCAAACAAAGTGATGCTATCATATTTGATCCAAATAAACAGGAACATCGGCATTAAAATCCCGCAAAGGATCTTTCCGTATAAAGTCGGCAAGATCGGCAGATGCGCTTGCGCCAAAAAGGAGGCATTTTGCAGAAATACCGAAATTCCCGAAAACCCAATCATCGCGCTGCATAAGAAAAGATGATGGTTGTTTAATTTAGAGATGCCGCCGGTCACCTCCAAAAATCCGTGGGCATATTTAAACCAAGAAAAGGCTTCCATCGGCGCAGCAATCGCAGAGAATAGACAGATATATCCGGTCAATCCTAAGCAGCCGATGGCGGCATTGGAGATCCCGTTACCGAGGATGATAAAGATCGATTCGGAAGACCCGCTGACGCATTTGCAAGACGAGAACGCACCGCCGAAATATGCAAAGAGAAACGAAATCAAACATTGCACAGCAAAGAAGCAGACACCGATCTTTAAATTGCCGAACAGTTTGCCGCCGACATAAAGAATTAAAAAAGCGGGCGATGCATTGGCGGAGCAAAAAGAAAGTGCAACTGCCCTCTTGCGGTCGATCAGCCTGCGCTCATAGGCGCGGCAGACGGATTTGATTCCCAAAGGAAACCCGCAAAGTTGCGCAGTGATCCAAAGGGCGTGGTTAGGCGGTATCGGCAGATATTCCAAAAGCTCGGCAAGGATCCCGCAAACCACCGCGGCAGGAAACAGCGCAGGCAATACCGAGTGATAGGCAAGCTGTAACCCACCGCGTATTCCTTCGCCTGCTTTCTGCCCAAAAATCATCAGCAGCGGGAAAGAAAAAAGCAAGGATAATGCGAATAGAATCTTCAGATATTTTTTCATATTAAAATCTATGAGTAGGGCATAAAAATAATAACACAGAAAGGATGATCAGATGGGTAGAAACAAAGCAAGATCCAAAGGCAACGGGCCTTGGAAACGGATGGCAAAATGTATGGACCTGCCCGAATTTGCAGTCGGGCTGGATGAATGTGTCGAAATCTGGGGCGGCAATACGGTGCAGGTGGAAGGTGCGGGCGGGATCCATACCTATGAAAAGGATGTGGTGAAGATCCATATGAAAAACTACTTATTGGTATTGCATGGGGATGAATTTGATCTGGCGCATTTTTCGGACGGTTGCCTGCGGATCCGCGGCAAATTGCAAAGCGTAAGTTGGGAGGCGGAATGAGTGGCGAATCTATTGGCATTTTTCGGCGGCAGAGTCGATCTGGAACTGCGCGGCAATCAGCTGGAATCGTTTATCAACCGCCTGCATCGGGAAAAGATTCCGTTATATAATCCACGCCGAGATGCAGAAAATAAATTATATTGCACCGTTCCCGCCCGCAGCTTTAAGCGGTTGCGCGGTCCTGCCTTTAAAACCGCCACAAAAGTGAAAATTATTAAAAAAAGAGGGTTCTTTATTGCCATTCGCCCTTTTCGACGTCGTTTTGGCGTTTTGGCAGGGTTGGCGGTGTTTCTCGGTATTGTTTTCTTTTGTTCGGGCTTTGTCTGGCAGATCGAGGTGTCGGGCTGCGAAGAAACCTCTTATATGCAGATCCTTGCCGATCTGGATGCACTTGGCTTGAAGATCGGTTGCCGTAATACCATCGATGTGGGCAAGATTGAAAATAAATACTTATTGGGCAATGAAAAACTTTCCTGGATGTCCATCAATATCCGCGGTACCACCGCCTATGTGGAGGTCAAGGAGCAGGGCGCTCCGCCGCCGATGACGGATGTATCGATCCCGACCAATGTATACGCCGCGCGGGATGGGATCATCTTGTCGATTCAGGATTATAACGGTATCCGCTGTGTGCAGGTAGGGGAGGCGGTCTCGGCGGGAGATTTATTGGTCAGCGGCGATTGGACCGATCAATACGGTGTGCGCCGTTTGATGCATTGCAATGCAAAAGTTCGGGCGGAGACCCGCCGCGAAATCGAAGAAAAAATTCTGTTTCAAGAAACCGTCCGCCAAAAAACAGGGAAAAAGCAGAAAAAATATCGAATTTCTTTGGGGAAATGGAAGATTCCTCTTTATTTTAAAGAAACTTTCGGCTATAATGAATATGATACGATGGTAAAGGTATACCCATTGCGTATCGGTGCGTTTGCTTTTCCCATTCGCTGGGAGAGTATCACCGCCGAAGAGATCCGACCGACGGTGCTCAAACGCTCGGAGCAAGAAGCCCGCAAGATCGCCCAAAGCCGCTTGGATTTTTATCAATCCGACCGATTGGCAGATGCGGTGATCTATAAACGCGACGTGCAGGAAACCATCACCAAAGATGCGCTGATTTTGAGCGCAACATTCTATTGTGAGGAAGAGATCGGTATCGAATTGCCGATCGAGTGAAGTGTATGCAAAAGAATTTCAAAAATCCGGAAATAGCGTTGATTCCCAATGTCTTTGGCGCCTTTGATGAGAATGTGGGCATTTTGGAATCGGAATTGGATATTCGGCTGATCAACCGCGATGAGCATTTGGTGCTGAGCGGGGAAGAAGCCAATGTGGAAATGGCGGCGGTCGTTTTGGAAAATCTCTTTTCCTTGGCGGCGCGGGGTGAGTTGATCGATGTCCAAAAGGTGCGGTATCTGATCCATTTGGCAAGGGAAGATGCAAGCGCCAATGTGGTCAAAGCGCTGGACGAATGTATCTGCATCACCACCCGCGGTAAACCCATCAAGCCCAAAACCATTGCCCAGAAAGACTATGTGGAATGTATCCATAAAAATGTGGTCACCTTCGGCGTCGGCCCTGCAGGTACGGGGAAGACCTATCTTGCGGTCGCGCTGGCAGTAGCCGCGCTCAAATCCAAGCAGGTGGCAAAGATCGTGTTGACCCGCCCTGCGGTGGAAGCAGGGGAGAAGCTGGGCTTTTTGCCGGGCGATCTGCAAAATAAGGTCGATCCCTATCTCCGCCCCCTCTACGATGCATTATTTGAAATGCTGGGACCTGAGACGGTGGCAGGCTATATGGAAAAGAATATCATCGAAATCGCGCCGCTGGCCTATATGCGGGGCAGAACCTTGGATAATAGCTTTATTATTCTGGATGAAGCGCAAAATACCAGCATTGAGCAGATGAAGATGTTTTTGACCCGCTTTGGCTTCAATTCCAAGATCGTCGTCACCGGCGACCCCACCCAGATCGATCTGGACGGCAAGCCCTCGGGGCTGATGCACGCGCTGAAGATCTTGAAAGATATAGAGCAGATCGGGATCCATCGCTTTGAAAAGAAGGATATTGTCCGTCACGCGCTGGTCCAAAAGATCGTAGACGCGTATGAAAGAAAGAGTAACGAAGGAAAGAGAAAATGAACGTAATCGTTTCTATGGAAGAACCCCAATATGAAGAATTGATCCAAAAGGCGATCCGCGCCGCCTTGGAGTATGAGCAGTTCCCCCAAGATGCGGAGGTGGAAGTGCTGTTTGCATCCTTGGAAGAGATCCATGAAATCAACCTGCAGCAGCGGTCCATTGACCGTCCCACCGATGTTCTCTCCTTCCCGATGGAAGAAGATCCCTTCAATGCCGAGCCGGAGATTCCGGGCGGTGCGATCTTTTTGGGAAGTATGGTCTTGTGCCTTGAAAAAGCCAAGGCGCAGGCGGAGGAATACGGTCATTCGCCGGAGCGGGAGATCGCCTTTTTGACGGTACATAGCGTGCTGCACCTGCTGGGCTACGATCACGAGCTGGGCAAAGCAGAGGAAGAAGAAATGTTTGCCCGCCAGGAAGAGATCTTGAAAGGAATGGGGCTGACACGATGAGAAGTTTTTTGAAAAGTTTTTGCTACGCGTTCCGCGGCATCGGCTATCAACTTGCCTATGAGCGCAATTTCCGCATCCATTGCTTTGCCGCGCTTACCGTCTGCTTGGCGGCAGCACTCTTTTATGAATTTTCCTCGTTGGAATGGTGCCTTTTAGCGTTGCAGATCTGCTTGGTGATGGGATCGGAAAGCCTCAATACCGCCATCGAGCAGACCGATAATAAAATCACCTTGGAACCCTCCAAGCATATCCGCCGCGCCAAAGATTCCGCCGCGGCGGCGGTGCTGATCTTTGCCATCGGTTCGCTGGTGCTGGCATACCAACTCTTTTGGGATGTTAAGGTCTTCCAAGCAATCGTTGCATTTTTCAGCGTGTGGTACCACGCCGTTTTGTTGGCGGTGTATGTCGCTGTTGTTTTAGTCTTCGTCTTTTGTAAGAAAACATATAAAAAAGGAAAATAAATTATGTCAACCAAAACAGTCTTTGCAACCTTGATGGGTCGCCCCAATGTGGGCAAATCCACCTTGCTCAATCAAATGATCGGCGAAAAGATTTCCATTGTTTCCCCGAAACCCCAAACCACCCGCACGCGTATCACGGGCATTTTAACCAAAGACGACGTGCAGTATGTTTTTTTGGATATGCCGGGCTTTATCACCGGTAAATCGGGGCTGGGTAAGCGTATGGAGCAGACCGTGAGCGATACGGTGGACGAGACCGAAATCGCGCTGTTTGTCGCCGAAGCCAAAGCGCCGAACGAAGCGGAAAAGCGGATGCTGGCGCGGCTGAAGGCAATGGGTGTTCCCGCCTTTTTGATCTTGAATAAGGTGGATGCCATTCCCAAGGAAAAGATTTTATCGGCGATCGCGGCATTTACCGCCGAATTTGAATTTGACGCGGTGATCCCCTTGAGTGCCAAAACCGGTGACGGAGTGGAGATCTTGCTGGAAGAACTCAAGCAACGCGCCGAAGAATCGCCCTTCTTTTTTGACGAAGATCAATTAAGCGATCAAAGCGAGGCGGTCTTCTCCTGCGAAGTTGTGCGGGAAAAGATGCTGTACCTTTTAGGGCAGGAAGTGCCCCACGGTGTCGCTTTGGCGGTGGATGCCTTTGAAGAAGAGGATGATTTAATTTCTATATATATCGTCATTTATTGCTCCAAGGAATCCCATAAGGGAATGATCATCGGCAAGGGCGGAGCCAAGCTGAAGGAGATCAGTAGCCGCGCCCGCGAAGAATTGGAGCAGCATTTCGGCAAAAAAGTCTTTTTGAAATGTTTTGTTAAGGTCAAGCGCGATTGGGAAAATAACGCGGGCCTTTTGGATTCTTTAGGATTCTCTCAGGAGTAATCTTATAACATTAAAACCATTTATTGCTATCACTTTTTTCGTTGTCAAAAGATAAACTATCAATGAGGTGATAGTAATGGAAAAACACGAAGCGTGGAAAGAATTTATTGAATCCGGTAGCGTAGAAGCCTATCTGCGCTATACCGCGCTGGAAAATAAGAAGGAAAACGGATATGACGCGCAAGGTCAAAGGGATCCTGCTGCGGATGGGGCAAACGGTACACGATGAAAAGGTGTTGACCGTCCTGACCGAGCAGATGGGCTGTATCTCGGTATTTGCCAAGGTCAGCCGCAAAAAAATGCAATACGACCAATTCTACTACGGCGAATGGGTACTTTATGAGACCGCGAGCGGGAATTATTTGCTTAATTCCTTTTCGTTGGAAGAGCCGTTCCACGCGCTCAAGGAGCAGATGGAAAATACCTTCTTGGCAAGTTATTTTGCCCAGTTGGTGCTCCATTTCTGCAAGGGTGAGCCGCGGGATACCGGTGTACTGCTCTCGCTGTTGCTGAACGGTCTTTATCTGCTCGGCAAAGGGCGTGCCCCCTTGCTGATCAAAAGTGTCTTTGAACTCAAAACAATGCAGTTGATGGGCTATTGCCCCGCGCTTGCTCCCTGCGAGCACGGGGGCGCCCACTTTGCGTTGGAGGATGGCAGTATACTCTGCAATACCTGCGCCATGCCCCATAAGACTGTTCCGGCCACCAATACCACGGTGGCGGCGGTCGCCCATATTTTGAATCAGCCTGCGTCCAAAGCCTATAGCTTTAATATTCCCGAGGGGGAATTAGTTTTGCTTTCCAAACTGACCGAGGCGTTCCTCTTTTATCATCTGGGACTTCGCTCCTCGGCGTTGGAAATGTGGAAGGAAATGAAATGAGTAACCGAAATTTATTTTATTATAAAAAATCGCTGGGCGCTTTGGAATATTTCAAGGTGCTGGAGCAAGCGGCATCCCGCTGTGTCACCGAAGAGGCGGCTTCGCGGCTAAAGGAACTGCTGCCCTTGTTCGACCGCGCCTGCGCCCAAACCCAGATCGAGCAGACCGCGGCGGCAATGCGGCTTTTGGAGCGCAGCCCCCGCTTTCCTTTAAACCGCTTATCCGAAAACCTGCCGTTATACATAAGTAAGGCGGAAAAGGGCATCACCTTAGGCAGCCGCGAGCTGATGGCGGCGGGCAGCCTGCTCAAAACAGGCAAAGATCTCCTGCGTTATTATGGGGATAAGAACTTTGATACCCCCTCGCTCGACCTCTTTTTTGAGCAACTGTATGAAGACCAAAAACTCTATGAGCAGATCGACCGCACCTTTATCACCGAAGAGATGATCGCCGACGATGCCTCGCCCGCCTTGGCATCCATCCGCCGCAAGATCGCCAATACCGCAAGCGGCATCAAAAGCGCGCTGGAAAAATATATCCGCTCGCCTGAGGTGGCAAAATCCCTGCAGGAGCCCATCGTGACCCTGCGCTATGATCGCTATGTGGTGCCGGTCCGCGCCGATAACCGCGGCGAAGTCAAGGGGCTTTTGCACGATACCTCCAATAGCGGCGGAACCCTCTTTATCGAGCCCTTTTTCGTGGTGGAGGGGAATAACCAGATCCGTAAATTAGAAGCGGAAGAAAAGGCGGAGATCGCGCGTGTTTTGGAAGAACTGACCCAAAAGATCACCGCAATCGCCGTCCCGCTGCTCCAATCCTATCGCACTATCGTTTCGCTGGATATGGTGTTTGCCAAGGCAAAATATGCCGCCGATGCCAATGCCTGCCCGCCCGAACTAACCAAGGATAAAACGATCGATATCCGCCACGCCCGCCATCCCATGATCCCCAAAGAGCAGATGGTGCCGCTGGATATCCGTATGGGCGACGGGGTGGATACGGTGGTCATCACCGGCCCCAATACCGGCGGTAAGACCGTCTTTTTGAAGACCCTCGGCTTGCTTACCTTGATGGCAAAGGCGGGCTTTTTAGTCCCCGCCGAAGAAGCCAAGATTTATATTTTCGATCGAGTCTATGCCGATATCGGGGACGAGCAGTCCATCGAGCAATCCCTCTCGACCTTTTCCTCCCATCTGAAAAATATTCGCAATATTATGCAGCATAGCGATGCCGAAAGCCTGGTTCTCTTCGATGAGCTGGGCAACGGCACCGATCCCGTGGAGGGCGCCGCCTTGGCGGTCTCCATCATCGAGCGGCTGCGGGGGATGGGTTGCTATGTGGCGGCGACCACCCATTATAGCGAACTCAAAACCTATGCGCTGACCCACCAAGGCGTGCAAAACGCATCCTTTGCCTTTGATTTAGAAAATTTAAAGCCGACCTATCGGCTGCAGATGGGCATCCCCGGTAAATCCTATGCCTTTGAAATTTCCAAGCATTTAGGTCTGCCCGAAGAGGTCATCGCCGATGCCCAAGGGCGCTTGGGGGAATCGGATCAGCAGTTGGAAAAGGTGATCGATCGACTCCAGCAAGAGCGCAATAAATATGAGGACCAACTTGCCAAATTGGGCGAAGACCGCTTGGCGCTCAAAAAAGAGCGGGACGCTCTGGCGGAAGAACGCAAAAAACTGATGGCAGGCGCCGACCGCGAGGTCGCCGATGCTCAGCGTAAAGCCAGAACCTTGGTGGAAAATGCCCGCCGCCAAGCCGATGAGTTTTTAAAGCAACTCAAAGAAAAGCAAGAGCAGTTGGATAAAGCCACCGCCCAAGCGCTGAAAAGCGGCATCAAGAGCGGCTCGGCAAAGCTGCTGGACCATATCGGCGGAGAAAACGCTCCGAACCGTAAGGGCGAAGCCCTCCAAGGCGAACTCAAGGTTGGGATGCGGGTCTATGTGGCAAAGATGAACCGCAATGCCACCGTTTTGGCGCTGTTGGGCAATCAAGTGCAGGTCGATTGCGGCGGCATCCGCCTCAAGATCAGCAAAACCGAACTCTTTGCCCCCAAGGAAGAACCCAAAGAGAAGAAATCCACCGCAAGAATTCAGCGCGGGGATGGGCATTCCATGGCAAAAACCGAGCTGGATCTGCGCGGCGAGACCATTCTCGATGCCGAAGAGAAGATCGACCGCTTTCTCGATACCGCCCTGCTGGACCATCTCCATTCCGTCTCCATTATCCATGGCAAAGGCACCGGCGCCCTCCGCGCCGGCGTGCACCAGTTCCTAAGGAGCCATCCGTTAGTCAAATCGTTCCGCCTCGGAGCTTATGGCGAAGGAGATTCCGGCATTACTGTGGTAGAATTAAAAGACTGATGCAGAACCGCTGAAATGGGCGCCTTTTCCGTCGTGCCGCACCTCGGCATATCATTATATAGCCGAGGCTACGACCCGACAAAAAATCCATCCCATTTGAGCGGTTTTCCTACAATTGAAACATTGCCTCCCTCTGACGAGGGAGGTGTCTTTTTTGCTCGCAAAAAAGACGGAGGGAGAGAACGCCTCTGCATCCGATTTAAACGGTTTTTCTGTGGTAATATTTGTAGGGGAGGGGTCGCCCCTCCCGCAGTATCTGCGGTTTTAAAAAACTTTGAGTATTTTTATATGCTTTCTTTATTTATCGGCTAAGTTGTGCTATAATACAATCGGTCGATAAATAAGAATTTGTAGGTGAGATTTATGATTATTTTAATTACCGGAGCATCGCACACAGGCAAAACGGTTCTTGCTCAAAAATTGCTTGAAAAATATAAATATCCGTATTTGTCGATAGACCATCTGAAAATGGGTTTAATTCGTAGCGGCAGTACAGAACTTACCCCTATGGATGATAATGAATTGACCGAATACTTGTGGCCGATTGTTCGGGAAATGATAAAAACGGCGATTGAAAATACGCAGAACTTAATTGTCGAAGGTTGCTATATTCCATTCGATTGGCAGAAGGACTTTGAACAGCAATATCTTGAACATATTAAATACTATTGTTTGGTACTGAGTGAGAACTATATAAGAAATCATTTTGCAGACATAAAGAAATATGCAAATGTCATTGAAAATCGTTTGGACGATGAATGGTGCACAATGGAGAGTGTATTGGCAGACAATGCAGAAGTCCTATCCCTTGCAAAAAAGTATAATGTGAACTATATACTCGTTGAAGATAAATACGAAATATCCATTGAATTATAACGGCCAATTCCAATTTGTAGAACGGTTCGTCCGAAAAGTAAGATATGGTACTCAAACGCATCCGTATTTTTTCTTGTAATAACCTTCTCTTTTTGCTATAATGAAATAAACTATTTTCAAAGGAGCGTTTTATGCTTTTAATGCCGCAGTTTTTGATCCCCGATGTTTCGGCGCTGACCGAGGAATTCTTAAAGGAAAACGGAATCCGGGGCATCATTTTTGATATTGATAATACCTTGGTGGGCTTTCGCGAGCTCAAGCCGACGGAAGCGAATTTGGCGCTGTTTGCGCGTTTGCGGGAGCAGGGAATTCAATATGCCATCGCCTCCAATAATAATAAGGAGCGGGTGGGAGCCTTTGCCGAAGGCTTAGGAATTTCCGCTTATCATCGCGCCTGCAAGCCGCTGGGCTTTGCCCTTGCTAAATTGCGTAAGGAATTCGGGCTGAAAAGCAATCAGATCGCGTTGGTCGGCGATCAAATTTATACCGATATGCTGGGCGGCAATCTGGCGGGGATGATCACCGTTCTGGTGGAGCCCATCGACCAAAAGGAAACGGTCTTTTTCAAGATCAAGCGGGCGCTGGAGATTCCGGTCGTCAATCGTAAACGAAGAAAGGATGCTGAAAAATGATTCAATTCGGTCCGGGCGGCAATTGCGAATGGTTCAAGTCCGAGGGGAATAAGAACAGCGCGCAGATGCCCGCCTTTTTAAATAAGATCGGGCTGACTGCCTATGAAGTGGAATGCGGCCGCGGGGTGCGGATGAACGATGCGGTGGCAAAGGAGCTGCGCGACGAAGCGGAAAAGTACGGTATTACCTTATCCATCCACGCACCCTACTATATCTCCATGTCGTCGTTGGAGGAAGAAAAACGGCAAGGCAGCATCCGCTATCTGCTGGAAAGCGCGGCGTTGGCAAAGAAGATCGGCGCGAAACGCATCATCTTCCATTCCGGCTCCTGCGCCAAGATCAGCAGGGAAGAGGCGACCGCCTTGGCGGTGGATACTCTGCAAAAAGCGGTGGCGGCTTTTGATGCCGAAGGCTATGGCGATTTAATTCTTTGCCCCGAAACGATGGGCAAGATCAATCAGCTCGGGTCGCTCGAGGAGGTTATGACCCTTTGCGGTGTGGATGAACGGATTTTGCCCACCATCGATTTCGGGCACCTCAATGCGCGGGAGCAGGGGCTGTTCTATACCGCCGCCGATTATGACCGCGTCTTGCAGACGATGGAAGATGCGTTGGGGTGTGAGCGGGCAAGCAAATTCCACGCCCATTTTTCCAAGATCGAATACACCGTCGGCGGGGAAAAGCGGCACTTGACCTTTGAAGATACCGTCTACGGCCCCGATTTTGCGCCCTTGGCAGAAGTGCTTTATAAGCGCAAGGCGGAGCCCATCATTATCTGCGAATCGGCGGGTACCCAAAGCAAAGATGCCTTGGAAATGCAGGCTCTTTACAACAAAGTAGCGAAATAATTGGCGAAAACCCTTGCAATATATTAAATTGTATAGTAAAATATAGTGTAGAAAATTTTTTCATTTGAGAAAGGAAATCAAAATATGATTACAGCAGGCGATTTCAGAAACGGCGTTACCTTCGATATGGACGGTCAGGTTTATCAGGTGGTGGAATTCCAGCACGTAAAACCCGGCAAGGGCGCTGCTTTTGTTCGTACCAAGTTCAAGAACGTCATCACCGGCGCGGTGGTTGAAAAGTCCTTCAACCCCACCGATAAGTTCGAAAATGCCACCATCGACTATAGCAATTGCCAATATCTTTATAATGATGGCGATCTCTATTATTTTATGGACGAGCAGACCTATGAGCAGATCCCTGTCGAAGCTTCCAAGCTGGGCGATAACTTCCGCTTTGTGAAGGAAAACGACGTTGTCAAGATCATGGCTTATAAGGGCAATATCTTCGGTGTAGAGCCTCCCTTCTTTGTGGATCTTCTGATCACCGAGACCGAGCCTGGCGTTCGCGGCGATACCGCTACCAACGTGACCAAGCCCGCTACTTTGGAGACCGGCGCAGTCGTTAAGGTCCCCATCTTCATCAACGAAGGTGAAAAGATCCAGATCGATACCCGCACCGGCGAGTATATGGGCCGCTCCAAGGAGTAATCTTTAGAAATAAGGAGAATAGAACTATGTTAGAAAAAGTTGCTTATATCAAAGGCCTTCTTCAAGGTATGAAACTGAAGGATGAAGATCCTTATAAGGAATTGTTTGTAAACATCGTGGATGTTCTGGAAGATATGGCCGGCGCCATCGCTGACGCGGAAGACAATATCATCGAGCTGGATGAGTATATTCAGGAAGTCGATGAAGATCTGGACGCTGTCGAGTGCTTCCTGGACGAAGAGTGCGATGAATTCGACGAAGACGATTACTATACCATCGTTTGCCCCACCTGCGGCGAAGAGTTCTCTGTAGACGATGAAGTTGCCGAGCTGGGTCAGATCAATTGCCCCAACTGCGGCGAGGATCTGGAGTTTGATCTCTCCGACCTCGAGGAGTGCGACGGCGATTGCGCTTGCTGCGAAGAAGAGTGCGAATAATTTCAGTTTTTTAATAAAGCCGACCATTTTGGTCGGCTTTATTTATTGACTTAAAAACAGGGAAGAGGTATAATATAAAAAGTATCTTTTAATGTGAGGAAACGAATGCTTCAAGATGTTTTGCAGGAAAAACTAAATCAAATGAACGAGCGTCAGCGGGAAGCGGTGGAGCATACCGAAGGCCCGCTCTTGATCTTGGCGGGCGCCGGCAGCGGTAAGACGACGGTGCTCATCAACCGCATTGCCTATATGCTCTCCAAAGGGATCTGCGCGCCTTATCATATTCTGGCGATCACCTTCACCAATAAGGCGGCAAAGGAACTTTGCGACCGTATCGATCGGATGATGGGTGCCGATGCTTTTGGGGTCACTGCGGCGACATTCCATAGCTTTTGCGGGCGTATTCTGCGCGCGGAGATCGCGGTAGACGGGGTCTTTACAAGCAACTATACCATCTACGATGCCGACGACAGCCAAAGAGTCGTCAAGGCGGCGATCAAGGAATTGGAGATCGACGATACGGCTCTGCCTGCCCGCAGTATCCAATACGCCATCTCTAAGGCAAAGGATCATCGGGTCGCCCCCGATGAATTTTGCAAGCATTTTGGCAGAGATCTGCGCAACGAGCAGATCGCCAAGGTCTATGCCCGCTATGATGCGGCATTGCGGGAAGCCAACGCCTTGGATTTCGACGATATGATCTTAAAGACGGTGGAACTGTTTGAAAACCATCCCGAGATCTTGGAAAAATATGCCAGCCGTTTCCGCTATGTAATGGTGGATGAGTATCAGGATACCAACCCCTTGCAATATCGCTTGGTTGCCTTGCTTTCCTCCAAATACGGTAATATCTGCGTGGTCGGTGATGACGACCAAAGCATCTATAAATTCCGCGGTGCCACCATTGAAAATATTTTGCTGTTTGAAGAGCGGTTCCCCAATGCTAAAGTCATTCGCTTGGAGCAAAATTACCGCTCCACTGCGAATATTTTGGATACCGCCAATGCCGTCATTGCCCATAACACCCAAAGAAAGGGGAAAAACCTTTGGACCGCAGGGGAGAAGGGCGAGCCGGTCTACCTTAAAAGAGTATCCGATGATTTCGAAGAAAGCCGCTATTTAGCAGAGACCATTCAGGACCGTGTGGTAAAGGATCACGCCAAGTTCAGCGATTTTGCAATTCTTTACCGCACCAACGCGCAGGCAAACGCGGTGGAGCGTTATTTTGTCAAAAGTGCAATTCCTTATAAGGTCGTGGGCGGATTTCGTTTCTATGAGCGGAAGGAAATCAAAGATATTCTTGCTTATCTGCAGGTGATCAATAACCCGCGGGATAATCTGCGGCTAAAGCGGATCATCAACGAACCCAAGCGCAAGATCGGTGCGGCTACCATCGCCCATGTGGAAGAATTGGCGCAGCGGGAATTTGCCTCGATGCTGGATATTATGGCAAGAGCAGAAGAATATCCCGTCTTGAGCCGAACAGCCGCAACCTTGCAGACCTTTGTCGCGATGATCGACCATTTGAAAGCCGAACTGAAGCGTACCCCTTTGGATGAATGGGTGGCGCGGGTCGCGCGGGAGAGCGGATATATCTCGATGCTGGAGCTGGAGGATACCGACGAAGCGCGGGATCGCATCAATAATATTATGGAGCTTTGCTCTTCTGTTAAGCAATATCAGCAGGAAAACCCCGAAGGATCTCTTTCGGGCTTTTTGGAGGAAGTTTCCTTGATGACCGATCTGGACCAGATGACCGACGAGGATGAGCGGGTCGTCCTGATGACCCTTCATTCCGCCAAAGGGCTTGAATTCGATTATGTCTTTATGATCGGTATGGAAGAGGGCTTGTTCCCCAGCCAGCGGTGTATGGACGAAGGGGAGTTGGAGGAAGAGCGCCGCTTGATGTATGTTGGCGTAACGCGGGCGAAAAAATGCTTGTATTTGACCCACGCGCGTCAGCGGATGCTCTATGGCAGAACCCAATTTTGTATGCCCAGCTCCTTTTTGAAGGAACTGCCGCCGCTGAATATTAAAAATCTTTCACCCCAAGCCACCGTATTCGACGGTTTCGGCGGGGGAGCGACACCCCGCTCCTATGGGACTGTGCGTAGCGGCTTTGTATCTCCCAAACCCGCCCAGCCCGCCATCCGCCGCCCTGCTCCGCAGGCACCGGTAACCTTTGATTTTAATTGCGGTGATCGGGTGAATCATAAGACCTTCGGTGTCGGAACCTTGGTTTCCAAAACACCGATGGGGAGCGACTTCCTTTTAGAAGTCCAATTTGATAAAGTCGGTTCCAAAAAGATCATGGCGAATTTCGCCAAGTTGACAAAAGCGGAGGAATAAAAATATGACAAAGATCGATATTTTCAGCGGCTTTTTAGGCGCAGGAAAAACCACCTTGATCAAAAAACTGATCGAAGAAGCCTTCCAAGGCGAAAAATTGGTGTTGATCGAAAATGAATTCGGCGAGATCGGCATCGATGGCGGCTTTCTGCAGGAGGCAGGCATCAATGTTACCGAAATGAACTCCGGCTGCATCTGCTGCAGTTTGGTGGGCGATTTCGGCAAGGCATTGGCGCAGGTTCTGGAAACCTATCATCCCGATCGGGTGTTGATCGAGCCTAGCGGTGTCGGCAAATTGAGCGATGTTATCGCGGCGGTTCAAAATTTGGAGCTCGAAGATGTGAAGTTAAATTCCTTTACAACGGTTGCCGACGCATCCAAGTGCCGCATCTATGCCAAAAACTTCGGTGAGTTCTATAATAACCAGATTGAGCACGCAGGCTGCATCATTTTAAGCCGCAGTCAGAACCTTTCGGAAGAAAAGGTGGCCGCCGCGGTGAAACTGCTGCGGGAAAAGAACGAAAAAGCCGCCATTATAGTTACCCCTTGGGATCAGCTCAGTGGGGCGCAGATTCTGGAAGCAATGGAGCAACGGGGCGGCTTGGAGGAAATGATGGAAGAGATGGCGCATCATGAGCATCATCACCACCATCACGATGAAGAATGTGATTGCGGATGCCACGACCACCATCACGAGCATCACCATCACGACCACGAACACGAACATCATCACGATCACAGCCCCGAATGTACCTGCGGTTGCCACGATCACCATCATCACCATGCAGACGAAGTCTTTACCAGCTGGGGAAAGGAAACTGCCCGCACCTATTCCAAGCAGGAATTGGAAGCTGTTTTGGAAGATTTAGATACCGGAAAATTTGGCACCATTCTGCGCGCCAAAGGAATGGTGGCAAATGCGGATGGCGGGTGGCTGTTCTTCGATTATGTCCCCGGCGAACAGGACGTTCGCGATGGGAGTGCGCAGGTCATCGGCAGACTTTGCGTGATCGGCGCGGAGTTGGATGAAGCGTTGCTTGCCGAGCGGTTCGGTGTGGAGGCGTAAGCAATGAATCAGATTCCCGTCTATTTATTTACCGGCTTTTTGGATGCGGGCAAAACCCGCTTTATCCGCGAAACGTTGGAGGATCCCTCTTATCACGACGGTACTCCCACCTTGGTACTGCTCTGCGAAGAGGGGGAAGAGGAACTGGACGTTTCCAAAATGCCGTCCGACCGCGTTTTTATTCAAACGATCGACGAACCCGAAGATTTAAAACCCAAACTGCTGCAACGGCTGGCAAAAAGCAGCCGCGCCCAAAGGGTGTTTATTGAATACAACGGTATGTGGGACGGTTCCTTGCTCAATGAAGCCCTGCCCGAGGGCTGGCTGGTGGTGCAGGAATTTTGCTTTATGGATGCCAATACCATCCTTACCTATAACGCGAATATGCGCAATCTGGTGGTGGATAAATTGCAGACCGCTGAAATGGTGATCTTTAATCGGATGCCCGAATCGGCGGATGTGATGCCCTATCATAAATTGGTGCGCGCCATCTCCCGCCGCGCCGATATCGTCTATGAAAGCGTCAGCGGAAAGGTGATTCCCGATACCATCGAAGATCCCCTGCCCTTTGATATCAATGCACCACTCATCGATCTGGAGGATCGGGATTATGCCATCTGGTACCGCGATCTTTCGGAAGAATTGCCCAAATATGAAGGCAAGATGATCCGCTTGAAAGGACGCGTCATCATCGATGAGCGCAGTGACGGAAGTTTCTTTGTGTTCGGCCGGCAGGTCATGACCTGCTGCGTGGAAGACATCCAATTTGCAGGCTTGGCTTGCCTTTATCCCGATGCCTTTTCGCTGAAAAACGGCTCCTGGGCGACCGTTGCCGCCCGCATCCATATCCAAGAGCACGAGGCCTATGGTCGGGAAGGTCCGGTCCTTGAGGTGATCGAGGTGGAACCCGCCTTGCCGCCCTTGGAAGAAGTGGCAACCTTTTATTAAAATTGAAAAGTTCCGTTTGGAAATCCAAACGGAACTTTTTTATTTGCTTTTCTTAAAAGGATAAATGGTTTGAATGGCGTCAGTAGGGCAGATGTCTTTGCATTTGCCGCATCGCATACAATCCATTGGATTGGGCTTTTGATGAACCGGCAGATCCATCGGGCAAGCCTGTTGACAAGCGCCGCATTGGGTGCAATGGTTTTCATCCACCTTGAATCGCCAAAGAGCGATGGGATTGAAATACCCGTAGATCGCTCCCAAGGGGCATAGATAGCGGCAGAAGGGGCGCCAGATCATCAAGGCAAGGAATAGAATGATTGCTAAGATCAAAAGTTTCCAGGTGTATAAAAAGCCGACGATCTGCCGTAGGCCGCTGTTCATAAGAACCAAGGGGATTCCCGCTTCCAAAGTGCCTGCAGGGCAGATATAGGCACAAAACCAAGGTTTACCGATGCCGGTGGCATCAAGGAAGAATAGCGGCAATAGGATGACGAATATAATCAAAATCAAGTGTTTAAGTAACCGCAGAATTCTCTCGGCGGGCAGCTTTTTGATTTTTTTAGGGAAGGGGATTTTGTGGATCAATTCTTGAATCCATCCAAACGGACATAGGAATCCGCAGATGAACCGCCCGCAGAATGCGCCGAAGGCAACCAACAGCCCCGAAACATAAAGGGCAAACCGATATTCCGCGGCGGTCAGCGTTGCTTGCAAGGAACCGATGGGGCAGGCGCCCAACGCGCCGGGGCAGGAATAGCAATTCAATCCCGGAAGGCAGATGCTTTTGGTGGCGCCTTTGAAGATGGTACCGTTGAAGAAACCAACCAGCCAACTGTTCGATAAAAGGGCGGTCAATGCTTGGATGAGCGGGCGGATTTTTCGGTTCTTTTTCTTATCCAATGCCGATACACTCCAAGCAAATCATCGTCGCTTTTTTCAAAACATCCACCGCTTCGCCCCGCAGAATCCCCAAAACTGCGGCGAGCAACCCAATGCCGATTAAAATACAGGCAAGAATATTCTTTGATTTTTCGCTCATTTAACCGATCTCCTTTAAGAGCGTATCAATAATACCCGCCCAATCGCTTTTGCTGCGGGAACCGATATAGGCTTCGCCTACTTGATTACCGCTTTCATCCATGAAAACCGTTGTCGGAACAGCGGAAACCCCATTCAGAAGTGCCGCCAAACTTTGATTGGGCAGTAGGTTCAGATAATCGCAGTTGCAATTATTTAAAATGGTGCGGGCGTTTTCGGCAGTGGCATCTTCGGGAGAATAGACATCGGCGATAATCCCAAGAATTTGGAAACCGCTTTCCTCATATTCCCGATCCAATTCGGCAAGGTCGGGCATTTCGCGGATGCAGGGAGCGCAATAGGTCGCCCAAATGTTCACCATCGTTAATTTCTTCCCCTTGAGAATAGACTGATCCAAAACTTCACCGCTCAACTCCGTGGCGGAAAATTCTCCCATCAGGGCGGCTTGCGGGTTTGATTCGGCGCAACCGCCTAATAGAATCGTAAAAATAAGCAATATGGAAAGTAACCGTTTCATCGATGAAAACTCCTTTCGATCGTTGATTTTAGTGTAACAAAAATTCATATAAAAATCAAGGGAGTATCGAAATCGATACTCCCTTATTTGAATTAGTGAACGCTGAAAAGCAGATCGTAGTAGGTGGGGTAGGGCCATTGATCGCTGGGGATGATGATCTCCATCTGATCGATGATGCCGCGCATCCTTTCCAGATCGGCAAAGATCTCGTTGCGGTAATAGATGCCGCGCTCATAGAAATCGGGGATGGTCTTGGCGTGTTTACGCTTGATCTCAAAGGCGGTGCAGGTGGTATAAAGCGTGTCGGAAAGGTCGGAGAGTTGCTTGAGCAACGCTTCTTCCTTTTGGCAGGAGATACCTTTGACTGCCTTCTTTTTGAGAACGATCGCCTGAGCCAACCGCTCTTCTTCGCGACCGGCGGCGGGCAGGATCTCGCGATTGATCATGGAATTTAAGGTGCGCGCTTCAATGTTGAGGGTCTTGCAGTAGTTATCCACCATAATTTCATAGCGAGAGAACATCTCTTCGGCAGTGAAAACCTTATGACGGGTAAACAGATCCAAATTCTTTTGATCCACAAAGCGGGGCAGAACGTCCATGGTGGACGGCAGATTCAGCAACCCGCGTTGCTCAGCCTCCTTTTTCCATTCGGCGGAATAGTTGTTTCCGTTAAAGAGGATGCGCTTATGATCTTTGATGGTTTTTTGGATCAGTTTCTGCAGAGCGGTGTTGAGGTCGTTGGCATTTTCAAGTTCGTCTGCAAATTTTGCCAAGGTATCGGCAATAATAGTATTCAAAACGATATTGGGGTCGGCAATGGATGCGGAAGAACCCAACATTCTGAATTCAAATTTATTGTTGGTAAATGCAAAGGGGGAGGTGCGGTTGCGGTCGGTCGCATCGCGGGAGAAGCGGGGCAGGGTGTGCACACCGCCTTTCATCACCATCGCATTTTCGGGCGCATAAACGGTGCCGTTTTCAATGGAATTTAAAATGGCATTGAGTTCATCCCCTAAGAAGATCGAAACGATGGCGGGCGGGGCTTCGTTTCCGCCCAACCGATGATCGTTGCCTGCGGAGGCCACCGAGAACCGCATCAGATCTTGATGCTCGTCCACCGCTTTTATAACAGCGGCGAGGAACAGCAAAAACTGCGTGTTCTCCCGCGGAGAATCGCCGGGATCCAGCAGGTTGATGCCGGTATCGGTGCTGATGGACCAGTTATTATGCTTGCCGCTGCCGTTGACGCCCGAAAAGGGCTTTTCGTGCAGCAGGCATGCCATCTTATGCCGCGCGGCGATCTTTTTCATCAGCTCCATCGTCAGCTGATTATGATCCAACGCCATATTGGTGCGGCAGTAGACCGGTGCCAATTCGTGCTGAGCAGGGGCGGCTTCGTTGTGCTCGGTCTTGGCATAAATACCAAGTTTCCAGAGTTCCTCATCTAAATCTTTCATAAAGGCCATCACCCGCGGCTTGATGGTGCCGAAGTAATGGTCGTCCATTTCTTGGCCCTTGGGCGGGCGGGAACCGAAAAGGGTGCGGCCGCAAAGAACCAGATCCTTGCGTGCGCGGTAAACCTCTTCGTCCACAAGGAAATATTCCTGTTCCGGACCGACCGTGGTATAGGTCTTGGAAACATCCTCGTTGCCAAAGAGTTTAATGATCCGCATCGCTTGGCGGTTGAGTGCCTCTTCGGAGCGAAGCAGAGGGGTCTTTTTATCCAAGGCTTCTCCGCCGTAGGAGTAGAAGACGGTAGGGATGCATAATGTTTCATCTTTAATAAACGCATATGCGGTGGGATCCCAGGCGGTATAGCCCCGCGCTTCAAAGGTGGCGCGCAGGCCGCCGTTGGGGAAGGAGGAGGCATCGGGCTCACCCTTGATCAGTTCTTTGCCGGAAAATTCCATAAGGACCCCGCCGTTGTTATCGGGGGTGAGGAAACTATCGTGTTTCTCTGCGGTGATCCCGGTCATCGGTTGAAACCAATGGGTGAAATGGGTGGCGCCGTTTTCCATCGCCCAATCCCGCATGGCAGAAGCGACGGTGCCGGCAATATTCTTATCCAAACTTTTACCGTTTTCAATGGTTTCCTTCAGCGTAAGGTAAGCATCTTCGGGAAGATATTTCTTCATGGCTTTATCGTTGAATACCAAACTGCCGAAAAGTTCGGGGATGTTTTTAACGGTCATAAAAACAAGTACTCCTTTTAAAATATACTCTCAGAACTATTTAATTATATAAGTACAATGCCAAAAAGTCAACCTTTTGTTACGATATGCAGAAAAGTTGCGTATAATAAAACTGATTCGGAGAAAGGATGTGAGGTCTGATGCATAGAGTCGAGCAAACACTTCTTGAGATCAAGGATATGATTAATTGCGGGAATTATTCGTCGTTGCGAAGTAAACTTGCGCTTTTGGATCCGGCAGATGCCGCTTGGTTTTTGGGCGAATTGGAGGAAAGTGAATGGGTCCCGTTTTTTCGATTGCTGCCCAAGGAAACGGCGGCGGAAGCGTTTTCGCAATTGGAGCCGGATGAGCAGCAAGTTTTAGTCGAAGGCTTTACCGATCGGGAATTGCAGGCAGTCCTTTCCGAACTGTATGCCGATGATGCCGCCGACTTGGTGGAGGAGATGCCGGCAAATGTGGTAAAACGTATCCTTCGTCATACCGACCCGCAAAAACGTGCGGTAATCAACCAATTACTGAACTATCCCAAGGACAGTGCCGGCAGTATAATGACAACGGAATTTATGGACCTCAAACCACAGATGACGGTGGCGCAGGCGTTTGAACGCATTCGCAAGGTCGGGCTTGAGCGGGAAACGGTTTATACTTGCTATGTGACCGACCAAAACCGCCGCTTGGAAGGTGTCGTGACGATATTGGAACTGCTGATCGCTTCGACCGAAGAAACGATTGGGGCATTAATGAATCGGGATGTGATCCATTTTAATACCCATGATGATCGGGAAGCGGTGGCTCGCGCTTTCGATAAATATGGTTTTCTCGCCTTTCCCGTCGCCGATGGGGAGGGGCGGCTGGTCGGGATTGTCACAGTTGATGATGCGATGGAAGTTTTGGTGGAAGAAGATACCGAGGATATCGAAAAGATGGCGGCGATCTTGCCGACCGATAAACCGTATCTCAAAACCGGTGTTTTTGAGACGTTTAAAAAACGGATCCCCTGGCTTTTGATCTTGATGATCTCCGCCACCTTCACCGGACGGATCATTGCAGGCTTTGAAGCGGCGTTGGCGGCCCAAGCGGTGTTGATATCATTTATCCCGATGCTGATGGATACAGCGGGAAATACCGGCAGTCAGTCCTCGGTAACGGTAATTCGAAGTTTGTCATTAAATGAATTGCAGTTCAAGGATTTGTTCCGCGTAGTATGGAAAGAGGTTCGGGTGGCAGTTCTGTGTGGTGTGGTATTGGCGGTGGCAAATTTTTTTAAAATTATTTTGATCGACAACCTATTGTTTGATGCACAGATTTCGATCGTTGTGGCGGTGGTTGTTTGCCTGACTTTGTGTTGCACCGTTTTGGTGGCAAAGACGGTAGGATGCGTGCTTCCGATGGTGGCGAAAAAACTTAGATTTGATCCTGCGGTGATGGCAAGCCCGTTTATCACAACGATTGTTGATGCGATTGCGTTGCTGATCTATTTTGCAATCGCTATTATTTTATTAAAAATATAAAATAGGTGTTGACACACACAAAGGCATGTGATATACTTTTAGGGCTGTAAAAATACTCACACAACGCTTTGCCCCTTGTTTCCGAGTGTTTCGGTGGGGTGTTCAGCAGAGCTTGTGGCGGTAAAAAACAAAAAGGAGGAAATAAACATGTCCGTTATTTCTATGAAACAGCTGCTCGAGGCCGGTGTACATTTCGGCCACCAAACCAGAAGATGGAACCCCAAAATGGCA
>JAFSHF010000014.1 GCA_017440465.1 Clostridia bacterium
CCAGCTGAGCTATGCCTCCAAAGCCTATTCATTTTACTATACGGGGGCTGAAATGTCAACCCCCGTATTGAAAATTTTTATAAAACTTTTGCCAAAAAGTCCTGCAAGCGTTCGCTCTTGGGAGAATTGAAGATCTCATCGGGAGTTCCCTCCTCGATGATCTTGCCTTCATCCATAAAGACCACGCGGCTGCCCACCTCGCGGGCAAAGCCCATTTCGTGGGTCACGACCACCATCGTCATACCGCCCTTGGCAAGATCCCGCATCACGTCCAGAACCTCGCCGACCATCTCGGGATCGAGTGCCGAGGTGGGCTCATCAAAGAGCATCACATCGGGATCCATACACAGCGCACGAACGATCGCCACCCGCTGCTTTTGCCCGCCGGAAAGCTGGCTGGGATAAGCATTGGCGCGATCCTCCAGACCGACCCGCTTCAAAAGTTCCATTGCCTTGGCTTCCGCTTCGGCTTTGGGCATCTTTATGAGCTTCATCGGGGCGATGATCATATTTTTCAAGATGGTCATATGGGGGAAAAGATTAAAATGCTGGAACACCATTCCCATCTTTTGCCGATGGAGATTGATATTGACCTTTTTATCGCTGATATCCACACCGTCGACAACGACTGCGCCGTCGGTGGGAGTCTCCAGAAGGTTCAGCGAACGGAGCAGGGTGGATTTACCGCTGCCGGAAGGACCGATGACGACCACCACTTCGCCGCGCTGGATCTCAATATCCACACCGTCCAGCGCCTTGATCTTGCCGCCCTTATAATGGACCTTTAATTGCTTGACTTCAATAATATTACCGCTCACTGTTCTGCAACCTCCTTTCCAGCTTGCTTACCAGCCAGGAGAAGAACATTACCATCACCAAATAAATGGCGGCGATCGCCAAAAGCGGCCAGAAGCTTTGATATGTAACACCGCGGATGATATTGGCGCCGCGGGTCAGATCGGTGACACCCACATAGCCTGCAATCGCCGTCTCTTTCAGCAGGACGATAAATTCATTCGCCAATGCGGGAAGGATGCTCTTGAACGCCTGCGGGATAACAACATACCACATGGTTTGAAGATAGCCAAAGCCCAACGACCGACCGGCTTCACTCTGGCCGGGATCGACGCTTTGGATCCCGCCGCGGATAATTTCGGCGACATAAGCGCCGGAATTGACACCGAAAGCGATGATACCGCAAAGCATCTTATTATTGGAGCTTGCCATAATGATAAAGAAGATGATCAAAATCTGCACCATCGCGGGAGTTCCGCGGATAACGGTAAGATACACTTTGCAGATCCAGTTTCCGATGGCAAGAAATACCTTGCCGGGCCCGACCATACGGGCATATTGGCGATCGTAGGTCGACCGCACCGCCGCGATGACAACGCCCAGGACCACACCCAAGATCAACGCAAAAAAGGTTAAGATCAAGGTGTTCTGAATACCCTCGACGATGTATTTCCAGCGGTTATCTTCAATGAACGCGGTGTAAAAATCGCGCCCTAATTTTGCGAAATACTCTTGCATTTTTTACCCTTTCAAGACAGACGACAAGGGCTGCATTAAAATACAGCCCTTGATCGGTTTCTATACTTTTAATTATTCAGCGGGGATATACTTATCGATGATCTTCTGAACAGAACCGTCCGCGATCAGCTCTTTCAGCGCATTATTGATATCTTCCATCAGTTCGGGATTATCCTTACCGACTGCGGCGGCATAATCTTCGATGATGTACTCGGTTTCCAGAATCTTCAGGCCTTCGTTCTGAGCAACGAAAACCTTGGCGGGCTCGTTATCGATAACAACGCAATCCACCTTACCGGACTGCAGAGCCATAATGGCATCGGCACCCTTATTGTAACGCTCTACCTTACCCAGATTTTCATCTTCGATATCCCAGGTGCAATAGAGGTCGCCGGTGGTAGCCAGCTGAACGCCGATCTTATGGTTTGCGCCTTCGGCAAACAGATCGTCTGCCTTGGTGATCTTGGAATCGTTCTTAACGATGATGACCTGCTTACCGGTCGCATAAGTTTCGGTGAAATCCACCTGCTCTTTACGGTCTTCGGTAACGGTCAGACCGGCCATAGCAAAATCATACTTGCCTTCCTGAACACCGATGATGATGGAATCGAAATCAACGTTCTCGATCACCAACTCTTTGCCCAGCTTATCAGCGATGGCAGCAGCGATCTCTGCATCAATACCGACGATCTTGCCGTCTTCCATAAACTCATAGGGAGGGAACTCGGCGTTGGTAGCCATTACCAACTTGGAATCGTCCTTCGCGCCGCAGGATGCCAGGCAGCATACGGTCAGCATCAAAGCCAGAACCAAACATAAAATCTTTTTCATTGTATTTTCCTCTTTTCTTTGATTTGTTTTTTAGAGTGTATGACTATTATAGTGCATAATATTCGTGTTGTCAAGGAAAATATGCAAATTTCTCGCATAAAATGCAACAAATCTTTCCTTGTTTTCCTATTGAATATGCACAAAAATGAATATACATCCCCATTATTCAGCGGATTTTGGTTGTTTTACTATGAATATTATTCATAAAATACATTATTATATTCATTTTCCAGCCGTTGCTGTTCCGCTTCGGTGTCGGGGGTAAAGGGCAAGCCGAAATAGGAAATGATCCCCTCGGCGATCGCCACCCCGATCTGATAAACGTTCCTTATAATATAATCGGCATTCTGCGGATTATTATGGCAACCCACCTCCACAATGACCGAAGGCATCCGTGTGCGGCGCAGTTCATAATAGCCTAAGCCGCCATAGGCACTCTGCCCCTCCAGAATGCCCCGATCCTCCGATGGGGTCAGCAACGCCAAAAAATCATAGATTTCTTCTGCCAGCCGCTGGCCATTGGTATTGGGGCGGTAATAGAAGACCCGCACCCCCTGCACACCGTAGTCGCAATCCACCGAGCGGATCGCCACATAGACGTCGGAATTTTGGGCATTGGCATCCGAGACAATGGTGGGCAGATCATAGGCAGGGTTATTGCGCTCTGTCTGCAGGCCGTTTCGCACCAATTCCAGCTCCACCACATCGGCGATCAGATTCATCCGCTCCTCTTCCGTTCCGTAGGTCCCGTAGCCCCGATTGAAGTGGCGGGGCGAGGGCGATAAATAAACTTCAGGCATTTCCATCTCTCCTTTCATAATTTATATATGAAAGAAAAAACGGCGCCTTGCGCCGTTTTTTAAAATGTTTTATTTTGCCATTGCTCGATCTGCGGAATCTTTTCCTTCGCTTGCTCTTGGCGTCCTTCAAAATGGATTTTAATATAGTTGCCGATCATTTCGTTATGGGCTTCGCAGGAAAAGCTGTTCTTCAGCCGCGCCAACTGCCCCGGCTCTAAATCCAGGGAACTACTCAGATACCCTAAGTATTTGGGACCCATCATCATCGACCAGCCATCGAAATATTGCTGCAGCAATGCATCGTCGGCAATGGGCGCGGAAATCTCCTCGATATAATCCAAAAAGGCTTGTTTTTTCTCCCCGCTCATCAAAGTGTGATGATCCCAATCAAAGGAATAGGGGATCAGTTCTGCCTTGCACCCTTCACGCGAAATATCCAGCATCGTCATATAGCCTATATTCCAGGTGGATTTGGCTTTGTTTCCCATATCCTTCTGGGGGAAGAAGAAATTTCCCATACTATAAATGATCGGACTGCCTCGATAATATTCATTTCCCTGCGGGCAATGGGTATGCATGGCAATGACCGCCGCCGCACCCAGATCGATAAAGTGGCGATAAAGTTCCTTCTTACGCGGAGAGGGCAAGGGGTTGATCTCGTTGCCGCCGTGGAAATAAATGATCGGCAGAGCGCCCGCCTCTTTGGCATCAAAGATGGCTTTGGTCACCATCCCCAGCTGATAACCGGCGGTGCCCGCCTGCTTGGCATCGGCAGCGCCGAATTCATTTTCGCAGGCGGCAATAATCGCCACCTTCAGCCCATCCTTTTCCAAAATAGCGGGTTGATAGGCTTCTTCCAAATTCTTACCCACACCAATCGCCTGATACCCTTTTTGCAAAAGAAGTTCCTTGGTCTGCAGCATCGGCGCATCCCCGAAATCGCGGCTATGGTTATTGGCAAGCCCAACCACTGTAGGGTTCAGCACATCGATCACCTCGACCAAAGACTCATCGGAGATCAGGTTGGGGCCTGCCTTTAAAATCGGGGTATGCTCTTCCTTCTTACCAAAGATATTTTCCAGATTTAATACACTGAAATCCGCCGCCCGAAAACATTGAGCCGTTTGCTCCATTATGTTTCCGGAAAAACCCGACTCTATAAAATTAAACGAAGTATCTGCTGCAAATAATATTTTCATTCTTTATTCCTCCTATTTATTATTCTTCCCATTTATCCGCCAGACGGTTGATCTGATCGGCAAATTTTGCCAATTCTTTATTGGGCCGCCCTTTGCTCTTTTCGATCAGCATCATCAGCCGTTTGCCTGCCGAAAGCAGACGGTCAAAGACCGAGTCGCTACGCTTCTGCTTGGCGGATTTCCGCTCTAAGCGAACCCGATTGCCCTGCTCCAGCAACATTCCGGTGGCAACATCGTAGATCGCGCCGTTATAGGGGGCGGTGGCGGGATAGCCCAAGGTCTGAGTGATGGTCTCGGCGAAGGCATCGCAGACCGTATCGTCGCCGTGGTTGACAAACACCCGCGGCGGATGGTCCTTCAGCCCCTCCAGCCAACGCAGCATAATGCCGCGGTCGGCGTGGCCGCTGATGCCGTCCATAGTGGCGATCTTGGCTTTGACCTGAATGGTCTCCCCAAAGAGCTTTACGCTTTCGGCGCCCTCCTGCAGCAATCGTCCGACTGTTCCTGCCGCTTGGTAGCCCACAAACAGGATGGTACTGTCGGCGCGCCAGAGGTTATATTTCAAATGGTGACGGATCCGCCCCGCTTCGCACATTCCGCTGGCGGAAAGGATCACCTTGGGGGTCTTATTATCGTTGATCGCCATCGATTCCTCGGTAGTGACCGAAATATGCAGCCCCGAAAACTCCAGAACATTGATGCCCTGGGCGATCAGATCCAGCATTTCTTGATCGTAATAATCGGTAAGATCGCCGAAATAGATCTTGGTGGCTTCGGCGGCCATCGGGCTATCCACAAAGACCGGAAATCCCTCGTGCCCTTGCACCAAGCCCTTTTCCTTGATCTCCCGCAGAAGATATAAAAATTCCTGCGTTCTGCCCACCGCAAAGGAGGGGATGACCACATTTCCGCCGCGGTCGAAGGTATCCTGCAATACAGCCACCAACTGCCCGATATAATCCTTGCGGGGGCCGTGGTCCCGATCGCCGTAAGTCGATTCGATGATCACCGTATCGGCGTAGGTGGGGATCTCAGGATCGCGGATCAGCGGGCGATCCACATTGCCCAGATCGCCCGAAAAGAGCAACACATGCTTTTTGCCCTCTTCGGTCACGGTCACCTCAATGCTGGCAGAGCCCATCAGATGCCCCGCATCCAAAAACCGCACCGCAATCCCATCGGCAATGGGATATTGCTGATGATAGGAGCAGGGGACGAACAATTCCATCGTCTGCACCACATCCTGCAAGGTATAGAGCGGGACATATTCCGGCGCGCCGCTGCGTTGCGCCTTGCGGTTGCGCCAGATCGCCTCCTGCTCCTGAATATGCGCCGAATCCTGCAGCATCATATTGCAGAGCTTGACTGTGGCGCCGGTGGCATAAATATTGCCCCGAAATCCGCCCGCCGCCAACAGCGGCAACCGACCGGAATGGTCGATATGGGCGTGGGTCAAGAGCACCGCATCCACTTCGGAAGATGCGATGGGCATCGAGCAATTTTCATAGATATCTGCGCCCTGCTCCATTCCGCAATCGATCAAAATACGTTTGCCCGCTGCCTCCAGCAGGGTGCAAGAACCGGTTACTTCGTGGGCGGCGCCTAAAAAATGCAGTTTCATATTCTTCAACTTCCCTTTATTATATCAACATTGGCAGAGGTCCTGCCTCTATTGAAAATTATATCTTTTTTTCCTGCCAGTGTCAACCAAGAGATCAGCAGGTAACACCCGCACCAAAGAACGCTCCCTGCAATCATCGGCAGGATCCCCTCCTTCAAGGGAAGCAACGCCCACACCGCATAGGAAAGCCCGCAGGCGACCAGCGGCTTTAAGATCCAATCCTTCCATTGCATCGAAAGGCGGCAGGCGCGCAGTAGTGTCGCCATATTCAGCGAGCAGATCAGAATATTGCTCCAGACCATCACCCCCAAAAAGCCCTTGATGCCAAAGAAGGGCACGGTAACGGCGATCAACAAGATCCGCAGTACCGAATCGATGGTGTTGTTCCTCAGTGCCTTGCTCTGCCGATCCAGCCCCTTGAGCAGCCCATCGGCGATGGTATCCATATACATAAAGGGGGTGATGGGTGCCAGCACCTTCAGCATCATCCCCGCCGTTGCGCTGTGAAAAAGCAAGTCGCCCAGATAATCGCCGTAGAGAAAGAATACCCCGCCGATCATCACCGAAAGAACGCAGGTGATCCCCAGCGCACGGCCAACGATGCGGCGGGTGGCGCGCCAATCGGCGCGGGCAGAGGTATCGGTCACTTCGGGGACCAACAAAGAAGATAAAGCGTTTAAAAAAGATGCAGGAAAAAAGAGCAATGGAATCGCCATCCCCTTTAAGGCGCCGAATTGCGCCAACCCTAAGGAATAGTCCCCCGTATATTTGGCGATCGCCAAGGGGATCAGCATATTTTCGGTGGTATGCAGTGCGGTGGAAAGATACCTTGATGCCGCCACCGGCAGGGCGATCCTTCGGATACTGCCCCGCGGCGGTTTTTCCGCCCGTTCACCACCCAAGGTGTGGCGGCTCTGCCAATAGATAAAAAGGCAAGAGACTCCCTCCGAAAGGGTATTGGCTAAAACCACCACCCCCAAAAGCAGCCCAAATGCCGCTCCGCGAAAAGCCGCAAGCGCCATCCCCACGATCGCCAGCCGCACTCCCTGCTCCAAAAGCTGGGCAATGCAACCGGGGCGGGCTTCCCGCAGGCTGAGAAAATAGCCCGAATAACAAGCGGTGACCGCCATCAAAGGCAACGAAAAGGAGAGCATCTTCAAGGCAAAACTGCAATCGATATTGCCGATCCAGCGCGCCGCCAGCAGATCACTGCCGATAAAAAGCACCGCCCCCGCCAAAAGCCCCAGCGTTGCCGCCCAAAAAACGCAGGAACGCAAGGCACCCTTGGCGGCGGCGGGCTGCTTCAACGCCAAATATTGCGCCACCAGCCGCGTGGCGGCGATGGCGATGCCCGATTGGGCGATGGTTATAAAAAGATTATAGACGGTGAAGGTCAGGGAATACAGCCCCATCCCCTCTTCCCCGAAGGCATTGGCGAGCAATACCCGCATCAAAAGTCCTGCCGCCCTTAAGATCAAACCGGTTCCGGTCAATAATACGGCATTTTTAAAAAACTTTTTCTGATTCAATGAATTCACCCCATAGATTTTATGCGTGGGATCCATTAAATATCATTGTATAGCAATTCCTTTTCGATGTTCTTTGCCTTATGGGCATCCCAATCGGAATAGCGCCCTTTGGCACCGATCTCCAAAAGCCTGCCGATATGGCGATAACCCATCGCCGCAGGCGGCAGGTGGGTGACAATATCGTCGATATTCCGCACCACGGTGAACTTCTTCCACCGCGCCTGCACTCCTTTGGGCAAAGTACCCCAGACCACGCGAGGACAGCCAAACCCCACTCCCTGCAGATGCTTACGCAGATCGGGGCGGTGGAACCAAAGATATTCATGGCAAAACACCGCCAGCGCGGCGCCGTGGGAATACCCGACGATCACCGCCCGCTTGATGCTCCGATCGGCAATGATGGGTTCCATATAAGGCTCCACCGCCTTCCAGACCCTTAGAAAGCCCCGATGGGCAAACCAGCACCCGTCCCCCATCCGCCGATAGGGCTTGACGGGAAAATCTAAATTATTATCCCAATCCTCCTTGCCGCGGGATTGCTGAAAATAAATATAAAGCGTCGCCCCCTCCCGCTCAAAGGCGAAATCCGCCGCGTTTTCCACCTGACGGTATCGGGCGGCAAGGCAACGCCGAAACAGCTCACTTAATTTCATAAAATATCACCATTCTATTTTATGAAATAAAAAAAGAACCGTGCGACAGCACGATCCCAACCGTATAAAAAAAGAAACAACCCTCAATCTTCGATGCTTTCTCGTCACATCTCAAGATTGAGGGTCATTTCATTTCGTGTGCAGGTTCCAACATGGTTAACCTCGCTTTCTTAAATTTTTCGAAAGTTCATTTCCGTCTTGTTCGGTTGCGGCTGTTTCCTATTTCTTCCTGCAGAGCAAGGTCTGCTTTTAAAAGTTTATTCCGCCTGCGCAACAGCGCAGCTTTAAAGCGGCAACCTTTGAACTTTCAGAAATTTCTTTCCTTTTCTGATTATAATATAGCATAGTTTTTCCTTTTCTTCAATTCGCATTTCCTCCAAAATATTTTGGCGGTTTTTATGCAATAAATAGAAATTTCCGTCCCCCGATTGACATAGAGCCGGTCGATTTGATATAATAAAATAGTCGGGTGCTCAAAAGCACCCAATTTTTGTATTAGGAAAGTTAAGGTGATAAGAGAAATCCGAACCTGCCTCAAAGCAGGACATTTCGGTGCTTTTCACTTATTTTTATTTGATCGGCGCCAGCCGATCTGCATAAAAGATAGAGCAAAAATCCCTCGAAATCTCCTTGCTTTGAGGTCGAAGATTTTAAAAAGAGCGGATTTTTGGTCAATCAAGACATCAAACACAGCCATTGCTTTGTGCATTGGTGAGTATTTTAAAGAAGGACGAACGGTAATCCGCCTTTTTAAAACAAGGTTTGGATTACTCTTATCACCTTAAAAATGACCGCATTTCAGAAACTGGATCAATTGACCGTGCTGGCAAAAGCCGACCCCGCTTTGCGCCAAGCCTTGCTCGAAACCGCCCAAAGCGATGATGCTGTCTGGGATTTTTGTGAGCTTGCCCAAAAAGCAGGGGTGGAACTCTATGCAGGCGAACTCTTCGCCCTCGGCGAAGAATATTGCGATAACCAATGCAAAAGCACCAACGGCGGCAACCCCTCCCCCTATTACAGTTTCAACGACGCCTACGAAAACTTCATCGAATCTTTAAAATAACAGTCCGCTTGTGTTCGCGGGCTGTTTCTTTTTTGTCGAAAAACATTGCTTTTTTTTAATATATATGCTATAAGTTATTATGTATAACTATCGTTTGGTGAGGTTTTTATGAAAAAAACATTGGCTTCAATTTTATGTTTTACGCTCTTTTTAGGAATGCTTGGGTGGACTCTTCTGCCCTCTGCATCCGGAGTTGCGACCGAACAATATGCAGGGATCGGAGAGTATACCGTTCGCTTGGATGCCGATCCGACTACCAACACCCCGCCTGCCGAATTCGGCACCACCACCGCCGACGGCAAAGTCTGGGCGGATAAAAGCGTGGTCGTTCGAGAGGATCATTTTGAAGTCACCTTATCGACATTAGCGCAGGAATATATCTCGGAAGACCAGGGTACTGCTTCCGCATCCACCGCCGCCGATGTTGTCATGATTCTGGATCTTTCCGGCTCGATGCAGGATAAGAACCTCACGATCGATACCGTTTCCATGACCCGCACCAAAGCCATGGTCAAGGCGGTCAACGAAGCCACTGAGATCATGATGGCGGCCAACCCGAACAACCGCCTGCTGATCTATACCTATCAGAGCGACAGCACAGGAAAAAAGCCGGAGATCAATGAATTTCTGCCTTTGGGGCATTATTCCAACGATACCTGGAGTACCGAAGGCTCCTTTTCCGGCAACAGCGGAAAATATTTTAATTACGTAGTTTCCGGCGAGGAAGGCGGAATCCAGACCGCCACGAACCTGAAAAAAGACAATGCAACATTCAGCCAAAAAACGCAATACACGCAATACGGAACCTGCACCCAGCACGGAATTCTGAAAGGTATTCAGGCATTGATCGATGCCATCGGCAAAGAAACCAAGACCATTGAGCGCAAGCCCTATGTTCTGCTCTTTACCGACGGTGCACCCGGCAATGCCGCAAAGAGTTGGTATGATCCCTCCTCTTCCTCTTGTTCCTTTACGCATCAAAACAGCGGTTCTTCCGAAATCACCGCCACCACCCTGCTTTCGGCGGCGCTGATGAAAGATCGGCTGAACACCGCCTACCAAGCCTACAATGGTAAAGCGCAGGGCATCGAATGGTTCAATATCGGGTTAGGAGTCGGTGACCTAAATCAAAGCAAACTCTTTTTAAAACCCTCCGATATCGTCTCCGGTACCGCCACCGAAGCCGAGGAGATCCGCAATCATATCAGCACCTATACCGGCGGAACCTATGCAGATTACGCTCATTATGCCACCAATTATATCTATACCGTCGATTCCTATCTGGTGGATACCGGAGAGGGCTTACAGCAAGCGTTCAATAATTTGGCAGATAAGATCGAAGAAGAGACCAAAACCATCACCTTCCCCATTCTTTCGGCAGAAGGTGCCGCCTCCGACCTGATTTTCACCGATACGATGGGCGATGGAATGACCGTCAGCGGCATCACCCTGCACCCCACCAAATCCACCGCTATCAGCGGTGTTGCCGCAGGCAATACCTATTCCTTTGCGGGCTTCGACCTCTCCGTCACCCTTTCGGTCGACAGCCAAGGGCGGCAGGTTCTGCAATGGAACATTCCCGCCGATGAAGTGGCGATCTTTTCCTTTGCCGACCGCCAAAACCCCGCCAACGGAGAATATACTTCTGCGGATCCTTTGCAACTCACCTATCAAGTGTGTATGGCATCCGAGCAGGATTACGCAGGGCAGAACATCTATTCCAACCATTCTGCCACAGCCCGCTTCAGCATTGCTTCCGATAATGTTTATTATTATGAGACCGATGGTACGCTGAAGGCGGCGCCCTTTGCCGCGCAAGCCAAAGAGAGCAACCTATCCCAAACCGATGCAAATGCTGTTTCCTATTCCACTTCCTCGATCCAAAACGGCACCACCGTTACCGCCGCTTTGGGCAACAACGGCCGCCTTGCGCCTGCCGCTCTGCTGGAGAAAGAAGCCCAAAATGCCTTGATCGCTCCCGGCGGCATCGTGGATTTTGAGTTAAAGATCACCAATAAAGGGGAAACTGCCCTTTCCAATGTTGTTATAAAAGATACCCTGCCCGAAGCACTGACCTATTGCAACGGTTCGGCGCAAAACGCCGCCGTTTCGGTTTCGGGCAACGAGCTGACCTTCTCCATTGCCCATATCGAGGCAGGAGCATCTCTTTCGGTGACCTATCAAGCCACATTGAACAGTAATGCCGAGCACGGCTCCGCCCATACCAACCTTGCGGCGATCAACCGCATCAACGAAGTGGATGTATATGGGCCGATTTCCGAGAAGTCCACTGTGACTGCCCATAGCACCCATCGAGTTCTGTATGACTGGACCGGCGACATCCCCGATGGGCAAACCTTGCCTATCGACAACGCCCTTTATGTCCCCGGTGCGTATTACGAGATCGATACTACCTATACCGATCAAACAGTGATCGAAAAGAAGGATACCTTCGGGAATGTTACCGACCGCTGGACCTTCAGCGGCTGGACCGATCCCAACAGCGGCGTGATGGGCAATGCCGATGTGACCGTTTACGGTGAGTGGAGCCATCAGCCCTTCACTATTCCTGCATACAAAGTGACCTATACTTGGTCGGGCAATATACCGGATGCCGCAACCCTGCCCACCGATCCCAATACCTATGTAAAAAATCAACCCTATCCCATCGATCCCGCTTATCAGGCGGGAACGATCATTCCCCATACCGACCCCTATGGGAATGTCAACGGAAATTATATCTTCAGCGGCTGGCAGGATCCCAATCGCGGTGTGATGGGCGAAGAGGATGTTACCATCCCCGGTGTCTGGAGCTATCAGACCACCGAAGTTCCCACCCATAAAGTCCTTTATGCGTGGACCGGTGCGATTCCCGACGGCGAGATCCTGCCCATCGATCCCAATGCCTATGTGAAGAATCAATCCTACCAAGTCGATACCGCCTATACCGCCCAGACCGTCATACAGAGTTTTGACGCTTTCGGTAATGTCAACGGCAAATACACCTTCAGCGGTTGGACCGATCCCAACAACGGCGTGATGGGCGATGAGGATATCACCGTCCAAGGCGTCTGGACATTCGAATCGGTGAATGTTCCCGCCCATAGAGTTCTCTACGAATGGAGCGGCGATATTCCCGCAGGCGAGACCCTGCCCACCGATCCCAATTCTTATGTGGAAAACCAACCTTATGGGGTGGATGCCACCTATACTTCCGCAACGGTCCTCCCCACCTTTGATGCCTTCGGCAACCTGAACGGTAAATATACCTTCAGCGGCTGGACCGATCCCAATAACGGCGTGATGAGGGATAAAGATATCACCATTCGCGGCGTCTGGACATTCGAATCGGTGGACGTTCCCACCCATAACGTTTTCTATGAATGGAGCGGCGAAATTCCCACAGGCGAGACCCTGCCCACCGATGGCAATTCTTACGTAAAGAATCAAAATTATACGGTTGATACCGCATATACCGCCGCAACGGAGATCCCCACTTTTGACGCTTTCGGTAATGTCAACGGCAAATACACCTTCAGCGGTTGGACCGATCCCAACAACGGCGTGATGGGGGATGCCGATGTGCTCATTCAAGGCGAATGGGCCTATCAAAGCGTGATCGTTCCTGCCCATCGAGTATTTTATGAATGGGAAGGCTCCGTTCCGATGGAAGCGGTGCTCCCCATCGATGAATCGGTCTATGTTTTCGGTCAAGCCTATGCGGTCGACACCGCCTATACCGATCAAACCACCGTGCAGAGCTTTGATGCCTTCGGCAATGTCAACGGCATTTATTCCTTCAGCGGCTGGACCGATCCCAATAACGGCGTGATGGGCAATGAGGACATCACCGTCCGCGGTGTTTGGGTATATGAAGCGCAGGATCCCACCCTCTTCCCCGATCCGGAAACCCCGCCCGAAGAAATAACCCCCGATCAAGATCCCCTGCCCGAGGAAGAGCAACCGCTCCCCGAAGACGGACAAGCCCCTGAGGAAGAGCAACCCTCGGAAGAAGACCCGCTTCCCGATAAAGAACCAATTTTCGAAGAAGAGCAGACCCCCGAATCCAAGCCGGAAGAGCCTGCCAATCCCTATACCGGCGATGTTCCCATCGAACTGTTCTTCCTCCTCTGGATCTCTTCCGCCGCCGCACTGATCCTGCTGATCCCCTTGCGCAGAAAGTAAAAATATTTTAATTGTACACAAAAAAGAACCTTCACTTCGGAAGGTTCTTTTTTTCAATTACAAATTAAACACCTAATTTTTGCACTTAATTATTGATTTGCTTTCCACTTATAAAACCCCTCTACCATCGTCTTATCCTCTTGTGTTGCTTCACCACGAAAATAGCGTCCCTTTGCATCTTGCAAATCTTGAGCTGTGTATTCATCTGTTGAACAACTTCCAATTAATGCAAGAATGACTACAATAATCGCTATAATAATCCATGTTTCTTTCTTCATATCCACACCCCCTTTTTCATTAGTATATCACATTTTGAGATAATCGTCAATATCTCAAAATGTGAACTGATATAATAATAAAAAAGGGATTGGAGGTTATTATGCGATTAAAAGAATTGCGCGAAGATTCGGATATTACGCAAAAGTACCTCGCCGATCTGTTACACATTAAGCAAAATACCTATTCCCAATATGAAAACGGGCAACGCCAACCACCCTTGGAAGTATTGATCTCCTTGGCAAAATTTTATAAGGTAACCCTTGATTACCTTGTAGGCATTTCCGACATTAAAAATCCTTATAAAAATTAAAAGGCACTCCTGCAGGAGTGCCTTTTAATTTCGTTTTTTCAACTCTTTCTATTATTAAATTTGAAACCGCTCAAATTAGATGAAGATCGCTGTTTCTTTACCCTTGAGGCGTATGTCGATACGTCCAAGGGTAAAAAACAGCGAAGACATAAAAAGGGATCTCTTTTCAGAGATCCCTTCATTATTCTTGTCGGTCTTCGCTAATTTCAGCGGTTTTCCTTACTTCAAAGCTTCGCTGACAGCCACTGCAACAGCCACAGTCATACCAACCATCGGATTGTTCCCTGCGCCGATCAAGCCCATCATTTCTACGTGGGCAGGAACGGAAGAGGAGCCTGCGAACTGCGCATCACCGTGCATACGGCCCATAGTATCGGTCAGACCGTAGGAAGCGGGGCCGGCTGCCATATTATCGGGATGCAGGGTACGGCCGGTACCGCCGCCGGAGGCAACGGAGAAATACTTCTTGCCGTTTTCGATCGCCCACTTTTTATAGGTACCTGCAACAGGATGCTGGAAGCGGGTGGGGTTGGTGGAGTTGCCGGTGATGGAAACGTCCACGTGCTCGTGCTTCATAATGGCAACGCCTTCCAGAACGTCGTTTGCGCCGTAGCAACGAACCTTCGCCTTATCGCCATCGGAATAGGCGGTGGAGTTGACAACCTTCAACTCGCTGGTATAGAAATCATACTCGGTCTCCACATAGGTGAAACCGTTGATTCTGGAGATGATATAAGCGGCATCCTTGCCCAGACCGTTCAGGATGACCTGCAGGGGCTCTTTACGAACCTTATTGGCGGTCTTAGCGATACCGATCGCGCCTTCTGCGGCGGCAAAGGATTCGTGGCCTGCCAGGAAGCAGAAGCACTTGGTCTCTTCTTCCAACAGCATGGAAGCCAGATTACCGTGGCCGAGGCCTACGCTTCTGGTTTCGGCAACGGAGCCGGGGATGCAGAATGCCTGCAGGCCGACACCGATATCTTTGGCTGCATCGGCAGCCTTCTTGCTGTTATTCTTCAGCGCGATTGCGCAACCGAGGGTATAGGCCCAGCAAGCATTCTCGAATGCGATGGGCTGAACACCCTTGACGATGGAGGCAACATCAATGCCTTTGGAGAGGCAATATTCGTTTGCTTCATCCAAAGAAGCGAAACCATACTGCTCCAAAACAGGCTGGATCTTGCCGATTCTTCTTTCATATCCTTCAAAAGTAGCCATTGATTGTTCCTCCTTCCTTATTCTTCTCTGGGGTCAATGTACTTCACAGCGTCTGCGAAGCGACCGTATGTACCCACATTCTTTTCAAAGGCATCCTTGGGATCTGCACCCTTGCGGATCATATCCATCATTTTGCCCAGGTGAACGAACTGATAACCGATGCACTCATTATTGGCATCCAGAGCGACCTTCAGGATATAGCCCTCGGCCATTTCCATATAGCGAACGCCCTTGACCTTGGTGGCAAACATGGTGCCGACCTGCGAACGCAGACCCTTACCCAGATCTTCCAAAGAAGCACCGATGGGCAGACCGTCTTCGGAGAAGGCGGTTTGGGTACGTCCGTAAACGAGTTGCTTAAAGATCTCGCGCATCGCAACGTTGATGGCATCGCAAACCAAGTCGGTATTCAATGCTTCCAGCAGAGTCTTGCCCTGCAGGATCTCGGCGGCCATGGCGGCGGAATGGGTCATACCGGAGCAGCCCAGGGTTTCCACCAAAGCTTCTTCGATGATACCTTCCTTAACATTCAGGGTCAGCTTGCAGCAGCCCTGCTGGGGAGCGCACCAGCCGATACCGTGGGAAAGACCGCTGATATCGCTGATCTGAGTAGCCTTGACCCATCTGCCCTCTTCGGGGATGGGAGCGGGACCGTGATGAGGGCCCTTAGCCACAACGCACATACTTTCAACTTCATGTGAGTAGTTCATTGCTTAATCTCCTTTATGAAAATTGTATTATTCACATACGACATTATTATATAATATTTTTCCGCAATTTGTCAACCCGACAATGCATATAAAAAAGAGGTGCAACCGCACCTCTTTTTTATAATTTGTAATAAATTTTGCTCTCGTCCCAATCCTTGAGGATGGCGGCGATGGCGGCGGCTTCCTTCTTGGCACCGCTCAGATCGTGCTCCAAATAGTTGCCGCATTCCATGGACGTGGTTCCGGGGATCTCCCCCTCATAAGCCGCGATAAATTCCATCGCCTCATAGACCAACGCAATGGCTTGCGGATGGGAGACCTTATCCCGCACCAGCAGATAAAATCCGGTGCGGCAGCCCATCGGGCCGACATAGAGGATCTCCCCACCCACCGCAGAATTGCGGGCAAAGGTGGCAAAGAGATGCTCGATGGTATGCATTGCAGCATTCTCCAGATATTCCCCGCCGTTGGGCTTTTTCATTCGGATGTCATAAGTAACGCAATCGCCGTCCACGCGAGAGAGATACATTCCCCGATCCAAAACATCGTGGTTGACGGTAAAGCTTGCTATTTTTTTCATAGTTACATTCTCATTTACTTTTATTTTTTAATTCTTTTTTCCACCACTTTGACCACCTGATAGATCGCAGTCGATGCGATGGCATTGGCCAAAAATTCAATGATAAAGTTCGGCGCGATCATTACGCAGATCATTCCCATAAATGCGCCCACCGATGTACCGGCAGCGACGGTGCCGAAACCGGCGTCGGGATTGCCGATAAAATAATCGACCAATAAAGAGCACCCCAGAACAAACAATCCGGTATTGATGATCGGCGTGGCAACCGAAGCGGTGATAATACCGATATGTCGATTCTTTTTGGCGATCCAGCGATAGAACCAACCGGCGGCAAACCCTGCCAATCCGGTTTTACCGAAGCAGATCAGCAACGCCATCAACGGAGAATAGCTCATAATACCCTGCGCCATCGGCGTAAACAAGGTCATCAACCCGCAAGCCAAACCTAAAATCAAGCCGCCGGTAGGACCCAACAATGCCGCTCCGACCACAATGGGGATCAATGTCAGATTGATTCCTGCAACGACCGGAATGAAATTTCCGATATATTGCAAGACAACGACAACCGCAAGCAGCAATCCCAATTGCGCCAAATACAAAATAGTCGCTTTCCCTTTTCTTTCCATTTTCTTTTTTCTCCTTTCGGGACTTTACCCGATGCTGACGCCTTACCCTTTGATAAGTGCATCGCAGTTCAAAATATTTATGAAAAACGCTATAGCGTTTAACATACCTTGATTTTACGGGTCTTCTCATAGATCACCCGCAGCCCTTTTAACGTCAAAAAGGGTTCCTCTTTGATCTCTGCCCTGCAAAGCGGCAGCACCAGCGAAGCAGGACCGCCGGTAGCAAAAAACGCCGCATTCTCCATTCCATCGAGCGCAGAAAAACGTTCAATGAATCCGTCGATGGCAAAGGCGTGCCCCCATAAAACACCGCCGGAGATACATTCGGCGGTATTCTTGCCCAACGCTTCCTTGGCGGAAAGCGCCACCATCGGTAGCTGGGCGGTGGCATTTCGCAGCCCCTCCAGCGAGGAGCGCAGACCGGGCAGGATGGTCCCGCCGATCAACTCTTTCTTTTGGTTCATTGCAAACACCGTCGTGGCGGTCCCGATATCCAAAATGATCGCCGCTCCTTCGGTAAGATTTGCAACCGCCGCCGCATTGGCAATAATATCCGCCCCCACTTCCGAGGGAGCATCGGTGCGGATGGATATGCCGGTCTTGACTCCGGCCCCTACAATCAACACCCGCTCACAGCCCAACTGCTCCAGCGCGCCGCGCAAGACCACCGTCAGCGGCGGGACCACCGAAGCAATGGCTCCATCGCTGATTGATTCCAAAGGGATCGCATACTGCGCCAACGCACCCCGCAGAGCGGCGGCATATTCATCGGCAGAGCGGTGCGCATCCGTCGCAAACCGCACGGTAAAGACCGGCTCTGATTCGGCGGCAAACCCACCGACAGTGATGCTGGAATTTCCGATATCCACAGCCAACAGCATTTTCATCCCTCCGTTCCGAATTTCCTCTCCATTATAATACAGTTCTTTTTAAATTGCAATTCTCTTTTCGACATTGCAAAAACTTCACAAAAAAGCGAGTCGCATTGCAACTCGCTTTTAATCTTCATTTTGATATTTTATGATATCAGAAACTTCACATTCCAATATGCGACAAAAATCATCGATCTTCATCGTACTGATCCCTTTGCCCTTCTTCATTCGATCGATGGTTGCGCTACTAATTCCATATTTATTGATCAGCGCATAGGTCGTTATTTCTTTCTTCTTCAAAGTTTCCCAGAACGGTTTATAACTAATCAATCATCCGCACCACTTTCTAATCTGTTATTTTTAGAATAAATGCGGAAAATTTTATTGACAATAGTCATAATTGTGGCTATAATAGTTTTATGAGTAAATTTTATCATCGTTTTTGGATCATTGGAGTAATTGCTTTAATCATCGGAGCCATTCTATATATCCTTTTCCGACCGCAAACTTATATTGCCCAATGGTTTTCAAACTATTCTTTTATCATAGATATACAAAACTCCATTTCCGAAATTCAAAGCAGCTTTCTTCGATTTTATTTTCCGGACTATCTTTGGGGACTGAGCTTATCTTGCTTTTTACATTTGCTCTTCCGCCCGCATCTACGCGGTTCATTCTTTTGTTCCGGAGTTGCCGTTTTATACGGAAGTCTTCTGGAACTGCTGCAATTTTTCAACATTATTTCGGGAACCGGTGATTTCTACGATATTATAATGTTTGTCTTAGCCGGAGCAACGGCTATGATAATAAATATTCCAAAATTAAAGGAGAAATAAAAAATGAAAAAAATTCTGGCATTATTAACAGCGATTGCTTTGCTTCTGACCTTCGGCATTTTTGCCCTTGGCAGTGGAGAAGATACGTCCGAGGATCAAGGTTCTTCTTCCGCATCGTCCGAAGAAAAGAAAACGAACTTAGGCGATTATAAAATCGAGATCAAAAGCAGCCGCTTGACCGAAGATTATGAAGGAAAGAAAGTAATCGTTGTTACTTACGGATTCACCAATCACAGTGAAAACGCAACCTCATTTATGGTTGCCGTTGATGACGAAGCCTATCAAAACGGCGTTGGCTTAAATCAAACCTTATTTGTTAAAGATGATGATCCGTATGATTCCGGTAATCAGACAAAAGACATCAAAACCGGCGCATCCATCGATGTCGAAATCGCCTATGATCTCAATGACGAAACTACTCCCGTTGAAGTGGAAGTTACAGAATTTATCAGTTTTAACGATAGCAAAGTCACCAAGACCTTTGAAATTGCATAATTATAAAAAACGCTCAAGTCGGCATTGCTGACTTGAGCGTTTTATTCTTTAGTTATCCAAAAAGTCTTTCAGCTTGCGGCTGCGGCTGGGATGGCGCAGTTTGCGCAGAGCCTTGGATTCGATCTGGCGAATACGCTCTCTGGTAACGTTGAATTCCTTGCCGACTTCTTCCAGAGTTCTCTGGCGGCCGTCCCGCAGACCGAAGCGCAGTTCCAGAACTTTGGCTTCTCTGGGGGTGAGGGTGGAAAGGACTTCCACCAACTGCTCCCGCAGCATAATCTGGGAAGTGGCCTCCACCGGTGCGGGAACGTCATCATCGGGAATGAAATCGCCCAGATGGCTATCTTCCTCTTCGCCGATGGGGGTCTCCAAAGAGACAGGGTCCAAGGCGATCTTTAAGATCTCCCGCACCTTTTCCTCCGGCTGATTGATCTCGCGGGCGATCTCTTCGCTGGTGGGATCGCGGCCCAGCTCCTGCACCAGCTGGCGGGAGACCCGCATCACGCGGTTGATGGTCTCCACCATATGGACAGGGATGCGAATGGTTCTCGCCTGATCGGCGATGGCGCGGGTGATGGCCTGACGGATCCACCAGGTTGCATAGGTGGAGAATTTATAGCCCTTTTGATAATCAAACTTTTCAACCGCTTTAATCAGACCCAGATTGCCTTCTTGAATCAGATCCAAAAAGTGCATACCGCGGCCGACATACCGCTTGGCGATGGAGACCACCAAGCGCAGGTTGGCTTCCGAGAGCCGCTGCTTTGCTTTCTCGCCCTTGGCGATCTCGGCGTTCATCGCATCCAGCTCTTCCTGCTCGAAGGCATCGGGCAGAAGCTCAAACATTGCCTGATCCTCTTCGGCGATCTCCTTGCCTTCGTTGCGCGCATCCATCAATGCGATCATTTTTTGGAACTCGGTGCCTTTGAGCATTTGCTTGGCCAGCTCGATTTCCTCTTCGCCCGAAAGCAGAGGCACCTTACCGATCTCTTTCAGATAGACCTTGACCGGATCATCGACCAGGGTATGCTCCCCTTCGGCTGCGGTATCCTCTTCCTTATCTTCCACGATCTTAACGATATTGGAAATATCCTCGATGTCATCGGCGGAATCTTCGATAATTTCGATGCCCTGCTCCTCCAGCAGATCGTATAATTTTTCGATCTGCTCCGGCTCCAGCGAGACTTCGTCCAGAATATCCATAATTTCGCGGTTGGTCAGCGAGCCTTTGCTCTTGCCCAGCTCCAGCAGTTCCTTATAAAACGATTTTTTCTCAAAGTTCATCCTAATTCTCCTTATTTTTTAACCTTTGCATCAATTCCTCCGGCGAGAGTGCCTTGGGATCGATCCGCTTGGCTTTTTCACTTTTTATATTTTCAATACATTCCGCAAGTTGCCCTTTTGCATCCCCGTGCAACGTTGCTGTATTGATAAAAAACGAGATCCGCGCCATTTCCTTTTCATCAAAGGCCTTGGCAAAGACCGGCGCCGCCAGCTCCGGCTGAGAGCGGTATTCCTCCAAAATAAAGGAATAGATCCGCCGATTAAATTCGGTGATAAATTCCTCGGGCGGCAGTTTTTCTTCCGCATCCTTCCAAAGTCCCGGATGTTTGGCAAGTATGGCGATCAGCAGTTCTTCATTGCGGGCGGCGCGCAGGTTGCCCGACCGCTCGGGATTGACCCGATCATAGGTGCCTTTGAGCTCCTGCTCGCTTTGCTTAACGATCTGCCTGCGAACGGTGGATGCTTTACGCTTACGGAAGCGCTCCACCTCCAGCCGCACCGCATCGACACCGATGCCCAATTCCTTGGCGAGATTGACGATATAGACATCCCGCTCCACCGCGCTTTCGATCCCGCCGACGGTCTCCACCGCCTTACGCAGGTAATCCACCTTCAACGCGGTATCATTAAAATCCATCCCCGCCTTGAGTTTTTCCAATTGGAACTCGATGGGGGTCTTGGAACTGCGGATCAATAGTTCAAACCGCTCTCTACCATAGGTCTTGATAAATTCATCGGGGTCTTTTGCCCCGCTCATCTGCAATACACGAACAGGGATGCCCTGCTCCTCCAAAAAGCGAATGGCTTTGTCGGTGGCTTTTAAGCCCGCCGAATCGTTATCGAAGGCGACAACGATGTTCTTGGCATATTTCGCCAAGATCCGCGCCTGCTCTTTGGTAAACGCAGTCCCCAAGGGGGCCACCGCGCCGGTAAATCCCGCCTGCGAGAGGGACACCACATCCAAGTTTCCTTCGCAGAGGATCAATAGCCCATCGGGCTCATTTTTGGCTAAATTTAAACCAAATACGTGCTGCCCTTTGGTATAGATCTCGGTCTCATTGGAGTTGAGGTACTTGGGCTTTCCGTCTCCCAACAATCGCCCCGAAAACGCCACCACATTGCCCCTTAGATCAAAGATGGGGAACATCACACGGTTGCGGAACTTATCGTAGGTACTGCTGCTGCGCTCACTGCGGGTAATGAGGCTGGCCGCCATCATCTCGTCGGGGGTATAGCCCTGCTCCCGCAGATGGTCTTTTAATGCATTGAAGGAATCGGGGGCATAGCCCAGCCCATAGCGAACGATGGATTCTTTGGAAATGCCGCGGCCCAGCAGATAGTCCAGCCCCGCTTTGCCCTGCGGGCTCATCAGGTTCTTATAGAAAAACCGCGCCGCCAGCTTATGCATTTCATAAAGCCGCTCCCGCTTTTTGCGCTGATAGGCGGCGTTGCGCCCCTCTTCTTCGGGCAATGCCATCCCCGAACGCTCGGCTAAATACCGCACCGCTTCGATATAATCTAAATTATTATACCGCATGGTGAAGGTGATGACATCGCCGCCCGCTCCGCAACCGAAGCAATAGAAGGAAGCGGTATCTTCAAAAACGGTAAAGGACGGCGTCTTCTCCCCGTGGAAGGGGCAAAGGCCGACATGGCGGGTACCGTTTCTCTTCAATTGAACCGCTGAACCGATGGTTTCGGCAATACCGTTGCGCATCTTCAGTTCGGCTAAAAAACGGCTGTCCAACGCCATTTAGAATTCCCATCCTTTCGGTAAGTATAATTCGCGGTAAAGATTGACAACATAAGTATCGGTCATCCCCGCCAGATAATCGAGTACTGCGCGCTCCACCCCTTCTTGTTCCAAAACGAACCGATATTCGCTCGGGATCTCTTCGGGGCTTGCGCAAAAATGCTTAAAGAGCCGCTGGATCAGCTGCTCCGCTTTGGCTTCTTCTATCTTGGCGCGGGATCCGGTATAGACCTTTTCAAACATAAAGGCGCGCATCGTATCCAGCGCCGCACCGATCTCGGGATCGATATTGATACCGGGGCAAAGGGAGACCTGATCGTTATTGAGGCTATGATCCACCACTCCGCGCACCAACGCATTGATGCGGGTGGCACCGGTCGCGCCCAGCAACGCCACCGCCGATTGAGGCAGATCTTCTTCTTTGATAATGCCGCCGCGCAGGGCGTCATCGATATCGTGGTTAATATAAGCGATGCGGTCGGAGATCCGCACCACCTGCCCTTCAAAGGTGGCAGGCTGGGTATCGCCGGTATGGCAAGCCATTCCGTTCAAGACCTCATAGGTCAGATTGAGTTTTTCCAATTTCCGCGCCACCCGAACGCTCTGCTCATTATGGCTGAAGGAAATCGAAGCCACCGCATCCAAAGCACGTTCACCTGCATGACCGAAGGGGGTATGCCCTAAATCGTGCCCTAAGGCGATCGCTTCGGTCAGGTCTTCGTTGAGTTTTAAACAGCGGGCAATACTGCGGGCGATCTGCGCAACCTCTAAGGTATGGGTCAGCCGCGTGCGGTAATGATCGCCGGTGGGGCTTAAAAACACCTGGGTTTTATGCTTCAACCGTCGGAACGCTTTGGAATGGATAATGCGATCCCGATCTCTGCTGAAGCAGGTGCGTAAGGGGCAAGGTTCAATTCTCTCTTCCCGCCCTTTACTGTCGCGGGAAAGGGTGGCAAACGATGATAGGGTTTGCGCTTCAAATTCTTCTTGTTGTTGTCGAAAATTCATCCTGCTTGTCCTCCTATTATATTAATACAAAGGAACAGACAAAATACCTTTATTTTTTTCAAAAAAATTTTCTTGACAAATAATATCCCACCTTGTATAATGTATTAGCATCAAAAAATGATCCATTAGCTCAGCTGGCAGAGCACCTGACTTTTAATCAGGTTGTCCGGAGTTCGATGCTCCGATGGATCACCCTAACAACAAGGCACCCAAACGGGTGCCTTTTTGTTATGGCGACCCATATAGGTGCATCGAACCATTTCCGCTTGCGGAAATGTGTTCGTTGAAGCAGCCGTGCCGCCGCCAGCTCGTCGAGCGTGATAGCCTCTGCGATGTGTTCGTTGATGTGGCTCACCACACGGATGATGCGCTCATCCTCAGTCCATA
>JAFSHF010000001.1 GCA_017440465.1 Clostridia bacterium
ATGATCTATCAGGTCTATGAAGCGGTCAAGATCCCCATCGTCGGGATGGGCGGCGTTTCTTCCGCCGAGGATGTCATCGAGCTGATGCTGGCGGGTGCCACCGCGGTAGAAGTGGGTGCCGCCAACCTGCGGGATCCCTTCGCCTGCCGAAAGATCATCGAGGATCTGCCGCGGGTGATGGAAAAATACGGAATTGAAAACTTGCAAGATATTATAGGAGGAGCACACTAATGGGAAGAGACGTCATTATCGCCTGCGATTTTGCGGGCAAGGAAGCAACCTTGAATTTCCTCGATCTTTTTAAGAACGAAGAGCGCAAGCCCTTTTTGAAGATCGGTATGGAACTGTTCTATGCGGCGGGCCCCGAGATCGTTCGGGAACTGAAAAGCCGCGGCCATAAGATCTTTTTGGATCTGAAACTGCACGATATCCCCAATACTGTTAAAAAGTCGATGGCGGTCCTTTCGCAGTTGGATGTGGATATGACCAACCTGCACGCCGCCGGCACCATCTCGATGATGGAAGCGGCGCTGGAGGGCTTGACCCGCCCCGACGGTACCCGCCCTCTGCTGATCGCGGTCACCCAGCTGACCTCCACCGATCAGGAGCGGATGGAAAACGATCTGCTGATCAAAGAGCCCATCGATAAAGTAGTGATGCACTATGCCTCCAATGCCGCCAAGGCGGGCTTGGACGGTGTGGTCTGCTCCCCCCTGGAGGCAGGCAAGGTGCACGCCACCTGCGGCGAGAAGTTTCTGACCGTCACCCCCGGTGTCCGCTTTGCGGATGGGGATATCGGCGATCAAAAGAGAGTCATGACCCCCGCCGAAGCCAAGAAGATCGGTTCGGATTATATCGTGGTCGGCCGCCCCATTACTGCGGCGGAAGATCCTGTTGCAGCATACCGTCGCTGTGTCTTAGAGTTCTGTGATTGATTCATCCCTTATTAAATAATAAAAGGAGAAAAACAATGGAAGGATATAAAAGAGAGTTTATCGAATTTTTGATGGGTGCCAATGTGTTGAAGTTTGGTGACTTCACCGCCAAGAGCGGCCGGAAGATCCCTTATTTTGTCAACGCAGGCGAGATCAAGACCGGCGAACAGATCGCCAAATTGGGCGAATTTTATGCCAAGGCCTATTTTGAAAAGGTGGGCAATAAGCGCACCGTTCTCTACGGCCCCGCCTATAAGGGTATTTCCATCGCCGTTTCTTCCGCGGTCGCCTTGGCAAAGGAAGGCTTGGACGTTCCTTTCTTCTTCAACCGCAAGGAAGCCAAGGACCACGGCGAAGGCGGCATCTTTGTCGGCTATGTTCCCAAGGAGGGGGAAGAGATCGTCATCGTGGAGGATGTCATCACCGCAGGTACCGCCATCCGCGAGAGTATGGCAAACCTTTCTTCTCTGCAGGGCAGTAAGGTGGTCGCCACCTTTGTTATGGTCGATCGCAAGGAAAAGGGCCAAGGCGAAAAGGGCGCGATGCAGGAGATCGAAGAGGAGTTCGGGTTCCCTGTCTATTCCGTTGTAGATGTCTACGACATTATCGAATATCTGGAAGAGGATGCAGCCAACGCAGAGAATGTTCAGCGCATTAAGAACTATCTGGCTGTCAACGGTGCAAAAGCATGAGAAGTTTGATTGATATTCTGGAACTTTCGCTGGAGGAGATCGATCAGCTGATCGCCACCGCGGAAGATATTATTGCCCATCCCGAAAAGTATCGGGAAAGCTGTAAATATAAGAAATTGGCGACCCTTTTCTTCGAGCCTTCCACCCGCACCCGCTTGAGTTTTGAAGCGGCGATGCACGAACTGGGCGGTCAGGTTCTTTCGGTTTCCAGCGCAGGCAGTTCCTCCGCCGCGAAAGGCGAGAGTATTGCCGATACCGCCAAGACCGTCAGTTGCTATGCCGATATCATCGCGATGCGCCATCCCAAAGAGGGTGCACCGATGGTGGCGGCGATGAACGCCTCTATCCCGGTCATCAACGCGGGCGACGGCGGCCATAACCACCCCACCCAGACTTTGGCCGACCTTTTGACCATCTGGCGGGAAAAGGGAAGATTTACCGGTCTGACCATCGGTCTTTGCGGCGATTTGAAGTTTGGCAGAACCGTCCATTCGCTGATCGCGGCGATGGCAAGATATACCGGCAATAAATTTGTTCTCATCTCTCCCGAAGAGTTGAAATTGCCCAGCTACGTCAAAAAGGATATTCTGCAGAAAAACGGCATCGAATATGTCCAGACCACCGATCTGGAGAGTGCTCTGCCCGCATTGGATGTTCTTTATATGACCCGTGTTCAACAAGAGCGGTTCTTCAACGAAGAGGATTATCTGCGCTTGAAGGATAGTTATATCCTGACCCCCGAAAAGCTGGAAAAGGCGAATAAGGACTTGAAGATCCTTCATCCGCTGCCCCGCGTCAATGAGATCAGCGTCGGGGTGGATGCCGATCCCCGCGCCTGCTACTTTAAGCAGGTCTTAAACGGTAAATATATGCGGATGGCTTTGATTTTGAAATTGCTGGAGGTAGAGGTATGAAAATCGATTCGATCATCAACGGTATTGTCATAGACCATATCTCCGCAGGCAATGCGATGAAGCTTTACCGCCTGCTGAAGCTGGATACGCTGGATTGCTCGGTGGCGATCATCCAGAATGTAAACAGCAATAAGATGGGCAAAAAAGATATCATCAAGATCGATGCAGATGTGGATCTGAAAATGGATATCATCGGTTATGTGGACCCCAATGCCACGGTGGATATCATCCGCGACGGTGTCTTGGCGGAAAAACGCTCCATTGCGTTGCCCGAAAAACTGCAGGATGTCATCTTCTGCAAAAACCCTCGGTGCATCACCACTACCGAGCAGGAACTGCCCCATATCTTCAAACTCACCGATCGGGAAAACCGTATTTATCGTTGTATTTATTGTGAGACAAAGAAATAAAAACAAAAGCCCCGAAGAAAAAATCTTCGGGGCTTTTTGCAACATTTTCCAACTTTGATTCGTATTAAGGGTAAAGGAGGTAAAGAACAATGAAAAAGCAATATCTCTCGATCCTTATCATTTTATGCCTGCTGCTTTCGATGTTGGCAGGTTGCAAAAAGCCCAACGCCGAATCGGGTGCGCTTGCCGACCCGCAGCAAGTGGTGAGCTCCTCTGCAGAGCAACCGACCGATGATCCCATCACCGACGTTCTCAGCGAAACACCCTTGGCGGTGCAGGATCTGACCGCCGAGGCGGTTTATACCGAAGAGTTCCCGCTTCAGCCGCCCGATGAAGAGTTTATCCGCGGGCAGATGGATTTTTCGGTAGAACTCTTCCGCCAAATCGCCCAAAAAACGCCGTGTAAAAATACACTAATCGCGCCGTTTTCGGTTTCAATGGCATTGGCAATGACCGCCAACGGCGCCGAGGGGAAGACCTTGGAGGAAATGCAAAAAGTTTTGGGCGGTCATGCGATCGATACGCTGAATGCCTACTATCTGAATTGGCGAATGGCATTGCAAGGCGGCGAAAAAACCAAACTGCATATTGCCGATTCCATCTGGATCCGCGATCTGCAGGGCTTTGAGGCCAAGGATGCCTTTTTGGCGGACAACGCGAAATATTATGATGCCCAAGTTTTTAAAGCCCCCTTTAATTCGATCGGGGAAAAAGCCATCAATGAATGGGTGGAGGAAAAGACCGACGGAATGATCCCGCAGTTGATCGAAGAACTGCGCCCCGAAACGATGATGATCTTGATCAATGCCCTTTCCTTTGATGCCCAATGGTCCGATCCCTATAGCGAGCATCAGGTGCGCGACGGGATCTTTCATTCCATCGACGGCAAGGAGCAAAAAGCCCAAATGATGGGCTCCACCGAATATTCCTATTTGGAAGGGGAGGGAGCCATCGGCTTCACCCGCAATTATCTGGGCGGTCGCTATGCCTTCGGTGCGCTGTTGCCCACCGAAACATCCTTGGAAGAGTATGTGGCGACCTTAGACGGCGAAACCTTGCTTCAAATTCTGAAAAATCAACAGGGTACGCAGGTGCGGGCGCAACTGCCGAAATTTTCTTCGGAGTTTGGCGTTTCGATGAACGAAGCGTTAAAGGCGATGGGAATGCCCTCGGCTTTTGAGGGCGGGTTTGGCAAGATGAGCAACGAGGATCTGTTTATCGGAAACGTACTGCATAAAACAGTCATCGAAGTACATGAGGATGGTACCCGCGCTGCCGCCGCCACCGCAGTGGAGATGGATAAAGCAGCCGCGCCGATGGAGGAGCCCAAGGTGGTTACCCTCGACCGCCCCTTCCTTTATTTCATCTTTGACCGTGAAACCAATCTGCCGATCTTTCTCGGCAGTTTAACCTCTCTCCAATAAAAGAGAAAAGCACCCCGCGGGGTGCTTTTCTCTATATTTTTTAGTTTTCACTGCGGATCAAACCGTATTGCCCATCCTTGCGGCGGTAGACGACGCTGACCTTTTCGGTCTCGCTGTCTAAGAACATAAAGAAATTATGATCCAAAAGATTCATCTGCAAAATGGCTTCGTTGAGATCCATCGGTTGCAGAAAAACTTCCTTGGTGCGCACCAGATGGAATTCCTCCTCGCCCTCCTCCCAAGGTTCAAAATCGGGCAGACCTTCGTAGATCCGTTTGGCAAGGCGGGTCTTATTTTTTCGCACCTGGCGGATCAGCAGATCGATGATCTCATCCACCGCCATCATCTTATCCAAAGCCCGCCGCTCGCCGCGGAAGAGCACACCGTGATCCTTGATGGTGATCTCCGCGGTCACCTCTTCCCGCACCACCGTAAAGGTAACGGTGGCCTCTGCCGCATCGGAGAAAAATTTATCCAGCTTTGCCAGCTTCTTTTCGATCAGCCGCTTTTCGTTTTCGGAAAGGTTCATTTTCTTTGCCACATAGGTTTGTTTCATCAAGGTCATCTCCTTTGGAATAGATTGGGTTTTCCTATTTTTATTCTATCATATAAGAAGAGGAAAAAACAGACGGTTTTTGCATTTTCTACATATTGACGAAATTTTTCGGTTTTGCCTCAAAGCGTTGACTTTAGGCGAAATTTCCCATATAATTAAAAGGTACTCGTCTTATAAAATCGGAGGAATAAATCTCTATGGCAATTTCGGAATTTCCCCGCCTTTTAGTGCATCTGCGCAAGGAAGCGGGGCTTTCTCAAAAGAAGGTCGCCGACGCGCTGGGTGTCTCTCAGGCGTTGCTTTCCCATTATGAAAAGGGCATCCGCGAATGTGGGCTTTCCTTTTTGGTGAAGGTGGCGGATTTTTATCAAGTATCGTTGGATTATCTGCTGGGCCGCTCGCTGGAGCGGAACGGCTCTGCCATTCTGTTGGAAGAAGTGCCCGATGAGGATGCCGCAGGGCAGGGCAATCGGGGCAAGGGGAGCCTGCTGCCCGTTCTGAATAAAAAACTCATCTGCAATTCGGTTACCGTGGTGGAAGATCTGCTGGGGGAATCGGGCGATAAGCAGTTGATCCAGGATGTTTCGATGTATCTGCAGATCGCGGTGTATAAAATGTTCCGCGCTCTCTACGATGCGGATGGGGAAAATCCCCAGACCTTTTTTGCCGCCGATAAAGAACTGATGCCGATGATGGCGGAAGGGGCAATGAACCAATTGGAAGTTTCCATCCGCCGCCGTTTGAAGAAGATGAAAGCCCTTCCCAAAACCGACGAAGCGACATTGAAAGAGAAATATCCGCTGTTTGCAAATTCCTTGCTGAATTTATTGCAAAATGCTGAAAATACCATTACCAAATAAAAAATGACCGCATCTGCGGTCATTTTTTATTTCATTTGAAACATTCTCATTGCATTTTCGTCGGTGATCCGTTCGATCTCTTTGGGGGTGGTTCCCTTAAGTTCGGCGATCATTGCGGCAATATGGGGGAGATTCAAGGCGCAATTGCGCTTGCCGCGGTTGGGTTCGGGGGCAAGGTAGGGCGCATCGGTCTCCAGCATCAGCCGATCGAGGGGGACAGCAGCAGCCACTTCCTTGGCAACGCGGGCATTTTTGAAGGTGACCACCCCGCCCAAGGAGATGGACCAGCCCAACTTTAGGATCTCCCGCAGGGAGTCTACCGAGCCGCTGTAGCAATGCAGAATACCGCGGTTTTTGGGGTGGGCGCGCAGGATCTCTAAAGTATCCTGCATCGCATCGCGGGAATGGATCACCACCGGCAGATCCAATTCTTCCGCCAATTCCAATTGAGCACAAAACCATTTGCGCTGAACGGGGCGGGAAACATTTTCGTAATAATAATCCAACCCGATCTCGCCTAAGGCGACCACCTTGGGGTGCCTGAGCATTTCTTTGAGTTGCTCCCAGGCGGCATCGCCGCCCAACTCTAAATCGGCGGCTTCCTGGGGATGGATGCCGATGGCGGCATAGATATAATCATTCTCTTCCGCCAATTTTAAGGTATCTTTGCAAGACTCCAGGCAGCAGCCGGAATTGATCAGCCGATAAATGCCGCCGTCTTTGATGGATTTTAAGACCTCTGCCCGATCTTCATCGAAGCGGGCATCGTTCATATGGGCGTGGACGTCGATCATCGGATCACCGCTCCTGCGGGCAGATCATTATCTAAGAAGATGACCTTCACGCCATTCGGCGCATCCGCCGCCAGCAGCATCCCTTCGCTCAAGGTGCCGCGCAACTTGGCGGGGGCAAGGTTATCCACCAGAATGACCTTTTTGCCGATCAATTCTTCGGGCTTATAATATTGGGCGATGCCGGAGAGCACCTGCTTGGTGCCTTTGCCGTTGTCGACGGTCATCATCAGCAGTTTATCGCTCTTGGGGAGCGGCTCGCAGGTCTTGATCTCTGCCACTCTTAATGCCACCTTGGCAAAATCCTCGATGCCGATAATGGCAACCCCTTCGGGCTTCTTTTCTTCTTTTTTCGCC
>JAFSHF010000015.1 GCA_017440465.1 Clostridia bacterium
ATCTCCGTGTAATAAAATATAATCCGCCAACCGCTCCACATACCGCTGATATGCAGCCAAGCCCAACCGTTCCAATAAGGCATCGTCCTGCTGCTCAGTCAAATAAACAACCCCTTTCCCAAGGGTTCCGCCAAGGGCTTGAAGGTGGTCGGCGGGCGCGGATGCGCCGCCTACTTCTTCTTTTCTCTTCTCTTCGTTTCTCTTCTCTTCTCTTCTTTGTTGATTTTTGCTTGCATTTTTTGCAAAATTGCTCGCATTTTCCGCCGAATTGCTTGCATTTTTTGATTTTTGGGCAGGCTGAATCAGAAGGTATGCCTCTTTGACCTTTAGAACTTTTCTGCGTTTGACCGCATCAAAATACCGCTCTTGAATCCCTTTGGATGTCAGAATATGATACTTTTCAAAAAGTCCTTGATCAAAGAAGCCCCTTCGGATCGCGGCAGACACTATTTCAGAAACGACATTGGCACCCAACCCGATATCCTTGGCGAACACCAATGCAACCTCATTTGTCCAAAGAGTATAGTATCCTTCCCCGCCATAGATGCGCTGAAAGAGCTTAACTACTACCCCAAAGCCCTGCAGGCCAAATTCTGCCTCGATCAATTCAAACTTGTCGTCTTTGCGACATTCCAGCGGAAAGTACGAAATTGCCATACTTTCCATAAGTCTTACATACCCTCTGCTTTCATCTTCATCATCGCTTTTTCCATATTCTTCTTGGTAGCGATGTTTTTGCTAATCCGCGAGCCCATCCGTCTGATTGAATGCATCATGTCTTCGGGCCTTTCGGCTATATAATAACCGTTCCCATCGTTGCAGATCGGTTCATAACGATCTCTTGCTTTTCGGATCTCTTTCCGAACCGCCGCATCGTCGCTGATTCCGCTGCGTACTTTTAACTCCCGAAAGGAGATGCGATTCTCTTTTCCGGTAGGGATAAAATCCATAATGTTCATATTGATCCCTCCCACTTAAAACGGAAGATCGTCATCGTCGATCTCTTCCAGGTCTTCCGCTGTCACATCGGCAGGCTTTTTAAACGCCGGATCGATCTTCTTGCTCTCGGCAAAATGAGCCTCATTGCAGACCACCTCAATCGCAACCCGCTTATTGCCCTGTTTATCTTCGTATTTGCGAGAGTTTAGTTCCCATACTACCGAGATCATATTTCCTTTATCGAAATGCTTGCAGATAAATTCCGCGGTGTTCCGCCACGCTACACAGTTGATGAAATCAGTGGGATAATTCCCCGCGGAATCTTTATACTGCCGTTGTACCGCCAGGGTGAAGGCAGTAACCGCCACTCCCGATGATGTCTTTTTCAAATCCGGCGCCGCCGTCAGCCGTCCGGTTAAAATCACTTTATTTAACATTTTTTACTCTCCTATAAATAACTTTTTCCAAATTCATTTCGAAACTCTTCGATGGTCCAGCCCTGCTCTTCCATTGCCTTACGCTGACCGTATTCGTGCAGCATCTGCATCGTTTGCGCGTTCCGATGAACCGCATATTCTCCGTTCAGATGGCAACGATCGTGGCAGAGAAAGACCGTCAATCCGTATTTCTCGCTTTTATTGCGGTTGGTGTGCCCAAAAATATGGTGCTTGTCCAAAGGATCAAAACTCCCATTCCGTCCGCAAAGCCAACATTCCTTCATCGTTGCGCCCTCCAATCGCTGTTCATCAGAGCGATCTCGGAAGGGGTCAGCGTTTCGATCCCCTGCTCCTTGCATTCTTCCACAATGCCGGCAATAAACACCGCCATCTCCTTGCTGTCGTATGTATGAGAGCCACGATAGATCCGATAATGCTTAAAGAGCTTTCCATTCAGTTCGCTCTCCGCATACTCCTTCGCATAAGGGTAAAACTCGCTCAAATTCGCCTTTTGTGCGGTGGAATAGGTCAGTTGTTGCCCATTCTCATCCAACGCCACCTGGCCGTAACGAAAGATCATCTCCGCGTGCATTTCATCCTTGGAAAGTTTCACCCCGCGGATCAACAGTACATCGGAAAGTTTATCGGTCAACATCCAGGAATAATTATTGGAATTAAGGGATCGTTTTGCTTTCTTTTCCTTGATCTCGGCAATATAGGTCTTTTCCGGCTTGAGCTTCGTCAGTAATTCTCGCGCCTGCGTTTGGAAAGGAATGTGCAGCGCAAGCATATGCCCGCTCGGTCCTTGCCATATATCTGCCGAGGTAAATTCAACCGTTTTCATTTAATACCTCCTCGGGAATCTTCCCCGCCTTCAAGCATTCTGCCAGCCGTTGCAGTTTCGGAAGAAAGACCGTTTGGATCCACCCTTCGTCATACTCGATGAGAAACCGCCGAATACGCGTTGAATCAATCGCACGAAAGAAATTTTTATAATCCTTTTCTTCCAAAGCGTAAACTATGATCTCCGCCCTGCGAATCCCTGTGGCAAACATCTGAACCTGCACCTGATTAATGTACTTCTGCGGCATCTTGAAAGGCTTATCCGCCTTATAGGTCTTGCATTCGTATATGCAAGCGGTTGTATTTCCGTCAAGGTTTACCCGCAGTCGCAGGTCTTCGAGCAGAACCTGCTTATCGAGTTCCATCTGGATGCCGAGGCTCTCCAAGATCCGATGCTCGAAGTGGGTTCCTGCAAGGGTGTATTTGTTCTGGAAATGGTCGTGGTTAAAACCGAGTTTCTGCATCCACCACTTTTTCCAAGTCTTCGATGTCCATTTGCCGATGATTTTATCGGTGTCTGATGCACCGAACCAACCGCTTCGATCCTGATCCGCAATCATTGACTCAAGACCTCAAGCAACTTCTTCTCAATCTTGCTCAGTTCAGCAAAGTACGAAAACTTGGAACGGAGCACTTCCTCCTCCATCCCGCAAGCCTTGGCAATGTCGCTGACCGAATGTCCTTTGCTGATGCAGGCGGTCATCTCCTGCTCCATCCGTTCCTTGATAGCCTTGAGAGAGTGCTTGGAAAGGTCATCCTCTTGGTCAATCCCTGTGTCGTCATTCAGCCAAAGGTTAAAGCCAAGACCGGTTCTCAAGGCAACACCTTTCACAAAGGCTCTTGTTTGGGCATTCCAAAGTCGCTGTTGGGTCAAACTGTTATCTTTAACAGGGTTTGATCCGTTCATCAGCGGAAACTGTGATTCAAACTCCAAATCGTCTATGACGATCCGAACACGCACCTCGTAGCAACGGTTTGTAATTCCGTTTTTATCTACGAAAACGCCATCGCTCATAATCAAACTGCTTCCGTTTTCTCCTGTAACAGGTTCAAAATAAACCTTTTCCGCACCACTCTGATACAATAGATCAATACACTTCGCCCAATTCAGATATGGCACTTCGATTTTTCTTCCACGGTCATCTTTCGCCTCCCGCATTTCGCAGTACGGCAGTACATCGATTTTTCTCATTTCAGAATAAGGTTTAATCATCCTTCTTCCCTCCATACTGTTCTTTGATAACTTCCATCTCTTCGGCAACCTCGGTCATATTTTCGCAGGTGCTCCAGAACTCACTATCCACATAAACGACATACTTGCCGCGGTCTCGTTCAATTGCTATACTTGGCATAACGTTCTCCTTCTTGACTTTTCACTATAAAAGTGCTATCATTAAATAAATCTTTTTTGGATTGCCGCCCATTATCGGTGTTGCCGCACCGTGGGCGGTTTTTTCATTTCTCGGATCTTATCCGCCGCCGTCGCCGTAACGATCATAAGGATCCCCGCGACCGCAAAGGTCAATATGGAAAGACCCTGCCACCACACACTGCATTCATATGTAACATAGCCCTCTTCCAGAGAGCCGATGGCAAAAGCAACCGAAAAGATGCTGATCAATACAATCACCATCAATCCACCGGCAATGATTTTTAAAAATCTTTTAACCCACTTCATATCCGGCACCTCGCTCAAACAAAATCCAGATAATCGGGATTATCAATGCTGTTGCCAACGATATAAAAATCTGTGCTGGGCATTCCATCAAACCGATATACTGTGCCGTCTTTCGTTACAATCGCATAAGATCCGTCTTCTTCGGAATACTCCACTAAACCGGCAACCTTCTGCGCCCGATCAATAACGATATCCTGGTCAAAGATCAGCTTGCCTGTTTTCGACGGCATCCCGCTGCATGTGGTTACTGTTTCGGGCTCCACGCAAAAGCCGGTACACTCACCATCGCCGAAAACATAGATCATCGGTGCTCCGTCCATCACATCCGGCATCTGCGGAAGAAAATATCCTTCCACCCAACCAAGTTCGCTTTTTCCTCTGCACATCAAGTGCTTCGCTTTTACATCTGCCATTTTTAATACCTCCGTTTTTTATTAGGTTGTCCATTCTTTTTTGGACATCCTTTCTTTTTTATATGTACCCATGTTTGCGGTCATATTCCCTGAATAGATCCGACTGACAATCGTGATGATAGATCTCCGGATGTTCTTCATAAAACCGCGTCATTCCCTCGCTCAACCGCTTTTCGCGCTTCGCTTTATGGGCAAGCCGCTCTTCTTCCGTCATATCTTCATAACGAATGTAATATGCTTCCCGCTCTTCCGGTGTCATATCTTCATACCGCCGCTCTTCCATATCGGCGCGCGGAAAATAGCAAATGCACGGAAGAAGCTCGCTTTTCTTATTGGTCTTTTTAGGCATTGAATCACCCCCTTTTCGTCGAAACCAATGAGGTTGTTCCATACAGCTTGCGCTGCATATCCACTCACCTTATTGTTTTCTCCTCTTCCCCAGAAAAACAGCGTTTTTCCGGGGCCCCATTCATCTTATTCCGCCGACCGCTTGACCTATGTTTTAGAGCTCTAACCGTCGAACTTCGTCGATAATTCGAAAACCGTCGCAATCCGTCGTATAATGTCCATAACACATTAAGATCGGAGGTCTACCCCCTATGAGAGCAACAATCCACGCGCCCCCAATAAGTCCAATGTAACGGACAGTAAATATGGTATTATTTACTTGCGATCAGATCATTGCTTTTTAACTTAAGATTAAGTTACTCCTCACCACATTACGCTTTAAGCGTAATTTTTGGGCAAAAAAATTATGTCGTTATAGTTTACGCCATATACTAACTCGATTTTCGCGATCTGCTTCGCATTCGGAAATGTTGCCATATTCTCCCAATTCCGCAATGTATCTACAGATATTTCTAATTGTTTTGCCGCCTGGCTTTGTGTCAATGCTGCATTCACACGTGCAGATTTTAATGTCACCTTCATTTAATCACCTCCATTGATTTACGCTTTAAGTGTAACTCAATTATAACATCTCATTTTTTGTTTGTCAACACTAAAAGTGTAATTTGTTAAAGTTTTTATTGACTTTTTTCCGCTTATTGTGTATTATCAATATAAAGGAGTGATCATATGAGCGACTTAGGAAACAAAGCTGTTTTTTCAAAAAATCTTCAGTATTATATGGATTTACACAATATCAATCGGTATGATTTATGTGCAGCGCTTGGTTTTAAGTATTCAACCGTATCCGAATGGCTTTCGGCAAAAAAATATCCTCGTATTGATAAAATCGAAATTATGGCCAACTATTTTGACATTCAGAAATCGGATCTGATTGAACGAAAGAAATCTAACAGTAGGCATATAAATGAAAAAAATAACATTATTTCTTTCCCTGTAATCGGAGAGATTGCCGCAGGGTACGATTCATTTGTCATAGAAGATTGGTCCGGAGAAACAATTGATATCCCCGCAAACTATCTGGGTGGTCGTAATCCCTCTGATTTTCTTGTTCTTAAAGTTCATGGGGATAGTATGTATCCTCTTTATCAAGAAGGAGATAAAGTTTTGATCCTTAAACAATCTACTATGAACAGATCAGGCGAAATCGGTGCGATCATTTACGAGGATGAATTAGTTACATTAAAAAAGATCGAATATGTATATGGAGAAAATTGGCTTAAACTTATACCAATCAATCCGAATCATCCTCCAAAACTGATAGAAAATGAAGAATTGGAACATTGTCGTGTAATAGGAATTCCTAAATTGCTTGTTCGTGAACTATAATAAAAAATAGCAGCCTGCGCCATTCTTGCCGGAACACGCAAACTGCTATTATGAATCACCGACGGAAACCGCCAGCTTTTTTATTATACACTATGCTTTCGGCTTCTGTCAAATCCCATTTTGATAGGAGATACGCCATGAAGAATAATACTCAAACCTTACATACTATCGCATTAAACATCGAGCAAACGCTTCGACTTCTAACCTGCTTTGAAGATTTCTGCGATTTCGAAGGCTCTCTTGAAAATTGCAAAACCGATGAAGAAAAGCAAATTAAAGCAATTGTCTTCGCAGAAAGAATAACACAATATGAATCACTCATATTCGCCAGCAAAGAACTCCTTAATGATGCCCTTAATGTTATAACATAAAAAAAGAGCCCTCCCATAAAATGAGAGGCTCTTCAAAAATCAGTTTAACCAAGGTAGAAATTGTGATAAAAACGCCGGAACAGAACGCGCACTTAATAACCAAGCAACTACGATTATACCCGCTAAAACTGCAAAGAAAATATTTAATTTTTTAATTCCAAACCTTTCCATACCCTTATTATTAATTTTGCAAATAAATCTAATAAGGATATAGATAGTATTCGTTAAAACAACACCCAACAAATCAATTACGATTAATAATCGATAAATACTGACTGCGTTAATATTTTGTAATACGGAAGACGAAAATGTTAATCCACCAACGAAAGCAAGAACTATAGACGCAAAAATACCTAATATCGTTATGTACTTGGTTTCAACGTCCTTTGTCTCTTTTTTAAACTCGTCCATTACATCAATTAATCCCTCAGAAACTGCGTTCTCTATAATCTCTTTGGGAGTAGATGTTAATTCTTTTTGATTAAGTGCCAGATGAAAATGATCATATATTTTAATAATTATCCTACTACAGTCTTCGCTTACCTTATTGCTATCATCTAACGCATAATTAACGAGATTATCAATATTTGTCGAAACTGTACCTCTGTCATTTTCGTTCAATCCAAACACAAAAGAACTTATCTCTGAATATAGAATACGCTCTTTGTTTGTTTTGGCATCAATATACCCTTGGATTGATTTAACTCCTTTTTCCGGCAAATACTCTGAGGCATCCAACGAAAGAGCTTTACAAATAGATCTTATTTTTCTTTTGGATTTAAAAAGAATATCTTGTTCATTCGAAAGAATCTGTTTGGCATCATCAGTTTTTAAAAGATTATGATTCAATGAAATACCCTCTTATCGCTTCCTTTGTAATAATCGTTCCACGCCCTTTTTTATATGCATCTTTCCATGGAGTTTGATTATGCGTCACTCTAACCAAGGTGCTTGCCGAATATTTTGAAAAATCATCAACAATCTGATCTATAATTCTTTTGTCTTTTGGTTGTATTACATCATCCTTAAACTCAACTCTTTTAGAATTCCAAAAATCACTGTTATCAAATTGAATATATGAATGAATAGAAGGAATATCAACTGCGCCAAATTGTTTGTATTCACGATATGCCTCGGGTACAACAGGCCCAAAATCCCACGCTTCAATACTCTCGTTAAAGCAAGGTTCTTCTTTTTTTAACCAATACCACACTTGAATAAAATATAATACTTTTTGCAATTTCAAGTTTGAAATTCCATAATCTTTATCGTTGCTATAATTTATGATATGGCGGCATACATCTAAAACATCATACATAAAATGCACCTCCTTTTCAATTAATAAAATCACAAATTCTTCGCATAAACTTACACCTTTAGTATATATCACATCATCACTTTTGTAAAGTATGTATTTTATCAATAAAACGACCCGACGTGGTCCGCATCGTTGAGAGGCGTGTCGGGTTCTGTTAATATTATTATATGAATATCTTATGAAAAATTCAACAATTTCTACAAAAAATTTCTTTTGTTTACAAAGTTAAACTTTTATGATAAAATCAAAGTACCACACATAACTGAATAATGGCAGATAATATGGGGATCATTTTATGGTAAAAATGCATTCTCTAATTTGGCGTCCCTATGTTGGTCTGCTGAACGGTTATGTGTGGTAACAAAACTGGAGTTATGCATTTTTCGGTGTGTGTAACTTCGGTTGCACACACTTTTTTATTATGGAGGTAAATTTATGAAATGTGAAAAATGCGGAACCGAATATGAAGGAAATTATTGTCCAAAGGGCTGTAATTCTCCTTATGTCAAAAAGCAAAAAATCAAAAAGCCCATTTATAAAAAATGGTGGTTTTGGATTATAGTTGTTCTTGTCGCTCTCTATATTATTGGTAGTGTCGGCGGAGATAATAATAGCGGAGAAACTACCAATGATCAAGGCCAAACTACAACACAAACCGATAAGGAGACGAATGCGAGCGTTGACAAAGAATCTGCATCTGACTCTGAAAAAACCACAAAGCCGGACAAAACTCCGGAACCTGAGAAAGAACCGGAAAAAACACCCGCTCAAATCAAAGAAGATTACATCGCCCATTGTGAGTCAGTTTCATATGATGAAATTGCCCGCTATCCCGATACATATAAAGGAAAGGATATCAAGTTCAAAGGTAAGGTCATCCAGGTATCCGAAGGAATCTTTACTTCGAAAAATACATATCGAATTGAAGTAACTGAAGATGAATACGGATATTGGGAAGACGCTGTATTGGTTGAATATAAGATCCCAGAAGGAGCCGCTAATATTCTTGAAGAAGATATAGTTACTTTTTACGGTGAATGCACAGGAACTACTTCATATAAAAGCGTTTTAGGAAGCACCATTACTATTCCTTCCGTAGAAGCAAAATATATCGACATCAATCAATAAATATCATTGTCGTTTCAATCAATTGTAACAAAATTTATCAAAGGAGGTGCACTATGAACATCTACGCCGGATATATCCGCGTCAGTACCGACGACCAAACCGAATACTCCCCCGATAGCCAGATGAAGCTGTTGCGCGAGCAGGCCAAGAAGGACGGCGGAATCATCCCGGAAGAGTATATGTTCTCCGATCCGGGCATCAGTGGCAAGGATGCCGCGCACCGCCCCGAATTCAATCGGATGATCTCGATGGCGAAACAAAAGAACCCGCCATTCAATCGCATCTATGTCTGGAAATTCAGCCGCTTTGCCCGCAACCAAGAAGAAAGCATTGTCTTTAAAAATATGCTCCGCAAAAACGGCGTTGAAGTGATCAGCATCTCCGAACCGTTGGTTGAGGGGGCCTTTGGCTCCCTCATCGAGCGGATTATTGAGTGGCAGGATGAATATTACCTCATCAACCTTTCGGGCGAAGTCAAACGCGGAATGATGGAAAAAGCCAGCCGTGGCGAAGCAATGTGCCGCGTCTTTGGCTTAGATATTCAGGATAACGCATACGTTAAAAACGCCGATAATGCCCACGTCGTTGATATCTTTGAATCCTACGATCGCGGCGAGGGCTTGCGTTCGATTGCCCGCCGTTTGAATGCTGCAGGAGTACAAACCCCGCGCGGAAATGCATTGGATAATCGTTTTGTTGAATATGTTCTTCAAAACCCGATCTATATCGGTAAGCTCCGCTGGAGCACCGAAGGAAATCCCTGCTCCAAACGAAAATACGATGATCCGAATATCCGCCTTTTTGATGCCAAGGCGCCCCGAACCGTCAGCGATGAACTGTTTACCCGCGTCCAAGAAAAAATCGCCAAACAAAAGGCAATGTACACCAAAACAGACCGCCCCAATACCGGCAGACCTTGGTTGCTGAAAGGCATCGCCAAATGCGACTGCGGTGGAGCATTAGTCTATGCTTCCGCCAAGGAGCCGTCCGTTCAATGCAATAATTATAATCATATGCGCGGTTGCACCGTCAGCCACCATATTTCCCAAGAAAAGTTAAAGAATTCCTTTATTACAGGCTTGCATAACTGCTGCGCCCTTGATCACTACGAAAGCGATCCCTTGGCACCAATCAAACCCAAATCGACCGACCATGTCCCCGATTTTGAAAAACTCATCGCCGCCGAGCAACGCAAACTCAAACGCTGCGCTGATGCTTTCCAAGCAGGCATCGATACTATCGAGGAATATGCCGCGAACAAAAAAGAAATCACCGCGCGTATTCAAACACTGAAAGCAGAGGCGGCAAGCCAAGCCGACGATATGTCACCCGAAGAACGCAAAGCCGCCAGCATCAAAGATTACCACGATCGCACGATGGAACTGATCCACACCCTTGAAAATGATCAGGTCTCTATCGAATCAAAGAATCGAGCGATCAAACTATTGATCTCCCGCGTCGTCTTTCATAAACCGGATAACTCGCTGATCATCTACTTCAACTAACGAAAATCCTTGACAATTCGACACTTTTTGCTATAATTAGATTAACGGATATGGAAAAAATTCCCACATCCATTTTTTAATAACGGCTTTTATAACCACAAACAATTCGGCGGTCCGGACGGCGAGATCGGCGCATCCCTGCGCTATCTCTCCCAACGCTACGCGATGCCCTACAGCGAAGTCGCCGCGACCCTCACAGACATCGGCACCGAGGAACTTGCCCATATGGAGATCGTCTCCACCATTGTGCGCCAGCTGCTGCGCGGACTTTCCGCCGACGAGATTCAGGCGCAGGGCTTTGCCGACTACTACGTGGACCATACCGCAGGTCTTTGGCCGCAGGCGGCAAGCGGCGAGCCCTTCAGCGCAACAGTGTTCCAATCCAAGGGTGATCCCATCACCGATCTTTTCGAGGATATGGGCGCCGAGCAGAAGGCAAGAACCACCTATGATAACCTGCTGCGGCTGATCCGCGATCCCGATGTGCGCGATCCCATCAAGTTCCTGCGGCAGAGGGAAATAAACCATTTCCAACGCTTCGGAGAAGCCTTAGGGCAGGTCCGCCGCCATCTGGACAGCAAAAACTTCTATCGCATCAACCCTGCATTTGATAAAGAGTAAAAAGAAATTGCGATGCCGCAAGGCATCGCAATTTTTTATAATAATTTCATAATGAATTCGCAGAGGAATACGCCCGCGCAGGCGAAGAGCGCGGTGGGCAGAAGCCCCCAATCGAGCCAGGCGATCACCAGCGCGACCAGCAGCCCCGCCGCCGCCGAGATGGGCGTTGCGGTGGACTCTAAAATGGCGGGAAAGATCATCGCCGCCAGCACCGCATAAGGAATATAATATAAAAAGGAACGGATCAAGCTGTTTTCGATCTTCTTTTTGAAGATGATCATCGGCAGCATTCGGATGAGGTAGGTCACCCCCGCCATCACCAAGACATAAAGGAATACTCTCATACATTCTCCTCCCCTCGCACCGGAAAGAAGAAGGCACCCACCGCCGCGGCGACTACCGCGCTGATGATAATGGCGAACCCGCCCGAAATCTGATTTAAGAACGGCACCCAGGCAAAACAGCAGGACAACGCCATTGCCAAAATCGCCACCAATGCCACCGCTACGCTCTTTTTCGCCGCAGGTAACACGACGGCGACGAACATTCCGTAGATGGCGACCCCCAACGCCGAAAGCACCGCGGCAGGTAAGATCTCGCCTGCCGCCGCGCCAAAGAAGGTGCCGCCGACCCAGCAAAGGATGGGCAGGGTCATCAGCCCATAGAAATAAGGTGCGGTGAAGGTGCCCTCTTTATTCGCCGCGATGGCGAAGTTTTCATCGGTCACACCGAAGGATATGAGCATCCGATCCGGCATCGTTACGCGCCGATCCAATTTTTGAGAAAGGGAGATAGACATCAAGGCATACCGCAGGTTGATGACAAACTGCGTGGCCGCCATTTCGATCAGGCTGCCTGCCGCGGCGATGACCGAAAGCCCCGCCAACTGCCCTGCCGAGGTGAGGTTGGTCAGCGAGATCAAAACCGCATTCAGAACCGATAATCCGTTCTGCACCGCCGCCACACCGAAGGCAAAGGCGACCGAAAAATAACCCAGTCCCACCGGCAAGCCGTCTTTGAAGCCCTGCAAAAAATCCTTCGTCAAGGGATGCTCCTCCTTTTCGTCAAAATCTTGAAAAATAATACCATAGTTTTTTGATAAAATCAAGTAGGGGCGGGGTTGCCCCGCCCGATTTCTTTCAGGTGATCTTTTCGGGAGGGAGGACCCCTCCCCTACAAAATAATTTGACGTTTGTACGAAATAATAAAATGGAGGCTTGCGCCTCCATTTTATTGGTTTATTTTTGCGGTCCGATGACCTTATCGAGATCGGCATATTGCTGAATTTCGAGGAAGATTTCCTGATCTACCGGTCTCATCGTGTCCGTGATCTCATCTTTCATTTCTTCAGGCACGATTCCTGTGACAAAGGGACCGATATACTCTTGCATCACATCGTATCCATCGGGGTTGGCGTGGATACCGTCTATGGTAAGACCGGCAGGATCATAGTTCGCTTTTCCTTCCGTCATGGGTCTGGAATTAAACTTCTCCTCGTCCAAGATCGTATACAGATCCAGATAGGGAACACCCCATTTATCGCAGATCTCCTGGGCATGTTCGAAGTATTTGCCCATACCGGCGAACTTCCCGCTGGTTCCATAATAGGGACCGTCATAAATGCTCATAAAGCCGATGGCTGCAGTGTCGCCATAGGTCTTGATGGCGGAATAGATCGCCCGCTCCAGACCGCCTACAAAGGTGGATTCGGGAGCGAAATCCTTGGGATCATAGGAGGTGGGGTTGAACAGCTTGACACCGGTGCTGGGATCGTCATTCAACCAATAGCCGACTTCGGCATCCTGCGAGCAGTCGTTACCGCCACCCTCCAGAAGGATATACTCAAACGGACGGCCGGAATCGCGCCACTCGTTGATCTGATTTACGATACACTGCCTTGAATTAATATTAGTATCTGTATCAAGGTTTGCGTCATCATTCGCTTTTAAATATCGGATGGTCGAAAGTGCCGAGCCACCCTGGGCGGAATAGGACGTAACAACACCGTAATCTCTGACGATACGGCCTCTCCAGCCCTTATCCGTCGGGTCCGCAGCAGCGGAGCACAAAGAGTCGCCGACAACGAGGAACATCTGATCTTTTTCAATATTTGTAAGCGCATTGGCATCGCTGTTGGTCCGGCATTGATAATCCGCCAAGGAGAACTCATTATTGATGCGGATATAGAACTGATCCTCTTCTTTGGCGTTCGCCTGCAAACGGACATAGGCGGCGCCCTCAGGAGCGGTAATGCTGACCATCAACATTCCGTCGACCTCTTTTGTTTTAAGTTCCCCTACGACGGATCCATCCGCCTGAATTTCAACGTCTTTTTCTTGAATGGTAGCCTTGAAGGCATACTCTGTATTCAGCTTTTCGTTGTTGACATTGATCAACTCAATGGCGTTGCCGTCTGCATCATAGAAATGGCCCAGAACCGCCTGCGTCTTGCGCACAGGACCAAAGACGATCTTATTGCCTTCGCTGACCGAGATGTACTCGGTGCGGACATAACGTTCGTTGGTCCCCTCTTTGCCGTCCATCTTCAGGTTGCCGCTCTCAGTCGTCTCTTCGTTATAGAAGTTGGCTCCGTTCACACGCGCCTCGGCTGCTTCGAATTCCGCTTTGGCGGCGGAAACATTCATAAAGTAAAGGATGATCTTACGAACGTCCGCGATCTTGCAATCGTTATCGCCATCCACATCGGCATTGCGCTCGTTGATGGTAACGCTCTGCCCTACCGCCTTTTTCAGCAAACGAATGGCATCGATCAAGTCGACCGCACCATCCTCGGTGACATCACCGGCAACCATCGGTGCAGCAGCATCCGCGGTGCGACCGCAGGAACATATATACTTATAACCGCTCTCGGTCTTTGTATAAACATAATCGCAGACTTCGGAGAACCCATTGCCGCAATTGCAAGTACCGGTGTGGGTATATGCATTCCAATCAAGCGCATTCTGCGTGCAGTTGGTCAGTGTGCAATCCTCTGTTACCTGATGATTACATTCAGAGCAGACGGCGGTATGCTTTTTATCGCCTTGTTCATAATCGAAATCATGGTCAACGCAGGAGTTGGTCATTTGCACAGTGACATCGTCGGTGCCGACGGTGACCTCAGTGCCATCGATGGTGCAATCTGCAGAAGTAAAGGAAACCTCACTCGTATAGCCAAGTGCTGCTTTCAGATCGACCGTACTTCCGGGCTTGACGCAAACATTCTTGGTGATATTTTCGATTTCTACCGTGATCCCGACGATCTTGCCCTCGGATCTTCCTTCGGCAATGGGGCGAATCTTACCCTCGTCGTTCAATTCATAGTAAACCGCATCCGGTCCTTCGCCGGTTTGGGCGCGGTTGATCGTCCAGGCCGCTTCCATTGCATCGGTCTTCAAAAGAGCATCGTCGCTCTGAGCTACTGTTCCGATGAAATAGGGCGTGGCAAGTTTTTTGAGACCTCCGCGTTCACCGATGATGCCGTATATATTTTCAAATACAGCGGGTTTTTTTGTTACGAATTCGAACATTCCGAAAGGAGGAGTAGGCTCCGCGTGATCCACATAATCAGAAGCGGAGGCATTGATACTACCGCCTGATTTCTTCGGGTTACTTACAACGCCGTCGACGAGAATATTCCGATAGCTATGGGTACCGGTGATATCATTCGAAGAGCTTCCGACAACGCCGTAAGCGGTGTGCAAGGGATCCGTTGATTCATCTCTATCGATGGCGAGCAAACCGTCAAATACAAAGCCGTTTACATTGATGGTCGCTTCAACATCTTCCGCCGGAGCGCCGACGAGCGCGGAAGCGTGCCCATTGGCAAGGGAACGGACATTTGCGCCGGACCAGACGCGGGTGAAATTCACGGTACAGCCTGCCGAAACCGCGCCAAAGGTGGATACGCTGGTGGAAGCATTACCGCTGTTACGGTTGATATCGCCGCTGTTCACGCCGAAATCAATAAACGAACAGTTCCCCAGCCGATTGATCAGGCCGGACGTAACACTTTCCACACTTTTGATTAAAATATTATCAAAGCCATAGCCATGGCCGTTGATGGTACCGCTGAAATATCTTGGAAAGGCTGTTTTATCTGTATCTGCCTCAGCCGTACCTAATTGCAGCATTGCTACATTATTAAAGTTAATGTTCTGAGTCAGGTGGAAGGTGACTCCATCAAAATAGGTCTCACCTACTGCTGTCGCACCGGCGGTCTCGATCATTGCCAGCCAGTCTGCAGGCTCGGAAATGGACCAGTTCTTTCCATCGTGACCGTTCGCCATTGCAGATACGTGATCCTTATACTGCGGATAGTTCTCCGCAGCCGCCACGGTAGCAGGCATCGCAAAGACAGCCATCGTGCAAAGAATTGCCAAAATTGCCAAAAGAGAAATAGCTCTTCTTTTCATACTGTTGATTCTCCTTTTTCAAAAAACTCTCAACATAGTTTCATTCAATTTAATAATATCATAGTTTTATGCCAAAAGCAAGAAGAAAAACGCCAATCTGCGTGCAAAATTACATAAAAATAAAATGGAGGCTTGCGCCTCCATTTTATTGGTTTATGTTTGCGGTCCGATGACCTTATCGATCTCGTTATATTTCTGAACTTCGAGATAAATCTCTTGGGATACCGGTCTCATCTCTTGCATAAAGGGTCCGATATAGTCATACATAACGTTATATCCTGCATCGTTGGCATGAATTCCGTCATAGGTATGGGCACCGGGATTCGTTGTCTCATTGTATTTACTTTCATCGAACCGTTCGTTAAATTCTTCGTCCTCGTTCAGATTCAGATATTCAATGCCCCATTTTTCGCAGATCGCCTTGCCAACGGTAAAGTATCTGTTATTTGTGTGCATTCCTTCAAAAGCAGCATACGGCATATCATAGTAACTCATATAGCCGATGGCGGCGGTATCCCCATGGGTCTTGATAGCGGAATAGATCAACAACTCCAAGCCGCCGGCATAGGTACTCGGATCAAAGGTTTCGGGGTCAAAGGAGTCGGAGACTTCACCGACAATACCGTATTGCTCCGTTGCATTTGCCGCGTCGTTTCCGCCGCCCTCCAAAAGGATATATTCAAACTGTCGGCCGGTATCGCGATGCATATTCAACTGGTTTACGATGCACTGGCGGTCGGTAATAGTCTCACCCGTAGTGTTATTGAGAAATTTAACGATAGAAATCCCTGCGCCGCCCTGGCTGGAATTGATGACGGATGCATTATATTGCTGCTTGATGCGGCGGGGCCATCCGCCAAGTTCACCGTCGGGGGTAGGATCCCTATCTGCATTACCACCGGCGGCACACAAAGAGTCGCCGACAGTCAGAACAAACTGATCCTTCAGCGGATTTCCGAGAGCATCCGCATCGGCTTTGGTCTGATATTGATAATCTGCAATAGTAAAGTCGTTGTTGATGCGGATATAGAACTGATCCTCTTCCTCGGCGTTTGCCTGCAAACGGACATAGGCGGCACCCTCGGGAACGGTGACGCTCGCCATGATCATTCCCTCTGCGAAGGTATGCACGGTATTAATATCGAGATGATTGATCAGCCCCTCATTCATAGGAGTAACATCTGCATCGTAGAAGTAACCCATCACAGGCTGCGCCGGCCGCACGGGACCAAAGACGATCGTATTGCCCTTGCCGACGGCAATATTCTCTGTAACAAGATAGCGGTCGTTCTCTCCATCGGTACCGTCCATCTTCAGGTTGCCGACCGCAATCGTCTCTTCGTTATAGAAGTTTGCTTTATTGACCCGTTGCTCGATCGCTTCAAATGCATCGACCGTCTTTTTATCCTTCAGGAAAAAGAGGATGATCTTGTGCGCGTCCCCGATAGCGGGTTCACCACCGTCTCCATCCACATCCGCATTGCGCTCATTGATGGTACGGCTTTCATCTACTAACTTTTTCAGCAAGGCAATGGCATCGGTCAGATCGACCTTCCCATCCCCCTTGACATCGCCGGCAACCATTTTTGCCGGAGCGTCTTCTTCGCGGCCGCAATCGGCACATACATACTTGCCATCGTTAAGTGCAAAGTCGCAGGGTTGAGTAAACTCCGTGTCGCAATCTTTACATATACCGCTATGGGTCGCCGCGTCCGTGGTGTTCTCACTTTCAGTGTAGGTCTCCGCAACGCAATCTTCCGCGATCTGATAACCGCAAAGAGAGCAGGTTCCGATATGCTGCTCGCCGTTGTTTTCATATGAAAAATTGTGTTCACAGTCAACTGCCAAATTCAACGTAACATCGGCGGTACCGAATGTGACAGAACTGCCGTCGACGATATATCCGTCTCCCTCACTGATTGTCAGCGAAGCGGTATCGTTATAACCGAGTTTCGTTTTTAAATCAACGGTGCTGCCCGCATTAACGAAAAGATCCTTGGTAATTGCGCCGGTGATGGATGCCTTGATGACCTTGCCGTCCTGCTCTCCTTCGGGAATGGGGCGAACCTCGCCATTGTCATTCAAGGTGAAGTAGACCGGTTCCGCACCCGTACCGTCCTCATTGAGGCTGGTGGGATTCTGGTTGATGGTCCATGCAACTTCCGCTGCCGACATATCGGTCAGCAGATCCTCTGAACCGGAGCCGCCATAGCCGGTTCCGGCAATAAAGTAACCGTCATTAATGCCTTTGCCCTTGACCGCATAGACGTTTTCAATGTCGCACGCCTCATATGCAGTTACCGAACTGAAATTAAAAAGCGCGGATCGGGCACCACGTACTTTTTCAGTAATCACATAATTCGTATTAAAACTACCGTTGCAGGACTTATAGTCGGTAATGATATTATAGAAACTGTTGTCGTCACCCATGGTGGTGCCCTGCGTGCCGTAGACACCAAAAGTGAACTGACCGCTATGTTCAGCTCCGTATCCTTTAACCATCGCCCCATCGAAGACAAAGCCGTTCAGGTCAACCGTTATATCCGTATTGTCAAAGGTACCGACCAGGGCAGTACCGCGCGTATTACTTTGGGCGTAAAGGTAGGCCGAAGACCAGACCCGCTCAAATTTGGGAGTCTTCCCCGAAATAACGGTACCAAAGCTGGAGATACAACTTTGGGTGCTACCGGTGTTTGTAGTAATCAAGCCACGGTTCAAGCCGAAATCCTTGATGGTGCAGTCGGCAAGGCGATGAAATAACCCTGTATAAATGCAAGAGTTTGCATACGCCTTTTCTGTATCCGGGTTCAAGGCATCGTTCTTAACAACTCGAACATAAACATCCGTAAAGCCATATCCGTGACCGTTGAGCGTACCGGCAAAGCCGCCGCCTTCTTTATAGATGCTGAAACCCATCGGTTTCATCTGTGTTTTGCTAAAATCGATATCCCCGGTCAGATGGAAGGTGACACCCTTAAAATAATCTACATACTCACCGTTTTCAGTAGGAGCATCCGCGCCTGCGCTTCCGATCGTCGCATTGACACCATCGGCGACCTCACGCATCGCTTCCCAGTCGGCAGGATCAGAAATAGACCAGTTCAGACCGTTATATCCCCTATTGGTAAACTCCGTATGGAAGAGATACCGGGGGTAAACTTTATTTGCAACAGTGGGATCAAAAGTCTCCCAAGTCAACGCTCCGCCTGCAAGGTCATTGCCCTCCCCGTCCTTGCCGCTAAGACCGGCATCGATGAGGCTCAAGGCTTGGGTGTTGCCATCATCAGTTTGCTGATTATAAGCGTTTTGAACCGCGGTCTTAAGAGTTGAGTTTCCGGACCAATTGATTACATCATAGAGTTCTTTGACCAATTGCCGCGTAGTATACGCCGATGTCGACTCTTCTGTCGTTTCTGTGGTCGTATCTTCTGCGCTTGAGGGGACAACAATGCAGGTCAGCATAGAAACCAGCATTGCGAGGATTGCCAAAAGAGAAATTACTTTTCTGTTCATTTTGTTGGTTCTCCCTATGTAAAAATTTTAATAAAACTTACGAATGAATTTTTGCGTAGATCTCTTGGGAAATGGGGCGAAGTTTCAGCATAAAGGCGTTGATATAGGGTGCCAAAACGTCGTAGCCCTCGGCGTTGGCGTGGATTCCGTCGACGGTATATCGGACGGTATCAAAATCCACCTCATTATAGATATCCAGATAGGGGATCCCCCATTTTTTGCAAATTTCCTTCCCCACTTCAAAATAATCACCGATGAAGAGGGTCTTAAAAAAATGGGGTGTTTTAAAGATGCTCATATACCCGATGGCGGCGGTATCGCCGTACTCTTTTACTGCGGTATAGATCATCATTTCCAAGCCGCCTGCATAGGTGGTCAGGTCAAAATCCTTGGGATCGAAGGAATCGCTGATCACGCCGATCGGTGCCTTATCCCAGGAATCGTTGCCGCCGCCCTCTAAGAGGATATAGTCGTATTCAAAGCCTTTAAAGCGGTGGATCTGATTAAAGATCTGAAAATACTCGGTAGCTTTTTCTCTGCTCATACGGCAATCGGAAAGAGCCGTCCCGCCGATGCCGGCATTAAAGACATTGGCTTCATATTCATCGCGGATGCGGCGCGCCCAGCCCCGCAATCCATCGACCATAGCATCCTTCGCCGCGGCGCACAAGGAATCGCCGATGGTCAGAAGATTTCTGCCTTTCAGCGGATTGCCCAGCCACCGTTCGTTCGGAAGTTCCTCCGGGCAGATCTCTTCATTAATATATATAAGGAACAGATCCTTTTCCGCGATGGTCAGCTGCAAGCGAATTGCCGCCGCCTTGGGCGCGCAAATGCTCGCCATCACCATCCCTTCCTTGAAGGTATGAGAAATTTCAACATTGGTATGGTTGATCAGCACCGTCGGCTGATCTTGTTCGTCGTAAAAATAGCCCATCACAGGCTGCGCCAAGCGAACCGGACCAAAGGTGATCCGATCGCCCTCCTCAATTTCGAGCGTCTCGCTGAGGATGAAGCGGTTGCTCTCTCCAAAGGAACCGTCCATCCTAAGGTTTCGACAGGTCGCATTTCTAAATTTAAAATAGTTCATCATTTTTCTAAAATAGTTCGGCAAGGGGGGAGGCGGGAAGCCTCCCCTTGCTCATCCATCATTATTTATTATAGGGGTTCCGAATTGCATTGTATACCGATTCGGCGATCGCGCTGCGATAGGTTTCGATATCGGTGGCATATTCATTATCGGGAATGCAGTTGACCTCGCGGGGATCGGCGCCGGTAATGTAGCAATACCAAGTCAATGCTGCGGTATAACGGCCGATACCTTTGTTCAGATGGTATCCGTCGCGGGTGATGGTTGTGCCGCTTTTCGCAGAATCGAGCAAAGCGAATCCGCGCAGATTCTGGATCGCTGCACCCGAGGGAAGGACACCTTCAAGGGCATTATGCGTCTCAGTCAGTTCCTGAGCGCGATCCAAAAGGGAGTTATACATCACCATCTGGTCGTTTCCGTATGCCGCGAATGCTTTGTGTGTACTGCCGATACCGTACGCCCAGGTCATATGCCAGAGGATCTTGGCGTTGGGTTTATTTTCCTGCAGATACGCAATGATCTCATCCAATTTACTATAAGTATCGATCGGTTCACCGGCGGTGGGATCATATTTTGTGGCGTCCTCTGTGCTAAAGACCAAATTCTCGCCGCTGGCCTGCTGGAGGGTGATGATATCCCAATCCTCCTCCGCCAGAGCCTCCGCGATGGATTTGTTTTCTCCGTTTACACTCACTCCGCCATTTGCCGATGTCCATTTATAATATCCATAGGCTGCATTATTATTGGTAATATTCTCATAGTGGGTATCCAAAGAGCATCCGCCGATACTCAGATTCTCGACAACAACATTTTCGACACCGTAGGAATTGGCAATGCCCCAAAAATACACCGTTGCATCTTGGCTGAAGCTGTTGCCGATCGCCAAAATCTTCAAGGAATCCTTATAGGGGTTCTCTTCGGCGGTATTCAGCGGGCCGCCGTCTTCTGTTTTATCAAACCCTTTGTCTTCATGGACTTTATTATAAATCTCTTGCGAGATCGGTCTCATTTGGGGGACAAACTCGTTGATGTAGGTCTGCATAATGTCGTAGCCCTCGGCGATGGCGTGGACATTATCGCTGGTCAGGTCTTGCGTATCAAATTTCTCTTCCGGCAACAGTTCCAGAAGATCCAGATACTCAATTCCCCATTTTTCGCAGATCTCCTTAGCCGCTTCAAGATGGCCTCTGGAATTGCTGAACCCTGAGGCGTGAGGCATCTCATAGAGGGTCATATAACCGATAGCGGCGGTATCGCCGTGTTCTTTAATCGTGTTATAGATCAGCTTCTCCATACCGCCCGCCATGGTTTCTGCCGTATCGAAATAGGCAGGGTCGTAGGCGTTCGGATCTGTTTTGGGGAGGAATGTTCCGATCGGTGCATTCAGCGAGGAATTGGAATCGTTGACACCGCCTTCCAGCAGGATATAATCAAAATTCTTCGTTCCGTTGTGCTGGATCAGTTGGTTGAAAATATATCGCCCTGTATCATCATCCGTTGTCATCGCATCGGTGCTGAGGGAGGAGCCGCCTTTGGCGGAGTTGGTAACGACCGCGCCGAAGGTATCGCGAATACGTTGCGCCCAACCGCGCAGACCGTCAATTCTGGGGTCGTTGGACGCGGCACACAAGGAATCGCCGACCGTCAGGAAGGTTCTGCCCTTCAAGGGGTTTTCGATCGTCTCGCCTTCAAAACGTTCTTCATAGTCCATCCCGGTGATTGCGGTGTTGAGGCGGAGATAGAACTGATCCGCCTCTTCCGTTGCCATCTGGAACCGAACCGATCCTGCATCTGCGGGAACGTCGATGCTGACCAGTGCCTTACCCTCTTCAAAGGTGTATTCCACCTTTACATTGGTATGGTTGATCAACTGCAGGGGGTTGCCCTCTGCATCATAGAAGTAGCCTATTACCGGAGCGGTCAGACGCACCGGACCGAAAGCGAGCTTCTCTCCCTTTTGAACAGCGATGGGATCGGAGACCACATAGCCTGCCACATCCCCTTCGGTGCCGTCCATCTTCAGGCTTTGCTTAGTTACGTCTTTGGAATTAAACAGGTTTTCTGCATTGATACGAGCCGCTGTTGCGTCTGCTTGCTTGATCGCTTCTTTATTGCCGAACCAGATGCGGATCGCCAGCAAGGCATCCAACGGTTGGATCGCATTATCGCCGTCCACATCCGCATTGCGCTCTTTCTCGACCTCGCCCGATTGCACGCTCTTTTTCAGGATCCGAACCGCATCCAGCAGATCGATTTTATCATCGCCGGTAGCATCGCCGCTCAGAACCGGCGCGGTATTGGTATGTTCGACATTTTCTCTGCCGCAGGGGCAGGCGGAATAATCCCAATGGGCTTCCTTATTCGCCTTTGCGGAAAGGACATAGTCCACTGCGCACGCCACGGTGAACGCCTCGCCGCAGAAATCGCAGGTGCCGCTATGGGTTGCCATCTCACCCGCTGCAAGCTGCTCTTCGGTGATCGCATTGACGGTGCAGTTTTGCTGCGCCGAGCAGGTCTCTACCTTATCATAGCCGCAGATCGCGCATCTTCTGATATGCTCATTGGCATTCTCACCCTCGGTGACGGTGTATCCGTTATGGGTGCAGTCGGTGGTCACTTCGATGGTGACATCTTCACTGCCCAACACCAAGGCGGTCACCGTTTCTGCGTTGATCTTAAAGGTCTGTTGATCGTTCTTGCCAAAGGTTTCTGCCAGATCGTAGGTGGTATTGGCATTGAGATAATATACTTTGTCTTTGATGCCGGTCAGGGTGACCTTGACGATCATATTCTTGCTTTCCGCGGTCGGGCGGATCTTGCCGTTCTTCAAGGTGAAGAAGACCGGTTCTGCTGCCGATTGCGAAGGATTCTTATTGGCAGTCCAAGCCGCTTCGAGGGCAGACTCGGTCACCATTCGTTTATCGATGGTGCGGGTATCGCCGCCTCTGCCGAAATAGGAAACCACATTCGGGTAGGAAACGGTATAAATGTTTTCAACGATCGCCTCATTCATCTGGGTATTGGCATTCGAAGAGAAGAGCGAGCTATAGTACGCAGTAGCGATGGTCTCGCCCGGAGCGCTCACAGCGCCTGCCGCCAGGGAGTTCTCTCCGTTCAGTTGCGGATGCTGCGGAGACCGTGTATTAGTATACATCTGAGCATCGGTAATAATATTGGTTAATTTAAGGCCGCCGGTAATTACCCGCGTCTCACCCTCAATACAACCGATCAGGGAAAACGCATTTCTCCTATTTGTGGAGATCTTGCCATCAAAGACATAGCCGTTGACTGTGATATCCTCATTATATGCCGCATCCGCAGGGACAGCCAGCGCAGATACCGAACCGGTGTTGACATGGCGCAGCTCCATTCCGGACCAGACGCGGGTGAAGGTGGGCTTATAGCCATTCTTCAAGCTGCCGAAGGTGGTGACCGAAGTTCTGACACCGCCGGTGGCGCGGTGCACGCAGCCGCTGTTGACACCGAAATCGATGAAGGTGCAGTTTCCCAACCGCTGGAACATTCCGGTACCCTCTGCATCTTTGTGATTATAGCTTGCATCAAATACGCCGTCGCCTTCGTAGATCTTCAGCTCGTTAAAGCCAAAGCCGTGGCCGTTGATGGTGCCGCCGAAATATCTTCCTTCGCCCATCGGCGGAAGCCATTCGGTCTGAGAAAAATCCACATCGGCGGTCAGGTGGAAGGTATGACCGCTGAAATATTCCTCTCCTACCGCTGTCGCATCGGCGGTTGCCATCATTGCCTTCCAGTCGGCGGCGTCTTGGATAAGCCACTCTTTTTGATCGGGATGATTGGCGTGGTCCGCATACTTCGGAAAGTTCAATGCAAGCTCTGTCGCCTCCGCGGTGGCGGGCATCGCGAAGGTAAACATGGTGCAGAGCATCGCAAGAACTGCCAAAATTGAAATTGCTCTTCTGTTCATCGTTTGGTTCTCCTTATCTACTCTTGGCCAATGCGTTCCGCACCGTTTGGGTGACCGGCGTCATCGACCGCATATAATCCGTAATGTAGGGGCCTAAAATATCGTATCCGCTGGCGTCGGCGTGGGTACCGTCCGGCACGTGCTCGGTGCCCTGCGGATCCAGCTTTTTATTGATCTCGGTATGGTTATACATATCGAAGTAAGTGATGTTCCATTTATCGCAGATCTCTTTACCGACCTTATAATAGTCGTTCATCCCGGTGGCGACCACACCGTACTTATTGCGGGGCATCTGGAAGGTCATCAGATAGCCGATCGCCGCGGTATCGCCATATTCCTTAATGGCGGTATAGATGGTCATCTCAAATCCACCGGCATAGGTGGTAAGATCAAACTCGGCGGGGTCAAAGCCTTCGGTCACCTTACCGATCGGGGCTGTTTCCCAAGCGTCGTTGGCGCCGCCCTCTAAGAGGACATAATCATAATCTTTGGGGTATCGTTTCAGCTGATTATAAATCATTTGGAATCCGTCCCCATTGTCTTCATCCATGCGGCAATTCGACATCGCTGCGCCGCCGCGGCCGGCGTTGGTGCTGATAGCACCGGAAAGTTCCTTGACCCGCCGCGCCCAGCCGCGCAGACCGTCGATCTTATCGTCCTGCGATGCCGCGCAGAGAGAATCGCCCACAAACAGACATTCTTTTTCAAAAAGAGGATCCCCCACATCCTCCGCTTTCACCTTAGTGATGCGGGTATAATAGTTCTTATCGAACTCTTTATTCTTCGTCACCAAGAAGGTCTCCCGCTCTTCTTCGGGGACATTGAAGCGAACAAAGGAAACGCCCGCGGGAACGGTATATGTATATGCCCGCTTTCCTTGGGGGAAGGCAAAGGCTTCCTTCAAGTCGTAGCCGTTAAAAATCTCAACCGCCTTCATCTTGGCATCATAGCCGCAGCCCTGCACCACAGTCCCTGCCGAAACCGGCGCGACGGTCAATGTATCGCCCTGCTTGACCGCAATGGCGTGGGTCGAACCGCCTTGATCGGAAGATTTAAGCTTTCCGTCGGTGCCGATCTGCTTGGAGGTTTTATCCAGACTCGAAACATAGAGGTTGCGGTCCTTCATATTATCCCAATGAGCAAAGTACGCGTTCATATCCATCGCATCTTTCGAGGCGAGGAACAGGTCTTTATATGTATCGGGGATCTGAACAGCAACGCTGCCTGCCGCCGTTGCCTTATAGGCAAAAATGACATAGCCGTTATTGAAGGTATCGACCTTTTGCAGTTGATCGATCGTCACCTTGGCGGCTTTGCCCGACTTATCGGTGAAGGTCAACTGCTCTTTTTGAGCGGTCGACGCAGGCCCGAACCAAACCGTCTCCCCTGCGGAGACGCTGATGGGCTTGCTGCCGTTGAAGGTTTCCTTCAAGCCTTCGGAAGAACTTCCTTGGTTGCTTCCGCTACTTTGATTTTGGTTGGCAGGGGTATCTGCGCTCGGCTCATCGGTATCTTGATCGCCTGCCGGCTTATTATTCTGCCCGCTGCCCGCATTTTGATCTTGGTCGTTATTGCCCGCAGAACTATCCGGTTTGCCGGAATTCTGCGCCCCTTGATCTGCAACGGAATCATCCGATGCAAAATCATTTTCGTTGCTCTGCCCTTGCTGCACGCCTAAGCCATAATCCAAGGATACGCTATCCTCTTCGCTTTTGCAGCCGCTGAGCATCGAAAGTGCCGTCGCTCCGATTAAAATCGAAGCTAAAATTCGTCTGTTCATTCGATATCACCCCAACTTATAATAGTCTATTTTTATTATAATATATATCTAATATAATTTCCTTTAATTATTTGTCATCTTCGTATAAAAATCTTTAATTTTTTGTGTTCTTTTGTTACAAATGCAAAAAAACGGCAGTTTTAAAAAACTGCCGTTTTTTATCATTTTAACTTACTCAGATCGTAGGGTGTGGTTTGATATACAAAGTAGTTCAGCCAGTTGCTGTAGAGCAAATTGGCGCAACTGCGCCAAGAGACCTTGGGCTTCTTTTTGGGATCGTCCCCGGGATAATAATTTTGGGGGATCTTAATGGGTTTGCCTTGGGAAAGATCGCGGCGGTATTCCGCATCCAAGGTCAGCGCGTCGTATTCCGAATGACCGGTAATAAAGATCTGCCGCCCCTTTTTGGTGGTGATGGCGTAAACCCCCGCCTCTTCGGAGGAGGCTAAGATCTTCAAGGCAGGCTCTGCCTCGATCAACTCCCGCCGCACGGTGGTATGCCGCGAATGGGGCACCATAAAGGTATCGTCAAACCCGCGGAACAGGATCGACCGTTTATAATCCACCTTATGGGGAAAGATGCCGAACATCTTTTCGGGGAGCGGCTCTTTATCGATCCCGAAATGATAATAAAGCCCCGCCTGCGCACCCCAACAGATATGGAAGGTGCTGTGGACGTGGGTCTTGCTCCATTCCATGATCTCGCAGAGTTCGTCCCAATATTCCACCTGCTCGAAGGGCATCTGCTCCACCGGTGCGCCGGTGATGATCATACCGTCGAAGTTCCGATGCTTGACATCGTCGAAGGTCTTATAAAAGGCGAGCATATGCTCCGGCGAGGTGTTTTTGGATTGGTGGCTTTTGGTATGGATCAGTTCCAATTCCACCTGCAACGGCGTGTTTCCCAAAAGGCGGGAAAGCTGAGTCTCGGTCTCGATCTTTTTGGGCATCAGATTCAAAAGAAGAATCTGCAGGGGGCGAATCTCCTGAGTGGTCGCTCTCTGCTCGTCCATAACGAAAATATTTTCTTTTCGCAGGGTTTCTGCCGCCGGCAGACCGTTTGGAATTTTAATAGGCACGGGGATTCCCTCCTTTCAATTTTTTGATAAAATTTTTAAACGTCTTTTAAAGCGTTTTCAATATCGGCAATCAGATCGTCGGCATTTTCCAAGCCCACCGAAAACCGCACCAGATCGCCGGAAATGCCGCAGGCGACCAGCTCCTCTTCGCTCATCTGGCGATGGGTGGCGGTGGCGGGATGGAGGCAACAGCTTCGGGCATCCGCCACATGGGTCTCGATGGCGGCGATCTTTAAGCCCGCCATAAATTTGGCGGCCGCTTCTTTGCCGCCCTTGACGCCGAAACTGATGACACCGCAACTGCCGTTGGGCAAATATTTCTGCGCCCGCTCATATTCGGCATCGCCGGGCAGACCGGGGTAACGCACCCAGCCGATTTTGGCGTGGTTGCTCAGATATTCCGCGATCTTTTGGGCATTGGCGCAATGGCGTTCCATCCGCACGTGCAGACTCTCCAGCCCCAAATTCAGCAAAAATGCACTCTGGGGGGACTGGACACAGCCCAGATCCCGCATCAACTGCGCGGTAGCTTTGGTAATATATGCGCCCTCCAACCCGAACCGCTCGGTGTAGGTCACCCCGTGATAGCTATCGTCGGGGGTGCAAAGGCCGGGGAATTTATCGGGATATTTGGTCCAATCAAACTTGCCGGAATCCACAATGCAGCCGCCGACCGCCGAACCGTGACCATCCATAGACTTGGTAGTAGATTGGGTGACGATATCGGCACCCCACTCGATGGGGCGGCAGTTGACGGGGGTCGCAAAAGTATTATCGATAATCAAGGGAACACCGTGGGCGTGCGCGGCGTTGGCAAACCGCTCGATATCCAGAACGTTCAGTGCGGGGTTGGCAATCGTCTCGCCGAAGACCGCCTTGGTATTGGGGCGGAATGCCGCCTCCAATTCTTCATCGGAGCAATCGGGGGAAACGAAGGTGAATTCGATGCCCATCCGCTTCATCGTCACCGCAAAAAGATTATAGGTGCCGCCGTAGATGGCCGCGCTGGCGACCACATGGTCCCCCATCCCCGCAATGTTAAAAACGGCAAAGAAGGACGCCGCCTGACCCGAACCAGTCAGCATCGCGGCAGAGCCGCCCTCCATTGCGCAAATTTTAGCCGCGACCGTATCGCAGGTGGGGTTCTGCAGGCGGGAATAGAAATAGCCGCTGGCTTCTAAATCAAAAAGTTTGCCCATATCGTCGCTGGACGCATATTTGAAGGTGGTGCTCTGAATGATCGGCACCTGGCGGGGCTCACCATTGCCGGGGGTGTATCCCCCCTGCACACATTTGGTCTCAATCTTAAAATTGCTCATTTTGACTCCTCCTTAAAAATAAGAAAATCTCAAGGCAAAGACTTTGCCTTGAGACGAAAATTTCCGCGGTACCACTCAAGTTGCGTTTTATCAAAAAACGCCGCTCAAACGCATTAACGCCGCGCCTTGCGGAAACGCCCTACCTATCGAACGTTTCGGCTCCGGAGCCATAGACCGTTGCACCCTTCCGCTTGCCGCCTTTCACCAACCGCCGGCTCTCTGCTTTGCGTATCCTTGCAGGATCCTCTCCTTCGTTGCCTTTAACAATATGAAATTATTATAACAATCGGTTTTCGGTTTGTCAATATTGAAATCATCGGCGGCTTATGATAAAATTACAATCAGAAACGATCGGAGGTTTTTATAAAATGAGAGAACTTCTTTTGCATATCTGCTGCGCCCCCTGCTCGGTGGCTTGCCTTGCGCAACTTGCCGAAGAGGGGATCACCCCCACCGGCTTTTGGTATAACCCCAATATCCACCCCTATCAGGAATATAAAGCCCGCCGCGATACCCTCATCGACTACGCCCAAAAAATCGGATTGGATCTGATCATCCGCGATGAATACGGATTGCAAAAATTTACCAAAGCGGTCAGCGGCGATATTCCAAACCGCTGCGCCTATTGCTACGCCGTGCGGTTGGATGAAACCGCCCGCACCGCCAAAGAGCAAGGCTTTAAAGCCTTCTCCACCACCCTCACCGTTTCCCCCTATCAGAACCACGACCTCATCCGCAAGATCGGCGAAAAAGCCGCCGAAAAATATGGGGTGGAATTCCGTTACTATGATTTCGCACCCCGCTTCCGCGAAGGCCAGCAAAAAGCCCGCGAGGCAGAACTCTATATGCAAAAATACTGCGGCTGCATCTATTCCGAAGAAGACCGCTACCAAAAACAGATCCAAAAGGATCGGGACCAATTTAACCAATAACAACTACAAATAAACCTTCCGTCCAAATACATTGGGCAAACCAAACCGATCTCCCCTTGGTCCATTTTATTTGGACCAATTCCCCTTGATTCAATTTATTTGGACTGACTTATCTTGTTCCAATTCATTTGGACCAACTTATCTTGGTCCAATTTATTTGGACTAACTCATCTTGATCCAATTTATTTAGACTGACTCTTCTTAGTCCAATTCATTTGGACGGATTTCTCTTGATCCAATTCATTTGGACTGATTTCTCTTGATTCAATTTATTTGGACGGACTCTTCTTAGTCCAATTCATTTGGACTGATTCCCCTCGATCCAATTTATTTGGACTGACTCTTCTTAGTCCAATTCATTTGGACGGATTTCTCTTGATCCAATTTATTTGGACTGACTTATCTTGTTCCAATTCATTTGGACTG
>JAFSHF010000016.1 GCA_017440465.1 Clostridia bacterium
GAAGCTCAATATAACTCGCCTAAGGCGAATGTAACTAAAAAACTCTTGTTCAAAAGAACAAGAGTTTTTTGGCTCCCCCTGTTGGACTTGAACCAACGACAACTCGGTTAACAGCCGAGTGCTCTACCGACTGAGCTAAGGAGGAATATATTGGTGACCCCTGGGAGAATCGAACTCCCGATTTCAGCGTGAGAGGCTGACGTCTTAGCCGCTTGACCAAGGGGCCTCATTTTTCGTGCTTGATTATTATAACCAATTACATTCAGATTGTCAATACATTTTTTAAAAAATATTTAAAGAGGACGAATATTGAACAAAAAAGTTGCTAAGCGGATGGGGTGGTGCTATAATGATAAAAATCAAGAGGAGCGATATGAAATGAAAATCACATTTTTTGGGACAAGCGCCGCGACGCCGCGCAAAAATCGTCGCAACACCTCCATCTTTTTTGAGATCGGGGAGCGTAAATATATTTTTGATATGGGCTGTAATGTGATAGAAGATCTGTCTAATCGCGGGATCGATTGCGAAGAAATCGACGCTGTCTTTATCTCCCATATGCACGGCGATCATACCGGCGGTCTGATTCCGTTTTTGGGCAACATTGACCGCCCCGCGCTCTTTCATATCGATCCCTTGATCTGCCTGCCGCCGCCGATGGAGCAGACTATCGACGCCTATGTTGCCTGGCGCAAGTGCACTTCCCATCGGGAACAGCGCACCTTTCGGTTCCAAGAGATCGAGCCCGGGACCTTCTACGATGACGGGATCTTGAAGGTCACCGCCTATCGCACGGAGCATTGCTGGATGTCCTTTGCCTTTTTGCTGGAAGCGGAGGGCAAGCGGGTCTTTTTCAGCGGCGATTTTTCCAGAGAGCCGGAAAAGGAATTTCCCTATGAGATTTTAGAACAGCCGTTGGATGTCGCCATCTGCGAGTTAGGGCATTTTCCGGCAGAAAAGTATGGCATCATCTTTGCGGAAAAGAAACCCAAGCACCTGTATATCGCCCATATTTCTTCCCGTTTTCTCAAAACCATTCCGCCCTTTGCCGAGTCGGCGGATTTCCCTGTGACGGGAGCCTATGATGGTTTGGAATTTGAAGTTTAAACTCAAAAATATTGATATCCCCCCGTATAACGGGGGGATATTTGTTTGTTACTTTTCTTTTTGTATTTGTTCCCACAAGGAAACACGTTATTTTTGTATATTAGGGTTATTTGTTCTATCAAGCAAATAATCGATACTTACATTATAATAATCGGATATTTTGATTAAAATTTCAGCGGTGAGCGAAATGACACCGGTTTCATATTGAGAATAAGTATTTTGAGAAACATTTAAATACTTTGCAATATCCTTTTGTCTGATATCTTTATCTTCTCGAATCTCACGCAAATTTTTGAATTGCACAATAATCACCTCATATCTATTATGCGATATCTGTAATAAAGATATTGACATTTATCTGTAATACAGATATAATTGTGTTGTTAGACGTTGACGAAAACACAAAATGAGCGTCAGCGGAAGAAAAGAAAGAATAAGGCGGTGACTATATGAAAAAATCTGTGTATTTATTGTTGGTTGTAGTTCTTTTGTTTAATCTGTCTGCTTGTGCTACGGCAAGAACTAATGATGTATACGCCAGTATGGAAGCGTTCGTTGAATCGGAGCCCTCCGACAATACGGTGCCCTCCGGCAATAAGGAGACTTCCGACAATAAGGAGACTTCCGGCAATAAGGAGACTTCCGACGATAAGGAGACTTCCGGCAATAAGGAGACTTCCGACGATAAGGAGACTTCTGACAATAAGGTGACAACCGACAATAAGGAAACCTCCAACAATAAGGAAACCTCCAACAATAAGGAAACCTCCAACAATAAGGAAACCTCCAACAATAAGGAAAACTCCAACATTAAGGAAAACACCAACAACAAGGGAACCACCAACAATAAGGTGACCTCCAACAACAAGGGAACCACCGGAAACAAGGGAACCACCGGAAACAAGGGAACATTCAGCGATAAGGTCTTAGCCGGTTTTAAGGAGATCTTCGACAAAAAAGCCGACACTGATAAGAAGGACCCCTCCGACAATACGGAAACAGAATCAAATGTACCGGCGCATTCGCATACGTTTGACCAAAAGAACACAGCTGAAAAGTATTTAAAATCAAAAGCAACCTGCCAAAGCGCCGCTGTTTATTATTATTCTTGTTCTTGCGGAGAAAAAGGTGCTTCCACATTCAATAAAGGCGAAAAGGCAGAGCATACATTTGACCAAAAGAACACAACCGAAAAGTATTTAAAATCTAAGGCAACCTGCCAAAGCGGTGCTGTTTATTATTACTCTTGTTCTTGCGGAGAAAAAGGTGCTTCCACATTCAATAAAAGTGATAAGTTAGAGCATACATACGATCAAAAGAACACGGATATTGCATATCAAAAATCAAAAGCGACCACAAGCAGTCCTGCCATTTATTATTATTCGTGCAGTTGCGGTGCAAAAGGGAGTTCGACATTTACATATGGAACTGCCATTTCCGGTTGGCAACAGGAAAGCAAAAAAGTGTATTGCATCAGAAAGGTTAGTCTGCATACAACCACGGATGATAACAAAAACTCTTGCGAAAAAGTTTATGTCGGAAGAACACTGACTGTTATAGAAACCAATGGAACTTGGTACAAGGTAAAGTATCCTTCGATTTCCCAGGGCTTTGCCTATATTATGTGTAAATATGTCACCGAGAACAAAGAAGAAACAACGTTTGATGATTATCCCGAGGATGAAATTAAAACGGCCGTTGTTCGAGATGGAATAAAAGGCATTTATCTGTGCGAAGATTTGAGCGAAGAAGAATCAAGCCAAGCCGGATATATCACCTACGCCCAATCCCACGACAATAACCTTCGTGTTGTGGCCATCAACCAAAAAGGAGATTGGGTAAAAGTCCGATATTGCGGATACGATTCCAAAAATAAATATCACGACGGAACGAGCCTTTACTATTGTAAAATAAATAAACTGTTGATCCAAGAATAAACAGTTTTGAGCAGTCTCCATTGTTATAAAAAACCCACCGCCGCGGCGGTGGGTTTTTTCTGTTCGTTGCAATTTTGAATTATTTATGATAGAATGATTATATATGTCCATAGGGGGTGTAGGAAATGCGGTTGAAAGGTTTATTGATGGCCTTGGCGATGGTGCTGTTGGTGGGCTCGCTGACCTTTTCTGCTTCGGCGGAAGGAGCGGTTCGCTCCGAGGATTTTTCGGTGCAGAAATTGACCGACGGCAAGCGCACCACCTATACTGTGGCGGAGCAGGGCGGTGCCGTTTCCTTGGAAAATGCCAAGGGGCTTGCCCATCTTTATATCGAATTTGACCGCCTGCCCCAAGATTGGAAATTGATCGCGGGCGGTAAGGAATATACCTGCGAGGGCGGATATTTGCATCAATACATTGACGTGGCCGCCCTTTGCGGCGAGCAGACCGAACTGACCCTGCAATTTTCCGAAAAGACGGCAATCGCCGACCTTTATTTCTTTGAAAAAGGGGAGACGCTGCCCGATTTTGTTCAGCAATGGGATGCGCCTTGCGAAAAGGCGGATCTGATGTTGATCAGTTCCCATTCCGACGATGAACAGCTCTTTTTTGCGGGCGTGTTGCCCTATTATGCGGTGGAACGCAAACTGCAGGTGCAGGTGGTGTATATCGTCCAGCATTTTGAGGCGAATGGGTATGAGGACCACGTGCGCCCCCACGAGCAGTTGGACGGGCTCTGGACCGTCGGGGTTCGCAATTACCCTGTGATGAGCGATTTCCCCGACCTGTATTCCGAAAGTTTTGAGGGTGCCAAGGCGGCCTTTGCTTCGGCGGGGGTGACCTACGATGATTTTAAAGATTATATCGTCGGGTGCCTCAATCGGTTTAAGCCGTTGGTGGTGGTCTCCCACGATCTCAAGGGCGAATACGGCCACGGCACCCATATCTTCTGCGCCAACGCGCTGACCGAGGCCATCAAAGCCGCCGATGCCCATCGGCCCGAGAAGACCTATCTGCATCTTTATGAGCAGAATCAGATAACGATGGATTGGGATACTCCCTATGAGAGCCTTGGGGGTAAAACGCCCTTTGAAATGACCCAAGAGGGGTTTGGCTGCCACCAAAGCCAGCATTGGACCTGGTTCAAACGCTGGATCTACGGCAACAGCGGCGAGATCAAAAAGGCGACCCAGATCAAGACCTATTCCCCTTGCCAATATGGGCTTTACGACACCATTGTTGGTGCGGACAAGCAGGGCGGCGATTTTATGGAAAATGTAGCGACCTATGCCCAGCGGGAAGAAGCCTATCGGCAGGAGCAGGCGCGGCTGGAAGCCGAGCAGAAAGCGGAGCAGGAGAAAGCCGAGCAACAGCGCGTTGAAGCGGAGCGGAAAAACCGCAAGCGGCTGATCATTACCGTGAGCGGGGTTGTTCTCGGCGTCATTTTGATCCGCGTTTTATTAAGATTGCTTTTGAAACTGCAGAGAAAGGGGAAAAAATGATGGAAAAGATCTCAATCATTATCCCTGCATATAAACCCGATGAAAAACTGATCAAAACCCTGCAATCGTTGATCGCGGCAGGCTTTTCGGATCTGCTGATCGTCGACGATGGGTCGGGAGACTCCTTTGCGCCCATCTTCGCGCAGGTGGAGGCGATGGAGCAGGTGACTCTGCTCCGCCACACCGTCAACCGCGGCAAAGGCGCCGCGCTCAAGACCGCGATGCGGTTCTTTTTGGAAAACCGCCTCGATTTTTTCGGCGCGGTCTCTGCCGATGCCGACGGACAGCATACCGCCGAGGATATTGCGGCGGTGGCGAAAAAACTGACCGAGAGCGGTCATATCGTTTTGGGCTGCCGAGATTTTTCATTGCCCGATGTTCCTGCGCGCAGTCGTTTTGGCAATCGGTTCACTTCGGGGACGTTCCGTTTATTCTTCGGGATGAAGATCGCCGATACCCAGACCGGTCTGCGGGGGTACCCCCGCGGGGTGATGGAAGGATTGCTTTCGGTGGAGGGCGAGCGGTTTGAATATGAGACGCAGATGCTCTTTTATATCAGCCGCCAAGGCCTGCCCTTGGAGCAGGTGAAGATCCGAACGGTGTATATCGAAGAAAACGCCTCCTCCCATTTTCGCCCGATTGTGGACAGCCTGCGGATCTACTCTTTGATCTTAAAGTACTTATTCAGCTCGGTGGCGGCATCGGTGATCGATGCGCTTGCGTTCTTTTTATTGAAGCAATTTCCGTTGTTTGCCATCCCGATGATCCCGCTGACCTTCCCTGCGGCATTTTTGGCGCGGGCGATCTCCTCCTTTGTCAATTACCTCATCAATGCCAAGGCGGTTTTCAAAGGGGATACAAGCAAAAAGACCTTGTTGCGTTATTATCTTTTGGCGGTGGTGCAGATCGCCGTTTCGGCGGTTTGTGTCTTTATCATCGAGCATCTGCTGATGATCCGCGCCGCCTGGCTTTCCACGTTAATCAAGCTGGCGGTGGATACAGTACTGTTCTTCATCAGTTTTAGAATTCAACATAAATGGGTGTTTAATAATGAGCAATAAAAAACTTTTTAAATGGATCTATATCGGTTTTGCCGCGCTGATGGCAGGCTTGATGCTGGCGGCGATTTTATACGTTCGCGGCTTGCTGGCGGAGTATGAAGCCGCCCGCCCCGAGCGGCAGGCGGAGCGCGCCATTGCGCTTTTGGCGCAGGAAACCAAAGAAGAAAGCTATTGGCAAAAATTCGATCTGCCCCAAGTGGGTGAGGAGACCAAAACCGCCTTTTTGAAGCTTTGCCAAAGCGAGGGGCTGAGCTATATCGCTCAATCCGCTTCTGCGGAGGATGAGATGGAATATCTCATCCGCAAGGGAAGCTTTCCCTTGGCGAAGGTGACTCTTAAAGCGCAGGGGCCGCAGGTGACCAAGTTGGCGGTCTTTACCATGCGGGAATGGGCGATCGAGGGGATCGTTCCCTTATTGGAAAAACGCACCTACACCGCCACCTTGCCCGAGGGCTTTGGGCTTTGGGCAGACGGCAAGGAGCTCTCTGCCAAGACCGAGGGCGGAAAAGCCCGCTTTACCCTTGCGGAGGTCTATTTAGAACCGCAGTTTAAGGTGGTCGCCGCCGACGGTTCCGAGGTCGGCTATGAAATTAAAAATTTCAAGGTCCTTCCCGAAATTTATGAATATTCCCTCACCCTTCCCGCCACCATCGAGGTGAAGATGAACGGCAAGGACTTGCAAGGCACGGTGCTCCCCGGCGGCAGAGTGCGCTATGAGATCATGGAACTGAAAAAGCCGGAGATCCTTCTTTCCGATCTTTACGGAAATGAGATTACATACGAGGGCAAGGATACTTTGCCGATGACCTATCTGAGCCTGAACGCACCCGCCGATTACACCGTCTTGCTGGAGGGCAAGGCGGTGGCAGAGCAGGCGGTGAAGGAAGAGATCGCGGAAGAATATGCCCTTTTGGAAAACCTCGTCCACGAACTGCCGACGGTGGTCCGTTATGAGATCGCCATTCTTAAAGAGGATGCCGCGATCAAGGTGACCGATGGGGAAGGCAAGGAGGTATCCTTGGAGCAAGGAGCGACCGAGCAGGATTTCACCGCTCCGTTGCCCAAGCAGGAGACTGTTCCCAAAGAGATCGCCGCTGAGATCGACGTTCTGAAAGTGGCGCAGCATTGGAGCCTCTTTATGAGCAACGACCGCACCTTTACCGAGATGGCAAAGGAGATGGACCCCGATTCCTATCAATACGAGGTGGCAAAGAAATATTCCACCTCCATCGATAAGCAGTTTTTTGCCAGCCATACCCTCTTAAGCCCCGCCTTTACCGAAAATAAGGTCAGCAATTTCACCCAAATTACCCCCGATGCCTTTTCGGTGGAGGTCCGCTTTATCAAGCATATGCGGCTGAATAACGGCGGTAAGGTCGTGAAAGATGCTATGAACGATTGCTTCTATTTTGTTCGCAATGCCGATGGCTGGCGGTTGGCAGCCTTAAAGGAGGTGGCTTGAGATGGCGAAAAAGATCGGTCAAATTCTTTTAAAGGTCGGCGCCTTTTTGGGCACCTTTCTGGTGGCGGCGGTGCTGACGGTCGCGATCTCGTTGGCAATGATCTGCTCCGATGCCTTTCCCTCGGCGCAGCAGATGTTTGTCACCACCATTTTGGAAACCGGTCAGTTGAAATTCTTGGCATCGGTCTTTTTGAGCGATGAGAAGATTCAGCAGATCGTCGATAAAAACTCTATGCAGACGCTCAATTCCGAAGTGGATAGCGGCCTGATTCAAATCGGTGGGAAAGAGGATAAGGAAGAGCCCATCGTCATCGAAGAGGTGCAGGGCGGTACCTTCACCGGAACGATGATGATCGTCAAGGATCCTTCCCGCGTTTCCCTTGCCACCATCTATCCTTGGCGGGAGACCGGTGTCACTCTGGATCAGCTGGTGAAATCCGCTGATGCCATCGGCGGCATCAACGGCGGACTTTACGATTCCACCAATAATTCGGGCGGCCGCCCCTATGGCGTGGTGGTCTGCAACGGCGAGATCCAGCAGAATAAGCCGCGGGAATATACCGGATTGGTGCTGATCGGGTTCACCGAGCAGAACCTTTTGCAGATCATCGATATTTCGGATATGACCGCTTCGGAAGTGGAGACCCTCGTTAAGGAGCAAAAGATTCGCGACGCGGTCTGCTTCCAGGAAGAGGCCAGCGACAGCAATAACCATTTCGTTCAGCTGATTATCAATAATGAACCGCGGGAAATGAACGGTATGGGCAGCGGACTCAACCCCCGCACCGCCATCGGTCAGCGCGCGGACGGCGCGGTGCTGATGTTCGTCACCGATGGGCGCGGCAAATCGGGGCATTTGGGTGCCTCCAGCGGCGATCTCATCGCAGTGATGCAGGAATACGGCGCCGTCAACGCCGCCAATCTGGACGGCGGCAGTTCCTCTTGTATGTACTACAACGGCGAATATCTCAAGAGCAGCGTCACCTTCTACTATGAAAACTCCTCTTGGAAACTCCCCGCAGGATTTGTTGTGAAATAAAATGTCAACTAAGTTTGCCCTAAAGGGCAAGTGAAGGTATCTTCGATAGTGAAGTTGTCCTGCAGACAGTGAAGTTTCGCTCAGTACGCGAAGTGGGCAAACTTGACTTCACTTGGACATTAAAGTCCATACTTCACTGCGAGTAAAACACGCAACTTCACTTTTGCGGTAGCAAAAACTTCACTTTAAAAATAAAAGCACCGCTTCTTTTTAAGCAGCAATTCATCAAAAAACGACCACCATCGGTGGTCGTTTTTTATTTATTGCTTCGTCCAATCAAGTAATCAACCGAAACATTGAAATAATCGGCAATGCGGATCAATTCGTTGACGCCCGGTTCACGTTCGCCGGTTTCATAGCGGCTGATCGTGTTTTGATTCATATTCAGATCCATTGCTAATTTTAATTGGGAAATGCCTTTGGCATTGCGCAGTTCTTTCAGTCGCAAGAACATTGCCTTATTCTCCTTTGCGCCCGCGCAGAACACTTTTCGTGGTTTTGATTACTTCGACTAAAGAATGCAGTTCTTCTGCAGTGCAGTCTGCAAGCAGTTGATCGATCAATGCCACAGATATATGTGTGCTTTTGTTAAGATTACTGTAAACGAGATCATCAAGACTGACGTCTAATGCATTTGCTATGCTTACCAATGTGGGCAGGCTTACTTTGGTTGCTGCACGCTCAATGTGAGAAATATTGGAAGGCTCCACTCCGGATTTTTCAGCCAAAAGCGCTTGCGTCCATTGCTTTGATTTTCTGATTTCCCGAATTCTTGAACCGATTACAACATAATCTAAATTCAATATACTCACTCCGATCACAAAAAATATATTGTTATTGTATATCCTAATCGGATATGTTAGAATAACACATATATCCTTTTAGGATATCTACTAATATTTTTGCTTAAAAGGAGTGATTTATTTGACTATTACTTTTTTTGGACATAAGAATGTACCAATAGCGAAAATCAAAAATAAAGCGTATGAAACCGTAGTTGAGTTGATTGAAAAGGATGGGGCAAATCAATTCTATGTCGGTAATCAAGGGGCTTTTGATCTAATGGTTTATGAGCTTTTAAAGGAATTGAAAAAGCAATATCCGAAAATTCAATATAATGTTGTATTAGCATATTTTCCGGAAGAATCGGAGCGGGGGAGAATAGACGAGGAACACACAATTTATCCTGAAGGGTTTGAAACCGTCCCACGAAAATTCGCCATTGACCGAAGAAACCATTGGATGATCGAGCAATCGGATATCGTCGTAACGTTTGTTGAGCGACCCTTCGGCGGAGCGGCAAAGTTTAAAGAAATAGCTCGAAGAAAAAAGAAACGCGTCATTGAATTAAGCGAATAAAACCGACCACCCGAGCGGGTGGTCGGTTTTTGCGGCATACAAATCATTTGTATGTTTTTGTCACAAATCATTTGTGTTTTTTCGTACCAATTCATTTGGTACACCCAAATCATTTGGGGTATAGCACACAATTCATTTGTATTTTTTGTCACAAATCATTTGTGTTTTTCCGTACCAATTCATTTGGTACACCCAAATCATTTGGGGTATAGCACACAATTCATTTGTATTTTTTTGTCACAAATCATTTGTGTTTTCGTACCAATTCATTTGGTACACCCAAATCATTTGGGGTACGGTATACAAATCATTTGTATGTTTTTGTCATAAATCATTTGTGTTTTCGTACCAATTCATTTGGTACACCCAAATCATTTGGGGTACGGCACACAATTCATTTGTATTTTTTTGTCATAAATCATTTGTGTTTCCGTACCAATTCATTTGGTACACCCAAATCATTTGGGGTATAGCACACAAAGCATTTGTATTTTTTCGTCACAAATCATTTGTGTTTTTTCGTACCAATTCATTTGGCACACCCAAATCATTTGGGGTACGGTATACAAATCATTTGTATGTTTTTGTCACAAATCATTTGTGTTTTTCCGTACCAATCCATTTGGTACACCCAAATCATTTGGGGTACGGTATACAAATCATTTGTATTTTTTGTCACAAATCATTTGTGTTTTCGTACCAATTCATTTGGAACACCCAAATCATTTGGGGTACGGTAGACAAATCATTTGTATGTTTTTGTCACAAATCATTTGTGCAACGCGATTTTTGTACCAAATGAATTGGTACGGAATTGCACCAATGAATGGTGCATAAGGGGCTTGGTCGATGGTTTGTAGGGGACGATGCCGTCATTGTACCAAATGAATTGGTATGAAACCGCCCAAATGAATTGTGCAGAAAAAATGATCGCATAGGAGCATAAAAATCAGGAGGGGAAAGAAAAAGGAAAATTTCATTGACGGAGTGTCGGGAAATGTAGTAAAATAAAGGTAATACAATATAGTATATAGGGAGGGCATTATGGAGCTGTTGCGGACCGCCAATGCGGGGATTCTTTTAACGATGGACTCAACCTCCATTCTGCTGGACGGTGTTTGCCCGCCCTATGCCAATTATTTGGGCACTCCCGATGGGTTGCGGGAGCGGTTGCTTCAAAACCCGCCCGATGCGTTGGTCTTTACCCATCGGCATCCCGATCATTGCGATGAAGATTTCGCCGATACGTTTTATAAAAATACCCACCGCCCCATCCTTTGGGCGGAGGACCCTTGCCCGATGCGGATCGGGAATTTAGAGATCATTCCTATTCCCACCTGCCACAGCGGCAAAGCGGAGATCGCCCACGTCAGTTATGTCATTAAAGGCAGTCAATGCCTTTGGTTCACCGGCGATGCGTCCCCCTTGGCGCGGTTCCCGAAGGAACTGCGCCGACCCGATGTGGCGGCGGTCACCTTTGCCTATGCCTGCAGACCCAATGTTTGGAAACGGACCAAGGCAATGGGCGCGAAAAAATATATCCTTTTGCATCTGCCCGATGAGGCAGAAGATTCCCATCAGCTTTGGAAAGCGGTGGAGGAGACAACGGCAGGAGAACCAAATTTGTTCATTCCCTCCATCGGAGAGAACATAGTATTATAATATAGGATGATATAGGAGGTACATAGTATGATCCATCCCAGAATTTTAGTTGCCGCCACCGCCGAAGAGGCGGGCGCGCTCGCCGCAAACGAATTTGAGGCGCTCATTGCCAAGAAACCCGCCGCCGTTCTCGGCTTGGCGACCGGTTCCACCCCGCTGCCCCTCTATCGCGAGCTGATCGCCCGCGAAAAGGCAGGCAAGATTGATTTTTCCAGAGTTCGTTCTGCCAATCTGGACGAATATAAGGGCTTGGCTCCCGACCACGAGCAGAGCTACCGCAAGTTTATGCAGGATAATCTCTTCGATCATATCTCCATTAAGCCCGAAAACACCATCGTTCCCTCGGGTCTGGCGGAAGATGTTGAAAAAGAGTGCGACGAATATGAAGAGAAGATCGAAGCCTGGGGCGGTGTCGATTGCCAGCTTTTGGGCCTCGGTCACGACGGCCACATCGGTTTCAACGAGCCCGAAGATCATTTCCCCGCCAAGACCCACGAAGTGCAGCTGACCGAAATGACCATCGAAGCCAATAAGCGGTTCTTTGCGTCCATCGACGATGTTCCCCGCGCTGCCGTTACCATGGGCATCGGCACCATTATGGCCGCCAAAAAGGTGCTGATCATCGTTACCGGTGCCGATAAGAAAGAGATCTTGAAAAAGACCTTCTGGGGCCCTGTTGATCCGCAGGTTCCTGCGTCCATTCTGCAGTTCCACCCCGATGTGACATTGATCTGCGACAAAGCCGCTTACCCTTTTGACTAAATCGTTGAAATCGGGCGCTTTTCCGATTTTTCGGTCTTGACGTATCGACATACGCCTACGCCCGAAGAAATCAAAAAATCACCCCGATTTGAACGATTTATGGAAAGTGACAAAATAACACAAAAAGATCCTACCGCAAGGTGGGATCTTTTTGTATCAATATTACGCCTTCGGGATCGCTCCGAACCGATCTTCATCTCATTTGAGCGGTTTTATGAGATTTGATATAAGGTTGATTTAATTTTTGTCGCCGTAGGCAATTCTAAAATAATCCAAATAAGTTTTAAATGTGTCCTGCGCGGAGAGGCAGGTATCGGTGAGGTATCCTTTTTCCTGAGTCCATTCTTTCAGTCCGCGGTAGTAGAACATTTTGATTCTATCTTCGATAATAAACGGCACAATGCCGTGCTTTAGGCATTCTTTAAACATAATCAGTCTGCCGATACGACCGTTGCCGTCCTGGAAGGGATGGATGCGTTCAAACTGCACGTGGAACTCGATAATATCGTGGAGTGTTACATTCTCTTTGCTGTTATAACCGTTGAGGAGTTTTCTCATTTCAGCCGACACATCTTCGGGCAGGGTGGTTTTCATACCGCCGACTTCGTTGGGCAACTTTTTATAATTACCGACGGCAAACCAATCTTTTTTGGCATCGCTTGTACCGGTCTTGAGGATGAAATGCAGGTGTTTAATAAACTTTTCGCTGAGTTGGGACTTCGCATTTTCTATAATTTCATCAATACAACGGAAGTGGGTGGCGGTTTCGATAATATCGTCTACACGCACGCCTTCTTCGGTTAATCCAATGGTGTTGGTTTCAAAGATATAACGCGTCTGATCGTGGGTGAGGCGACTGCCTTCGATGTGATTGGAGTTATAGGTCAGCTCGATCTGTATTTTATGATAAATTCCACCGTGGGTCTGACTGCGCTTTTCCTCTTTCAGAATATCGAGCAAGGTCTGCGGAGCGGGCTTTCTTTTATTGCTCCTTTCGGGCTTTTCGGCGTTTTCGGGGATATTCCATGTCTTTCCGGTAAGAAAAGCACCGGGGACACGACCGGCAGCACAATAATTCCGAACGCTACGCTCGGATGTTTTCCAAATGAATGCAACCTCTTTGACAGATAAATAGTTCATATACAGACCTCCAACGTTCCTGTTAATAGTATATCACAGTATCGGCAAAAAGTCAATTAACACCAAACAATCTTTTGCTATATTTTTGCCGATAACGGCGTTTTTATGCAAAAATAAAACCGATCGGCAAAATACCGATCGGTTTAGATCTTTATAGATTTTCAAAAAATGCATCGTATGAGCAATTATAGATCTTTTTTAGCTCAATTAAAACACTAATGCGGATATTTAATTCGCCGCATTCATATTTTTCGTAGGTGGATCTTCCGATATCGCACCCTCTGCGTTGAAGTTCTGCACACAGTTTTTCCTGTGAAAAATGATGCTCTTTTCTTAATTTCCGCAGGTTACTGCCCATATTGCGATCGCGTCGTAATTTCTGTTCCATCGTATAGCCTCATCTTTTTTGACCAGTATTGGTTGCAACTGTTTCTATTGTATGTTATACTGAAACAAAATATTGACCGTCATATTGGTCAGAAATGAGAAAAATATGAAACGATGTGTGTTTTTTGGGCATCGGAATTGTCCGAATACGATCAAGCCGATGTTGCAAGAGGCGATTATGGAACTAATTGAGAATGGTTATGATGATTTTATGGTTGGAAATAACGGAGGCTTTGATCGGATGGTGCGGCATTGTTTGGAGGAACTTTCTCATACAATCGGAGGGTTTCGATACAGTATTGTTTTGGAACGATTGTCAAAGGAGGGAGAGGAGAAGATTGAAAATTCCATTCTCGCAGATGGAATCGAAGATTGCCCGCCACGCTTTTGCATCGATCGGCGCAATGAGTATATGCTTCGGGTTGCCGATGCCGTTGTTTGCTATATAACCAAAGGGTATGGCGGTGCATATAAATTTGTTGAAAAAGCGCGCCGAAGAAAGAAAAGAATTATCAATATTGCAGATAAAAAAGACCGGCGGTGAGCCGGTCTTTTTATATTGAATTTTATAGTGATTACAGATTGACCAAATCGTCGTTCTGCAGGACTTTGAAACCGTGGTTGACGAGGGTTTCATCGGTCAGGGCGGGGTCGTGGACGCGGAGGACCACGTAGGCGTTATTGGCTTTGCCGTGGTTAAAGGCGTAGAGGTATTCCACATTGACGCCCACTTCGTCCAGCAGGGCGATGACATCGTGCAGGGCGCCTGCGGTATCGGGCATCATCACCGCGACCACATCGTTGGCGCGGGTGAGGTAGCCTGCGCGGGTGAGGGCGTTGCCGGCGGCGTCCGCCTTATCCACGATCATCCGCAGAACGCCGTACTTGGTGGTATCCGCTAAAGTCATGGCACGGATATTGATATTCTCTTTGGCAAGGACTTCGGCGGCATCTGCCAGCGCACCTTGCTTATTTTCGATAAATACAGATAATTGACGGATCATAGTAGTAGTTCTCCTTAATCGTGTAATTTGCGCTTATCGATGACGCGCACCGCTTTGCCTTCGCTGCGTTGGATAGACTTAGGCGCGACCAAATGCACCTTGGGGCCGATGCCCAGCATGGTGCGCATTGCGTCGGCAAGGTCGCGTTCCCGCTTTTCGATATCCTTAACGGTATCGCTGAAATGCTCGGGGTTCATTTCCACCAAAACGTCCAGAGTGTCGTTATTATTGACGCGGTCGACTTCGATCAGGTAGTTGGAGCTATAGCCCTTTTGGATCAAGACCGTCTCGATCTGGGAGGGGAAGACGTTGACACCGCGGATGATCAGCATATCATCGCTTCTGCCCATCGGCTTACGCATCCGAACAAAGGTTCTGCCGCAGGAGCATTGCTCGCGGGAGAGAACGCAGATATCGCGGGTGCGGTACCGCATCATCGGGAAGGCTTCCTTATCGATGCAGGTAAAGACCAGCTCGCCCTTTTCGCCCTCGGGCAGGACTTCACCGGTCTCGGGATCGATGATCTCGGCGATGAAATGGTCCTCATTGATATGCATTCCGTTCTGCGCCTGACATTCAAAGGAAACGCCGGGGCCGGAGATCTCGGTCAGACCGTAGATATCGTAGGCCTTGATGCCAAGGGATTTTTCGATATCGCGGCGCATCTCCTCGGTCCAGGGTTCCGCACCGAAGATACCTGCCTTGAGGTGGTTATCCTCCGGCTTATAGCCCATCTCCTTGAGGGTCTCGCCGATATAGGCGGCATAGGAGGGGGTACAGCAGAGAATGTTGGACTTGAGGTCCATCATAAATTGGATCTGGCGTTCGGTATTACCGGAGCTCATCGGCAGGGTGAGGCACCCCACCTTATGAGAGCCGCCGTTGAGGCCCGGGCCGCCGGTGAAGAGACCGTAGCCGTAGCAGACCTGGCAGACATCCTCTTTGGTGCCGCCTACCGCCACAATGGCGCGGGCGCAACATTCTTCCCACATATCGATGTCGTTCTGGGTGTAGAAGGCAACCACCCGCTTGCCGGTGGTACCGGAGGTGGATTGGATACGGACACAGTCCGAAAGGGGCTTTGCCAAAAGACCGTAGGGGTAAGCCTCCCGCAGGTCGGCTTTGGTCAAGAAGGGGAGTTTATGAAGATCGTCTACCCCCTTGATGTCCTCGGGCTTGACGCCCTTTTTGTCCATCAGATCGCGGTAGTAGGGGACATTTTCGTATACGTGCTTGACCTGCTTGACCAACTTTTCGGATTGCAGGGCGCGGATCTGCTCATAGGGCATGGTCTCCGCTTCTTTTTGGTAGTAGTTTTGCGCCATTAAAATCACTCCTTATTATATCCAAGGTCAAAGGCCTTTTTATTGATCTCGACAAATTGGGGTTTCACACTCTTGGCGATGGCATCGATCCACTGTTCATAGGGGATCTGCAGATACTTGGCAAGTCTGCCCATCAAAACGATGTTGACTGCCTTGGAGGAGCCCGCCTCTTCCGCCAGAGAAAGGGCGTCGAAGGCATCGATATCAATGCCCTTGGCCAAGAGAGACTCCAAGATCTCTGCGGGGTATTCCGCCGCGCCGATCACTACCGGCATCGGATCGATCTGCTGGGTATTGCAGATGATCTTTCCGCCTTCCTTCAGGCGGGAGACATACCGCGCACCCTCTAATTTTTCAAAGGAGATGATAAAATCCGCTTCCCCTTCGGCAACCACCGGAGAGAAGACCTTATCACCGAACCGGACATAGGTAACCACGCTTCCGCCGCGCTGGCTCATCCCGTGGACTTCCGAGACCTTAACATCGTAGCCTTCGTCCACCAGCAGAGTGCCCAGCAGTTTGGAGGCCAGCAGCGAGCCTTGGCCGCCGACGCCGACAATCATTAAGTTGACAGTTTTCATCGGTTATGCCTCCTTTCCGCCGATGGCATCAAATTTGCAAAGCTGGGTGCAGACCCCGCAACCCACGCAGAGGGTGTGGTCGATGACCGCCTTGCCCTCTTTCATCGAAATGGCGGGGCAACCCATTTTCATACACATTTTGCAGCTGCGGCATTTTTCGGGATCCACCTTCAAGGGCGGCAATGCCTTCACCGTCTTGAGCAGGGCGCAGGGGCGGCGGCTGATGATGACCGAGGGCTCCTTGGCGGCAAGCTCTTCCTTGATGGCGATGTCGCAGGCGGCAAGATCATAAGGATCGACCACCCGCACGCGGTTGATGCCGATGGCGTGGCAAAGGGTCTCCAGATCCACCTTGGCGGCGGGATCGCCCTTGATATTATAGCCGGTGGTGGGGTTTTGCTGATGCCCTGTCATACCGGTGATGGAGTTATCCAAGATAATAACCGTGGAATTGGTACCGTTATAGGCGATGTTGACCAGCCCTGTCATTCCCGAATGCATAAAGGTGGAATCGCCGATGACGCAGACCGTCTTGCTCTCGCTCTCTTCGCCGCCCGCCTTATTAAAACCGTGCAGACCGCTGACGGACGCACCCATACAAAGGGTGGAATCCAGCGCGTTGAGCGGGGCGGCCATCCCCAAGGTATAGCAACCGATGTCACCCAAAACGGTGACCTTATTTTTGACCAGCGAATAATATAAGCCGCGGTGGGGGCATCCGGCGCACATCACCGGCGGACGCACCGGCAGAGCGGGCTGATCGGCGGCTTTCGGCAGTTTTTTGCCAAAAGCGGCGGCGACGGTGGTCTGATTATATTCACCCAAGGGGGAGAACAGTTCCTTGCCCTTGACTTTGACACCGATGTGCTCGCAATGCTGCTGAATGATACCGTCCAGCTCTTCGATGACATAGACTTCCTCCAAATCGGCGGCAAAGTCGCGGATCAATTTGGTGGGCAGGGGATGGACCATCCCCAATTTCAGTACATTGACGGTATCGCCGAAAACTTCCTTGACATATTGGTAGCAGGCACCGGCGCAGATAATGCCCATCTTGCTCTCCGCCTTTTCCACGCGGTTGATGGGTGCGGTCTCGGCGTAATCGACGAGTTTTTGCAACCGCTCCTCCACAAAGGGATGGCGGGCGATCGCGTTGGCGGGTGCCATAATAAACTTTTTGGGGTTGCGCTCATAAGTACCGGCGGGATGTTCCTCCCGCTCCGAAAGTTCCACAATGCTCTGGCAATGGGCGATGCGGGTGCAGATCCGCATCAGCATCGGGGTATCAAACTGCTCCGAAAGATCAAACGCCAGCTTCATAAAGTCCTTGGCCTCGGCGGAATCGGCAGGCTCCAGCATCGGCACCTTGGCGGCGATGGCGTAGTGGCGGCTGTCCTGCTCGTTTTGGGAGCTGTGCATGGCGGGATCGTCTGCCACGCAGACCACCAACCCGCCGTTGACACCGGTATAGGAAAGGGTAAAGAGCGGGTCCGCCGCCACGTTCAGCCCCACGTGCTTCATAGCGCAGGCACTGCGCACCCCGCGCAGAGATGCACCGAAGGCGACCTCGCAGGCGACCTTTTCGTTGGGTGCCCATTCGCATTTGATTTCATCGTATTTTGCGGCAAACTCGGTAATCTCGGTGGAGGGGGTGCCGGGATAACTTGAGACGACCTCCACCCCTGCTTCGTACAGACCGCGGGCAAGGGCTTCGTTGCCGATCATCAGCTTTTTCATAGAAAGAAAAGCTCCTTTCGGGATATATTATTTTAATATTTTAACATAGATCGTTTTAGAATGGAAGAAAAAACACTGCAAAAATCGCGGTATTTTTTATTTGCCTAAGGAATCTTTGACATCCACGGTGGCAACCTGCTTATAGCAGGAGAACATCTGCTCCACACCGTCGGGTGCGGTCTTTTTGGAAAGCAGGCTGACGATGGGAACCAAGAGCAAGCCGCCCACCATCGCAAACACACCGGAATAGAGGGAGTTTTGGAAGACAAAGTTCAAAACAGGGATATTGGCGACCGAGACCCAGCCCAGCGAAACGATTAGCTGGAACAGTTCCATCCCCACGCCGAAGATAAAGGAGGCAACCACCGCGGCTTTGGTGGTCCCTTTCCAATATAAGCCATAGAGGAAGGGGGCAAGGAACGCGCCCGCCAGCGCACCCCAGGAGACCCCCATCATCTGCGCGATGAAGAGGTTGGGGCTTTTCGCCTGATAGATGGCGATGACCGCCGAAATGATGATAAAGAGAGCAATGAAGGCGCGGATCAGCAGCATATTGCCCTTATCGGAAGCCTTCTTTTTACGCAAGGGGGCGATGAAATCCAAGGTGATGGTGGAACCGCTGGTCAGCACCAGAGAAGAAAGGGTGCTCATCGATGCGGAGAGGACCAACACGATGACAATGCCGATGATGACGGGGGAAAGGGTGGAAAGCATTTTGGGGATGATGGCATCGAAGCCCACCCCTGCGGCGGTGGGGTCAATATCGTAAAGTCGCCCGAAGCCACCCAGAAAATAGCATCCGCCGGCGACGATGATGGCAAAGACGGTGGAGATGACCGTTCCCTTTTTGATGTCCGCTTCGTTGCGGATGGAATAGAATTTGCCTACCATCTGCGGCAAGCCCCAGGTGCCCAGCGAAGTCAGCAGGACGACAAAGAGCAAAAAGACGGGATCGGCACCCAAGAACGATGTAAACTCCCAGCCGCCGTTGGCACCGGTCGCCAACCCTTCCATCGCGCCGTTCAGGCCACCGTGTTGGTTGAGTACCGCCAAAATGACCGCCACAATGCCAAAGAGCATCACAACGCCTTGGATAAAGTCGTTGATAGCGGTCGCCATATAGCCGCCCACCAGCACGTAGATGGCGGTCAGAATCGCCATAACGATGACGCAGACGGAATAATCAATACCGGGGAACGCCATCGCAAATAAGCGGGAAAGACCGTTATAGAGAGAAGCGGTATAGGGGATCAAAAACAAAAAGGTAATGCAGGAGGCGGCGATCTTTAAGGCTTGGGAATCAAAACGATTGCCGAAGAAGTCGGGCATCGTTTTGCTCTCTAAATGCTGGGTCATCACGCGGGTGCGCCGCCCTAAGAGCACCCAGGCCAGCAGCGAGCCGATGAAGGCGTTGCCCAAGCCGATCCAGGTGGATGCCACGCCGAATTTCCAGCCGAACTGCCCTGCGTAGCCGACAAAGATGACGGCGGAAAAGTAAGAAGTTCCGTAGGCAAACGCCGTCAGCCAAGGGCCTACCGAGCGACCGCCCAGAACAAAGCCGTTGACATCGGTGGAATTTTTGCGGCAATAAAAGCCAACGCCGATCATAATGGCAAAAAAGACAACTAAAAACAATGAAATAATCACGGTGTTCATAAGAACCTCTCCTTTTTATATTTTAAGATTTATTCTGAGAAGCCACCAACTGCTCCGAGCCGTAGATCTTGCGGAGCTTGGGCTTTTCGATCTTGCCGGTGGGGTTGCGGGGAACTTCGGCGAAGATGATCTTGCGGGGACGCTTATAGCGGGGCATCCCTAAGCAGAATTCTTGGATCTCCTCTTCGGTGCAGTCCATCCCCGGTTTGATCTGGATGATGGCGGCGGCAATTTCGCCCAACCGCTCGTCCGGCAGGCCGATGACCGCCACATCGCCGATCTTTTGGTGGGCGGCCATAAAGTTTTCGATCTCGACAGGGTAGAGGTTTTCGCCGCCCGAGATGATAACATCCTTTTTGCGGTCCACCAGGAAGATAAACCCTTCTTCGTCTATCATCGCCATATCGCCGGTATAGAGCCAGCCGTCCTTTAAGGACGCGGCGGTGGCTTCGGGATCGTTATAGTAGCAGACCATCACACCGTCGCCCTTGAGCAACAGTTCGCCCACCTCGCCTTGGGGGACGTCCTTGCCCTCGCTGTCCACGATGCGGACCTGCCAGCCGTGCCCCGGAATACCGATGGCACCCACCTTACGGACGTTCTCCACCCCCAGATGGACCGCACCGGGGCCGATGGATTCGGAAAGACCGTAGTTGGTATCGTATTGATGGTCGGGGAAGTATTCCAGCCAACGCTTAATGAGGCTTTGGGGGACCGGTTGCGCGCCGATGTGCATCAGCCGCCATTGCTTGAGGCGGTAATCGGAAAGTTGCAGTTCGCCCCGATCCAAGGCATTGAGGATATCCTGCGCCCAAGGGACCAAGAGCCAGACGATGGTGCAACGCTCCTCCGAAGCCGCCTGCAGGATTTGATGGGGATTGGTGCCTTTGAGCAGTACCGCCTTACTGCCTGCGATCAGCGAGCCGAACCAGTGCATCTTCGCGCCGGTATGATAAAGCGGCGGGATGCAGAGAAAAACATCCTTTTCCGTTTGGCTATGGTGCTTTTGCTCCACGATGGCGGCGTGCATCAGCGCGCGGTGGAGATGCAGGATGGCTTTGGGGAAGCCGGTGGTGCCGGAAGAAAAGTAGATGGCGGCTTCATCCTCGGGGCTTAAGTAGACTCCCGGTGCCTGAGAAGACGCATCGGCGGTCAGCTCGCGGTAATCTTCCGCAAAATCGGGGCAGCCGCTGCCGGCAAAGATGAGCAGACGCTCTCTGCCGATCTTATCGGCGATCTGCTCCACCCGCCCGATAAATTCGGGCCCGAAGATCAAAGCGTTCGCCTCGGCAAGATTTAAGCAGTATTCAATTTCAGAGGAGCTGTAGCGGAAATTCAAAGGCACCGCTAAGGCGCCCGCCTTTAAGATACCGAAATAGATGGGCAGCCATTCCAGGCAGTTCATCATCAGGATCGCCACCTTATCGCTGCGGCGGATCCCCCGCGCGATCAAAGCGTTGGCGACGCGGTTTGCCTTTTCGTTAAAGACGCTCCAGGTGATCTCGCGGCGGTAATGCCCGCGGGCGGCAGGCTCTACCAGATCATATTCCCGCCAGGTGCGGCGGCGGTTTTCGGGCAGCTCGGGGTTGATCTCCACCAGCGCCACCTCCGCGCCCTTTTGGGCGGCATTGCGTTCCAATAAATCAACGATCGTCATTTTGAAATACTCCTTTTTCCAAATAAAAAAGCCCTTTGGCTTAAAATAAGCCAAAGGGCGAAATAAATTCGCGGTACCACCTTTGTTTACCTGCTTTTCGCAAAGCAAGCCTCACCAAGTATCCATCAATACTCTGCCGCCGTAACGCAGCGGATGCGACGCATCTTTCAATGCGCGGCTCGCGAAAGCGTATTTCCGAAAAAGTTCTCTGCCGCCTTTCACCAACCGGCGGCTCTCTGAAAGCAGAATCAAATTCGTACTGAGTCTTCCGTTCATTGCCTTTTGAAAATATGAACCTATTTTAACGCGGTTTTGCAAGGTTGTCAAGCACTTTTTAGTAATTTAGCGAAAAAAAGCGAGCGAATTTTTCGCTCGCTTAAAAATTAGTTCTTTTTCTTGGTTTTGATGGCAAGGATCACTCCGCCGACAGCGATCAGCACCGCCGCGCCGAAGGGGATGAGATACCAAAGGGAGAAGGAGGGCTCCTCGTTCTTTTTCTTACCCTCGTCCTCATCGTTCATCTGCTTATCGGTGACATTGAGGTTGCCGTATTCGTCCTCTTCCACCTCTAAGCGTCCCGCTTCGGTCTTGTCCTCTTTATCATAAAGGATGACACCGGTGGTGTTACCGTCTTTATCCTTTTCATATTCCGCATCGTATTGAACCGACTCTTCGGAATTATCGGGGTAGTATTCGATCGCCTGATCGCCGTCGAAATACCAATCGCCGCCCTGCTCTTCCTTCTTTTCTTCCTCTTTTTCGGGGGCAGGCTCGGTTAAGGTGCCGCCCTCGGCCACCCGCACCCGCGCAGGAACCAACAGCAAGGTGGGAACGGGGGTGAGCTTTTCATCGTCTTGACTGAAGGTATAATCGTACACATCGATCAGCGAGCCTTGGGCATCTTCGGGGGTGCCGATGATCTTGAAGGAGATGTTCAGCAGATCCATTGTCCCCTCCAAAAGGTTCCCTTTAACAGCGACCGCGGCGACCTTGACCATCTTTTTGCCCTCGATATCGGCTTCGGTGTTGACCACCATCAAGCCGTTGAGGTGCATCTTCTGATAATCACCGGTCGGTTGCAATACCGCAGGATCGTAGGTCAATGTGGTTTCATAGGCAACACAGGCGGGAGCCTCTTCCACCGAGAGCACCACCTTGACCACATCCCCGACCTTTCCTTCGCCGCCCTTGAGGCGGTAGGTCATTTGGGGAGTATCCGCAAAGGCGGTGGGGGTGAGCATTAATAACGCTAAAATAAGGCATACAATTCGCTTCATTTTTATATAGAGTTCCTTTCGTTTATCGTTAATGATCGGTTTTATTATAGCATCGGCGCCGCAATAATGTCAATACAGAGCCCAACGGGATTTTTCGGCAGGGCATTTTTTAAGGGCAATTCCGCTCTTTTTTACGCAAATTCTGTTGACAATAATCGCGGTTTTTGGTAACATAAAACTGTATGAATGATATAAAAAGGAGCGGGCAGAAATGAAAGCATTGGAAGAGCGGATATTAAAAGACGGCAAGGTTCTGCCCGGTCACGTTCTGAAGGTGGGCAACTTCCTAAACCACCAAATCGATACCCCCTTTATGATGGAGATGGGTAAGGAAATCGCCCGCATCTTCGAGGGGGACAAGCCTACCAAGATTTTGACCATTGAAGCCTCCGGCATCGCTTTGGGGATGGCGGCGGCTGTGGCGATGGATCTGCCGTTGGTGTTTGCCAAAAAGAAAAAGTCCATTAATGTGGAGGATGATCTCTATAGCACCATCGTCCATTCCTATACCCATAATATCGATTATCGCGTGGTGGTCAGCAAGGAAAACCTGCTGGCGGGCGAGCGGATCTTGATTGTGGATGATTTTCTTGCCAACGGTTGCGCCATCCGCGGATTGATGGATCTGGTGGCGCAGGCGGGCGGCAAGGTGGTCGGTTGCACCACCGCCATCGAAAAAGGCTTTCAGGGCGGCGGCGATCAGCTCCGCGCCGAGGGCTATAAGGTGGAATCGCTGGCGATCGTCGATGAAATGACCGACCATAGTCTGGTATTTCGTAAATAAGGTAATTACCGCTGTAAAGCGGAATTATAAAAATTATTTATTGGAGGGAAAGACCAATGAAAAAGCTGATCTCTTTGCTGCTGGTTGCAATGATGCTCTTCACCATGGCGGCCTGCGGCGCAAACAATGCGAAAGATGAACTGAAGGTAGGCTTCATCTTCCTGCACGACGAGCAATCTACCTACGACAAGAACTTTATTGACGCCGCCATCGCTGCTTGCGAGAAGATGGACGTCACGATGGTTCAGAAGACGCAGATCCCCGAATCCAACAAATGCTATGATGCTGCTGTTGAATTGATCGAGTCCGACGGTTGCGACATTATCTTTGCCGATAGCTTCGGTCACGAAAACTTCCTGATCAAAGCCGCCAAAGAGTATCCCGATGTTGAGTTCTGCCACGCTACCGGTACTCAGGCACACACCGCCGATCTGGCAAACTTCCACAATGCATTTGCTCATATCTATCAGGGCAGATACATGGCAGGCGTTGTTGCCGGTATGAAGCTCAACGAGATGATCGCCAATAAGGAGATCACCGCAGAAGAAGCCAAGATGGGCTATGTTGGTGCTTTCACCTTTGCTGAAGTTATGTCCGGTTACACCTCTTTCTATCTGGGTGCCAAGTCTGTTTGCCCCAGCGTGACCATGGATGTGAAGTTCACCGGTTCCTGGTATGATGAGCAGAAGGAAAAAGAAGCCGCTCAGGCTCTGATCTCCGGCGGTTGCGTGCTGATCAGCCAGCATGCCGATTCGATGGGTGCTCCCACCGCTTGCGAGACAGCAAAGGTTCCCAACGTTTCCTATAACGGTTCCACCGTAGCTGCTTGCCCCGAGACCTTCCTGATCTCTTCCAGAATCAACTGGGCTCCCTACTTTGAGTATATGATCACCCAGGTTCAGAACGATGCTGCCATCGCGGCCGACTGGGCAGGTACTCTGGAGAACGGTGCAGTTGCTCTGACTGAGCTGGGCAAGAACGTTGCCGAAGGCACTGCCGAGAAGCTGGAAGAAGTTGAAAAAGGCCTGAAGGACGGCACCATCAACGTATTCGATACCGCAAACTTCACCGTTGGCGGCAAGAAGATCGACAGCTATATGGCAGACGTCGACACCGATGCCAAGTTCGAGAAGGACACCGAGGTTGTTACCAACGGTATCTTCGAAGAATCCAAGTATCGTTCCGCTCCTTATTTTGATGCTGAAATCGACGGCATCACCTTGCTGGATCGTAACTACGGTTAATCCGATTTAATTTAAGGCGGGGCGCCTCGCCCCGCCTTAATTTCTTTAAAATGGAACACTGAAACCCGCACCGATGCAAATAATCGGTGCGGCTTTGAGCGTTTTAAAAAGGGAGGACGACTATGGCAAACCAAGCGGCAATCGAGCTGAAAAATATCACCAAGACCTTTGGCAGCGTTGTGGCAAATAAAAACGTCAATTTAGTTGCCAACCGCGGTGAGATCCTTTCCATTCTGGGGGAGAACGGCAGCGGGAAAACCACGCTGATGAATATGATCTCCGGTATCTATTTCCCCGATGAAGGCGAGATCTTCATCGACGGCGAACCGGCGGTCATCGCATCGCCGAAGGATGCCTTTGATTATAAGATCGGTATGATCCATCAGCATTTTAAGCTGGTGGATGTCTTTAGTGCGACCGAAAATATCATTTTGGGGCTGGAGGAGCAGGGGCGGTATAACCTCAAGGCCGCCGAAGGGCGGATCAGTGCCATCTGCGAGCAATACGGTTTTGAGCTGGACCCCAAAAAGAAGATCTATACCATGGCGGTCTCCGAAAAGCAGACGGTGGAGATCATCAAGGTGCTGTATCGGGGTGCCGATATTCTGATTTTGGACGAGCCCACCGCGGTTTTGACCCCGCAGGAGACGCAAAAACTTTTTGCAGTCTTGCGCAGAATGCGGGACGATGGCAAGTGCATTATCATCATTACCCATAAACTGCACGAAGTGCTCTCTCTTTCCGATCGGGTGGCAGTCCTGCGGAAGGGCGAATATATCGGTACCGTTGAAACCGCCAAGACGAGCGAGACCGAGCTGACCGAAATGATGGTCGGCAAAAAGATCTCTTTGAATATCGAGCGCAGCGAGCCCAAGGACCCTCAGGTGCGGCTGGAGGTGCATCACGTCAATTGCTCCAACCGCGAAGGCGCGTTGGTGCTGGACGATGTTTCCTTCCACGTCAACGCGGGCGAGATCTTGGGCATCGCCGGTATCGCCGGCAGCGGCCAGCGGGAGCTTTTGGAGGTCATCGCCGGCCTGCAAAAAAGCGATAGCGGTGCGGTGCTTTATCATAACCCCAAGACCGGCAATGTGGATAACCTGCAGAATAAGACTCCGTTGCAGATCCGCGAGCTGGGCGTCCGCCTTTCCTTTGTCCCCGAAGATCGCTTGGGGATGGGCTTGGTCGGCAATATGGATATCACCGATAATATGATGCTCCGCAGTTACCGCCGCGGTAAATCTGCCTTTTTGGAGCGCAAGGCGCCCAAGGATCTGGCGGAAAAGATCATTGAGGACTTAGAGGTCGTCACCCCCGGTACCACCACACCGGTCCGCCGCCTTTCCGGCGGGAACGTCCAAAAGGTGCTGGTCGGGCGGGAGATTGCCGCATCGCCCACTGTTTTGATGGCGGCATATCCGGTGCGGGGGTTGGATATCAATTCTTCCTATACTATTTATAATCTTTTGAATGAGCAAAAAGAAAAAGGGGTTGCGGTGGTCTTTGTCGGCGAAGATCTGGACGTTCTGCTGGAGCTTTGCGACCGCATCTTGGTCATCGGCGGCGGTAAGGTCACCGGCATTGTCGATGGCAGAACCGCCACCAAAGAGCAGGTCGGTCTGCTGATGACGAAAACCGAAGGAGGGAAGCAAGAATGAGCCAAAAAATCAAAAAGCACCATGAGCCGCTGATCCATATCGTCAAGCGGGACGATCTTTTGGGTTGGCAAGCCTGGGGCATCCGCCTGGCCGCCATTGCCGTCGGCGTGTTGCTGATCGGGGTCATCTCTTCGCTCCTCACCGGTGAAAATTTCTTTAAGGTCTATGATATTATGTTCAGCGGCGTGTTCGGCCGCATCTTTGAGGGCAAGACGAGTATGCTCTGGAAATACCTGCAGGATACCGCTATTTTGCTTTGCTTAGGTCTGGCAGTCGCCCCCGCGTTTAAGATGAAGTTCTGGAACTGCGGCGCGGAAGGTCAGGCGTTGGTGGGCGGTTTGGCGGCGATGTTCTGTATGATCACCTTCGGCGGTAAGATCTCGGAATTTCTGCTGGTCCCCATCGTCATCGCCGCCAGCATCCTTGCCGGCGCGATCTGGGGTGTCATCCCCGCCATCTTCAAGGCGAAATGGAACACCAACGAGACCCTCTTTACTCTGATGATGAACTATATGGCGACCCAGCTGATCGCCTATTATGTCTATATCGTGGGCGGCGGTTCCAACGTTATCACCCCCGTCTCCACCGGCGCACTGCCGGTGATCGGCAATCTGCAATATCTGCTGAACGTGTTGATCGTTGCCGCGCTGACGGTCGCAATGTATGTGTTCCTGCGCTACAGCAAGCAGGGCTATGAGATCGCCGTCGTCGGCGAAAGCCAGAATACCGCGCGGTATATCGGCATCAACGTCAAAAAGGTCTTTTTGCGTACCATGATGCTCTCCGGCGCGGTCTGCGGTGTGGCGGGAATGTTGTTGGTGGCAGGCACCGATCATTCCATCAATACCAACACCGTCGGCGGGCAGGGCTTTACCGCCATTATGGTCGCCTGGCTGGGTAAGTTTAATCCCTTTGTGATGGCGTTGATGTCCGGTCTCATCATCTTTTTGAGAACCGGTGCCGCCAAGGTTGCCGACAGTAACTTCTTGAATAGCTCCTTTGCCGATATTTCGGTGGGCATCGTTATTCTGCTGTTGGTCGGCTGCGAATTCTTTGTTCAATATTCGGTTCGGCTGCGCCGCGCCAAGAAGGAGGTAGAAGCATGATCGTTGAATTTATCAGCAGAGCCATCCTTTTGAGCATCCCCCTTCTCTTCGGTGCGGTCGGCGAGATCCTGACCGAAAAATCCGGTCATCTGAACTTGGGTATCCCCGGTATTATGTACGGCGGTGCCATCGGCGGCGTCATCGGCGCGTTCCTCTATGAGAACGCCTGCGGCAATGTGGCAGAGAATATGAATCCCTTCCTCGCCATTTTGATCCCGTTGCTCAGTTCGATGATCTTCTCGATGCTGATGGGCTTGATCTATAGCTTTATGACCGTCACCCTGCGCGCCAACCAGAACGTGACCGGTCTGGCGCTCACCACCTTCGGCATCGGCTTGGGCAACTTCTTCGGCGGCTCGCTCACAAAGTTAGTGCAAAGCGACCTGCCCTCGATTGCGCTGACCAAGACCAGCCGGTTTTTCAAGGCGGAACTGCCCTTCGCAAAGGATCTGGGCTGGTTCGGCGAGATCTTCCTGTCCCACGATTTTCTGGCGTATTCCGCCATTCTGATCGCTGTTTTGGCGAGCATTTTCCTAACCAAGACCCGCGTGGGTCTGAATCTGCGCGCGGTGGGCGAAAACCCCGCCACCGCTGATGCGGCGGGCATCAATGTTACCGCCTATAAGTATGCAGGCACCATTATCGGCAGTGCCATCGCCGGCTTGGGCGGTCTGCAGTATGTGATGGCGTATGCCGACGGTGTCTGGTCCAATAACGCCTTCGGTGATCGCGGCTGGATGGCGATCGCGCTGGTCATTTTTGCGCTGTGGAAGCCCTCGATGGCGATCCTCGGCTCCTTCCTGTTCGGCGCGCTTTGCAATGCCAATAACTATCTCAAGGGTCTGGGGACCGAAACGCAGGAACTCTTCAAAATGCTGCCCTATATCGTCACGCTGATCGTTTTGATCATCACAAGTATGCGTAAAAAGCGGGAGCATCAGCCCCCCGAAAGCTTAGGGCTTCCGTATTTCCGCGAAGAACGGTAAAAATATGTGTTTTAAATATGCCGTTGCTTTGCAGCGGCATATTTTATCTTTTGAAAGGATATAATAAAGTTATGAACTGTGATGTTTTGATTATCGGCGCCGGCCCTGCCGGCATCTTCACCGCGCTGGAATTGGTGCGCCAAGGGAGCGATAAAAAGATTGTCATCGTTGAAAAGGGCGTGGCGGTGGAAAAGCGCCGCTGCCCCAAGCATAAAACCAAGCAGTGTGTCAACTGCAAGCCCTGCAATATCACCACCGGCTTTTCCGGCGCGGGCGCGTTTTCCGATGGAAAACTCTCCCTTTCCTGCGATGTGGGCGGCGATCTGCCCCAACTGATCGGGGAAGATCTGGCGCAGGAGACTATCGACTATACCGATAAGATCTATCTGGAATTCGGTGCCGATACCCATGTGGAGGGGGTGAGCAACCCCGATGCCGTCAAGGAGATCCGCCGCCGCGCCATTCAGGCGGGACTAAAATTGGTGGATTGCCCCATTCGTCATCTGGGGACCGAAAAGGCGCAGGATATTTATTACGCCATCGAGCAATATCTGCTGGAGCACGGCGTGGAGATGCTCTTTAGCCACGAATGTACCAACCTCATTATCGAAGATAAAAAATGCCTGGGCGGCTATATTCGCAGCGGTAAGGAGCCGTTTGAGATCCGCGCCGAGCATACCATCGTCGCCACCGGTCGGCGGGGGGCGGAATGGCTGGAGCACCTTTGCACCGAGCACGAGATCGAGCACCAACCGGGTACGGTGGATATCGGCGTGCGGGTGGAAGTCCGCAACGAGATTATGGAAAAGGTCAATGAGGTCCTTTATGAATCCAAGCTGGTGGGCTACCCCGCCCCCTTTAAGAATAAGACCCGCACCTTCTGCCAGAACCCCGGCGGCTTTGTCAGCCAGGAGAACTACGACAACGATCTGGCGGTGGTCAACGGCCATTCCTATAAGGAACTCAAGAGCAATAATACCAACTTAGCGATCCTCGTCTCCCATAACTTCAATACCCCCTTTAATCAACCCATCGCCTACGCGCAAAAGGTGGGCGAACTTTCCAATATGCTCGCCAACGGCCATATTTTGGTCCAGCGTTTCGGCGATATTTTAGACGGTAAGCGTACCTGGCAAAAGGAGCTTGCCCGCAGTAACCTGAAACCCACCCTGCCCGATGCGGTGGCAGGGGATATCACCGCGGCGATCCCCTACCGCGCGATGATGAATATCATCAATTTCATCAAAGCGCTGGACCATGTGGTTCCGGGATTTGCTTCGGAAGAAACTCTGCTCTATTCTCCCGAACTGAAGTTCTATAGCAACCGCGTCTCGATGGACGAAAAGTTCCATACCAGCGTCGAGGGCTTATATTGCCTGGGCGATTCCTCCGGCTGGACCCGCGGTTTGATGATGGCTTCGGTGATGGGCGTTCTGATGGGTAGGGAACTAAGTAACCACGAATAATCCGGAGAAACTATGACCGAACTTTTTACTACTTCATTATTAGATCTTTCCCATACCGACGCAAAGCCCCTGCTGCAAGGGGTGCAATACCCTTGGCAAGCGCTGGCGGGGATCGGCGATTTTATTGCCGACTTCGGCAAGACCTTGGGGGAGGAGTATCTCCATCCCCGAGAGACCGTCTGGATCCATAAGACCGCCAAGGTGGCGCCCACCGCCTTTTTGGGTGAGCGGGTGATCATCGGCGCGGATGCCGAGATCCGCCATTGCGCTTTTATCCGCAGTAATGCGCAGATCGGCAAAGGAGCGGTGGTGGGCAATTCCACCGAACTGAAAAATGTCATTTTGTTTGATGGCGTGCAGGTGCCTCATTATAATTATGTAGGAGATTCCATTTTGGGCTATAAAGCCCATATGGGCGCGGGTGCCATCACCAGCAATGTCAAGGCGGACCATTCCTTGGTGGCGGTGCGGGGGAAAGAGACAATTCATACCCACCTTAAAAAGTTCGGCGCCATCTTAGGCGATTTCGCCGAGATCGGCTGCAGTGCGGTCCTTAATCCCGGAACGGTGGTCGGTCGTAAGAGTAATGTATATCCGCTCTCGATGGTAAGGGGCGTCATCCCACCCGACTCGATTTATAAAAACAAAAACGAAGTAATCAAAAAAGAGCCTTAAGGGCTCTTTTTTTGATGCATCGAACGATGCACAAATGAATTGTGCAAAGAGCGTACCAAATGAATTGGTACAGACTCCCAAATGATTTGGGGTACCAAATGATTTGGTAGGATAACAAAACAATGTATTTGTGTACCAAATGAATTGGTACGCAGACATACAAATGATTTGGTAGGATAACGAAACAATGTATTTGTGTACCAAATGAATTGGTACGCAGACATACAAATGATTTGGGGCACCAAATGATTTGGTAGGATAACAAAACAATGTATTTGTGTACCAAATGAATTGGTACGCAGACATACAAATGATTTGGGGTACCAAATGATTTGGTAGGATAACGAAACAATGTATTTGTGCACCAAATGAATTGGTTGCGACTGCGACCGCTGCCTGTGGTTGCGACTGCGACCGCTGCCGGTGGTTGCGACTGCGACCGCTGCCTGTGGCAGATGAAGGGAGCAGGTTAGCAGGTGCCGCAACACAAAAGATATCGAGCGCATCGCGCGAAGAATATTTTGATGTTGCAAACGGGACGATGAAGGGAGCAGGTTAGCAGGTGCCGCAACACAAAAGATATCGAGCGCATCGCGCGAAGAATATTTTGATGTTGCAAACGGGACGAAAACATACAAATGATTTGGGGTACCAAATGATTTGGTAGGCTGCGGCAAGAATTACCGCTTGACCGCAGCAGTGGGATTTTGATATAATTAATATAATGTCGAAATTGAACGAAAGGAAGGAAACGCGAAAGTGGCAAAAGCATTTTTTAAAAATTGCATAGCGACGGTGCTGGCATTGCTGTTGTTGGCGGCGATGGTGCCTGCCGCGGTTGCGGCAACGCCGAGCGAAGATACCTTTGGGACGCTGATCCATACCTTTCAGGAAGAATTTCCGGTGGGGAAGTATTGGAACGATGCCAACGGTACGGTGAAGAGCGGGCGGTATCAAGGCACCTCTTTGGTAGGGGATCGCTCCTGCGTGGGCTATGGTTGCGGCTCGCTGGCGGTGGATGGGTCGGAATGGGCGTGGCAATGCCACGGCTATGCCATGCTGCTCGCCGATCGTGTTTTTGGTAGTTTTTATAATATCGATTCTGTAAATTGGAGCAAAACGGATTATACAAGAGGTAGTTTTTCGGGTGAATTATACGCAGGGGATGTGGTACGCGTGATTTTACCCCGCGGAAGTGCCCATTCGGTCTTTGTCTATAAAGTGACGGAGGATACGGTGTATTACACCGAATGTAACCGCCACGGCAAGTGCCAATTGGATTGGGAAAGCGAGGAGCTGCAGAGCTTCAAAAAACGAGTGACCTATATCCATCATTATAAGGGAAACACATTAAAAGGCACCAAGACCGTCACTCCGCAGTTGGCTATTACCTATCACGCCAACGGCGGTCAGGTTCGCGGCGCCGATCAGGCGGAGGAACGCTATCGGGTGTTGACCGAGGCAGGAATGAACCTGCGAGAGAAACCCTCTCTTTCTGCTTCGACAGTAAAAAATCTGCCAAAAGGGACGGAATTTGCCGTCAGCCAAACCGAGCAGGCCGATGGCTATCTTTGGGGCAAGACCGAGGGCGGCTGGTGCGCCATCTCCAACACCGCGTGGGTGGAGAAGTTTTCGGTACCCGCCACCAAATATTATGTTAATGACGATGGGATTCTTTGCAAAAGCGAAAGCGGCGCAGTCTATCAGCAAAAATGCTATATGGGAATCTCTTATCCCAACGGGCTAGTGGATGCTTCCTCCTTTAAATTAGAAAAAGAAGGTTTTCTTTTTGTGGGCTGGTCTACCAAGCCGCAAGGGGCAACGGTCTGGGGCGAAAAGCAAGCCTTTCAGCCCGAAGAGTTGGTTCCCGCGCTGGCGAGCGGAGATCAGAAAATAACAGTGTATGCCATCTGGAAGGACCTAAAGTCGGAAGTTCCGTTTTTGGATGTCTTGCCGACCCAATGGTTTTATGAGGGAGTTCTATATACCAACCAAAAAGGCTTAATGAACGGTATTTCCGATACAGAATTTGCCCCCGACAGCGATACCACGCGGGCGATGCTGGTCACCGTTCTCCATCGTATGGAAGGAAGCCCTGCGCCCCAAAAGCAAGGAGCATTTTCCGATATTGAGGCGGGAACATGGTATACCGACGCGGTGGCTTGGGCGGCGGAAAATAACGTGGTCAACGGAATGGGAGACGGCACCTTCGCGCCCGAGGATAAAATTACCCGCGAACAGTTGACAACGGTGCTGTTCCGCTATGGGCAGTTCAAGCAAAAGGACGAAGGGACCCGCGCTCCGCTGGAACCCTTTGCCGATCAAGCCAAGGTGTCCCAATGGGCATCGGAGGGGATGCAATGGGCGGTCTCCAAAGGCATTATCAACGGCATCAACGAAGAAGACAAAACCAATCTGCAACCGCAGGGTAACGCCACCCGCGCGCAGATCGCCACCGTTCTGATGCGGTATGACAAAGAAATATTGCAATAAAACGAAGTTTGCCCTTGCGGGCAAGTGAAGATATCTTCGATAGTGAAGTTCACAATGTGAGTGAAGTTTCGCTCGACACGCGAAGTGGGCAAACATCACTTCACTTGGGACGTCCAAACTTCACTGCGAGTGAAACGAGCAACTTCACTTTTGCACCGCAAAAACTTCACAACGAAAGCGGCTTTATTTATAATGAAAAAACCCGAGAGGCATCTTTGAAAAGTGCCATCTCGGGTTATTTATTTTACTTCTTCCAATAATAGTTTCGGTTCCACCAAAACCGAATAATGCCCTTCATAGACCACCATACCGGGGCGGGCACCCACCGGCTTTTTGACATGGGAGACCGGGCAATAATCCACCTCCACCTTGGGGGCCTCTTTGCCCTTGCTGAAATAGGCGCAAAGGGCGGCGGCTTCTAAGATGGTATCGTCGTCGATCTCTTTTCCCTCGGAAACCACCAAAACGTGGGAACTGTGGATGCCCTTGGTATGCAACCAAAGGTCGTTTTTGCGGGAGAGTTTGACCGTCAGCTGATCGTTTTGGACGTTATTGCGCCCCACCAAAATGGTAAAACCGCCCGAAGAGATGAACTTGCGGGGCTTGGAGGGGGAGCAGCTGCGTTGCACCCCCTTTTTGGTGCGGCGGGAAAAGCCGGTCTGCACCAGCTCTTGGCGGATCTGGTCGATGTCGGCGGAATTTTCGCAGTCGCAGAGTGCTAAATAGACGCTCTCTAAATAGGAAAGATCCGCCTCGTCCTGCTTGATCAGGTCGGCGACTACCCGCGCTGAGGTCTTGGCTTTATTATATTTTTGAAATAGAGCTGGGCGTTTTGCTGGGGCGAACGGTCTACCCGCAGGGGGATGGTGAAGGGTTTACATTCATCATAGTAGTTTTCGACGGTGATCTCCTTCATTCCGCTCTGCGCCCGATGAAGATTGGCCTGCAACAGTTCGCCGCAGATGCGGTAGTGCTCTGCCTTTTCGCCCTCTTTGAGTTCCTTTTTCCGTACATTCATCGTCCGTTCGATGCGGGCGGCGGTGCGGGTGATGAGTTGCTCTACGTCCTTGGTTTTTTGCTTTAGGCGGGTATCTTCCGCGCTCTTTTCATAGTAGTCTTCCATCAAGGCGACTGCCGACGGATAGGAGATGATCTCTGCCGCCGCGCCGTATTGAGCGATGGGCAGGAAGGAAAAGTCCAACCATTTGCCGGTGGCGATCTCCCGCGCCGCCGATGGCGCACCGTCGGCGTTGCGAATCCGCTCGGCGGCTTGGTTTAAGGCCTCTGCCAGCGCGGTTTTTTGGTTGGGGGTCAAGCCGTTGGCGGCGGTATCAAACCGCCCTGCTCCTTGATGGGCGATCTCGCGGGCAACAATGGGGGAGATGCCGCTGTAGCAGTCCATAATCGCTTGCCATAAAGGCTTATCGGTGGCCAAAATGCGCTCAAGATCCGCCGCGTCGGCATCGATAAATGCGATTTTATCCTGCGGCGGGATCGGCTCATAGCGTAAACCGGGCAGGACCTGCCGACCGTTTTTTGCAGTCAGATCGATATGGCGGATGGATTCGATGATCTTATGGTCTTCGTTTAAAAGGATCAGATTGGCGGTGCGGCCCAAAATTTCCAGCACCAGATATTTTTTGACCGGCTCGAAAAAGTCATTTTTGCCCAAAAATTCGGCAAAGATCGCCCGCTCGAACTGCGGCATCCATACCCGCTCTAACTTGGCGCCCATCAGGTGCTTGCGCAGTACCATACAAAATAAAGGGGGTTGCGCAGGGTTTTCCGCATCCTTTTCGGTCAAGGTGATGCGGGCGCAGTTGGGGGCGCAGCAAAAGAGCAGCCGCGCACGCACCCCCGGTGCCCGCAGATGCAGGATGATCTCATCCTTGGCGGGTTGGTAGAGTTTTTCCACCCGCGCACCCTGCACGACCCCATCGATTTCTTGGGTCAGCAGGGATAAAAAACAAGCGTCTAATGCCATTATAAAATCTCCGTGGGTGCCTCAAAGGGCATCTGCTCAAAAGTAATGTCGGGGAAGGCTTGCCGCAGTTGCTCTACCAGCGGGGCAAGAACAGGGTATTCGGTCTCATAATGCCCCAAGACCAGCAGGTTGACCCCCTGCTCCTTGGCGATCAGCCGTTGGTGGTGCTTGGCTTCGCCGGTGATGAAGGTATCCCCCGCCTGCAGGGCAAAGGGCTCTTCCAAAAAACTGCCGCCCGCGCCGCCGACGATGGCGACTCTGCCCACCTGCTCCTGCGCGCAGACCGCTTGGCAATGCTCTGTCTGCAGAGCCGCTTTCAGCCGCTCTGCCAAGGCAGAGAGGGTGGTGTCGGTGGTGCCGATGCGACCCATTCCGCAGAAATTCTCGACATTTTTCAGCCCGCAAAGCTCCGCCAAAACATCGTTGACCCCGCCCGCGGCGGCATCTAAATTGGTATGGCAGGCGATATGGGCGATATTATTGGCGGCCAACGCCAGCACCCGCCGCCCCTCCGCTGTATCGGAATTGATCTGCTTGGCGGCATCGAAAAGCAGGGGATGGTGGGTGATGATCAGTTCGCACCCCTTTTCTTTGGCGGCAAGGACGGTCTGCATCGTCAGATCCAGAGCCACCAACACCTTTTGCACCTTGCGACTGCGGTAACCCACATTCAAGCCCGCATTATCCCAAGGCTCTGCCAATGCATAGGGGCAGACGGTATCTAAAAATTCATAAATTTCCTGAACGGTTTTCATAGGATTTTCTCACACTTTCAAGTAGTTTTTCGGTTTCTTCGATGCGCTTGGCATCGGGCGTTTTTGCCGATTGCAAGCCCTTCAGCGCGATCTGCAGGCGCGCCTCTTCCTTTTGCAGATAGGGAAGATATAAGGGATCCTCCCGCAACGCTTCAAAATAATCGGCTTCATAGGGAATTGCGGTCTTTTGCACCTGGAACACCCGATAAAATTTATCGCCGTCCTGCGCCAGGCGGGCGGCTAAAACGGTATAGCCCTCCGCCGCCATATAATCCATCAGTTCATAGATGGCGCTCATCGGCTGGAGCACCCAAAGATCCGGCTCCAGCGGCGCGTTTTTGAGGATCTGCTCCATCACTTCGCCGCCCATCCCCGCCACCGCCACGGTGGTGACCTGCTCCAAAACCTCCAAGGGGATGGATTTCAGCCCATCGGAAAGAAAGAGGGGGATGCGACCCGCCAGCCCCAAAGAGAGCAACTGCCGCTTGGCGGCATCCAGCGGGCCTTGGTTGATATCGGCGGCAAAGGCGGAAGCGATCTTGCCGCTGCGCAACGCTTCGGCGGGCAGTTTGCAATGGTCGGTCCCGATATCCAGCAGGGTACTGCCCGCAGGGATCAGATCCAAAACCGCCTGCAAGCGTGCGTCTAATAGGCTCATTGCGCCATCTCCTTTAAAACCGTTAAAATATGCTCAATCACAAGGGCAGAGTCCTTTTCCAAAAGGACCTCGTGTCGCATCTGCGGGAAAAGTTTTTTAGTGGTGGGGTAGCCTTTGGCGGCGATCATTTCCACCGCCGCATCGAAGTTTCGGATGCCGGTGTGGCAAGGATCATCCTCCCCGGAGAGAAAATGAACGGGCAAGGCGGGATTTTTCAGCACCCAGCCCTTGGGGGAATAGGTTTCGTCCATCAATTTCAGCAAGGCTTGAAAGCCATTGAGGGTGAAGCAAAATCCGCACCGCTCATCCGCATCGTAGGCGGCGACGTTTTCGGGATTATAGCTGATCCATTGGTTGGGGGAGCAGGGCTTTTCGATCCCCTTATTGAAGGCACCGGTCACCATCGCGTTGACGGTGTTGCTCCGCCATTCATCGCCGTTGATCTTGAGCTTTAGTGCCACAAACGCCCGCCCGGCTTTGATGATCGCCTTGGGGGCGAAGGGCGTTCCGCAGACGAAAACACCCGCCAAGCCGGCATCGTCTTTTTTCATATAACAGCGAACGATCAGACTGCCCATACTGTGCCCGAAAAGGTAGAGGGGCAGATCGGGAAATTCCTTTTTCGCCAGCGCCGAGACTTCCATTGCGTCGGCAACCGCGCCGTCGGCACCGCCTTTGCCGAAATGCCCGAAAAGAGCGCAGTTTCCGTGCCCGCGGTGGTTATGGATGACGCAGGCGTAGCCTGCCTTTGCAAAGGCGCGCATTGCGCCGAAATACCGCTCCTGATGCTCCGCCATTCCGTGGACAAATTGAAGAATACCGATGGGCGCATCGGGGTAAATATAGGTCCCTTCCAAGGGAATTCGGTCGATGGGGGAGGAAAAAGAAAATGCCTTTTGGTGCAGATTCATAGACTGCCGCTCCTTTCCTATGGTATATTCTTACCTCTATTGTAGCAAAATCATAGAAGAACTGCAAGTTTTTATTGCATTTAACCCTATTCATATGGTATAATCTATGTGATTATGTAGAAAGAGGTAGAAAATGAGCGTATCGATTTTGGGATTGCCCATTCAAAATGTGACTATGAGCGAGGCGGTAGACGATGTTTACGGCTTTTTCGGTGCGCGCGAAAGCAAGATCGTGGTCACCCCCAATGCCGAGATTTTGCAGATGTATTCTACCGACCCCGCGATGAAGGAAGCGTTGGAAAAAGCGGATTACATCGTGCCCGACGGCGTGGGCGTTTTGCTCGCCGCCAAGCGGTTGGGGACTCCGCTGAAAGAAAAAGTAGCGGGCGTGGAACTCAGCCGCAATCTTTTGGAAAAGGCGGCAAAGGAAGGCGGAAATGTCTATCTTTTAGGTGCCAAGCCCGGTGTCGCGGCGGAGGCCAAGCGTTGCCTGGAGGAGGAGATCCCCGGCATCTCCATTGTCGGTGTGCGGGATGGGTATTTCAAACCTGAGGACGAGCCTGCCATCATTGAGGAGATCAACGCCCTGAATGTGGATATGCTGTTTGTCTGCTTAGGGGCACCCAAGCAGGAACTTTGGATGGCGGAGCATAAAAGCGATCTGAAGATCGGTGTGATGCTGGGGCTGGGCGGTTCGCTGGATATCTTTTCCCATACCCTCAAAAGAGCCTCTCAATGGATGATCAACTGCCGTGTCGAATGGCTGTATCGCGTCATCAAAGAGCCTTATCGCATCGGGCGGATCGCATCCCTGCCGAAATTCTTATTAAGCATCAAAAAGTAAGGTGACAAGAATAATCCGAACCTGCCTCAAAGCAGGATATTTTGGTGCTTTTCACTTATTTTTATTTGATCGGCGACAGCCGATCTGCATAAAAGATAGAGCAAAAATCCCTCAAAATCTCCTTGCTTTGAGGTCGGAGATTTTAAAAAGAGCGGATTTTTGGTCAATCAAGGCATAAAACACAGCCAATGCTTTGTGCATTGGCGAGTATTTTAACGAAGGGTGAGCGGAAATCCGCCTTTTTAAAACAGGTTGGGATTATCCTTGTCACCTTAACCCAAGGCGGAGAGTACTCCGCCTTTTTTAAGGAGATACATACTATGGGAGAAGCAAAATTAAGAGTTCAACTTTTAAGCCATACCCCCGATGGGGAAAAACTCATCGCCGCCGCCGCCAAGCTTTGCTATGCGCGGGCAGGGATCGATACGGTGATGGACGGGCTGACCCCCGAAAAGACCAAAGATTTTTTGGAGATGCTCTCTTCCTTGGGGCACGCAAGCCCCATCGAGCATATCTCTTTTACCTTTGGCATTGAGAATGTGTCTCGCGCTCTGCTGGCGCAGATCACCCGCCATCGCATCGCTTCCTTCAGCGTGCAGAGCCAGCGGTATGTGGCGGAGGATGGGTTCGAATTTATCCTGCCCCCTGCCATTGCCGCCAATGAGGAGGCAAAAGCACTCTATTTGGAGACGATGGACGAGCTTTCCGCCCGCTATACCAAGCTGACCGAACTGCTGATGGAGGGCACCGAGGGGACGACCGCCGATAAAAAGAAGGCGATCGAGGATGCCCGCTTTGTCCTGCCCAACGGCTGTACCACCAAAATGATGGTGACGATGAATGCCCGCAGTTTGATGAATTTCTTCAACCTGCGCTGCTGCAACCGCGCCCAATGGGAGATCCGCGAGTTGGCGACTCAAATGCTCTTTTTGGTGCGGGAGGTCTGCCCCACCCTGTTCCGCTATGCAGGCCCGCCCTGCCTTGCGGGCAAATGCCCCGAGGGCAAGATGACCTGCGGCAAAATGAAAGAAATGAAAGAAAAGTTTTTAGGTGAATAACAATGGGTAGATTATTGGTTATTGACGGATTGGACGGCAGCGGCAAGGGAACCCATTCCAAGTTGGTTGCCGCCAAGCTCAATGAGCTTGGCATCCCTGCCGAGCGCATCTCCTTTCCCGATTATGATTCCCCCTCCAGCGCGTTGCTGCAGATGTATCTTCACGGGGAGTTCGGTACCCACGCCGACGATGTCAACGCCTATGCGGCGTCGGTCTTTTTTGCCGCCGACCGCTTTGCAGGGTTTCGGACAAAGTATCAGAAATTATACGACGACGGCGTCATCTTGGTCGCCGATCGGTATACCACCTCCAATATCGTCCACCAGATGAGCAAACTGCCCAAGGACGAATGGGATGGGTTTATCGAGTGGCTTTCGGATTTTGAATACGGCAAATTGGAACTGCCCCGCCCCGATGCGGTGATCTATCTGGATATGAAGCCGGAGATCTCCCAGGCGTTGATCGAGCGGCGGTACCGCGGCGATCTTTCCAAAAAGGATATCCACGAGTTGGATGTTTCCTACCTGCAAAAGAGCCGCGATTGCGCCCTTTATGTGGGGGAGCAGTTGGGCTGGCGGATGACCCCGATGTATGATGAAGCGGGCGTCCCCCGCAGTAAGCAGGAAAATTTTGAGATCATTTTTGAGCAAGTAAAGGAAATTTATGGAGACCTTGACCTTTAATACCCCCGATCTTTCCCAAAAGGACGCGGTGGTTTCCATCGCGCAGGCGGAAGATGTACGCATCTGCGATCAGGCGTTTGGGAACCTTTTTTGCTGGGCGGCGGCGATGGATGTCGGCTTGGCACTTTCGGGGGATAACTTTGTTGCCCGCTGGGGCAAGCGGTATACTGTGCCCATCGGGCCCGACCGCAAGGTATTGATCGAGCAGATGCTGAAGCAGGGGATCACCCGCTTTTTGGGCGCGGATGAACGGTATAAGCAATGGATGGAGGAGACCTTTCCCCATCAATTTCGGTTTAAAGAATCCCGCAATTTCGATTATATCTATGAGCGGGAAACGCTGGCGACCTTGCGCGGCAAAAAGCTTGCCGCCAAGCGCAACCATATCAACGCCTTTGAGCAGGCGCATCCATGGGAAGTGCGCCCCATCACCGCCGAAAATCTGCCGCAGGTTCGCGCCTTCAACGATTGGTGGTGCGCGCAAAATAATTGCGCCGCCGAAGATTCGCTGGCGCGGGAGGGCTGCGCGGTGCGGCGGGGCTTGAAGCATTTTGAAGAATTAGGCTTTTTCGGGCTGGCTTTATATGCCGAGGGCAAGATCTGCGCCTTTTCCTATGGTGAGCGGCTGGGCAAGAATGGCTTTTGCGTCCACGCGGAAAAAGCCGATGCCAACTTGCGCGGTGCTTACCCGATGATCAATCGGGAGCTGGTGCGGGCGTTGCCCGAGGAGATCCTCCGGATCAATCGGGAGGACGATGCGGGGGATGAGGGCTTGAAAAAAGCCAAAATGAGTTATCGCCCCATAGAACTTTTGAAAAAATACGAAGCGGAGTATATCAATGAATAAAATTTATTTGTTATTAGCCGAAGGATTTGAAGAGATCGAGGCGTTGGCACCGGTGGATCTGCTGCGCCGCGCCGGAGCCGAGGTGGAAACGGTATCCATCACCGACCGAAAGACGGTGATGGGGGCGCACGGTGTCCCCGTTTGCGCCGACAGTACCATCGGGGAGATCGATGAAGAAGATCTTTCCATGCTGATCCTGCCCGGTGGATATCCCGGCTATGTGAATTTGGATCAAAGTGGGGCGGTGCGGGATCTTTTGATCCGTACCAACGAGGCGGGCAAGACCATCGCCGCCATCTGCGGCGCCCCCTCGGTGCTGAACGGCTTGGGTCTTCTGCGAGATAAGGTTGCCGCCTGCTATCCCTCGATGGAAGAGGATATGGATTGCGAAATTTCCCATAAAAAGGTGGTCGAATGTGAAAATATCATCACCTCCCGCGGGGCAGGCACCGCCATTGATTTTGCGCTGGCGCTGGTAGAAGCGGCGGTTTCTGCCGAAAAGGCAGAAGAATTGCGGAAAGGGATCGTATACGAATGAGTTCCCGCCGCGATATCTCCAAAGAAATATCGTTACTGCTGCTGACTGTTCTTTGCCTGCTTTTGGGGCTGAGCTTTTGCCGCCAATGGTTGCCCGCCTTTGATCCGCCGCTGACCGCGCTGGTCTATGTGGTGGTCTACCTGATCCCCATCTGGATCTATAAACGCACCCATCGCTATAAGGCAAGAGCCGCATTGCGGCTGAAATGGGTCCATCCGCGGCATTGGCTGTTCATTGTGATGTTCGGGCTTTCGGTCTGCCTGCTCTGCAGTCTGATCAATCTGGGCTGTTCCGCCTTTGCCCGCGGGGTACTGCACCTTTCCTACGGCAATGCCACCATCGTCGATTTGAGCAGTACCAATCCCGCCACGCTGTTGTTTATCGGCGTGTTGCTCCCCGCCTTTTTTGAGGAATTGCTGCTGCGGGGCTTGGTGCAGAGCGAGTATGAAAAATACGGCGTCACTATCGGCGTCTTGCTGACCGCCCTGCTGTTTGCGTTGTTCCATACCAATCCGGTGCAGATCCCCTCGTTGTTTGTGGCAGGGGTGTGCTACGGAGTGCTGACGCTGTTGTTCGGCAGTATCTGGCCCGCCATTATCGCCCACGCCATCAATAACGGCATCGCGGTACTGCTGGCAAAATACAACGATTTTATCCGCTACATATTGCAGGACCGCCTTTTTATCATCATCGCGATCGTCGCCTGTTTCTTGATCCTCATTATCACCCTTAAATTGTTGGAAACGACGGTGGATCGGCTATTGGGCAAGGGCAAAAAACTCAAAAAAAGCACCCGCTCGCTTGCCTACGGCGATCCGCTGATGAGTCCGTGGTTATGGATATTTACCTTGTTATGTATTGGAAAAATGGTATATAATGGTTTCTTTAAATAAAGTGAAATTTACCCTTATGGGTAAGTGAAGTTCGCTTAGCGAGTGAAGTTTTGCCTCCGGCAAAGTGAAGTTAAAAAGAACCCAACCGAGCGGTTGGGTTCTTTTTAGTTATATGCGGTTATAAAGAGCAGAAAGTGTGCGGTATTCGGCGGGTTTGAGCTGGGCGAAGGCCTCTTCGGTCAGGCGGTAGCCCCAATTGCCCTTGGCGATACCGGGGTGGTTCATCTTGGTATCGCCGCCGAAGCCCAAAAGGTCTTGGATGGGCACCATCGTCAGCGCGGCGTGGGACGCCCAAAGGGCGCGGATCAAGGCGCGGATGGCGGGATTTTGGGTGCCGCCTTCTTTCCAGATCTTGCCGTGGTATCCGCAGTAATCCAGGGCATAGCGGCGGTCTTCGGGGGTCAGCTCCCAAAGATAGCCCAAGAGGGTATTATTATCGTGGGTACCGGTATAGGCGACGGTGTTGGCAGAATAATTATGGGGGAGATGGATGCCGTTGTCCATTCCGGGGAAGGCAAATTGCAATACCCGCATTCCCGGCAGTTCGGTCTCCTTTAAAAGCGCGCGCAGGGCATCGTCCTGCACCCCTAAATCTTCAGCGATCAGCAGATTTTTATCGATCTTTTGGAAGACGGTGTTGAAAAAGTCCATCCCCGGCCCTGCCTTCCATTGCCCCTCTTTGGCGGTGGCGGCAGCGGCAGGCACCGCCCAATAGGCGGAAAAAGCGCGAAAATGGTCGATGCGGATGCGGTCGAAGAGAGCTCCTGCCGTCTGCAACCGTTCGATCCACCAGCGGTAGCCGTCGGCCTTCATTGCCGCCCAATCGTAAAGAGGATTGCCCCAGCGTTGCCCATCCTCGCTGAAATAATCGGGCGGAACGCCCGCTTCTTCTTCGGCGCGCCCTTCGCCATCCAGCGCAAAGAGATGCTGATGGCTCCAGACATCCGCGCTCTCGTGGGAGACGTAGATCGGCATATCGCCGATGATCCGGATGCCTTGGGCATTGGCGTAACGGCGGATCTTCTGCCATTGGGTGAAAAAGAGATATTGCAAAAAGACCGCGCGATCGATGGCGGTCTTGAGCCGCGCCTGCGCTTCGGCGAGGGCCTGCGGCTCCCGCAGTTTCAGCGGCAGTTCCCAATCGATCCAATCCTTGCCCGTCTCCTGCTGCAGAGCGGCATAGAGGGCGAAATCCTCGATCCAAGGCTGCTTACTGCGCCAGGCATCGATGCGGGTCTTAAGGGCGGCATCGCAGCGGGCAAAGGCGGCATTGAAAAGAGCGGTGCGTTGCGCCTTGAGCAGGTCAAAATCGACGGTATAGGGCTGGGCGGCTTTGCAGCCCTCCAGCTCCGCTTCGGTGATCAGCCCGTCTTCTTTCAGCTGTTCGGGGTCGATGAACAGCGGATTGCCCGCAAAGGCGCTGACACTTTTATAGGGGGAATTGCAGAGGTCGGGGACGGAAAAGGGCAGAACCTGCCAGGCTTTAAATCCCGCCTCCTTCAAAAAATCGATGAACCGCAGGGCATCCTTACCGAAAACACCGATGCCGTAGGGCCCCATCAGGGAGGATATATGCAGCAAAACGCCGCTGCTTCTTTCAAGCATAATAGCTCTCCTTTGAACTGTTGTTATCTTTATTATACCAAAGGGTGCGGCTGTAATCAAATGTTTTTATAAAAACTTTGTGCTTATCTTTTGCGAAATTTAGCAACATTGTGTTAAATAAAAACAACATTGAGTCGTTGGAAAAGTTGCATTTAAATGTTATAATGCTAATATCTAATACTGTCTCGTAAATTCCGCGCGTTGCGGAAGAGGAGGTTCGAACATGAAGAAACGGACAAAATGCATTGCTTTGCTGGGGATCCTGGCGATCAGCCTTTCGATGCTTTCGGGCTGTGTATCCGGAAGAAACTACAGCGAAGAGATGATGGGCAATAAGGGCGGTCTTCCGACCTTCCATAAGGATCAGGAGGTCGAGGTTCCCTATACCGGCGATGCGCGCATTGAACTCATAGAGACCGACGATCCGGTCCTTGCAGGCAAATGCGATGCCGACGGTAATTTGCTGGACGGCAGCGGCAAGGTCGACCTTTCCAATTTAGGCGGCTCGGTCAGCAACAGCGGCAACAGTGGCGGCAGCAATGTTGACGATAATGGGAATGATACCCCTGCAGATGAGGATAATCAAGATAATCAAGAGGATACCGGTACGAATAAGCCCAATAACGGAAACGGGCTGATCGACCCGAACGATTCCGAGGATCCCTTGGCGGTGTATGAGGCGGACGAAAGCGGCACCAAGGTCCGAATTATGTCTCAAAACGTGCGTAAAGACGATTCGGGTGACGAGTCGGCCGGCTTAGGAGGCGCTGTGCGTATGTACCGCCTGCAAAAGCTGGTGGAGCAGAATGATCCCGATATTATCGGAACGCAGGAGGCCAATGCCTTCTGGATCGAGGCCTTCCCTCAGTTGTTTCCGGACTATACCATGAGCTATCAATACCGCGGTGCCTCTTCGGGAAGCGACGAGGCTTGCGCGATTTTGTGGAAGACCGAGAAATATAATCTTTTGGATAAAGGGCAGTTCTGGCTCTCCGAAAGCCCCAATCAGGTCAGCACAATGAACAATCAGTATTATCCCCGTATTGCCCATTGGGTCAAGCTGGAGGATAAAGCCACCGGCGAAAAGATCCTCTTCTTTTCCACCCACTTCGGCTTCCCCCGGAGCGAGAACAATCCGGACGGCTATACCCAACCGCAGATCATCTACCTGCGCAGTCTGTTTATCAAGGTTTGCGCGGAGCATCCCGATGCCTACCCCTTTATTGTGGGCGACTTCAATATTCACTTTGATACCGATAGCTACCGTGCGCTCTGCGACGGTAAGGAGCTGTTCGATATGCGCGATGTTGCGAACGATATGTCTGTCGCCGGCCATTGCCAGATGGGCGATATCCGCGACGGCACCAGCGGCGCTTATGAGAAGGATAACGGAAGCAATATTATCGACTATATCTTCTCTCTGCCGCGTAAGCAAATAGCGGTGGACTATTATACCTTCCTGTATGACCGCATCGGCGTAGAGGAAAAAGGAATTCCGGTAGGGCCGGTCTCCGACCACTTTGCGGTGTTGGCTGATTTCCGCATCGGCACCTCGGTTTCCTATGAAGAATACTATAACGGAAACGCGAAATAAGACTCCATATCCGCTTGGTTGCTCTGTCTGAACAATAGAAAATAAAATGCAGAGCGGATACCGCTCTGCATTTTTGTATCGAAAGGAAAATGTTGCGATGAACCTGAAGATTTTATGCCAAAATATGAAATATGCCGCCTATAAAAAGAGCGAAGATCCCGAGTGTCAAGTTTCGGTTCGCCGCCATCGCTTTCAATGGCTGGTGAAAAAATATGATCCCGATATCGTCGGGATGCAGGAGGTCGACGAACTTTGGAAATCGATGCTGCGGGAGGATTTCAGAGAAGAATACGATATGTATTATCTCTACCGCGGTTCGCTGAAGGGCAGCAACGAGGCAGAGCCGGTGATGTGGAAAAAGGATAAATTTGAGAAGGTAGAGGAAGGCAGTTTCTGGCTTTCCGAAACGCCCGATACCCCCTATCCGCCGGGATTTGGCCAATATTATCCCCGCATCTGCAATTGGGTGCGCTTAAAAGAAAAAGAGAGCGGAAAGATCATCCGCATCGGCTCCACCCACTTTGGGTTTTATGACGATATCGAGCAGATCAAGGTGATCCGCGGCTTATTTGAAAACGAATGTGAAATTGCGGGGGAGGAACCCTATATCTTTATGGGCGATTTCAACATCGGCTATCAGGAAGAAAAGTATAACGCGTTGATGGATACCAAGGCATTTTATGATCTGCGTCCCGCCGCCGAAGCGGCTGCCAAAGAGGGCAAGTGCGCCTTGGGCGATATCCGCGTGGGTACGAATAACGGCTTTAAACACCTCGATGGAAAGCGGGTCATCGACTATATTGTCGGCGGCAGTCATACCCCCGTCGAGATCCAAAAATTCACCTATTGCTATGAGCGGCCGGGCGTCCCCGAAAAGGGGATCAATGAGGGCTTTGTCTCCGACCATTTTGCGCTCTTTGCCGAGGTGGAAGTATAAAACTCATAAACTGCGATTCGTGCATCAATTTGCGCGAATCGCAATTTTTTTATGGAAATATAGTTGAAAAAAACCAAAATATATGTTATTATTGAATTAACTATATGACTATTGTACAAAATTACGCGTAAATTTTATCGAAAAAGGTGGTATTTGGAATGAACAAATCGAAAAAGGCGGTATCCGGCCTGCTGGCAATCATAATGCTGGTATCTATGCTGGCGTGCTTTGCTCTGCCCGCAGCAGCTGCATCGGGCAGCTGTTATTACGTTTCCACGAAAAATGAGTGGAATGCTACGGCAGCCGAAATCAACGGCACGACCAACGGCGGTGCCGGAAAGACCATCTATATTTTGGCGGACATCGACTTTAGTTCCGCCGCCCCCACTCAAATTACAAAGTTTGCGGGGACGCTGGACGGAAAGGGCTATAAGTTTACCAATATCGCAATGAGTAGTTCCTCCGAAACCGGCGCGAGCCTGATCGGAACATTGACCGGCACCATCCAAAATCTGACCTTAGCCGATTCTTGCAATTTCACGAACAGCGATTCGGGTGCAAACTATTGGATAGCGACTAAATATGTGCAATTCGGTGCTTTTGCGGCGATCGCCAACGGCGGCACCATCCAAAAGTGCGCCTCCTATGCCACCTATACCGCAACCGGCCAATACGCCAAAGTGGGCGGTTTTATCGGGGAGGCGACCGGCACCACCACCATTGACGGTTGCATCTTCGACGGTGTGGTTACCGGTAGCGGAACAGGCGTTGCAGCAAATGCTTTTGTTGGAGCTCAGGCGAGCGGTGTAACGGCAACTGTCCAACATTCCGTTGCGCGGGGAACATTAACTGCAGCGACTACCGGGATCGGCGGGAGTACGATCACAAACACTTATGCGGTCAATACTGAAGGGAATACCTTGGACAGCAGCAATACGAAGGATACGCTCAACGAGGCGGTCTGGACCGTCAATGAAGGCAGAAAAGCAGCAGAGAGCGGAGTTTGCTCGATCTATCTCAACGTCGATTCCGGCGGTGTTCCCTGCTTCGGCGATGCAAACAACCGCGTTGTACAGTTGATCTACAAAAGCAGTCCCACTGACCAAGTTCCCACTTATCTTTACTACGCGCCCCGCGAGGTCGCGACAGTAAGTACTAATGCCACCTGCGATGTTGCACAGACCAGAATCGATGTTAATACAGTATTTGAAGAAGATGTTACGGATACCATACAGGTCGACGGTGCCGAATACCGCGACGGGTATATCTATATCGGCAGCCGCGATATTACAGCGGTTGGGGTCCCCGATACCAATGAAAGCAGCGGATCCGATGCACAGGTGACCGCCCCCGAAGGCTATCCGTCCATCAGCGAATATGATACTTATAAATATAACACTGATATTAAAGATTATAATGTGAACTCCAAGGAGGATTGGCTTGCCGCTGTTGAAATGAGCAATTTCGTCGAAAACCCCGATGCGGTCAATTTTGAGGGGATCACTCTCCATCTCACCGCCGATATCAATATGGGCGGGCAGGAGATGTTGCCGCTTTGCTACGGTTGGTTCTTCGACGGCAACTTAGACGGCCACGATTTCGTCTTTCAGAATATCAACATCAATGTGGATAGCCCCTATGGTCCGGTGGGTCTGATCGGCGTGATCGGCGACTACTCTGATAGCACCAACACGAGATCGATTCAGAACGTCGGCATTGCGAGCGGGACCATCACCGTCACCGGATTGCCGCGGTTCAAGGCGAACCTTATGCACATTACAGACGAGACCAATGTCGTGGGCGGCATTGTGGGTAAGAACGGAGCCCAGAGCGCGAATCGGACATTGATCCGCAAGTGCTGGAACAATGCTGATATCAGCGTGGAAAACGGCGGAAACGTGGCGGGGATCATCGGCGAACCCCAGCACTATGCCACGGTCGATAGTTGCTTCAATCTGGGGCAGACGACCGGCTACGGTATTCAGGGCTATGGTTACCAGCATGCCCTTGTCTGCAATTCTATGAGCGGACCGGTTCATTCCAGCGCGATGTTGTTCAGAGGCAATGTGGTGACTGCGGCGGGTGCCACGGGAGGTATGGAGAACGTCTACGGTGTTAAATCTGTCTTGAAATTCGACCAATATACCCCTGTTTCTACGTCTCAGGAAGCCAACGCAACTCAGAAAGAACATTTCTCTACCTTTAACGCGTCCAACACCGTATTCAGCAATGCGGCGGCAGCCTGGGCGGTCAATAATAACTATGTCGATAAAAACTACGGCGAGCGCGTCTATTATACCTTGGACGAAAACGGCGAGGTGCGGTTCGGCGATAAGGAAAATCAGATCTGCCGCATTGAAATGGTCTGCGAATGTGCCAAAGATGAAAACGGCGAATGTGCGGAGCATCCCACCCGCTATGCCTACGGTGTCGCAGGGCGTGCAATTGAGCTGAACTTCGATTTGGGGGCAAACTATTATGCCTGCGCAGAGAGCGGTGTCTCCATCGAAGGAAACACCCTGACCTTTGAGCGCGCGCCCAAGGCGGCGAACGATGCGAAGGAGAATACCTTCACCGTCCACGTTGGCTTTGATGCCGACCGCGGCGATGTCAAAGCCGATGATGCCATCAACGTTCTGGACGTTTTGAAAGTGGTGCAGTTGGCAGTAAAAAATAGCACTGAAATAACATCTGACGATAAACTGACCGCCGATGTGGACAGCGACTACGACGTCGATATCAACGACGCCTATCAGATCATCCGCTATGTATTTAATATGAAAGAGGCGGATGCGACCCCCTTTGAGTATAAGGGCGAGAGCGAAGATGCCTATCTGAAGGTGCTCTCCTATAATGTTAAAGGTCTTTATTATAATCCTGCAGGCACCAGCGGAATCGGCACCGCTTTGAGCCGCAAAGAGGAAGTATTGGCGGAGCTCAACGCCGCCGATGCCGATATTATGGGATTCCAGGAGCTTATTTCAAACCATTCGGTTTACACCGGCGGCGCAGATGTACTTGAAGAGATCTACACAGGGTTGAGTTGGTATGATCCGAATGCCGACATAGACGAGCATATGCACCATGTCCCGACAAAGACTTATTCATCAGGAGGTACTGCCGGAAACGGCATTATCAGCAGATATCCGATTATTACTTTTGAAACGGTGAAATTTGAAGGATTAGGGCAGATCGATGATCCCACCAATCGGCTGGATGACACCAGCGGTTCTCCCCGCGCCTTTACCTGGTATAAGATCGACCTAAACGGCAACGGTGTGTATGATCAAGGAACCGATATCATTTTCTATAACACCCATTTGGCGATCATTACCGACGATGTTGCCGCCGCAGAGATACAGTATATCGTCGAGTATATGAACGGGAAAATAGACGATGAGATCGACCATACTAATGATCGCGTGGTCTGTGCCGGCGACTTCAACTTGGGCGCATATAAAATGGAAAAGGTGTTCAACGCAGCAGAGGGCGGGGAAACCATAACTCCTCTCAACGGCGGAAAGTTGTTTGATACTTATGTTGCGACCAACTCCTATTCCGGAAGTATGGTGGATAACATTCTGGTCAACAATAATGTGGTCTACTATGAGTCGGCGGAAAACGATTTTACCACAGCGACCGGCTTGAATACCAGCGCCCAACTCTATGATGAAGACGGAAATCCGGTGGAAGGAACGGCTTTTACTGATACGGCTTGGACCGCCAGCGACCACCGTCTTATCTGGGCATATATCAAAATTAAATAAAGCCACAATAATTAAAACAAGCAGAATGCAAATTGCATTCTGCTTGTTTTTTTCCTTAATTTATGCGTAGCATAACATCGTTGTGCCAAAGGCACACATCGTTTGGCGAAAGCCAACATCATTTGCGCAACGCGCAACCTCATTTTGCCGAAGGCAAACCTTTCACACCGTATGGCAACGGAATTTTCGCTCGATCGGCGCGGGTTGCTCAGCGCGTTCCAATTTGGTTTTCAGCGCGCGAACCTCATTGCGCTGATGGAGAAGAAACGATCCTCCGAAAAACGCACCGCATACCCCTAAATACCATAAAATACTCATAAGATCATCTCCTTTTTCTTTGTTTTGATGATCTTATTATAAACCAAGATGTGTCCGATAAAACGGACATAAAAAATCCCTTCAAACCCGCTTAAAATCTGCGGTTGAGGGGATTTATTGCTTTTTATACAATCAGTTGGAATGCGTTATGCAGGACTTCGATATGGACATCCTGCTGCTCGCCGCCGGATTCGCCGTCTAAGGTCCAGGTCTGGGGCTTTTCGGTGTGAACATCCACCGCCTTGGCGTGGGTGAAGACAACATAGCGGGGGTCGTATTTTCCCCGCACCAGCCCCTGCACGATGCCGTGCAGATCGGCGAGATTCTTGGGGTTGCGGATCAGCATCAATTCAAATTCGCCGTCGTCCATTCGAACGTCCAGCGAGTTGAGTTTAAAGAGCCCGCCGATGGAGGAGGAATTGGAGACCGAACCGAAGACAAATTCGCCCTCATAGGTTTCGCCGTCGGCGGTGATGGTCGCCTCAAAGGGGGAGATATTGCGGATCTCCTTGATGCCCTCCCAAAGGTATGCCGAATGACCGAAAATATTTTTCAACTTTTGCGGGGTGGAATAGGAAACGTTGGTGAAGGCGCCCAGCGAAGCGATATAGGTGAAATTTCGGTCGTTGAACCGCCCTAAATCGCAGTTCCGCGGCCAACCGCCCAGAATAAGGTCCATACATTTTTCTGCCTTGTTGGGCAGGGAAAAGGTGCGGGCAAAATCGTTGGTGGTACCTGCGGGAACATACCCCAGCGGAACCGAAAGATGGGCTTGATGCAGGCCGTTTAAGACCTCGTTGAGGGTGCCGTCGCCGCCGCAGCAGATGATGAGGTCCATATGGGCGCCGTATTCCAGAACAAAGCGGGTACCGTCGCCGCTACAGGTGGTGGTCTGGATAGAGACACGATAGCCCTTTTTGCTTAAGCGGTCCACGATCTCAAACATATCTTTTTTGGATTTTTTCATTCCTGCTTTGGGATTCAAGATCACCAATGCTTTGCGTGAATTCAACGCCGCTGCGCCTCCTTTAAGATCGTCTTTATAACTATGATATAACTTATTGCAGAAAAATTCAATGGAAATTTTGAAAATACTATGTTAAACTTAGTTCATATAAGGTTCATCTTTCAAAAATAAAGGAGCGATGGTATGGTTCATATCGGCAATAGTTGGGATGCCCTGCTGGCAGACCAATTTTCCGCACCCTATTATCTGCAGCTGCGGGAGTTTTTGAAGGCGGAATACCGCGCAGGTGCTGTCTTTCCGCCGCCCGGCGATATTTTTAATGCGTTGAAAGCCACCCCCTATGAAAAGGTCAAGGTGGTGCTTTTGGGGCAGGACCCCTATCATGGAGAAGGGCAGGCGCACGGAATGTGTTTTTCGGTGCGTAAAGGGGTTGCTCTGCCGCCGTCGCTGAAGAACATTTATAAAGAATTGGAGCGGGAATTGGGCATTCCGCCCGCCGCCCACGGCTGCCTGCAAAAATGGGCGGAAGAAGGGGTACTGCTGCTCAATACGGTGCTGACCGTCCGTCAAGGCGCGCCTGCCTCCCATCGGGGCAAGGGTTGGGAGAAACTGACCGATCGGATCATCACCCTGCTGGATGAGCGTCCCGAACCGCTGGTCTTTTTGCTTTGGGGGAGCCACGCCCGCGCAAAAAAGGAACTGATAAAAAATCCCCGCCATCTGATCTTGGAATCGGCGCACCCCAGCCCCCTTTCTGCCCACAGCGGATTTTTCGGGTGCGGCCATTTCATCAAAGCAAACGAATTTTTGAAAGAGCCCATTGATTGGTCGCTCGAATGAACGAAGGACCCCGATTCGGGGTCCTTCGTTCATTTTATTTATAATATTATATATACAACATAGTGTTGAAAAAAAGCAACATAAAGTGCTGTTATAAAAAGGGCGGTCGTGCTATAATTAGGCTATATAATAGCCTTTTTATATATTAGGCGCAAATTTAGTGTTAAGGTGGAAGTGATTATGGTAAAGAAGAAAACAAGATGGCTATCTGCTATAGCCGCTGTGATCATGCTGGTTTCCATGCTTGCGGGTATTGTTGTCCCTGCGGGCGCAGAGACCGGTTCCGCAGTTCTTTCCGCGCTGCAAAAGAAGTATGATGCTTTGCAGCCGGAGCATTTTGTCGCGGAGATCGACGGTTATACCGTTGAGGAGACCCGCGATGAAATTGCCAATCAGATCGCTGAATATGAGGCGACCGATTTGGAGCACGAGCGGTTGATCTACGAAAAGATCGGTACGCAGATCGATCAAGAATTTGTTGCCGCCAATAAAGGAAATCTGGTCTCCGGGCTGATCCTTCGGTATTCTGTCAAGGGGTACTACGAAGAGTTGGGGTATGATCCCGACGCATCGACCTATTATATCTCCGATGCGGAGGACTGGAATGCCGCCGCTGCCGCCGACTCGATGTTTATCGGAAAGACCCTGCTGGTCACCAACGATATCGATTTCAAAGGCACGAAAGCCGACCCACTGACCGTAAACGAAATGGCCTTCCAGGGCGTTCTGGACGGTCAGGGCTATCGTTTTGTCAATATGGCCATTAATATCGGGGATACCACCGCTGAGAGATCCTATAAGTACGGCGGTCTGGTCGCTGCATTGACCGGCGGTACCATTAAGAATCTGGGTCTGGACGGCGGCGAGCTTATTTTCGCCGGTGAAGATACAGTGACCGACCGTAACGAAGGTGTCGGCTCCTTTGCGGGCTACATCGGAACGGGCGGTCTGTTGCAGAACTGCTGGAGTACCATGACGGTCACCAACAACACCAAGACAAACTCAAAAGGCCAAACAACTCTTGACGGCGCAAAGAACGGTGTTTCCGGCTTGATCGGTTGGGGCGAAGGCGGCGCGATCGATAACTGCTTCTTCGCCGGTACGGTCAATAATACCGGCAGTAAGCGCGGGGCCACCGACCTGATCGGTTATACAACCAACGCTGTTAAAGTCTATAACTCTATCGGTGCCGGTACCCTCAACTGCGACGTGAACTATAATCCCGCCGCCATCTGTATTCACTATAATGCATATACCGACATTGAAAACCTCGGCATATACAATTCCTACGCTGTAGGTAAAAATGCAATCCGCCACCGCGCAAATTACGATCCCTACAGTGTCAAAGATACGGACGAAGCAGGCAACACGATTTATAAAAGCTATGTTGAACTTCCCGACACCGACATCACTTTCACTAAAGATATTGTTCATAAATACACTCCCGAAGAGACCAATGCCGCCTATATGGTAGATTCGCCGGAAGAGGCGGTCTGGGCGGTAAACCGTCGTTTCGATCCCACCCATCAATCCTCCGACCGCGCGTATATCATTTCCGTCGACGATAACGGCAACCTCTATATGGCGAAAAAAGAGAGCGATTGCATTTATCGCAAGGTTATCATCGAGGGCAGTGCCTCCGGTACATACTATTTCAAAGAGGGTGCCAAGATCAATCTGCTCAATGACCTGAATCTGCTGGTCGCCGATTCTGTCACCATTGAACAAAAGGAATTCGCCTCTGCGCTCAACGGCTATGATCTGACCGTTCCCGCCGGAGATATCACGATCAATATCACATATACTCTCGATGGCGAGCTCCATCTCAAAACCACCGAGTTGGCGAAGAGAGTCGCGAAATATGAGAAACTCAATTTTTCTCTCTTTGATTGCGAGGAGGTGCTTGAAGCTTGGCTGAAGGAAGCCCAGGCCGAACTTGCAAAGAGCGAAAAAGATCTCGATGCGATCAAAACATTGCTGGAGATCGAATCCGGCGAAGATGGCTTTCTCCATATTATGTCATTGCTCCCCGGCAAATATCCCAGTGCTGTAGATTACGAAGAAGCGTATGAAGCATATCAGGAATTCAATCGCAGCAAAGAATGGGCGGTCACCTCGCCGGAAGACTGGATGGCGATGATCCGGCTCTCCGAGACCAACACCTTTGAAGGTGAAACCTTCCACATTCTTAATGATATCGATTTTGAAGATCAACCGATGCTTCCCTTGAGTTTCGGTGATAACGGAGAAGTGGACGATGCTGCCTATCGTTTCAACGGCACCATCGAGGGTCATAATCACGCCTTCAAGAACATAAATGTCCGTGTAACTTTGGATACCTCCTCTACCAATTCGCACATCGCGGTCGGTATGATCGGAAAGCTGGGCAATAAGGCACGTATCAATAACTTCGGTGTTGATAGCGGCTCGATCACCGTTGACGGAACGATCTATAGCAGCCGAACCCTTTATGTAGCTACCTTCGGCGAAGCCTTGCATCAGGAAAACGGCGCGAGTATGGCGACCAACTATGTCAACGACCACGCCGAATTGAGCAACGTCTGGTCCGGCGCGGCAATTACCGCGGGGGCGACCGCCGGCACGAATATGGCTGCGGGTCTGATGGCTCATTCCCAGTATTCGTCGGTCTCCATCAACGGCGGTTACTTCTTTGGCACCTTGTCTGCGGCAGATGCCAGATACGGTCTCACTACCCATGAGCGCGAGACCTCCTTCTACAACATATTGATCGACTGCGCCACGGCAACAGAAATGTTCTCGTCTTATAATAAAGTGAACGGGGCAAACAATGTCTATGCCACAGGCTCCACAACCATCGATGCGGTCACTTATCCGATTGTCAACTACGGCAATGTATCTTCCGCTTTGGAGGGCGCGTGGATCATCAATGGCAAGCAACCCGCTGCAACAGGCGTTGATACCGTTTACTTCACGATGAAGGACGGCAAGGTCGCTTTCGGTGCTAACGATGGCTCCGATCAGATCCGCAAGATCACCTTTACAAACAGCGGCGCGGTCATCGGCGAAATGTACGGAGCCGCCGGTACCACCGTGCAGTTGGTCTGCGAAAAGGCAGAGTCCTTTGATTCCATCCTGGTCGGCAGCAGCAGTGTCCTCAACGGAGATCTGTTGGAGCTGGGCAATGAGGATGTCACCATCGAGGTCACCGTCGATAATTCGGAAGCGATCAAGAGCCAGATCGCGGTGTTGCGCGAATTGATGGCAAAATATGAAGGGTTGAACCTCGATGAGTTTGCCAACGGTGCGGAGATCACCACTTGGAAGACCGCCGCGCAAAAAGCGATCGACGATGAAGATCTGTTGGCTCTTAACAGTGCGATCAACGCTGAAGCGGCGTTGGCGGAGAACCTTGAGTTGAAAGAAGGCTTCTGGCCCACCTTCACTCAATACGAAAAATATAAAGACTTCAATAAAAATAACGACTGGCTGATCGATTCCAAGGCCGATTGGGATGCGATGGACGACTATGCAAAGGCAGCTCCGGCAGGGAACTACTTTGAAGGATTCACCTTCCATCTGAAGAGGGATGTCGACTTCGGCGACGTGTCTATGGGTCCTTTGGGAATTAAAATGAAAGACCAAAAGGTCTTTGCCGGTACCATCGACGGCCATGGCTATGGGTTTAAAAATGTAAAGATCTACTATCATAAGGATGCGTCGACCGGAAATACCACTTATTATGGCGACGATATGGGCGGCTCCATCGGCTTGATCGCCTTCCTCGGCGATTGCGAGATCCGCGATTTCGGTCTCTATAACGGATCGGCCGAGTCTAAAACCGGTAACGGTAGAGGCAATGTATCGAGCTTTGGTTGCGTTGTCAAAGATACCACACCGACCTTTACCCGCGTCTGGTCGGGCTTAGACCTTATAGCTCCGCAGAATACGCACGTGAACGCTTTGGTAGGTCTTGTAGAGAACGAAAGCACCGCGGTAACAGTAAACGGCTTTATCTTCAACGGTACGATGAAAAAAGCCAAAAAACACGGTACCGCGCAAAGAAATACCGCCTTTGCTGTCTTTGGCGGCGTCTCTGCGGCACCCGGTGATGATGGTGAATTTTACAATATTATCACTATGCCGGAGATCAATACCACCAATATCTCCGCGTCCTTCCTCTTTGGTTTTACCAGTGAAGATGCATTTAAGGCGGCGATGGAAAACGGTAAAGTGAAGAACGTATACGGATACGGAAACGTTGCCGAAACCTACCGTCTCGGAACCTCGGGTCAAGCCGCCGGTAAGACGACCTTTGGCGGAGTCAGCTATGAGATGATCGCAAAAGGATCTGTTACGGTGGCAGCCTGGAACAGCAACAACAATCAGGTCGCCGGTCAAGAGCCGGTCTACTTCACCTTGAAGGACGATGAGGTCTGGTTTGGTACCGCAGAAAATCAGATCCGCAGAGTTCTCGTTATGGCAGACGGAGCGGTCACCGCTACCCACTACGTGCTCCCCGGAGAGACGGTGACGCTGAATGCCAACACCGATTACAGAATAACCGAAGGAACCTTGAGTTCCCTTGCGGGCAATGTCCTGACGGTGGGCAATGAAAACGTAGTCGTCACCGCGGCGACCTGCGAGCATCCCGCGTCCGCGCTCGAGTATACACCCAACGCGGGCACTGCAACCCATACCATCCACTGTAAGGATTGCGGCAAAAACTTCACCGGCGATTGCGAGCTCGGTGCTTGGTCTGCCAACGATGATCTGGTGATTGCAGGCGGCGTTGTCACCGCCGGTACCCATAGCGCATCCTGCGCCAAGTGCGGTGGGGTTCAGACCGAAAACTGTGTAGGTACCTTGGTTCCCAACGCCGTCGATTGTACCGACGACGGTACGATGACCTTTGATTGCTGCGATCGCGCAGATGCGGTTGCGATCGGCTCGGGAAGAGCGGAGCATACCTATAGCGGCAATTGGACCGAAGAAGGCGCTCCCGCAGGCAAAGAGATCAATCCGTGTGAGTATTGTGATGCGTATCTGGTGCGCTCCGTCGGCAAGGTGAATGTTTCCACCGGGAACCTGGTCCAAGCAGGTGGAGAGGTCGATGTGGTCATCACCCTGCCCTACGCGCTGACCGAAGCAAAGATCGCGATCACCCCCGCGGAAAATTCCAAGTATACCATTAAGAATGTAACACCCGAAAATCTTTTCTGGGGCAGCGACATTCAATGGCAGGATGGCGGATTTGCTGCCAACATCAAGGACGTCCAGGCAGGTGCTACCATTACCGTTACTGTTAAGGTCGAGAAGTTCGGCTTTGTGGAAGACGGTTTCCTGAATGTAAGCGTCACCAATGCAAAAAATGGTGAAGGCGACGTTGTTGATGCTTCTGCGACGGCGCAGATCACTCTGGCACGCTTGAGAGGCGATGCCGATGCGGATGGATTGCTAACGATTATGGATCCTCTGGCAGTTTTGCAATATGCCGTAGATCCGCAGGTTCAAATCCATATTGCCAATGCGGATTTGAATGAGGACGGTATCGTCACCATAGCAGACGCACCGCTGATCGTCCGTGAATGGATGAAGACGGTTTGATCCAAACTTAATTGAATAAGACCCGCGAAGGTGAAATTCACCTTCGCGGGTTTTTAGACTTTATTCTTTTTCGGGGCCTAAGTGTTTAAAGAGCAGGTTGATGCACCAGATGCCTGCCAAGCCCACCAGCGTGAAGATCACGCGGCTGACCAGCGCATCCATACCGCCGAAGATCCAGCCCACCAGATCGAATTGGAATAATCCGACCAGGCCCCAGTTCAGCGCGCCGATAATGACCAGCGACAATGCGATTTTATTTACCATTTTCAAAACATCTCCTTTTAGATTTGGGTTTCATGACATAGCCGAGAAGAGTCGAACCCGCATCGGTTTTAAGCTATAAATTTATGCTCGCACGGCTTCAGATTTGTTCACCATACGCCGGTATGCTAAACAAATCGTTCATTGTTCGAACAAAAATTTATGGCTTAAAACTGCCTTGCACCCAAGAGGCGTGGATATTGAGCGATTTTTGGTTGGCTTTGCAGCAGGAAGGCCGGCGCCTTACAATGCGAACACGACCGAAAAGCGCCAATATGCGCGCCTTTTGGGCGATGTGTGTTCGACTCTTCTCGGCTATAGTTTGGCAAGGGACGGAAAAATTATTCAAAAAAACTTAAAAAATGGGTCGGCATACTATATTTTTTCATATTTTTATGGTAAGATATAGGGTGAATAATATCGTTTAAAGGAGATCCGTGCTTGAAAAAGAAGGAAAGTTGGATCAATCAAATAGAAAGCGGGCGGTTATGGCAAGCGATCCGCGTGCGCGTGCGCTGGGGAATCCGTCGGTTGCGCCGTGATCTGCAAAAAAAGCAACTGAAAGAGCGTTTGTTCGGCTCCTTTGCCCGCCGCCTTTATGCTATGATCCTGTTGCTTATGGCAGTGGGCGGCATCACCTTTGCCGCCGCTTGGTACGGCGAGCGGTGGTCTGCGGATGAAGCGGTGCTCAAAGAGCGGCTCTCAATGGGCGCGTATGATGCCAAAGATCCCGTCCTTACCGCATTGGATAGCTTTGGCGCATCCAATCGGGTGCAGGTGATTTTAAAAACCGCTAAAAAAGATCCTTTGAAGCCCCAATCGGTGGATCTGGATCGGGGCAACCTCAATTTGGTGATGACGCTCCAAAACGGCAAAATTATGGAATATACCCTGCAGAATAAGCGGATCGATAATTTTGAGAGCGGCGGCACCGATTATTTTACCCTCATTCTGCCCCAATCCGTCTCTCCCTTTGATATTAAAGAGTACAAGCTGATGCTACTCCCGGATGCCCAAGGGAACTACGATGAATGGCATTGCGCCTCAGCGCAGATCGCCTGCCTGCTGGGCGGCGAGCGCACCCTTTTGGCGAAGGGAATCTGGCAGAAGGAATGGATCTTCTCCGCCGACCGTACCGAGGCAGTTCTGCCTTTGGCGACCGAAGAAAATGCCCATTTTCAGCAGGTGCAGGCGCTGTATTCCTATGTGTTGCAGGTTTGCCAAAAGCAGGGCGCGGTGCATACCAAACAGATTAAAAAGGAAGCCAATGTGGAGTTGGGGTTGATGAACGGAGATACCCTGCTGCTGGATATCGAGACCGTTGGCTTGGAAAACCAAAACCAACTCTTTAAGGATTCCTTGAGTAATCCTTTCTCGGAGTTTGAGACCTTGGGCTATAACGGCACGATGACCCTGCGGGTGAAGTTCCTTTATGCCTTTGACGGCTCTTATTATAAAGATTATAATTTGGATACCCTCGGCAAAGACGATTTTGAATTGGGAACCGCCTCCACCTTCGCGCTGGAGATGCCCGAAGGGGCTTCGGTCTTTGATATCACCGCAATGGAACTGTTGGTCCACGATGCCGAGGATGCCTGGGCGCCGCGGTTGATCCGCGCCTACCTGCGTACCGACTACGGAACCACCTTGGAGATCGCCCGCCTGAGCGATACCATGCTGACTGCCGAGCGCAAGACGAACATCTTCCATCGGGATTGGATCGATACCTCGGTCAGCCCCTTGAAGCTGGATTTAGAGCGGTCCTATGCGTTGCCCCTTGCCATTAAGGAGAAGATTGAAAAGCAATATTATACCGAGATCGAAGGGGTCATCTACAGTATGTATTTCGGCGACCATAACTTTATGGAGCGTCAAAAGCTTTATTACAGCCAGATTTATAAGGAGGTTGCCGATGAAGAGACTTAATTGGATCGCTTGGGTGTTGCTGTTTGCCGTGTTGCTGTGCGGTTGCAGTAAATCCCAAGAGGATGTGATGAAGCTGGAAGACCTGTTCTATCGCACCGAGGTGGCGATGGAAGAGGGGCAACTCTTTTTTGCCGGCAAGGTCTTAAGCGTTCAAAAGCAGGACCGCGACATTACATATTATGAGAGTGAAACGGTGGCAAATACCTTTTATGAGGTGGAGGTCACCGAGGATTTCTTCGGCTTTTTGCCCGAGCGCACCCTGACTGTCTGCGTGATGGGAACGGGGGAGCATTTTATCTCCCGCACCGAGCCGGAAAAAGGGGGAGAATACCTCTTTCAGGTCAAGCCTTGGGCGGGGGAAGAGGAGATGCTCTTTTTGCTCCCCACTTTTTATGAAGCATTGCCCCGGCGGGAGGGTGAATATATTTATTATACCAAGGGCAATCAGCGGTATGCCGTCGATGGCGGGTATGAGGACTATAAGCAGATGTTAAAGGATCTTGCCGACCGATATTCCTATTCTGCCCAAGGGGTCGGCGAAGCGATTTATTCCGATCTAAAGGCGGCAAGCAAAAAGGATGCCGCCTACTTTGAAGAATTGGACTATAAAACCATCGACCGCGCCGCCCTCGACGGTATCGCCGCCTTTGCGGCAGAGCGTGGCAACACAGCCGCGCCCAAAACTGCGCAAGAGATCAAGGAGATTTTGAAATGACACTGTTTTTTTATGCCTTGGGATTAGGCATCAGCTTAGCGATGGATGCCTTTTCGGTGTCTATCACCAATGGGATGCAATGCACCCGCTTTAAGTTTCGCCACGCCCTTGCCGATGGGGTCACCTTCGGGATCTTTCAGGCGCTGATGCCGATGATCGGGCTGTTTTTGGGGCTTTCCTGCCTCAAATATATTGAGCCCATCGATCATTGGATCGCCTTCATTTTGCTGGGCGGCATTGGCTTTAATATGATCCGCGGTGCCTTGAAAAAGGAAGAAGAGGAGGATTGCGCCTGCAATCCCTTTACCTGCAAAAACCTGCTGATCCAAGGGGTCGCCACCAGCATCGATGCGCTGGCGGTCGGCGTGGGCTTTTCCACCGAACTCCGGGGCTATGGCGAAGGCATCTTCACCGCCGCCGTCATCGGCGTCGCCACCATGGTCATCAGCACCTTGGGTGTTTATATCGGCAAACTTTTTGGCGGTTTGTTGAAACAAAAAGCGGAAATTTTTGGTGGTGCGATCTTGATCGCGATTGGTTTGAAGATACTGATCGAACATTTATTTTTTTCATAAAATGAGCGCATTTTCCGATTTTCGCCCCTCGACGTATCGACATACGCCTTCGGTTCGGGAAATCAAAAACTGCATCTCATTTTAAAGAAAAAAAGTTTGTGCAAATGAAACAGCAAGAGAGTTTGCACTTATTTGGTTTAATAAAAAAGCGGGGGTGAACCCCGCTTTAGCATTTCGGTTCCTTGCAGATCCAGATCACATCCTCGCCGATGCGTTCCACATCGCACCAAGGGATGCGCAAGGAGTCCTTATGAAAAAGAAATCCGCTCCGCTCGCAGAGCAGGATCGCCTCGATCCTGCCGCAGGAGCAATCGATGATCAGGTCTTTGGGGTACCCCAGCTTTCGCCCCGAGGCGACCACGATGACTTCTTTTTCTTTCAGTTGTTCCCAAGAAATCTCCATAAATAACCTCCGAAAGGATAATAAAAATGAACGAATATAAGAATCAAGCCAAAGCCGCCGCAGAAGAACTCATCGCGGCAGCCAATTTGAAGAAGGGTGATCTTTTGGTGGTGGGTTGCTCCACCAGCGAAATTATCAGCCAAAAGATCGGCACCGACTCTGCCCCCGAGATCGGGCAAGCGGTGGCGGAGGGGATCCTGGAAGCCTGCCGCGCCGCAGGGGTGGAACTTGCCGCCCAATGTTGCGAGCACCTCAACCGCGCGCTGATCTTGGAATCGGCGGCGGCGCAAAAGCGGGGCTATCCCATCTGCAATGTCCTGCCCCAACCCAAAGCGGGCGGCTCCTTTGCCACCGCCGTTTATGGGCTGTTGGAGGCCCCCGTCGCGGTGGAAAATATCCAAGGCCAAGCGGGGATGGATATCGGCGGAACGCTGATCGGGATGCATCTGCAGGCGGTGGCGGTCCCCTGCCGCTTGAAGCAAAATCAGATCGGCGATGCCTTGGTGCTCGCCGCCCGCACCCGCCCCAAATTCATCGGCGGGGAGCGCGCCCATTATTGCGACGAACTGAAATAATCATCGCCACCCCTCGCCGTTGATCTCCTGCACTTTCAGGACAGTGACAAAGGCATTGGGGTCGTATTGCTCGATGATCATCATCAATAGCGCATATTGGCGCATCGAAAAGCTGACCTGCAGCATCGTTTTATCCGCGCCGCTGTAGCCACCCTTGGCGGAAAGCAGGGTGGTGGTGCGTTGCAGATGTTTGATGATGGCTTGGTTGATCTCTTCATAATGATCCGAGATGATCTGCGCCGAAAGGGCGCGGTTACCGCCCAAAAAGAGGCGGTCCACCGCCAAGGCGCAAAGAAACGCAGAGAGGATGCCCAGCAGGGAGCGGGTAAGATCCCCCAGCGCAATCATCCCGAAAAGGATGATGGACGCATCCACCGCAAAAATAACATAAGAACTGCGCCACTTTTTGAAATATTTGCAAAGCGAAAAGGCGATAATATCGGTACCGCCCGAAGAGCCGCCGCCCAAAAAGGTCAAAGAGCAACCCACGCCGATCAAAAGCCCGCCAAAGAGCGCGCCCAAAAGCATGGCGATTTGGGGATGCTCCCCCGCGGGCAGATGGAAAAAACCGCCCAGAACATTGGGTTCTGCCAAGCGGGAAAAGGCGGCGACACCGATGGGATAAAGCAGGGCAGAGACCAAGGTCTTGGCGGCAAACCGCTTGCCGAGAAGTAAAAAACCCAAGAGAAATAACCCCCAGCAGAGCAGGGTGATCAAAAGATCCTTGCTGACGCACTCCCAGGGGCAAAGGCGGTCGATGCCGACAGCAAGACCGCTCATCCCGCCGATCACTAAATCAAAGGGCAGGATGAAAACAGCGGTGGCAAAGGCAAGGATCAAGGTCCCCAACGCCACCAAACCGGTATTTTTAATTAATCGAAATAAAAGTTCTTTTTTCATAGTATTATTATATCTTTGAAAAAGAGCAACTATACCATCTTTTGAAAGGAGGGCACGCCGATGGAGCGCCCTTGGCTCAAGCACTACGGCGCGGTCGCGCATCATCTGGAATATCCCGCCTGCAGTATCAGCGGGCAGGTCTTAAAAACCGCGGCGCGCCTTCCCGAAAGCGATGCCTTATCCTTTATGGGCAAGCGCATCTCCTATGCAAAAATGGCAGAAAAGATCGAGCAGACCGCCCGCGCCTTTTGGGCTTTGGGCATCCGCAAGGGAGATCGGGTCTTGCTCTGCCTGCCCAATCTGCCCCAGACCGTCTATTGCCTTTACGGTTTAAACCGCTTGGGCGCGGTGGTGGGATTGATCCATCCCCTTGCCGCCGAAAAGGAGATTGCGCAAAATCTCAAAGAAGTAGGGGCGCAGACGCTGGTTACCTTAAGGCAATTTCTGCCAAAAATCGAGCAGGTGCAAAAGGAAGTTCCTTTAAAGCATCTGATCGTTACCGATATCGATGATGCCCTTGGCGGTATCAAAAAATGGGGCTACCGCTTGGCAGTCAAGAGCAAGTTCCCGCCGCTCAAAAAAGAGGAAAACCTACTGCTTTGGCAGAAATTCATTGCGCAGGGTTGCCCTTATGAAGAAGAGAAAATGCCCGCCGAAGAGGGAGCGGTCATCCTCTTTTCCGGCGGAACCACCGGAACCCAAAAGGGGATCTTGCTCTCCAATCTCAACTTCAATGCCTTGGCGTTGCAGACGGAAGCCATGTCTGCGCGGCAGGTGGAGGGGCGGCGTCTGCTGGCGGCGATGCCGATGTTCCACGGATTCGGGCTGGGGGTCTGCGTCCATACCGCGCTGGCCTGCGGAGCGTGCTCCATCTTAGTTCCCCGCTTCAATGTCAAAGACTATGCCGCGCTGATCCGCAAGGAAAAGCCCAATTTTATCGCGGGCGTTCCCACCCTCTATGAAGCGTTGACCCGCACCGATTATCTGGACAATACCGATCTTTCCTTTTTGCAGGGGGTCTTTTCCGGCGGGGATAGCCTTTCCATTGAACTCAAGCGCAAAATGGATCGGTTTTTGGCTGATCGGGGCGCAAAAGTGCGGATTCGGGAGGGCTACGGCACCACCGAATGTGTCACCGCAAGTTGCCTGACCCCCGACCACGAAGAGCGGGAGGGCAGTATCGGCCTGCCCTATCCCGATATGGATTATGCCATCTGCAAGGTGGGCACCACCCAAGAGGTTCCCTATGGGGAAGAGGGGGAACTCTGCCTGACCGGTCCGACGGTGATGATGGGATATCTCAACCACCCCGAAGAGACCGCCATTGCTCTGCAGACCCATCCCGATGGGAGGGTCTGGTTGCATACCGGCGATCTGGGGATGATGGATGCCGATGGCTTTATCTATTTCCGCCAGCGGCTCAAGCGCATCATCGTTACCAGCGGTTATAATGTCTATCCGTCCCAGATCGAAAATGTACTCGATGGGCACGAAAAGGTGCAGATCAGTTGCGTCATCGGGGTCCCCGATTCCTATCGGATGCATCGGGTGAAGGCATTTGTTGTTCTCAAGCAAGGGATTGCTCCTTCGGAAGAGCTGAAGAAAGAGCTTTCGGATTATTGCCAAAAATATATAGCCAAATATGCTTGCCCGCGCGAGATTGAATTTAGAAAAGATCTCCCAAAAACTTTGGTTGGCAAGGTTGCTTATAAAGTTTTAGAAGAAGAAACCGCCCAAAATTAAGGGCGGTTTCTTATATTATATAAATATTTATAAAAAACTATTGACTTTAGTAAAGTAAAGTGTTAAAATGGTGTGCATACATCAGAAAGGAACGGTTTTTAGACAAAATGAGCAAATTTAAAAATGAAGCCACCGATAAATTATTTGAAGCGATCCTCACCTTGAAGAGTGTGGAAGAATGTTATCTTTTCTTTGAAGATGCCTGCACCATCAAGGAGATCCAAGCGATCAGCCAGCGTTTCGACGTTGCCTGCAAAATGGACGCGGGCAATAACTATAAAGAGGTCATCAAGGACACCGGTGCCTCCTCTGCCACCATCAGCCGTGTCAATAAATGCATCAACTACGGCGACGGCGGCTATAAGATCGCCATCGATCGGATGAAGGAGGAGGGGAAGCTCTGATGGTCATTCGCAAGGACGAACAAGCCATCTTTGCCCTGCGTAACCTCTATCGGCAATATGGCTACAGTCAATATAAGATGAGCCGCTTTGAAGAATATGATCTTTATGTGCGGAATAAGGACTTTTTGATCTCGGATGAGGTCATCACCTTTACCGACCGTTCGGGCAGGCTCTTGGCACTCAAGCCGGACGTCACCTTATCGATTATCAAAAACACCGTCGACCGCGTCGGCGCGGTGCAGAAGGTTTACTATAACGAAAACGTCTTCCGCGTCGCCAAGGGGACCCATTCCTTTAAGGAAATTATGCAGGCGGGTTTGGAATGTATCGGCGATCTGCAGGAATATGAGATCGCGGAGGTGCTGATGCTGGCCTCTAAAAGCCTTGCGCTGATCGGGGAGAACTATGTGTTGGATCTCTCCCATATGGGCTTGGTGGCGGCAATGCTTTCTGCCTGCGCCCTTTCGGAGGAGGGCAAGGGCAAAGCCCTTTCCTTTATCCATCAAAAGAGTGCCCACGAACTTTCTGCTCTCTGCGTGCAAGAGGGGCTTTCCCAAAAGGCAGAGCAAAAACTGCTGGCGCTTTGCCGCCAAAGCGGCGATGCCCGCCAGGTGCTGGATGCCTTAAAGCCGCTGCTGGAAACCGAAGAAGAGCTGGCGGCATTTGAAGAATTTTCTGCCCTTTGCGCCATCCTGGCAGAAGAGAAGATCCGCTTGGATTTCTCGGTGGGCAACGATATGAAGTATTACAGCGGTGTCGTCTTCAAGGGCTATATCGAAGGGATCCCCGCAAGCGTTCTTTCGGGCGGTCAGTATGATAAACTGCTGCAAAAGATGGGGCGCAAGAGCGGTGCCATCGGCTTTGCGGTCTATCTGGATCTCTTGGAGCGGCTGAATCGGGAAAAAGCCGATTATGATTTTGATATCCTGCTCCTGCGGGAGGAGGATGCCGATTCCGCCGCCTTGATCCAGGCGGTGGAGCAGTTGCAAAAAGAGGGCAGTGTTCTGGTGGCAAAAGCGCCGCCCGAGGACCTGCGGTTTTGCAAGGTGCTGAAATTCACCAAAGGGGGGCTGCAAAATGGATAAGATGGTCAATGTGGCTCTGCCCAAGGGGCGATTGGGCGAAAAGGTTTATAAACTCTTTAAAGAAGCGGGTTTTGAATGTCCCTCCATCGAGGAGCAAAACCGCAAGCTGATCTTTGAGAACCCCGAAAAAGGGGTGCGCTATTTTTGGGTCAAGCCCTCCGATGTCGCCATCTATGTGGAGCGCGGCGCGGCGGATATCGGGGTCTGCGGCAAGGATATCTTGCTGGAATACCGCCCCGATGTTTATGAACTTTTGGACCTGAAGATGGGCAAATGCCGCATGGCGGTTGCCGCCAAAAAGGAGTTCCGCGATCCGCGGGGCGAAACGCTGCGGGTGGCGACCAAGTTCCCCAATATTGCGGCGACCTATTATAATGAAAAATGCAGAGATATCGATATTATTAAGCTCAACGGCTCCATCGAGATCGCGCCTATTTTAGGGCTTTCGGATGTCATTGTCGATATCGTCGAGACCGGCAAGACCTTGCTGGAGAACGATCTGGTCCCCTTTGAGACCATCGTCCCCATCAGCGCGCGGCTGATCGCCAATACCGCCGGTTATAAATTCAAGCAAGAGGCCATCGAGGCTATTAAAAAAGGATTGGAAAAGCAGATCAATGATTAAGATTATGAAGTATGGCGCACTGCCCAACAGCGAGATCTTTGCCCGCGAGGAGCAAAAAACCGATGTTTCGGGCATTGTCGCCGAGATTATTGCCAATGTACGCAAGGGGGGCGATGCGGCTGTCCTTGCCTATAATAAAAAATTCGACGGCGCGGACCTTTCCGCGCTGGAGGTTTCGCAAGCCGAGATCGATGAAGCCTTCGCGGCGGTGGAACCCAAATTTTTGGAGATTCTGCGCAACGCCGAAGCCAATATCCGCGCCTTCCATCAAAAGCAGGTGCGTAACAGTTTTATTATGAACGAGGTGGAGGGCGTTGTCTGCGGGCAGAAAATCACCCCCATCGAAAAGGTGGGTCTTTATGTCCCCGGCGGTACCGCCGCCTATCCCTCCACCGTGTTGATGGACAGCGTCCCCGCCAAGATCGCCGGTTGCAAGGAGATTGTTATGGTCTCGCCGCCGGGCAAGGACGGCAAGATCAATCCCGTCATTCTGGCGGCCGCCAAGATCGCAGGGGTCCAGCGCATCTTTAAGGTGGGCGGCGCGCAAGCCATCGCCGCGTTGGCGTATGGAACCGAGAGTATTCCCAAGGTGGATAAGATTGTGGGCCCCGGTAATGCCTTTGTCGCCGAAGCGAAAAAGCAGGTCTTTGGGATGGTGTCCATCGATATGATTGCAGGCCCTTCGGAGATTTTGGTGGTTGCCGACGGTAAGAGCAATCCCGCCCATGTGGCCGCCGATCTGCTCTCTCAGGCGGAGCACGATAAGCTGGCTTCCGCTGTATTGGTCACCGAAAGCAAGGACCTTGCCGAAGCGGTTTCGGCGGAGCTGGAGCGGCAGATCCCCCTGCTCTCCCGCGCGGAGATTGCCCGCGCATCCATCGATAACAACGGCAAGATCATCATCGCCGACGATCTGAGAGTGGTCTTGGAGATCGCCAACGAGATCGCCCCCGAGCATTTAGAACTGATGGTGGATAATCCCTTTGATTATCTCGACGGCATCAAGCACGCAGGCTCCATCTTTATGGGGCGGCATTGCCCCGAGGCGTTGGGCGACTATTATGCAGGCCCCAACCACACCCTCCCTACCGGCGGCACCGCGCGGTTTTCCAGCCCGCTTTCTGTCGATGATTTTGTCAAAAAGAGTCAATATACCTATTATACCCAAGAGGCGTTGCAGAAGATCGGCGCCGAGGTGGCATATTTTGCTGAGCAAGAAGGATTGCAGGCCCACGGCGAGAGTGTCCGCATCCGATTGGAGAAAAAATGAGCAGATTTTTAAAGGAACGTTATCAAGCATTGGAAGCCTATACCCCCGGCGAACAGCCGCGGGATATGGAGTATATCAAACTCAATACGAATGAATCCCCCTACCCGCCCGCACCCGCGGTGGTAGCGGCGATGAACAGCGGGGAGATCGAGCGGCTAAGGCTGTATTCCGATCCCACCGCCAAGGGCTTAAAGGAGGCGTTGGCGGAATTATATTCTCTTTCCGCCGAGCAGATCTTCCTTTCCAACGGGTCGGATGATATTCTGAATTTCGCCTTTATGGCCTACGGGCAAAAGGGAGCGATCTTTCCCGATATCACCTATGGATTTTATCCCGTCTTTGCCCAACTGCACGGGGTGGAATATCAAGAGATCCCCTTGGAGCCAAATTTTTCCGTCAACTACAAGGCGTATCTCAACCAAAATAAACTGATCGTTATCGCCAATCCCAACGCCCCCACCGGAATGAGCATCGGGCTCGATGCCATCGAAGAGATCTTAAAAAGCAATCCCGATGGGGTGGTGGTGATCGACGAAGCCTATGTGGATTTCGGGGGCAAAAGTTGCTATAAGCTGATCGATCGCTATGAGAATCTTTTGGTGGTCCGCACCTTTTCCAAATCCCGCTGCCTGGCGGGCGGTCGCTTAGGCTATGCCTTTGCCAATGCGGCGCTGATCGCCGATCTGGAAAAGATCAAATATTCCACCAACCCTTATAACATTAATCGGCTGACTCTGCTTTTGGGGAAAGAGACCGCCAAGGCGGATGCCTATTATACGGAAAAATGCGGGGAGATCATAAAAACCCGCGAAACTACCGCTCAAGCATTGGAAGAGATGGGCTTTGAGGTCCTGCCCAGCGATGCCAATTTCCTCTTTGCCCGCCACCCGAAGATCAGCGGCGAGCAATTATATTCAGAACTGAAAAAGCGGGGAATCTTGGTGCGTCACTTTACCAAAGAGCGCATCAAGGACTTTAACCGTATCACCATCGGCACTCCCAAAGAGATGCAAACGATGATTTCGAAGATAAAGGAGATCCTTTTATGAGAACCAGTGAGATCAACCGAACAACCAAAGAGACCGATATTGCCCTGACCTTGAATTTAGACGGTTCGGGCAAAAGCGAAATCGATAGCGGCTGCGGCTTTTTAGACCATATGCTGACCCTTTTTGCCGCCCACGGCAAATTTGACCTGAAGGTCACCTGCAAGGGCGATATCGAGGTGGACGATCATCATACGGTGGAGGATATCGGCATTTGCCTGGGAAAAGCCTTTGAGCAAGCCTTGGGCGAAAAGCGGGGCATCCTCCGCTACGGCAATATGATCTTGCCGATGGACGAAAGCCTGATCCTTGCCGCCTGCGATATCTCGGGCAGAAGCTTTTTGGGCTTTGATCTGCCCATCCGCGCCAAAAAGATCGGCACCTTTGATACCGAGCTGATCGAGGAATTTTTCTTGGCGTTTACCCGCCAATGCCCCATGAGCCTGCATATCCGCAAGCTGGCAGGCACCAATTCCCATCATATTGCGGAGGGTGCCTTTAAGGCGGTCGCCAGAGCGTTGAAGCAAGCAGTCACCACCGACGGGACCGATGCGGTGCCGTCCACCAAAGGAGTATTATAATGGTTGGAATTATCGACTACGGCGTGGGGAATCTGTTTTCCCTGCGTTCCTCGTTTGATGCCATCGGCGAGAGTGCGTTCGTTTCGGGCGATCCCGAGCAATTGCAAAAAGCCGATCGGCTGATCCTGCCGGGGGTGGGTGCCTTCGGCGATGCCGCCGCAAAACTGCGGGAGAACGGTTTGGATCAATTTGTTGTCGCGCAGGTCGAGGCGGGCAAGCCCTTGATGGGCATCTGCCTTGGGATGCAGATGTTGTTTGAAAAAAGTTATGAATACGGCGAGCACCAAGGCTTAGGTCTTTTAAAGGGTACGGTCGTGGGGATGGACGGGCGATTGCCCGCCGAGCTTAAGATCCCCCATATCGGCTGGAATGCGCTGAAATTTCAGCAGCGCGATTGCCCGCTTTTTAAGGGCATCCAAGAGGGGGATCACGTCTATTTCGTCCATTCCTTTTATGCCGAGGGCTGCGAGGATGCGCTGGCGGCGACCACCGCATACGGCAAGGAACTGACCGCCGCGGTGGCAAAGGGCAACCTGTTCGGTTGCCAATTCCATCCCGAAAAGAGCGGCAGAGTGGGCTTGGAGATCTTGAAAGCCTTTTGCGCGGTAGGGGGTGCCCAATGAACATCTTTCCTGCCATCGATTTAGTGGGCGGCAAAGCCGTCCGCTTATATAAGGGCGATTATGCCCAAATGACCGTCTACAGCGAGCAACCGCTCCAAGTGGCAAAAGCCTTTGAAGCGGCGGGTGCAAAGTTTATCCATTTAGTCGATTTAGAAGCCGCCAAAAGCGGCATTCCCGCCAATTTAGAGACCATCCGCGCCATCGCGGAGAATACCTCTCTCTTTGTGGAAGTGGGCGGCGGGATCCGTAATATGGAGATCGCCCGCACCTATCTGGAGGCGGGGGTGGACCGCATCATCTTAGGTACCGCCGCGGTGGAAGACCCTGCCTTCTTGCAGGAAGCCTTAAAGGAATTCGGCGGTAAGGTGGCGGTCGGAGTGGATCTCAAGGACGGCTATGTTGCCATCAAGGGCTGGACCGAGACCTCGGCGCGGACTGCCGATGCTTTCTTTGCCCAAATGGAGCGGCTCGGAGTGCAGACCGTCATCTGCACCGATATCTCCAAGGACGGTGCCATGCAGGGCACCAATCGGGATCTTTATAAAGATTTAAGCCAAAAATTTAAAATTGATCTCATCGCGTCGGGCGGGGTTTCCTCCATCGAGGATATCCAAACCCTGCGGGCGATGGATCTCTACGGCGCCATCATCGGCAAGGCCTATTATATCGGCGCCATTGATCTCAAAGATGCAATCGAGGTAGCAAAATGATAACAAAGCGGATTATTCCCTGCCTGGATGTCAAGGACGGGCGTGTGGTTAAAGGGGTCAATTTCCAAGGCCTTTCCGACGTTTCGTCCCCCATCGAGCTGGGAAAATACTATAGCGATTGCGGTGCCGACGAGCTGGTGTTTTATGACATCACCGCTTCGGCGGAGGGCCGCGCGCTCTTTACCGATATTTTAAAAGAGGTGGCAAAGACCATCTTCATCCCCCTGACCGTCGGCGGCGGGATCAATACTCTGGAGGATTTCGATCGGGTGTTGAAATGCGGCGCCGATAAGGTCAGTGTCAATTCCGGCGCCATCCGCAACCCTGCCTTGGTGCGGGAGGCGGCGAAAAAGTATGGCGATCAATGCGTGGTGCTTTCCGCCGATGTGAAACGGGTGGACGGTGTCTACCGTGTCTTTGCCAAAGGCGGAAGAGAGAATACCGGAATGGAAGCGATAAAGTGGATCAAGGATTGCGTCGCCGGCGGCGCGGGCGAGGTGGTCCTCAATTCCATCGATACCGATGGGGTGAAGGGCGGCTTTGATCTGCAGATGCTGGACGCAGTCTGCAATGCGGTCAATGTCCCCGTCATCGCGTCGGGCGGTGCGGGTTGCGCCGAAGACTTTGTCAAACTCTTTAAGGAACTGCCGAAAGTGGATGCAGGCTTGGCGGCCTCCATCTTCCATTTCGGCGAGGTGAAGATCACCGACTTAAAGCAACTTTTAAAGCAGAATGATATCAATGTGAGGTTATAAAATGTTGGATATTGAACAATTGAAATTTGATGAAAAGGGGTTGATCCCCGCCATTGTGGTGGATGCCGAGACCAAAAAGGTGTTGACCCTTGCCTATATGAATAAAGAGAGCCTGCAGATCTCGATGGAAAAGGGCTTGACTTGCTTTTGGAGCCGCTCCCGCCGGGAACTTTGGCTGAAGGGGGAGACCAGCGGCAATTATCAGCATATTCTTTCCATCACCGCCGATTGCGACAACGATGCGCTGACGGTTCTGGTGAAAAAGGACGGCCCCGCCTGCCATTTGGGAACCGATAGCTGCTTTAATACTCCTGTCTATGAAAGCGGTGAGGAAGCCTTTTCGATGGAAGGGCTTTATAGCCTGCTCAAAGGAAGAAAAGAGCAGATGCCCGAAGGGTCTTATACCACCTATCTTTTTGAAAAGGGGCTGGATAAGATCTTGAAGAAGGTGGGGGAGGAATCCACCGAAGTCATCATCGGTGCCAAATCCGAGGATAAGGCGGAGACGGTCTATGAGATCGCGGATCTTGCCTATCATATTATGGTGTTGATGGTGGAGATGGGGATTACAGTTGATGATATCCGCAAGGAGCTGGCCTCCCGCCATATCATCGACCATAAGGTCAAGCAGGAGAAGATGGTATGATCCTCAAGGGCGATTTTCATACCCACTCCACCTACAGCGACGGCGACAACACCTTGGAAGAAATGGTGCAGGCCGCCCTCGCCAAAGGCTTTTCCGCCTATGGCTTTTCCGACCACGCTTATATGGATCACCCTGCGCGGGATTGGGGGATGAAAAAGGAGCAGATCGAAGCCTATCAAGCAGAGATCGCCCGATTAAAAGAACAATACCGCGGCAGGATCGACCTGCTGTGCGGGATTGAGCAGGATCTATTCTCCCCGCTGGGGGTGGAGACTTACGACTATGTCATCGGCTCGGTCCACGCGGTGGAAAAGGGCGGTATCCTTTGCGAAGTGGATGATTCCTTGGAAAAGGTCAAGGAAAATCTGCAATTATTTGCCGACCCTTATGAATATGCGGAAAACTATTTTCGCTTGGTGGCATCGATGCCGCAACGGTTTCATTTCGATATTGTGGGGCATTTCGATCTGCTGACCAAATGGCAGGAAAAAGAGATGCTTTTGGATGAAGATCATCCCCGCTACCGCGCGGCGGCGGAAGAAGCACTCAAAACGCTGATTCCCTATGGAGTGCTCTTCGAGGTCAATGTGGGTGCCATTTCCCGCGGGGCGCGCACCACACCCTACCCCAACCCTGCGCTGTTGCGCTCCATCTATGAGCGGGGCGGGGAAGTGATCATCAACGGCGATTGCCATAACGCCGCATATTTGGGGCTGGGCTTTGAGTCTGCCTTGGCACGCATCAAGCAATGCGGCTTTGAGCGGGTGGTCACCTTATCGTCCAACGGCAAAGAATATATTAATATATAAAAAAGTGCTGAAAGCGTTTGCTTTCAGCACTTTTATTATACATCCATTATAATGGGAATGATCATCGGGCTCTTTTTGGTCTTGGCAGAGATGAACCGCGCCAGCGCGTCCCGCATATCGGTCTTCAGCGCGGTCCATTCTAAGTTGCCCTTGGCAAGGGATTTTTTCAGCGCATCGGCAACCACGTGTTGGGCTTCGTCCATCAGATCTTCGTTTTCCCGCACATAGATGAATCCGCGGGAGACGATATCGGGCCCGCTGACCACCGTTTTATGCTCCTTGCTGATGGATGCCACCACAATGATGATACCGCCGTCGGCAAGAATACGGCGATCCCGCAACACAATGTTGCCCACATCGCCGACGCCGATGCCGTCCACCATAATCGCGCCCGCCTGCACATTGCCGGCAAGGGCGGCTTTGGTCTCGCTCAGTTCTAAAACCGTGCCGTTGGCACCGATGAAGATGTTCTCTTCTTCCATGCCCGCTTCCATTGCCAGCTTGGAATGGGCGACCAGATGATGGTATTCGCCGTGGACCGGCATAAAGAATTTCGGCTTGGCAAGCCCTAAGATCAATTTCAGTTCTTCTTCGCAGGCGTGACCCGAGACGTGGACCCCCGCCATCTTATTATCCACCACCGTGGCACCCAATTTTTCCAGCTCGTTGATAACGTGGCTGACCAGCCGTTCGTTGCCGGGGATGGGGGAGGCGGAGATGATGATCAGGTCGTTGGAATTGACATTGATGGTGCGGTGATCGGAATGGGCCATCCGCGAAAGGGCACTCATCGGCTCACCTTGGGAGCCGGTGGTGATGATAGTGATCTTGCCGGGCGGGAAGGAGCCGACCTGCTCCAAGGGGACCAGCGTTCCCTTGGGCATCTTCAGATATCCCAGCTCGTGCGCCACCGCAATGACGCCCTCCATCGACCGCCCCGAAACCGCCACCTTGCGCCCAAAGCGCACTGAGGCATCCACGATCTGCTGCACCCGATGAACGTTGGAGGCAAAGGAAGCGACGATGATGCGTTTATTGGGGTTGTTTTCAAAGATGGTCAATAATGCTTTGCCCACCTTTTTTTCGGAGGTGGCCATCCCTGGCTTGCCTGCGTTGGTGGAATCGCTCATCAGCAGTAGAACGCCCTCTTTGCCCAGCTCGCCGATGCGGGCAAGGTCGATGGCGCGGCCGTGGATGGGGGTGGTATCGATCTTAAAGTCGCCGGTATGCAGAACGATGCCGACAGGGGTGCGGATGGCAAAGCCTGCCGCGTCGGGGATGGAATGGTTGACCTTGATAAATTCCACCGTGAAACAGCCCCGCTGGATGATGCTGCCGGGCTTGGTCTCGATCAGCATCGCTGTTTTATCCATCCGATGCTCGGTGAGCTTGCGGCGAATGAGACCTAAGGTCAGTTTATTGCCGTAGACCGGCACATTCATTTCCTTTAAAACGTAAGGAAGCGCGCCGATATGGTCCTCGTGACCGTGGGTGACAAAGATGCCCCGCACCTTATGGATATTTTTGCGCAGGTAGGTGATATCGGGGATAACTAAATCGACGCCCAGCATATCCTCGTCGGGAAAGCTCATACCGCAATCGACGATGATGATATCGTCTTCGTATTCAAAGACGGTCATATTCTTGCCGATCTCGTCCAGACCGCCCAAGGGAATGATCTTCAGTTTGGCTCTTGCCTTGCTCTTGCGCTTGGGCTCCGCTTTGGGTGCCGATGCCTTGCGCTTGGGCTCTGCCGCTTTTTTGGCAGGGGCTTTCTTTTCGGCGGGCTTTTTGGGTGCCGCTTTCTTTTTGTTTTGCGATTGGATCTTCTCCTTGGGCAGGTTATTGCCCCGCTTGCCGCCGGCGGCAAGGATCATATCCTGATTATTCAAAAGATCGTCGATCTTCAGTTTATCCGCCGGTTTGCGCTTGATTTTTCGCGCCGCCTGGCGGGCTTGGGTTTGTTTTTTGTTGTTGTTTTTTTCCATAATACTCCTTTCAAATTTATAAAAACATAGGAAAAAGACCTATTTAAAAATGAACTTTAAATAGGGATGATGAAGTTTCCCATAGGCGTTCAAGAAACTTATTTTAGTAGCTGAGTCCGTAATCAATAAATCTATTCTACCATATTATAGGCAAATTGGCAAGTTTTTATTCTTCGTTAATATAGACAGCTCCGCGGCGGTAATCTTCGCCGGCGGGGCGGGGGGCGGTCAGCCAACCGCTTTGCAGGTCGGTGGCCAGCCGTTCCAAGGCAAAAAAGGCAGGAGAACTTTGTTCGCATTCCTTGCCGCTTTGGCAGATGGGCAGGCGGGCGGTCTCCTTCAGACTGCGCAGCAGACCGCGCCCTTTTTCGCCAAAGGCGAGCACCCGCAGATAGGGGGCATCCGCTTCGGGTAGCCCTGCGGGGATGCCCAATGCCGCGGCGCAGAGGGCGCGGCGGAGCTTGGCGTGGGAATACCGCTTGGTTTTGATGCGGTCGGTCAGTTCGGTCAGGGTGGGGGATTCAAAAAGCGCAGAAAGGATGCGGTTTTCCAATCCTTCGGAAATGTTGGCGCATTGGCGCAGTTGCTCGGCGGTCTTGGTCTTTAAGAGGGTCAGCAGTCCCTGCTCTGCCGCCGCTGGATCCAGCATCGGCCCTTGGGCGCAGGGAGCATATTTTTGCATAAATTGGGGATGCTTGCGAATATAGGATGCTGAGGCGATTGTGCCGACGGGCGCACCGTCGTGTTGATTGGTGCGGCGGATGGCGGTATAGGAAAGACCCTGCGTTAAGCAGGCGCGGATATAGCCGCAGGCCAAAAGATTATTGGGGGAGCGCAAAAGAGCCGCTTGCGCGGGCAATAATTGCTCCAAAGCCTGCTGGCGGGCAGTACCGTAGGAATAGCCCCGCTCTAAAAGTTCTTTGATGATGGGGGAGATGGTCTCTTCCGAAACCTTAGCCAAGGCTTCCAAACCGCAAAGATCCTCGCATTCGGTACCAAAGGCAAGGGTGGTGGGTTGACCCAAGGCGGCGGCAAGTTCCACGCCCTTGGCGGCAAACCGATCCCCATCCGAAAGGGCATAGGGCAGCGGCAGTTCCAGCACCAGATCGGCACCATTACGCACCGCGGCGGTGGCGCGTTCCCATTTATCAAACGCCGCAGGCTCTCCGCGCTGCACAAAACTTCCGCTCATGATGCAGACGGTATAATCCCCCTCGCCTTTGGGCAGTTGCTCCAAAAGGTAGCGATGGCCGTTATGGAAGGGGTTGAATTCACAGATAATCGCGTAGATCAAAGCCGATCCCTTTCTTTTTCGAAAAAATAGTTGCAAGTTTCTTTTCTCTATTATATAATAGTTAGATGGAAAATAAAAGGATTTTTTTATAAAGGAGTTTTAAAACGATGAAAATCTTGGTTATCAACGCAGGCAGTTCTTCCTTGAAGTATCAGCTGATTGATATGGAGAACGAAAATGTTTTGGCGAAAGGCCTTTGCGATCGCATCGGGCTGGACGGAAAGTTTGTCCATAATGCCAACGGCGAGAAGCTGGAAATGGACCATCCCATGCCTAACCATGCCGAAGCCATCAAGGTGGTTTTGGCGCATCTGACCGATGCAAAGTGGGGCGTTATTAAGGATGTTGCGGAAATTTCCGCGGTCGGCCATCGCGTGGTCAACGGCGGCGAAGTCTTCGTTGAAGCGACCTTGATGGATGCGGAAAAGATCGACACACTGGAAAGCCTGACCGAGTTTGCTCCTCTGCATAATCCCGCGGCGGTGACCGGTCTGCGCGCTTGCCTGGAGGTGATGGGTGCGGATGTTCCGCAGGTTACCGTTTATGATACCGCCTTCCACTACGGAATGCCCAAGACTGCGGCGATCTACCCCATTCCTTATGAGTATTATGAAAAGTACGGCATCCGCCGTTTCGGTGCCCACGGCACCTCCCACGGCTATGTCGCCGGCGAATGCGCAAAACTGCTGGGCAAGGACATCAAGGATCTGAAGATCGTTACCTGCCATCTGGGCAACGGTTCTTCCATCACCGCCGTCGACGGCGGCCGTTGCGTGGATACCTCCATGGGCTTCACTCCGCTGGCGGGCGTTCTGATGGGTACTCGTTGCGGTGATATCGATCCCGCAGTGGCGATGTTCATTATGAATAAAGAAAACCTGACCCCCGATGAAATGAACAACATTATGAATAAGAAGAGCGGTGCGCTGGGTCTCAGCGGTGTTTCCAACGACTTCCGCGATCTGGATGCGGCTGCCTCCGAAGGCAATGAGCGCGCTCAGCTGGCTTTGGATATGTTCACCTATCAGGTAACCAAGTATATCGGCTCCTATGCGGCGGCTATGGGCGGCGTGGATGCCATCGTCTTTACCGCAGGGATCGGCGAGAACAATAATGTGATGCGCAGCGATATCGTTAAGAATCTCAAGTTCCTCGGCGTTGAAATGAACGAAGAGGAAAATAGCAAGCGCGGCGAAGCCCGTGTGGTCAGCACACCCGAGTCCAAGGTGAAGGTCTGTGTTATCCCCACCAACGAGGAACTTGCCATTGCTCGCCAGACTCTGGCTGTTATCAATAAATAATTTGAGGTGATCTTATGGCGCAAGCCAAGAAATTCCAATTCAAACTTCCGCCGTTTTTCAAGACCTTTTGGGGTAAGTTTGTATGCTCCTTTGCCGCCACCGTTTTGGTACTCGGCGGAGTAGTAGCGGGGTTCTACGGTTATATTTTCGGCGAGCTGGATGTGGAGAAGGATCTGACCGACGATGAGACCGGTATTACCAAGCAGGATTACCATTTAAAGGGTATTGAAAACATTGCGCTGTTCGGTGTGGATACCACCGACGACGAAATGAAAGGTCGGAGCGACAGTATTATTATCGTTACCTTGGACCATAACAAAAAAGAGATTCGCCTTTCTGCCATCGAGCGGGATACCTATGTCACCATCGAAGGGCGGGGTAAGGATAAGATCAACCACGCCTATGCCTTCGGCGGTCCTGCGCTGGCGGTTAAGACCCTCAATCAGAACTTTGGTCTGAATATCAAAGACTATGCGGTGGTCAACTTTTCCAATATGGTCAAGGTGATCGATGCGCTGGGCGGTGTCCATATGGACGTTCCCCAGAAATACATCAACGAAGTGAATGTTTGGATCGGTAAGTATAATAGGCAGAACGGAACCAATGTGGGAACATTGGAAAACGGCGGTGAGCAGTTGGTCAACGGCGCGCAGGCACTTTGCTTGGCAAGAGTCCGTAAAAGCGTGGGCGGGACCAATGTTCGCGCAGGGATGCACGAGATCATTCTGGAAGCCTGCTTTGCGCGGCTGAAGGAAAAGAATGTGTTGGAATATCCCAATGTTGCCAAGACCTTGCTCTCTTTGGTCAAGACCACGTTGAAATCCGGCGAGGTCACCGCCATTGCGGGTAAGGTGGTGCTTTCGGGCTATAAGATGCGGGATGCCGTCTTTCCGTTGCAGCAGGATTGGCTGAGCGAAAATATGATCAACGGTATTTGGTATCGGACCTATAATACCGAAACCGGCAACGAAAATATCCGCAATTTCATCTATCAAGGGATCCTTCCTGAAGGAGTTGAATAATTTTTAAAATTAGGGCTTGATTTTAGCGAAAAGATGTGATATGATATTATTCGCTTTGAAAAAGCCCATATGCGCTGGTAGCTCAGCTGGATAGAGCGTCTGACTACGGATCAGAAGGTCGGGAGTTCGAATCTTCTCCAGCGCGCCAAAAGAAAAGGACATCCATTTGGATGTCCTTTTCTTTTGGCCCACTGATCGAAGATTTGAACCATTTTCCTATGGAAAATGGTTCGTTGAGGCAGCTCTGCCGCCGCGATAGGCGTCAGGGACTGCCGTGTCTCGAGCACGACGGTTTTGCCGTTTACCGCCCGGGGCGGTCGGCAAAAACCGAGAGCGCAGAGTATCTTCTGTGTCAGCAACCTTGCAAGTTCGCACAAACTTTCACAAGAGCATCTTTCACGTCAGCGCAGAGTATCTTCTGTGTCAGCAACCTTGCAAGTTCGCACAAACTTTCACAAGAGCCCCATTCCGCCGCTTTAGCGGCGCAACTTCTTAAAAAAACTCCTCCGCGAACGCGGAGGAGTTTCTCAATTTACTTCAAATAAAACACCAATTCGCCGCCGCTCAGCAATTCTTTCGCAGAAATCTGATAGCCTTCCACCGTCTTGCCGTTAAACTCGATGCGGTCGACATAGCGGTTTTCGCCGCCCTTTTCGGTGCGGATGGTGAGGGTCTTGCCGTTGTGCAGGTTCAAGGTTGCTTTATCCACCTGCGGCATTCCCAAAAGGAACTTGCCGCTGCCGCTTAAGGGGAAGAGACCGATCACGTTCCAGACCAACGCGGAGGAAAGACCACCGGAATCGTTGTTGCCGGGCAGGCCGCCCTTGCCTAAGCCAAAGGAGCGGGAGACACATTCGCGAAGGATCTCGCAAAGGCGGTCGTGCCGATCGGCATAGATATAGGCATAGGGGGCATCCATATCACATTCGTTGTTGAAGCCTTCAAAGCGATGGTAGGTGGTGGCTTCGATCTCTTTGCCGGCACCGATGTGGGTCAACGGCTTAAGGCTTTCTTTACCGAAACCAAAGAAATCGTCCAGCAATTGACCGAAGGCTTCTTTTCCGCCCGCCAGCGCGATGCGCTGCTCCATCTCATTGTGGATGCGGAAGGAATAGGTATAGCGGTCCCCTTCGTAGTATTCAGAAGCATCCGAAAGCAGCCCGTCTTCGCCGTAAGCGTTGCGCCAATTCTTGGAAAGCGCAGTCAGTTGCTGCTTCAGTTCGGGGTCTTTTGTAATCTGAGCGGCATAGAAGCAACCGTCGGCAGCGTCTAAAATATGGGTATACCGCTCGAAACGACCGTCCTTCAGGAAGGGCTCAAAATCGTCCCGCGCCAGCTCCCGCTTGGTGCATTCGCTGATGGTGGCGGCATCGGCACCGGAGACATCCAAATGGTAGGCATCGCAAAGGGAAAGGATGCCCAGCATCTTTGCCTGCTCTTCGCAGGGGAAAATGTCTGTAATGCCGAAACTGCAGGGGATCTTTCCCAAGGTCTCGCTGATGTTGATAATGCCCTTGGCGACCTTTTCGCCCATATCGGCATAGCAGAGGTAGATCAGCGGCAGGAGGGTCTTATATTGATCCCAAAGGGTGGCAAACCCGCCCACAACATCGCCCTTAAGCCCTAAAACCGACTCTCCTTGGAGATCGGCGGGCTTGAGCAGGGAATGATAGAGGTTGGAATAGAATTTTTCTTTCAGTTCTTCATTCTCGGTCTCGATCCGGATGGCGGAAAAATGCTCGTTCCAGATCTCTTCTGCGCGGGTTTTGGCTTGCTCAAAGGAAAGTTCGTTGCCCAAAGCAACCTTGCGGGCTTCTTCGGCAGAAAGGGTGGAATAGCCCACGCGAAGTAACAGTTCCTTGCCTTCAAAATCAAAGATCGTGCCGTAGAAATCGCAGCCCTCGGCAGGCTTCAGCATCGCTTTTTCGGATTCTTGCTCGCCGCAGAATAAGGTGGCTTTGCCGCCTTCGGCTTTGACACAGAAATAGAGCCGAACACCCGAGAAGATGCCGCTGAAAAGAACCTCATCGGCGGCGATGCGCTCGATCTTGGGCTCGCCGATGATACCACGAAAGCGGGGTCGGAATTCCTTGGAAAGGCCGTCGTTGGAAAAATCGATCGCCACGCGGCCGCCTTCCTTGGGGAAGATGTATTGATGCAATGCCGCACCGCCGTCGACGGTCAGGCGGCAACGGATATCCTCCAGCATCGCTTCATAATAGCCGGGCGCACCCTGCTCTTTGGTCAGGGGGCGGAACTCCAAAGCGTTGGCAACTGCGCCGTAGATGGGAGAAGCAATGGCGTAATTATAATAGTAGCGAATACCGCCGGTGCCTGTCTGGTGCAGGTGGGAAAAGCCCCGCGCGACCTGCGCTTCATGCAACTTTTTGATGCCGCCGCAACTGTTGACCCAATGGGTGCCGTAGCCGGTGGGATAAGCGCCGCTGTATGCCCCTACCGACATCCGCCCAAAGGGCAGAGTGGCATGGGGATGGGTATTGCCGCAAAGGGCTTTGATGTAAAACCATTTGGAGGCTAATCCGTCTTCAAAAAAGCGATCGGTCTCGCCGTTGCCGTAAAAGACATCGGCATAACTACTTAATTGCTTCATTATTATATAATTCCTTTCATTGGATGCTAAGCAAACACGAATAACCCGAACCTGATTTTAAGGGGTGGATTTTCGCTTTTGCTGTGTTAAAATACTCGCCCATCCGAAAGGATGCGCTGCGTTTTATGCCTTGCAAAACCAAAAATCCTCTCCCTTAAAATTCTACGACCTTAAAATGAGCAGAATTTTGGATGATTTTTGGTGCGAAGGAGTTTTGTAAGGCTGGCGCCTACAAACGACGACAAACCGAAAAGCGCCGAAATTCTGCCATTTTAGGCAGGTTCGGGTTATTCGTGTTTGCTTATATTATAACATAGAATAGGGGAAAAACAAGAATAAATTGACTTTTTTCTACCCTGTGTTAAAATAATACTAAATGAAATGATAGAAAGGTGTATCGAACCCTGAACCGATTGGATCTTCAAAAAATCGTCGCTCATTGCAAGGGCGATTATCATATCGAACTGTTGGAGGAGACCGATTCCACCAACCGCCTGCTGCGCCAAGCGGCAGAGAGCGGGGCACCGGAGGGATCGGTGCTTTTTGCGTTGCACCAGACCGCGGGCAAAGGGCGGATGGGGCGGAATTTTTTCTCCCCCGCCGGAAGCGGACTGTATTTTTCTATTCTGTTGCGCCCGCAGGCGATGGCGGACGGAATGAAGATCACCGCCGCCGCGGGTGTCGCGGTGGCGCAAGCGGTGCAGGAAGTGTTGGGAATCGACCTTTCCGTTAAGTGGGTCAACGACCTTTATTTAGGCAATAAAAAGGTCTGCGGCATCCTGGCGGAGAGTGCTATGGACGGCAAGGGCGGCTTTGATTATTGCATTTTGGGGATCGGGCTGAATGTCTTTGAACCGCCGCATTGGGAAGAGGATCTGGACCAAATCGCGGGCGCATTGTTGCCCGAAAAGCGGGAGAATGTAATGGAGCCGCTGGCGGCGGCGATCTTGGACCGCTTTTTTGATTGGTATCCAAAGCTTTCCGATCCGCGGTTGATGGAAGAATACCGCAACCGCTCCTTTTTGCAGGGCAAAAAGGTCACCGCGGTGCGGGGAGATACACGCACCGTAGGGGTGGTGCAAGGCATCTCCGATGAGGGCGAACTGTTGCTCCGAACCGAGAGCGGGGAACTGCTTGCCATCTGCTCCGGCGAAGTGCGATTGGAGGACTATCGATGAGCGCGCCGTTTCGTAAAATGATCGATGCCGCGGTGTTCTGCGCGGTGATCGCCGCCTGCGCCCAGCTTGTGTTGCCGATGCCCGCAGGGGTCCCGATGACCTTGCAGACCTTGGCGGTCGCCCTTTGCGGCTATTGCCTAAGGTGGAAATATGCCTTGGCGGCGGTGGGGACTTATCTGCTGCTGGGCGGCATCGGTCTGCCCATTTTTTCGGGCTTCGGCGGCGGATTCGGCTGGCTCTTTGGACCCTCCGGCGGATTTTTGCTTGGATTTCTTTTGATTGCTATTGGTTGTGGTTTGTCGCTAAAAAAACGAATCCTCTCGTTGGTTATGGGAATGGTTGGCTTGCTCTTATGCCATTGTTGCGGTGTGGTATGGTATGCGTATATTACTCACCAAAGCCTTTGGCAGGCGGTGTTGGTGGCTTCCTTGCCGTATCTCTGGAAGGATCTGCTTTGCGTTTGGCTGGCGGAACTGATCGCAAATAAAATCGGAATTTTCAAAAAAAGATATTGACAAAACCCACCGAAGTGATTATACTATTTAAGGTAACGGCGCGAGGCGTCAAAATGCTGGCGTAGCTCAATTGGCAGAGCAGCTGATTTGTAATCAGCAGGTTGATGGTTCGATTCCGTTCGCCAGCTCCATAGGGGAGAGTTCCCGAGTGGCCAAAGGGGGCAGACTGTAAATCTGTTGCATCTTGCTTCAGTGGTTCGAATCCACTCTCTCCCACCAAACAAAGAAAGGCACCTGCTTGCAGGATGCCTTTTTTTGTTTGGTGGGACTTGATGGATCGGACTTTTTTGCATTTATGCAAAAAAGTGCGTTGAGGCAGCCTCAATGCCGCGATAGGCATTGAGGACTGCCGTGTCTCGAGCACAGTAATTTTTTCGTTTGCTGCTCGGAGCAGCCGAAAAAATGCTGAGCGCAGAGTATCCACTGTGTCAACAACCTTTCCCATCCCTACGAACTCTCACAAGTGCCCCATTCCGCCGCCTTGGCGGCTTCAACACTCCCGCCCATTCGGGCGGCGTTTACTTTTTAATGGAGAAGAGGGAAGCAAAAGATAAAAGTTTATACCCTTGACTTTGCAGTATAAATACGCTATACTGATATAAACTGATACTAATAAATATCGGAGGTGTTTATGGATATTAAAGTTTTTACTAAAATGCTCAAGGATAAGCATTTTACCGATTACCCCAAGATGAACTATAAATACGGCGACGAATTTAATGCCTTTTTGGGTGCCTTAGAAGAACTATATTATAAAACGTTACCGCTTTTAGATTTTGATGATAATAATATTGTTTTTATCGAAAATCACGCGGCGGTAAATCAAAGTGCTGTAAAATTACTATTACAATCACAAGACCAACATTACGGCATCAAAGCCGCCGAGGATGAGATCGTTGCAACCTCTGCCATCGAAAGTATCGACTTTAGCAGAGATAGTGTACGCAAAATTCTCAAAGGTATGGCACCGAAAGACGAGCAGGAGAACAGAATTTTAGGGATCAAGCACGGTCTTGAGTTTATCGCTGATACTGCGAACAAAATCACCGAAGAAAACCTGTATAAGCTTTATATGATGACGGTTGGGGATTTCTTGATCGGCGATGATAAGTTGTTAGAGGGTAACTACTATAGACACGATACGGTTTACATTGTCAGCGACCGTGTGGAACATTCGGGACTTGACTATAAAAAAGTTCCGGAATTTATGAAGTTGCTCATTGAATTTATTAATGCTGAAGACGATATTAATGATTTAATCAAGGCGGCAATCATTCATTTTTATATTGCTTTTGTGCATCCGTATTTTGACGGGAACGGCAGAATGGCGCGTCTTGTGCATTTATGGTTTTTAATTCAAAAGGGGTATCAATCGGCATTGTTTATTCCCTTTTCGAGCCAAATTGAAAAGAGCAGAAAAGCGTACTATGATGCTTATACGGCGATCGAAGAAAACAAAAAATACAGCGGCAAAATTGACGTGACTCCGTTTATCCTTTATTTTATAAACAATGTTTATAATAAGATGAATGAGGGGTCTGCCGCTGTTGAAACTTTAGCTATTTATGATGAAGCGGTTAAAGACGGCAAGGTGACAGAAAAGGAAACAAAACTCTGGAAGTTTGTTTTGTCCTTTTACGGTACAGAAGAGTTTTCGACAAAACAGCTTGAAAAGGACTTTGGCGATGCCGCGTATGCGACCATCAGAGGGTTTGTCTTGAAATTTGAAGATTTAGGACTTTTCACTTCTGTAAAATACGGTTCGAGAGTAAAGTATAAAGTTTGGTCGTTAAATATTGCGTCAAAAGCAGATCTGTGATAGAATAGTATCAAATTTTAAAAGAAGCGTTTACAGATAGGAGAACATTTCGATGAACAAATACGGACTTTCAATCAAATGGCTTTCGGTCTCTTGCTATGAGATCCGTTATGAGGGGCACACGATCGTCACCGACCCTTATGAGACCAACGGCGGGGTAGAGGCTTGCGATATGGTCTGCCTCAGCCATTGTCATTGGGATCATTTGGAGGATCTTCCTCAGGTGGCCGAAAAATTTGAGCCGATGATCCTTTGCGGCGATAAGACCGCCTACGGTCTGGCGGAATGGCTGGACCGCGATCCTGCCGCGATCTATCCGATGTACCCCGATAACGAATTGGACTTCGGCTGGGTCAAGGTGAAGGCGATCTATGGGCGGCACAAGGGCGGCAAAGGAACCTTTTCCGGCCTTCGCGAGCGGTTGAACAATAACCCCGGCTGCCAAAAGGATCCCGGGATGGCGGCGATTCAGTTGATGGGGAGTATGGAATACCGCAACTTCCTGCTGACCTTCTCCAACGGCACCAAACTTTTGATCTGGGGCGGGGACCCCACCGTGGATCAGAAAAATCTCTGCGCCGCATTGGGGGCGGATATCGCTATCATCCAGCGTTCCAAGGACGAAGCCAAGGCAGAATTTGCCGCCGCGCTGGGCTGCAAGATCCTGCTGCCCCATCATCAGCATTTCCGCAAGGATGATACCGAGCTCCTTGCGGCAATGAAGGAGCAATTTTTGGCAAAGGCTCCCGATGCGCAATTTATTGATCCCGCTCGGGGCGCGTGGTTTGAGGTATAAAAATGGACTCGATTTTGTTTAAAGATTTAGGACTTTCGGAGCAGATGCTCAAGGCACTGGACGAAAAGGGCTATGCCTATCCCACCACAGTGCAGAAGTTGGCGATCCCCGAATTTATGCAATGGAAGGACGTGGTCGCCAAGGCGCCCACCGGTACCGGCAAGACCTTTGCCTTCGGCATCCCGATGATCGAGCATATCGATGCGGACTGCGCTGAAATTCAAGGCTTGATTTTAGCCCCTACCCGCGAGCTTGCGATGCAGATCGGGGAGGAACTGCGGGGGCTTTTGACCTTCTATCAAGGCATCCGCGTGGCGGTGCTTTATGGCGGCGCGGGGATGGAAGGGCAGATCCGCCAGCTGGAGAAAAAACCGCAGATCATTGTGGCGACCCCCGGTCGATTGATGGACCACCATAAGCGCCGCAATTTGAAGTTTGATAAGATCCAGACCGTCGTCCTGGACGAGGCGGATCGGATGCTGGATATGGGCTTCTACAAGGATGTGACCCATATCATCGATCTGGTGAAAAACCGCCGCAATTTGGGGCTGTTTTCCGCCACCATCAGCCAGGAAGTGATGAACGTTTCCTGGAAATATCAGCGGGACGAAGTGGAGATCACCGTCGAGCCCCAAAAGCAGGACCGCCCCGATATCGATCAATTTTCGGTCACCGTCCCTGCCTTTAAAAAGATCGAAGCGTCCAAGACCTTGATTCAAGAGGGTCCCTTTGAGCGGATGATCGTCTTTTGCAATACCAAGGTGATGTGCCAACGGTTGACCGACGAACTGCGCAAGGGCGGAGTGGATTGCGATTGTCTGCACGGCGATATCCCCCAGAGCAAGCGGGAGAAGACGATGCAAAAATACCGCGACGGCAAGCTGAAAGCCTTGATCGCCACCGATGTGGCCTCCCGCGGCATCGATGTGGACGATGTGGATTGCGTTTTGAACTTCGATATCCCCGAAGAGATGGAATATTATATCCACCGCATCGGCAGAACGGGGCGCGCCCAAAAGAAGGGTGTGGTGTTCTCCCTGATCAATAATTTTGCCGAAAAAACCAAGTTGGAAGAAATTAAGAAATACACCAAATATGAAATGAAAGCGTTGGTCTTGGGGGAGGACGGAGTCCTCGCCGAGGCCCCCGAGGAAGAGCCGCCCGCTCCTGCTCCTGCAGGTCGACGACACCGCAGAAGAAGATAAAAAAGAGAGATGCGATGCATCTCTCTTTTTTTGCATATTTTGGAAAAGACTTGCCAAAATAACAGTATGAATGAATTATGGACTCAAAATGTGGAAATGCCGCGGTTTGCGCCGCTGCGCTATGATCTCAAGACCGATGTTTTGATCATCGGCGGCGGTTTGAGCGGGCTGCTCTGCGCCCATAAACTGCAGCAAGCGGGGGTGGATTATGCTTTGATCGAAGCCCGCACCGTCGGTTGCGGAACGTCGGGGCACTCTACCGCCAAAATCACCGCCCAACACGGGCTTTGCTATCAAAATGCCCTGCAAAAGTTCGGGGCGGAAAAGGCGCAGATGTTGCTGATGGCAAACCTTAATGCATTGGAGCAATATCGCGACCTTGCCCAAGAGCTGGAGTTTGACTTTGAAGAAAAGGATAATTATATCTATTCCTCCGACCCGCAGAAATTGGAGCAGGAAATGAACGCACTGCAGACCATCGGGTATTCTGCCGACTTGGTGCGGCATCTGCCGCTGCCCATCGAGGCGGCGGGGGCGGTGCGGTTTTCAAGGCAGGCGCAATGCCACCCGATGAAATTGATGGCGGGGCTGGCAAAGGGGCTGCATATTTATGAAAAGACCCCTGCCCGCTCCTTCCATGGGATGGATGTCATCACCGATGGGGGCAATATTGCCGCCCAAAAAATTATTTTTGCGTCCCATTTTCCGCTCTTAAATGCCTGCGGCGGCTATTTTATCAAGCTCTATCAGCACCGCTCCTATGTCTCCGCGTGGGAGAGGGCACCCTTGCCCGATGGGATGTATATGGGAGATACCTCCGATGCCATCTCCTTTCGCAGTTACGGCGATCTGCTGATTTTAGGCGGCGGCGCCCACCGCACCGGAAAGCAAGGGGGCGGCTGGCAAGCCATCCGCCGATTTGCCCGCGAACAGTATCCCGATGCGCAGGAACGGTACCGCTGGGCGGCGCAGGATTGCATGAGTCTGGACGGCGCGCCCTATATCGGCCATTATGCCAAGGGCAAGCGGGATCTTTATGTGGCGACCGGCTATAATAAATGGGGGTTCACAAGTTCGATGGTCGCCGCCGACCAGATCACCAAAATGATCTTGGGGCAGGATACCCCCTGCGCCCCCGCCTTTGAGCCCTCTCGCAGTATCCTGCATCGGCAGTTGGCGGTCAATATGGGGGAATCGGTGCTGCATCTCATCAAGCCCACGGTGCCCCGTTGCTCCCATCTGGGTTGCGCGTTGGAATGGAACCGCCGAGAGCATTGCTGGGATTGCCCCTGCCACGGCTCCCGCTTCACCGCCGACGGCAAGGTATTGGAATCCCCCGCCACCGAAGACCTGGAATAAGGGACGAAGTTTACCCTTGCGGGTAAGTGAAGTTATGTCCATAGTGAAGTTCACTTCGTGAGTGAAGTTTCGCCATTGGCGAAGAGAAAACGAACGAAACTTCACTTGATTGAAAAATCAAACTTCACTGCGAGTGAAACGAGCAACTGCACTTTTACAACAGTAAAAACTTCACAAAAAAACTCCGCAATGCATCGCATTGCGGAGGTTTATCACTTATTTACGCCAATTTCGCGGCTTTAATTAGGCAAGCTCAGCGAAATATTTGATGGTGCGAACCATCTGGCTGGTGTAGCTGTTCTCGTTATCATACCAAGAAACAACCTGAACCTGATAGGTGTCCTCATCGATCTTAGCAACCATGGTCTGAGTTGCATCGAAGAGAGAACCGTAGGTGATGCCAACGATATCGGAAGAAACCAGCTCTTCCTCGGTATAACCGAAGGAAGCGGAGGAAGCAGCCTTCATAGCGGCGTTGATGCCTTCCTTGGTGATATCCTTGCCCTTAACAACGGCAACCAGCAGAGTGGTGGAACCGGTGGGGACAGGAACGCGCTGAGCAGAACCGATCAACTTGCCGTTCAGCTCGGGGATAACAAGACCGATGGCTTTAGCGGCACCGGTGCTGTTGGGAACGATGTTCTGTGCACCAGCACGTGCTCTTCTCTTGTCACCCTTTCTCTGAGGACCATCAAGGATCATCTGATCACCTGTGTAAGCATGAACTGTTGTCATGATACCGCTCTGGATAGGAGCAAGGTCATTAAGAGCCTTAGCCATAGGAGCTAAGCAGTTTGTTGTACAAGAAGCTGCAGAGATGATTGTATC
>JAFSHF010000017.1 GCA_017440465.1 Clostridia bacterium
CACCGATCAATCCGTAGGTCATTGCTTTTCCCCCAGATAATCGGTACCAAACCGCTGTGTCAGCAGATCGGCAATCACAATGGCGCAGATACTGTCTGCCACCACGCAGGCGCGGTGAACAATGCAGGGATCGTGCCGCCCCTGCAACTGCAACGAAACATCTTCGTTTTTAAAGAAATCCACCGTCTTTTGTTCTTTGAAAATAGAGGGTGTGGGTTTGATCACCGTTTGCATCAAAATCGGCATTCCGTTGGTAATTCCGCCGTTGATACCGCCGTTGCTGTTTTTAGTGGTGACAACGCACTCTCCGTCCATCGCAAAGGGATCGTTCGCTTGGCTTCCCTTCATATCCGCCATGGCAAAGCCATCACCGAAGGAAACACCCTTTACTGCAGGGATGCTGAACATTCCATGAGAAAGCATACTTTCCACACTATCAAACCAAGGCTCCCCCACTCCGGCAGGAACACCGACGATGGCGGTTTCAATAATTCCGCCCACGCTATCTCCATCGCTTGCCGCCGCTTCGATCGCTTTTTTCATCAAATCAGCCGCATCGGCAGAGATTGTCGGAAAATCGTTGTTCTTCAACATTGCAAAATCATCCGCATAGTTTTCAAACCCGCGATCATCCACTCCTGCACATTTGTGGATATGGGTGGCGATATAAATCCCTTTTTTCTCTAAGGCAGGAATCAGTATCGCTCCTGCGGCGACCAAGCCTGCGGTGATCCGCCCGCTGAAATGCCCGCCGCCGCGATAATCTTCAAAACCGTGGTATTTGCAATAAGCAGTAAAGTCCGCATGGCCGGGACGCGCTTTAGCGCGGTTTTCAGAGTAGTCCTTTGAATGTTGCGCGGTGTTCGGGATGGTAATACAAAGGGGTGTTCCTGTCGTATACCCATTAAAAACACCGCATTGGATGGTATATTCATCCTGCTCCTTGCGGGCAGTTGAGATTTTCCCTGCAGGGCGGCGCTTTGACAGTTGAGAGCGAATAAATTCTTCATCCACCTTGATTCCGGGAGCCAGCCCATCAAGTACAACGCCCAGCCCTGCGCTATGGCTTTCGCCGAACAGAGTCACCTGCAGTTGATTGCCGAATGTATTTTTCAAGTTCAAAGCACCTCCTTCATTTTATGTTCAAGTTCGTTCAGCGGGATCTGCTCAAAATCAAAGGCACCGATCTTCGGAACGGTGACAACGGTAAGCGATCCTTCCGAAACCTTTTTATCCATCTTCATTGCTTCGATGACACGCGCTGAATCATAGGTATATTCTGTGGGTAAGCCCACTTTATCCAGCACCTTTTTCAACCGCGCACGCGGCTTAGGCGCCGCCATTACCAACATTCCCAGCGCAACACATTCGCCGTGATACAACGCCGAAAAACCGGCGACCGATTCAATGGCATGGCCCACCGAATGACCAAAGTTCAAAACGCGACGCAGTCCTTTTTCCTTGGGGTCCTGCTCCACGACGTTCTTCTTGATCTTGAGCGCACCTGCAATGACCGATTCGATCTCTTGCATCGGATCCTTTTCTTCCAAAAAGGCAAAGAGATCGGCATCGCAGGTTGCCGCCATCTTGATGGCTTCTGCCATTCCGTTGGCGACCTGGCGGGGCGGCAAGGTTTGAAGAACATCGGGATCGATCAACACCCCTTTGGGTTGATGAAAGGCACCGACAATGTTTTTATAGCCTTCAAAATCGATCGCCACCTTACCGCCGATAGAGGAATCCACCTGAGACAGCAAGGTTGTGGGAACGTTATAAAAATCGATGCCGCGCATATAAGAAGCCGCCGCAAAGCCCGCCATATCACCGCAAACGCCGCCCCCTACCGCGACAACGCAATCGGAGCGGGAAAAGCCTTCCTGCACCATCCGCTTGAGCAAAGTTTGATAGATCTGCATATTTTTATGTTCTTCGCCTTGCGGAAAGGTTTCAATAAAGGGAGTTTGGCATTGGGATGCGATTTTTTCGGCATATTCGGCAGGAACACCGCTATCGGTGACGATCAGCACTTTTCGATTTAATTGAAAATACTGCGCCGCCTGCGCCAATGCGCCGCGCTCAATGACTATATTATAACTATCCGAACCTAAATCCATTGATAACATCATTGGGATTTTTCCTTTCAACGATCCAATTTCTGCTCCTTTTCAAAAGAGCCGATCACTTTCAAAATACTGCAATGTTTTTTGAGTTCCGCGAGCATTTTCTCGCCCTGCACGCTATTGATATTGCCTTCGCCTTCGGCAAAGAAATAATATTCCCAGATCAGATCCTTGCTGGGTCGGCTCTTCAAGGCGCGCAGGTTAAACCCGTAATCACCGATGGCGGAAATAGCCTTACCCAAGCCACCGGCTTCGTTTTTGACGGTGAAATTCATAACGAAATAATTATCTTTTTCGTAGTTGCGGTTGGGGAAACGGGTAAACACCGCAAAGCGTGTGGTATTGATACTGCTGGCATTAATGCTCTTATCCAAGACCTTCAGTCCATAGATCGACGCGGTTTCGATGCTGGCAATGGCGGCGATCTCTTTTTTTCCTTCCTGCGCCACCTTTTGCGCTGCAACCGCGGTGTTTGGTGCTTCGTGTGCAATCAAGCCGTGGTCGCGGATATACCCTGCGCATTGGCTTAATCCTTGGGGATGGCTATACACTTCTTTAATATCCCGCACCGATGCACCGTCCACACCGACCAGATTCTGAACGATCTCCATATCATAGATGCCGTTGATGGAAAGGGTGCCGAAAAAGGCAAGATCCATCACCTGGGAAACATCGCCTGCATAACTGTTCTCGATCGGCAGAACTGCGCAGTTGCACTCACCGCCTACCACCGCTTCATAAGCGGCCTTAAAATCGGGATAAGGAACAGCGGAAGCATCGGGAAAGATCTTTCTTGCGGCAATATCGGCAAACGCACCGGGAACTCCGCTATATGCCACGCGCATCCCCTCCAGCAACCGATGCTGATAACTGCGGGAGATGGACATATTGCTCTTTAAGAAATTAACGTAATAGGATTTCAGTTCCTCTTGCTGAATATATTCCGCATTTTTGCGCAAAACTTCCTCTTCCCGCGCGGTATCCAAGATGGGCAGTCCACATTCTTTTTTATGGGTGGCCACCATTTCGACCGCTTTCATTCGTTTGGCAAAAAGCTCCGCCATTTGCCGATCAACATCATTGATAATTTTGCGGGCATCCTCTAATTTACTCATTTTTGATAATCCTCATATAATTTTTCAAATGCAGGGATCGCGCGTTCGATCTGCTCGGTCGTCACGCAATAAGCAATCCGGACATAGCCGGGGCAACCAAAGGAATCGCTGGGGACCAGAAGCAGTTCGTGCGCCTTGCCGCGCTCATAAAACGCATTAGCATCAGGCTCTAAGGCTTTTAAGAACAGATAAAATGCTCCGTCGGGAGAAACCACTTCGTAGCCGATGCGGGTCAGCTCCTTGAGCAGTAAATCGCGGTTTTTGCGATAGATAGTGAAATCGGAGGTTTCATCCAAACATTCCGCAACGGTAAATTGCAGTATGCTGGGCGCGCAGACAAAGCCCAAAGCACGCCCCGCGCCGCAGATGGCGGCATAGACATCACCGGCATTCTTCATCGTCGGCGAAACCAAGATATAGCCGATCCGTTCGCCGGGCAGAGACACCGCCTTACTGAAGGAATAGCAAACCAAAGTATTATCGTAAAACTTGGTCGCATAGGGGACCTCTTCCCCGTTCCAGACCAATTTGCGATAGGGTTCATCGGC
>JAFSHF010000018.1 GCA_017440465.1 Clostridia bacterium
AGGGTCTTATTGGCAGCCGCCATTTCACGCTCACCCTGCAGGACGTGGATCTCAACGCTGGGCTGATTATCCGCTGCAGTGGAGAAGATCTGGCTCTTCTTGGTGGGGATGGTGGTATTCCGTTCGATCAGTTTGGTAAAGACACCGCCCAGAGTCTCCAGACCCAAGGACAGCGGGGTGACATCCAGCAGGACAACGCCCTTGACATCGCCGCCCAGAACACCGCCTTGGATGGCAGCACCGCAAGCAACACACTCATCGGGGTTGATGCCCTTATGGGCTTCCTGACCCATAAACTTGCTGATGGCTTCTGCAACGGCGGGGATACGGGTGGAACCGCCGACCAGCAGAACCTTCTTAATATCGGAAGGGGTCAAGCCGGCATCCTGCAGAGCCTGACGGACGGGACCCATGGTGCCTTCCACCAGATCGGCAGTCAGTTCGTTGAACTTGGCGCGGGTCAGAGTCATATCCAGATGCAGAGGGCCTGCAGGGCCGCCGCTGATGAAGGGCAGGTTGATATTGGTGGACATTCCGCTGGAAAGCTCGATCTTTGCCTTTTCGGCGGCTTCCTTCAAGCGTTGGTTTGCCATATTATCCGCCTTCAGATCAATGCCGTTGGCCGCCTTAAAGTCGGCCGCCATCCAATCGATGATGCGATCGTCAAAATCATCGCCGCCCAAGCGGTTATTACCCGCGGTTGCCAGAACTTCGCAGACACCGTCGCCGATCTCCAGAATAGAAACGTCGAAGGTACCGCCGCCCAGATCGTAGACCATAATCTTCTGGTCGCCTTCTTTATCCACACCGTATGCCAAAGCGGCGGCGGTGGGCTCGTTGATAATTCTCTTTACCTCCAAGCCTGCGATACGGCCGGCATCCTTGGTGGCTTGGCGCTGGGAATCGCTGAAATAAGCGGGAACGGTGATGACCGCTTCGGTCACCGGCTCGCCCAAAAAGGCTTCGGCATCCGCCTTCAGTTTCATCAAGGTAAAGGCAGAGATCTCTTCGGGGGAATAATCCTTACCGTCGATATTGATTCTGCGGGCAGAGCCCATATCACGCTTGATGGAGGCGATGGTGCGATCGGGGTTGGTGACTGCCTGACGCTTTGCGGGCTGACCAACCATCCGCTCGCCGGTCTTGCTGAATGCGACAACAGACGGAGTGGTGCGGGCACCTTCGCTATTGGTAATAACAGTAGGCTCGCCGCCTTCCATAACAGCGACACAGCTATTGGTTGTACCTAAGTCAATTCCGATAATCTTACTCATATTCTTCTATCTCCTTTTCGGTTAATTTACAGTTTTTACGACTGCCGGTCGTATCACGGTTTCTTCTTTATATACATAGCCCCGCTGAAAGACTTCGACGATCTCGTCTTCGCCCAACTCGGGATCTTCTATGTGCATAATGGCTTCGTGGCGGTTGGGATCGAATTTTTCGCCCTTCTCGCCGATGGGGGTCACCCCGATATTTTTCAGGGAGTCCAGCAGTTGGCGCAGAACCATCTCCACACCGCTCTTCATTCCTTCTTCCCCTTCGGGCGCCGCCGCAATGGCACGCTCCAGATTATCAATGGCGGGCAGGATGGCTTCGATCGCCTTGGCGACACCATCGCCCACCAACCGATCCCGCTCCCGCGCGGTACGCTTGCGGAAGTTATCATACTCTGCATATAACCGCAGGTATTGATCGTGCTCCGCATTATATTTTTCTTCCCATTCGTTCTTTTTCTTCTTTTTTGGGGTCTTTACTTTTTCTTCTTCCTTAACTTCGGTTGCCTGCTCGGCGGCCGTTGCTTTTTGATTTTCTTCCATCAGGATCCCTCTCTGTCTTTCAAATATTGCTCAATACATTTGGCGAAATATTCCACCTGGGATGCGTTGGCACCGTAGTCCATCCGCTTGGGGCCCAGCAGGCTGATCGCGCCGAAGCCCGAACGGCTTCCGTACTTACGGACAATGAGGCCCATATCGCCAAAGTCCATTCCCGCGATCTCGCTTCCGATGGCGATGGAAAGTTCCTCCCCGCCCTGCACACTCAAAAGATTGCGGATCTCTTCTTCGTGGCTCAAAAAGCGCATCACATTCTGCACCTTATGCACTTCATAAAATTCGGGATGAGAAAGCAGGTTGCTCTGCCCCGAAACAAATACCTTCGGATTGCGGATGGAATTGACCATATTCTTGACCACACCCGCCAAAAAATTCCAATTGGAATGGAGTGCAGAAAGTTTGGCTTCCAGCTCTTCAAAATCCTCATCGGTCAGCCGCGTGAAACTGACATCGCCCAAAAAGGAATTGAGCATCTCCGAAAGGGCCTCTATTTCATCGTCATCCGCCAAAAAGTAGAAGCGGCAAAAACTGTTCTTCACCGTTCCGCTGCGGGTGATGGCGACGAGATTTAAGCAGTTATCTGCGGTCTTGACCAACTCCACCTTGATGATGCGGTCTTCATCGGAATGGCTGATCACTGCGGCGGCGGTATAACCGGTGATCTCCGAGAAACGCGACAACGCGTGTTTTAAAAACTCATCCACATTGCCGGTGGGATCTCCCACCACTTCGTCTAAAATGGCCGCCCGCTCCACCGAAAGGCCGGTGGATTGCAGCAGATGGTCCACATAATACCGATAGCCTTTCTCGGTAGGGATTCTGCCTGCGCTGGTATGGGGTTGCTCTAAATAGCCTTCCCGCTCCAATTCCGCAAGATCATTGCGAACGGTGGCCGAAGAAACCTCCAACCCTTCCCGCGCCAATATTAATTTGGAGGAAACCGGTTCGCCTGTATCTACATACGCTTCGACCGCCGCTTTTAAGATAACATTCAGCCGATCCTTCATCCTCTCACCTGCCTTTTTAGTTTTTAGCACTCTCGACTTGCGAGTGCTAACAACCATACTTTAACACTTTTTATACCCATTGTCAACACCTAAAATACATTTTTTTGTAAATATAATGTGAATAATCCTTGACATTTCACATTATTACCTTATATAATAATATTAATAGTAAATATATACTATTAATTAAAAGAAGGAGTGGTTAAAGTGGCAGAATTCAAATACGAAATTACCGAGCACTTCGGCGATCTTCCCGAAAACGCCAGCGGTTGGGCAAAGCAGCTCAATAAGATCAGCTGGATGGAGCGTGCACCTAAGTATGATCTGCGCGAATGGTCTCCGGACGGCACCAAGATGAACAAAGGTGTTTCCTTTACCGACGAAGAACTCAAGGCCCTGCGCGATCTTCTGAATTCTATGAATTTGGACTAATCCTATCATCGCAAGTTAAAAGCGATCCTCATTTGGAGGATCGCTTTTTCTTCTATATTATATATAAAGAAGAAAAAAAGCGTCTTTCACAACGGAAAGACGCTTTTGGATTTTATACTAAAGCTCTGTCAGGATCATCGTTTGGTTCGGCTTCGGGATTATATTCTTCATAAAGAGCCGTTGCATCATCGGCAAATTCTGCTTCTGCGTTATGGAAATAAGAAAGCAGATATCTTGCATACTGATACTTGGAAGAATATAAAGGAACCACATCTGCCTGCTCCGTATTGGGGTCCTCGACAAACTTCAGGTTGATCTTATTGTTGTTGATACGGGTATTGAGATCGACATACAGAAGTTTGGGGAGATCCTGATAAGCCGCAGTGCTGGTCTTGGAGTCGGCCGCGATGAATTCCAAGGTATTGATATTGCCATACAGCGCATCGATCTGATCCACATAAGCGATGAAATCTTTCTTCGCAGTTTCTTTTAATGCCGCCGCGCAATAAAGGTGGATGTTCTTATTGACTTCATAAGAAACCGAACCCACTTCCATATAAGCATCCATATAGGCGGAATACTTAATATAGTCAAAGTTATACGGAGTATTCATCTGAGAAAGCTGATCGGCATACTTGGAGCAAACCAAGAATGCGATAAACTTTGCATCGCCATCGTTGGTAATGCCGCGTTGCTTTGCAATCGCGCGGGCAATCTGCATGGGGATGGCCAATTCGGGATAATCGGTATTGACAAGGACTTCACCGGTCAGGGGGCTATACATACTGCCGATGCCCATAGCGGTATACATCGGAGAAAGCAGCAAGGGCTTTGCATCTACAACCTCACCCTTTAAGAAGGGATAGTCCTCCGCGGCCAGCATATAGCACGCATTGACCGCTTTGCTGATATCCGCCAGAGAAGAACCGGTGGAAGCATAACGAGAATGGCCTGTTTCGGTATAGAAGAGCGTCTGGTTCTTAATGCCGTCTACCGCGGCATCGTTTACTTGATCTACATAGTAGATCGTTCCGCTGTGCAAAGACTGCTCATAGAAGAAGTTCGGCTTATATTCAAAACCTTCATTTTGGTACACACGAACACGATTGGTGGTAACACCGTATGCCATGGTATAGAGCAAGAACCCTGTCCCGAAAATGGCGAGCAGGACATAAACGAACTGCACCCAAAAACCGGCGATCTTGATGCCTTCTTTTTCTTTGATGGTCTTATAAACCAAAAATCCGGCATAGCCCAAAATGCCAACGATGACGACCGCTGCCAAAATCTCCAGCAACGAAACGCTCACCAGATTGGATACAGCGGCAAATGCATTGCCGATTCCGGCCGCAAGTGTCTGGGAAAGGGCTTCGCTGATCCCTGTATCTACCATCGCCAAAATATACAAAACCAAACCGATAAGACCTAAGCCTGCAAAGCACCATTTAATGATGGAGAACACGGTATTGTTCATCAGCAGGAACTTCATCTTTTCTTTGGTTGTATAGGCCGGTTTAATTAAATCAAGGTCGGCTGCGTCGAATTCCAATTCTTCATCGAATTCTGCCAAATCGCTCAGGGTGAATTCGCCGACTAAAGCCTCTAATTCATCCAGTTCGACGGCCTCTTGCAAGCCTTCCATCTTTTCAAACTCAGACATATGCGACCTCCTCGTCCAATAAAGGGTATATACATAAAATAATAATACTATAAAATATATAAAATTTCAAGTATCATTTTATATATTTTTATCATTTTGATCAAACTTCTCAATAATACCGCCGCCCAGCACCCAATCTTGCCAATAGATCACAGCGCTTTGCCCCGGTGCCGCCGCAGACTTGGGGGAGTCAAAATGCAAGACCGCCCGATCCTTTCCCGAAAGCTCAACGCAGACCGCGGTATCCCGATCCCGATAGCGGATCTTCGCCGTCGTCCCCTGCCGCAAGGGCAGATGCAAAATCAGATCTTTGATCCGAACTTCTTGCGCCTCCACCGATGATTTCGGCCCAAGAGTAACGGTGTTTTCCAACGGATCCAGGGCGCAGACATAAAGGCGCTGATCCGATGCCACTCCTAAGCCGCGGCGCTGCCCGACGGTATAATGGCAAATCCCTGCATGCATACCAAGGATATTTCCCGCAAGGTCTTTTATTTTTCCGGCCTCAGGAGCCGAGCCGGTATAGGTCTCGATGAATGCGGCATGGGAATCCTCCGGTTGCAAAAAGCAAAGATCCAGAGAATCCTTTTTCTTTGCATTGGATAAGCCTTTTTCTTCCGCCAGAGCGCGAATCTGAGCCTTATCGCTCCACGCGCCCAACGGCAAGATCAAGCGAGAGAGCACCTCTTCTCCCAAGCCATAAAGCATATAGCTTTGATCCTTGGCAGAATCGGGCAGTCTACGGATCAAATGCTTCCCTTCCAATTCCCCCACCGCGGCATAATGCCCGGTGGCGATTTTTTCGCAACCCAATGCATCCGCCGCCTCCAACAGACCGCGGAACTTGACCGCAGGGTTGCAGAGCAGGCAGGGATTGGGGGTTTCTCCCCTCTTATAAAGTTCGGCAAAGGGGCGCAGAACATATTGCTCAAACTGCGCCCGCATATCCCGCTCATAAAATTCGATTCCCAATTCTTCTGCCGCTTTGCGGGCAGCTTCGGCTTCTTCACTTGCCTGATGCATCCTTAAAAAGACACCGATCGGCTCGTATCCCGCCTGCTGCAGCAGCAACACACTGACCGCGCTATCGACACCGCCGCTTAATCCGACGGCAACTTTGATCATTCGGTTACCTCAAACAAGACACCCAAGGTGCCGGGGCCGCAATGGCTGGTGATGACACAACCGGCGGTATTTTCGATCACTTCTTCAAACAAGCCGGAGTCCTTCACCAGATCATAGACCTTTTGAACGGTTTCGGGGTTATACTTGGTGTGGGTAACAAAGCAACGCTTGCCCACGATCTTATCTTTATTTTGCTCCAGCATCTGCTGCGCATATTTGACGATGACACTATCAATGGAGCCGCGATATTTTTCCGCAACCCCCATCTTTCCGTCGACAACCGCAATGCGGGGATGCAGTTTCAACAGGTTGGCACCCAACGCCGCCACCGAAGAACAGCGGCCGCCCATCTTGAGATAATCCAGAGTATCCACAACGAAGCTGGCGCGTACCAAGGGAATACGGCGCAGAATTTCCTGATGGATCTCTTCGGCGGATTTTCCCTCCGCAACCATATCGGCGGCGTCGGCGATCAGCAAGGACATTCCGGTGGAAAGATTTCCGCTATCGATGACATAAACGTTTCCATCCACCTCTTCGGCTGCCATTTTGGCATTCTGATGAGTTACCGACATGGTGGAAGAAATGTTGAAATGCAGAACATCATACCCTTCCTTGACAAAACTTTCAAACCACTCCTGATAATCGGGAATGGTAGCGGCGGAGGTCTTGGGCAGTTGATTCTTTTCCGCCACAAAATTATAGATCATATCAGGGTTGATTTCATCCCCGTCCTTTAAAGAATCATCCCCCAAATTGACATACAAGGGAAGAACTTGAATTCCGTAACGTTCCTTCAGTTCGGCAGGCAGATCGCAGGTACTGTCTGCAGAAATAATCACTTTATTCATTATCGATTTCCTTTCAAACATTTAATTATATCTATATAACATTAATATACCTCATAATACGCAAAATGTCAAAGAAAATATTGATTTTTTCATTTTATTGCATTATAATATCGTTGATGATAATATTTTAGGAGGCTATAAGAATATGCTCGTTTCTGCAAAAGAGATGGTTCGCAAGGCGTATGAAGGTCATTACGCTGTGGGCCAATTCAACATCAATAACTTGGAATGGACCAAAGCAATCCTTCTGACCGCTGAAGAAAACCGTTCCCCCGTCATCCTCGGTGTTTCCGAAGGTGCCGGTAAGTATATGTGTGGCTATAAGACGGTTATGGGTATGGTCAAAGGGATGATCGAAGATCTGAATATCACCGTCCCTGTTGCCGTTCATCTGGACCACGGTTCTTATGAAGGAGCCAAAAAGGTAATTGCCGACGGTTTTTCTTCCGTTATGTTTGACGGCTCCCATTACGATATCGATGAAAATATCGAAAAGACCAAAGAGATCATCGCACTTGCCAACGCAAAGGGAATGTCGGTTGAAGCCGAAGTCGGCTCCATCGGCGGCGAAGAAGACGGCGTTGTCGGCCGCGGCGAAGTCGCCGATCCCGAAGAGTGCAAGAAGATTGCTGATCTGGGCGTGGATTTCCTCGCCGCAGGAATCGGCAATATCCACGGCAAATATCCCGCCAACTGGGCAGGTCTTGATTTCGACGCGCTGGCGAAGATTCAGGCGGCCACCGAAGGGATGCCTCTGGTTCTCCATGGCGGCACCGGTATCCCCGCCGAAATGGTAAAGAAGGCCATTTCTCTGGGCGTTGCCAAGATCAATGTCAACACCGAATGTCAGCTTTCCTTTGCTGCTGCTACCCGCGCTTATGTGGAAGCAGGTAAGGATCTGCAGGGCAAGGGCTTCGATCCCAGAAAGCTTTTGGCTGATGGTTTTGAGGCGATCAAAGCCACTGTTAAGGAAAAGATGGAACTGTTCGGTTCTGTCAATAAGGCATAATTTCTGCCAAATTCAAAACACCCGAATGCGTCGCATTCGGGTGTTTTTTTATTCATTTTTTCTCAATTCAATTCATAGGCTTGTACCAAGAAGGGTGGTAAAGCATATGAAGAAAAAATGGATCGTTTTATATTTTATACTTTTATTTTTGCCGTTTATTGTTGTTTTGGTGATGGGAAAGATGGGCTTTTTTGAAGAAAAACCAACTCCCGATCTGCCCAAAGGTTCCACCGTTACATTATACCGCACCGAAAGTAAAACCACCCAAACCTTGCCGCTCAAAGACTATTTATGGGGTGTTCTGGCGGGAGAAATGCCCGCCTCCTATCCGCAAGAGGCATTAAAAGCGCAGGTGGTGGCATCCTATAGTTATCTTTTGCATCGCAAGGAAAGCATCCGAAGCCATCCGGATAGTGATTTTGGTCATAGCGGCGATGTCTGCGATAACCCTGCCCATTGCAAAGCCTATCTCTCCCCTGCCGATGCCGCCGAAAAATGGGGCACCGATTGGCTGGACTCCTCCGAACCGATCTTCAATTCCGCTGTCGAAGAAGTATTGGGAACCGCCGTTCTTTATGATGATGCACCGGCAAACACCGTATTTCACGCCATTTCCGGAGGAAAAACCGAATCGGCAAAGGATATCTGGGGTGCAGAAATCCCCTATCTTCAATCGCTGGATTCCTCTTGGGATCGGCAAGCCAAAGGTTTTTCTTCCGAGGTGACACTCTCTTTAGAAGAGTTTTCAAAAATTTTAAAACAAGAAAATTATGCTCTCGGTGCAATCACAAACACAAACGGAGGATCGGTAAATACCATCCGCCTTGGCGAGAAAACCTATACCGGTCAAGAGATCCGCGCCCTTTTCGGTCTGCGCAGTACGCGATTCACCTTGGAATTCAAAAAAGACCAAGCCATTTTCAAGGTCTGCGGCTATGGGCATCAGGTCGGTATGAGCCAACACGGTGCCTGCATCCTCGCGGAAGAAGGATATACTTATCAGGAAATTCTGGCATACTATTATCCGCATACCACTCTGGCAAAATATTATTTTGATGAATAAACCCTTCGGATCCTGCCCATATTAACAACAAAACCAATGAGAGGATCCGAAAAAATGAAAGATAAAATTTTGAATTTTCTAAAAACCAAAGGCTATTATTTGGTATTGGGATTATGCGTTCTGACGGTAGGATTCGTCAGCTTTCTTTCCTATCGGGCGTCCCAACGAAAACTCGCCGAAACACCGCTGGACAAACCGAATACCCAAGGGGTGGAAAAGGTCGAAGAAAACATCCCCGATGAACGCGAAGAGCCTTCGGAAAACAAGGAAGAAACCAAAGCTCCGCAGGCTGCCGCCGAATATTCCGCCCCCATCGAAAATGGAGAGATCATTGCTCAGTATTCCCCTGAAAAACCCCTCTATTCCTATACATTGAAGGATTGGCGTACCCATAACGGCGTCGACATTGCCGCTGCCGCGGGGACCGAAGTTGCCAATGTATGCGAAGGAGTGGCAGAGACCATCGAGCAAGATGACCTGATGGGAAATATGGTCACCGTTCGGCACACCGACGGCAAAGTATCCCGTTATGCATCTTTGGCGACCGTTGCCGTCAAGGAAGGTCAGCTTTTAAAACGCGGTGATATCATCGGAACGGTGGGTACTTCGATGCTTTTAGAATGTGGCGAAACCGACCATCTCCATTATGAACTATGGAGCGAAGAGAAGCCCATCGCACCTTCCTTTTTGACCGATTGAGTTTTTTTCAAATATCGATCGTGTTTCATTCGTGCGCCATCGGCAGAAAGGGTGGTGGGAAGCTCTTCCGCCACCCTTGCCCAGGTATAACCTCTGAAATACCGCAATTGGAAGATCAGCCTTAGTTCCGGATCCTCGATCGATCCGATCATCTTGGAAATCTCCCACAATTCTGCCGCCAGCTGCTCGGCGGCTTTTTGCTGTTTTTGGCGAAAGACCTGCGCCTGCCAGCCGCACCCTTCGGGGATGGCTTCCAACAACAGGCGGTATTCTTCCAATTCTTTACGTAGATATTTAATATATGAGACCTGCATCGTCCTTCACCTCCAGCATACCGGAAATGCGACATAAAGGGCAGATCTCTACCCGCTCATACCAAGGTCCGTCGCAGCCGTGGCGTTCCATTGCGATGGCGGGAGCGGGAAAGACCGCATTGCAATTTCTGCATTTACAAGCCAAGAGGAAACACCTCCTCAAAGCTGCATTGCAGCGCGCGGCTGATCTGCAGGCCTACCCGCAACGACGGATAAGCGCCGCTTTGCTCCAGCCTGCAGACTGTACGTCTGGAAATGCCGGCGCGCGCCGCCAATTCCTGCTGGGTGAGTCCGCTACGGACCCGATTCATGTAAAGATAATTAAACATCCTTTTTACTCCTATATCTTCGGGTTCGACATCCGTGAAGCAGTGTCGGTTTTCGTCGAAGGAGCATTCTCATCAAACCATATTTCGACAAGAAAGTAAAGAAAAATCGTTTGACAAAAATCGACAAGCCTTTTAGAATAATAGATGCGAGGTGAAGATTACAATGTCTATTGTCGAAAAAAAGTTGGAAGAGCGCATCCGTTATGACGGACCGATCTTTCAGGTATACAGCGGAACGGTGGAGCTTCCCAATGGGAAGACAGCACCCCGCGACCGTATTGCCCATAGCGGCGGTGCCGGCATCTTGCCCATCGATGAAAACGGAATGGTTTATTTAGTGCGTCAATACCGCTACGGTGTGGATAAAACTCTTTTAGAGATCCCCGCCGGAAAATTGGAGCCCGGCGAGGATCCGATGAAGACCGCGGTGCGGGAGTTGACCGAAGAGGTTGGGTTTCTGCCCCAAGAGGTAACTCCTCTGGGTTATATGGAACTCTCCCCTGCGTATCTTGGGGAATTGACATATCTTTATCTGGGGCGCAACCTGATTCCTCAAAAAAATGATCTTGATGACGATGAATTTTTGGAGATCGTCTCCCTGCCCTTTGAGCAGGCACTTCAGATGGTGCTCAGCGGTGAAATCACCGACGGCAAGACCCAAAACGCCATCCTCAAAGCCGCCGCTTTATTAAAAAAATAAGTTTTTTCTCAACCGCTCTGCTTCGGCAGAGCGGTTTTTTAATTAAGGCGAGAAAGGATCATCGCCATTTCGGCGCGGGTGATGGGGTCATTGGGGCGGAAATTGCCCTGAGTATCGCCCTCCATCCAGCCCTTTTCGGTCACCTTTTCCACCGCTTCTTTCGCCCACGCGGGGATCTCTGCCTGATCTTTATAAAGCATTTCGTTCACCTCAAAATCGGAAGAATGATAATTGCCGACCCGATTGGGAATTCCCAGCCAGGCGGCAGGGTCCAAAACGGTGGACCCTTTGCGCAGTTCATAATGAAGATGCAAGCCGGTCACATTGCCGGTAGCACCCATAGTACCGATAACCGTCAGCGGATCGACCGCCTGCCCCACCTTGACCTTGGCACTGCCGCGGACCAGATGGCAAAAATAATGGCGTAATCCTTTTTGATCTTCCACAACGATATACTGCCCCCAGCCATCGGCATCGAAGGCAACTGTTTTGACGGTACCCTCGCAGGTGGAATAGATCCGATGATCCTCCGCCACCAGATCGATGCCCTTATGACCGTTTGCCCAATACGTCCCTTTTTGACCATAGATCGCCGTCACCCGAAAGGCGCCGGTGATGGGTAGATGGGTCATTCTTCTCCCTCCGTTTCGTAAATAGATCGAAGAGCCGATAAATAATGATCCGCCTCGACCGCCTCGGCGGAAAAACTATTGTTCTTCCACCACGCCCAAAGGCTGGCACCCACGGTTGCCGCCATAGACACCGCCTCATAAATTTCTCCTTCACTAAACGGCAACGGATTTTTGCCGATAAAAAGAAGGATCTGATTCAATAACGCGATCAACAGAACCACCGTTCGGATGACCGTTTGTTTTGTGCAATACATTAAAAGACCTCCTTTAATAATTGGACGACATTGATCCCCAGCCCTGCCGACAGCAACACCAGCGCGCCGATGCCGATAAAGCGGATCATTGCTTTTCCCGCAGAACTTTCCAAAAAGGCCAAAACTCCTCGGCTTTCCAGGCGATCCAACCGCTGATCCTGCCGCTCCAAAATCAACGTCACCCGCTCCACAGCGGCGGTCAGGCGGATGCAGGCACCGGTTAGATCGTCCAATTTCTGACCGTGGCCGTCCAAGCGGCGTTCCGCCATTTTTTGCACCCGCTCGATGCCGCCGCTGCGGGCGGCGCAATATTCCTTAGAAATATGCTCCTCAGAGATCATCGGGCCTTTGCCTGATCTTCCAATTCCCATTGGCGCTTGAGCTGTTGCAATGCCAGCGTATAATAATAATCCTTCTCCTGTTTCTTCTCCGCCGCTTGATTTTTCATATCCTGCAGCGCAAGATCGGATTTGGTACTCCACTGACGAAGCAACTGCTCCTGCTTTCGATCGGCATCCTTTTCATAAAAAGATTGGTAAGCATCGGCCAAAAGAGTTCCGAGCTCGCTTTGAAGATGAGCGGCATCTTCCATCGCATCGGCGCGGGCATCCAAGCGGGCAGCGTCATTTTCCCGAAGGTCCTGCTGTTGGTCCAGCAAAGCCCGATAGGCGTTGGCCGCCGCTTGATTGAGGGCGGTGGCGGTAATGACATCCGCAATGCCGGTGTTTTCAAGACCGCGGGTCAGCAGACCATCCGCCGCCAATCGTTGCGTATTCCAAGCCGCCGAGCGGGCTGCCGCTTGGTTTTGAGCCCCTTGGGCCTCCATTGCAGATCGTTGCATATCCAACTGCGCCATCTGCTGATGATATCCCGCGGCGATAGCATTCATCCCGCCGGTCGCGATATCGTTGACCAGCTTTTCATAGCCGGTATAACCGTCGGACGCGTTTTGCGCATTGGTCAGCAACATAAAGCGATCCCCTGCGTCCCCGCCGGAATAGCCCGCGGATGCCCGCAACGCTTCGGCACGCTGATGTGCCAGCGCCATTCCCGCTTGGTCTCCCGCCGCCTGCGCGGCGTTATAGGCCCGCGTATATTCTGCCAATTCCGCTTGCTGATCGGAATTGAGCAACAGTTTATCTACTGTACTGATCATAATCTTATTCCTCGCTGAATTTTTCTTCCAATCGATCCAGCAGTTGATTAAAGCGTAAGCGGATATCTCCGCTATCCAACCGCGCCTTCAGTTCCTCCGCCGAAATGTTCGGGCGGTCAGCTAAGGTTGAAATGCTTTTGGCTTCCATCTCCTGCGAATCGAATTTCAAATCGTTCCAGATACTCATCGTACCGTTCCTCCTTTTTCATAAACCATCCGCAATCCCCAAAGCAACAGTTCCTGCCCCGAGCAAAGCTCGATCCGCACCGCATAGCGATCTGCAGCCGATGGGGTGACGGGGAGCTGTACCCAGCGCATCGAATCGGTTCCGTCGAAGGTGAAATGGGCAAAATCCAATGCGGAAAAATCCACTCGGTTCATTGCCAAAGCCTCCTGCGGCATCGGGGTTTGCTCCCGATAAAGAACCGCTGTGATCTCTCCCTCATAATCCGGACTGACTGCCACCGAGAGTTGCTTTAAGATCTGACGGCAGCCGCGGGAATCTTCCGGAAGATTGGTCTGCCAAAAGGAAGTCATTTCCAGATCGGCATCCCGATCCGCTCCGCCGAATTCAAAGGTATTTCCCGTCTCATCGCCAAGGTACAGTGTGTTGCCGTTTTTACCCAAAGCGGTGATTTTATGGGCAAACCGCCATTTCAAAAAGTGCAACATTCCGTTGCTGTCGCGGCGACCGTCTGTGATCACCGCGAGCGTTCCGAAAACCAAAAGATAGTATTGGCGCCAACGGATGCTGCGTGCACTCGCAGCATTTTGCTTGCAGAGCAAGGGATCGATCGGAAGGCTGCGCCGCACAGTCTCGTCCAGATTAATTAATTCATTAGAGACACTGCGTACACTGTATAGCCCTGATTCTGCCAAGAAAATCGGTTCATTCCCCGCAATTCCGACCGAATGGGGAGAAACACACCCTTCCACCGCCGCTCCTGCTTTAGAGGGGAATGCATCCACCTGATATTCTTCTCCACTTTGGGTGACACCCACCGAAACAGTCTTATGCGTCCGAAAATAGACATTGGAATCGTTGGGATCGTTTTTTAAGACCGCGATCCGCCCATCGTTCAATCGCGCATAGCCTGTAACGAATGTTTTTTCATCCCCCAACCGCTCGACGGAGGTGGCGTAAAAGCAAAAGAAATCGTTGCGGGCGCTGAAAGCATCGATGCCGGGGGCTTCTTCACTCCCCCCGAGAAACAAGACATCATCTGCTCCATCGGTACCATAAGTCCCCTGCACGGTTGCACCGGTCAAAGCGGTGGGTGCGTCTTTATACACCGCATAGGTGATCCTCAGATTATCCATACCGTCGTTGGCAATATAAGAACTGCCGTAGCCAAGATTGACGATCTTTCCGTTTGCGGTATCAAAGGAAAAAGGCATCCCACCCTTGATGGGGGTATCGATTTTAAGCTTTGTGCGGACATCATCGTAGTTTAGATAAAAATCCGCACTGATGCAGCAGTAGTTGCGCCAGACCCCATTGCTGTCGCGGATCTGGATCTCAGTGGGGATCCCTTCGTTGCAATCTTTATAGTAGCGATCCAAAATAAACTCGGTATAGTCCTGCTTATCGTCCACATAAAAGCTTTCGCATCGGAACTGACTTAGGCGGTTATCCCCGCGGGGATCCACGTCGCCGTGGTCCCCGTTGGGAAGTTTGCCGGTAATGCTGATGGGAACTTTCGCATAAGTGGAATAGACCATTCCGTCATACAAATCATTTCGCAGCGACTCCCCCCAATGGGTGTCTGCGATCGCATGAACCTGCTCCCCATCGAAAAACAGATAATTTTTTCCGTCGTTGATAAAGAGAAAGTCCCCGCTCTTTCGCTGGCGGCTCCAGCCATACATTTCCGATGCATTACACCAGCGGTGCTCCACCTCTTGCTTGCGTACCACACCAACGGAAGCCGCATCATTCATCTGGCCGAAAAGCAGTTTGGGGAAACCCTGCTCCCGCTCTAAATAGAGTTTGGTTCCTACATGGACAATTCTTTGGTCCCCCACATAAAAGATGCCGTTGATCTTTTGCGAAAAGGACGAGATCCAACGATAGCCGGGGCGGCGCTTAAGGGCGCTGCCTTCCCAGATCAGATTTTCAGTATCAAAGGCGCAGGAGATGGGGTTTTTAAACGCCCCGCCTGCAACATCCAAGCCGGAAAATCCGATCTCCGAACAGACGGTTCGTCCTGCCGACACGCGATTTAAAGAATGGAAAGGATAACTCAAATCGATCCCCCCGCTTCCACCGCCGCCGCAGGGCGATAGCCCAGCGCCGCCGCCAATTTGGTGTTATACTGCTCCATCAAGCGCAGATATAATGCCTGATCCTCCCCCATAACGCAAAGCGCGGCGCAATAGAAGGGCAAGGCGCGCAAAAGATCTTCGGGATAGGGCAGCATCGCGGAGCGATCCATCGCCGATGCCATCGGCGGAACACGGTAATACACCAAGGTATATTCCCCATCCTCTGCCATCAGTTTTCCATCCTCCAATTGCAACGGTACTCTTTTTCCATCCCGAAGCAGCGCGCGCGGAGTCAGCACAGCGGCAGGAAGCTCCGCCGTACCATCCACCACGGTAATTCTGCACCGCGCCTGCAGAGGAAAGCAACGCGCCATTTCCCCCAGCGCACTATCCAGGGCAGAAAGCAACCGTTCATATACAGCGTTTTGCTCCACTGCCCCTTCCGGTACACCTAACAGCACCGCGGCGCATTTTAAAATTGCTTGAATTGTCATCATCATTACCTCCGGGATGCAGATTTTATTTTTCGAGAACAAACAGTTTACTCTCGTAAGTTTCCGTGTCGCTGTCAAGCACAATACATCCCTTTTGTTCGCCGGAGCGCTGAATAAAAGTATTCAGATCCAAAAATATAACAAAACAATCGTCCATATTGTAATACGACATATCTTTTCCTCTGAAGACATTATCTCCCGAATAAATAATCATATCTGAAGCGCTATAATTCTTCACCAAAAGAACTGCTGTTTCTGCATCATCGGGAACCCGATATGCTGTGATACATTCGCAATGATTCATATTTGCTGTGCTGATCAAATCTCCGATTTTCACAGGAGTGCTATCTAAATAATACATAATTCAATTTCCTCTCTTTTCTTTATTATTTATGCGCCTTGATGACAACAAGTTCCTTGGGGCGAACCAATTTGCCGCCATAGACGTTCAAGCCCTTGACCGCATCAGAGAAATACTTCTCGGGACGATAGGCCTCGGTCTCATCAATACCGGAGGCAAAAGCGATCGCCTTATTGGTACGGACCATCATATAATCGTCGGTACCGTCGTTATAAAGATTGTTGCTCAATACCACCTTGGCACAGTCGTACATCCCGACTACACCGCGGGCGATCAGCTCATCGTTATTGGTCTTGAGCTCGGTCAGAGCATCGCGCAGCAGTTGATAGAAGAAGGGCGATACAGTAATGGAAACGTTATCCGCAATATCCACGTCGTTCTCACGCAGAGTAAGCAACGCCTTGTCCACCAGCTCCTTTGCCTGCGCAGGAGTGGTCACCTTGGTAGAGTTCATGATGTTATGGCTGTCTTTAGCAAGGGATGCCACGTAAGAATCGCGGGCGGCAGCCATTTTTCTGCCGGCCTCCTCCAAGAAGACAGGCATCAGTTCGGGATTGGTCTGCAGACGGTCCAGATCGTCCACCATAAAGTTGAACGCTTTGGCCTGATCCAGATCCAGATAGACGCTGACACCCTGCAGAGTCTGAGGGGTATCCATACCGGCAGAGGCGTCGTAATCGAAGATCTCCGGTGCGACCGCACCTAAAATCTTGACTCTGCCGCCCAAGCGGGCTTCTCCTTCAAACTGGCGGTTACAATCGTCTACCAGCTTGCATTTCTTTTCCAGCTCGGTTTGAATAAAACGGCTCCAGATGGTGGGTTTAAAATTAGAAAAAGACATAGTTTTAACTCCTTAATTTTGATAATGAAGCGATGGCTTTGCGAAAAACATCGGGATCCCTAAGATCTTTTTCGGTCAGCCGATCCAGCTCCTGAGAGGAATAATAGAGCGCGGCTCCTCCGGCCGATTTTGCGCTCACCATGTTTTCGGGGATCGGTTCCCTGCGGCGATCGGCGGCGGCTTGCGCTTCATAGGCAACCACCGGATCCACCTGTCCGCTTGCCATTAATCGGCAATAGATTTCCCCTACTTCTTGAGGGCTTTGGGCGGTCAGGCTCGGATAGGCCGCGCGCACGCGATCCAGATCCTGCTTAAAACGGTTCTCCTCCAGCAAGGTCATGGCTTCCTTGACCAAAGGATGGTTCATTACCTCCTGCCGCAATTGCTCTTGGCGGGCATCGGACCGCAGTTCTTCGGCCTTTTGCTCCAGCGCGCGCCGGCGGGAGGCTTGCTTGCTCCGTTCTTCTTTAGACATTTCTTCTTTCTCGGTTGTCTTTTCTTCCGAGGTTGTTTGAGGAGCAGTTTCCTGCTCCGGTGCGGTTTCCACCGCAGTATTTAATTCGCTCATATATGAACCTTTCTGCGATTTTTACGCTCTTCGCCTGCGATTTTTTAAAAGTGATTTTTGCGCTGTTCACCTGCGATTTTTCATTTTTGTATTGCCGTATCCATCGGCGGACGCGCCGCTAAAATGGAGCGCAACTTTTCTTTGGGTGCATTGGCATCCTCGTCCAACGCTTCCACATATTCTGCAAAGGAGATATATCCCGCATTAAGAAGATTTTGCAGCGATTGCTCCTGTGCAAACTTAGAGAAGGGGTTGGCAGGCGAAAGATCGATCCGCACCCGCGGTTCCAATGCCTGCAGCAGTTTGCCGGGGATCATTTCCGATTCCACCGTCAGCCCTGCAGGATGATATGCCCGAAGCAAGTCATACCAGATCAACGCCACATCCTCGATGAAACGCGTCAACTGCGCCACAGCGAAGTTCAGATTCAAGGTCGCCGCCTCCCGCACCGCCACAATAGCGGCACCGCTGGCCTGCTCGGGATTAATTTGACCGGTCACCGCATCGCCCGCACCGCAAAGTTCGCGGGTGGTGGTGATCATATTGCCCATAAAGTTATAGGCAAGGGTATTGATCCCTGCCGGTTGCACATAGGAGATCAGATCCCCGATACGGACATTGGGATCATCCACCGCGATGGAAGCACCGATCTTTTCGATATCCTCCACATTCTGGATCCGCGGCGCGTTATACACCAACTTGGGGAAGGCAAAACGGCGGATGGCAATATCCATACGTGCCAGATTTTTATTGACTGCGATCTGATTGGCAATCAAGCCTTCCACCGCGCCTCTGCCGCGGCAACTACCCTTGCGGCGCGCCCAGATGAAAGGCGCAATGGGATAGCGAGAAACCCCCGCCAACACCGTTTCGGGATGATACACGCAGTTCTTTGTGGACTGCGTAAAGCAGACATTTCCGTCCTTTTTATAGAATTTCAGGATAGAAATGCATTTGCGGTTTTCCTCCAGCGCATTTTCCTGCAACCGATCCATTCCGCTCTGGCAAAGCAGATCGGTATCGGGGAAGATCTGCGCGATCTCCTGCTCATTGATTCCGTTGGCACGCGCTTCTTTTTGAACCTGACGGACCGAACGGCGCTGCACGATCAAAATATAGGGCTGTTCGTTGATATCCTGCTCCTGCTCATCGCCGAAGATCAGGTTGACTCCGTCCAACACCTCTGCCTGCACCTTACCGTTGTGCATATAGAAATAAAGGTAGGATGCACCGGTCACACAACCGTCCTCCACCGCTTCCCAGCATTTCTGATCCATTTGATTTTGCTCCCAGAGCAACCGCGCGTTGCGGTTAAGCAGTTGCGCCGCCTGATGGGCAATGGTGGATAAGGCGGGATGATCGGAGGTATCAAAACTGTAGTTGACGGTAAGATTGTTTTGAGCGACCACCGCGGTCTTGTATTTCACGATCGGTTCGATCATGTTATAGACCGGCAGACGCTCGCCGTCGGTCTGCAGATAACGCCACTGATCGCCGGCATAAAAACTATGACATTCTTCACTGCGGTCATAAAAACCGTCGCGGGTCAGCAGGGCGCAACCTTCTTGGTATTCTTTCCAGATTTGTTCACTCGTGTTTTGCATAAGATTCCTTTCTGCCGTCGTAGGCATCGATGCGGCGGAGCAGTTGATCCTTCATCGGATCTTTGCCACCCGCCAACCGACCGCGGCGGGCGGCGGAAAGACCGTCGGCCATCCCCAATCGATAGGCGGCGACTGCAAGCAGCATCCATAATACAGATAACATCAGCATCCAAATCGTCATATGATCAATTCCTTTCTGTTGCCTCCGAGTATGGATGGAGGCTTGATGGTTCGGGGTTTAGATACACCGGGATAGCCCATGGCAAAATAGCGCAGAGCATCCGGTGCGTGGGTCAGTTCGTGGTGGGTTGTTCGGCAATCGCCGATGGTATCGGGATCCCATTGCAGCATCGGCAGGCAACGGATCAAATTCACGCAAGTGGAAAAGATCTTCAGCCGCGGCCGCAGATTTCCGTCCCGATCCAAGCGGTCGAGCAACCATTCCTGCAGTACCGCCCAGCCCGCCGAACGGGCAGGGCTGACGCGGGTCAGGGGAACGCCGTTCTCCCGAAAGAGATCGGCAATGGATCTCCCCGAATCCTTTTGCCTGCTCCATAGATCGGGCGGTGCATAATAAGGGCATTGGGCAGGAGAAGCCGCTTTCAGTCTGGATGCCGCGCGGGAAACGATCAACCCCGATTCATATACCTCGCGGTATACATAGAAAAATCCCTGCTCATCCTCGGCAATAAACAATCCTGCCAGCATATCCAGACCATAGTCCAGCGCACAATATCGCCGCCAATGCTCCGGAATCTCAAAGGGCGCGCAGATATGCTTTTCCCTCTGCCAATCGGCAAAAAACCGACCTTCGCAAAGATCCCAATCCCCCTCTAAAAGTGCCTTGCGCTCCTGCTCGGGCAGTCGCAAAAGACGGTTGATGTATTGGGGGTCGCCCTCCATCAAAAAGCGATTATCCTGCACCCGCGCCGGAATAAATCGGCGGGTTCCCAGCGGATCGGAGATGGGCGTATTGGGCGGCGCAGGATCGATAAATCGGCGCTTGACCCAATCGTGACCGACCCCGCCGGGGTTGGTGGTGCTTTTCATTTGGCGGGGAAAGGGCTTGGCGCCCCGCAGGCGGGACATCAGATAGAGATACATCGATTCAGAAAAATGGGTCAGTTCGTCAAAGCGAATGACATCGTATTCCGACGATTGATAGCGAAATACATCCCGCTCGCTGTCGCAATACCCGAAATCCAGCAACGAGCCGTTGACAAAGACCCCTGTATGCTTGGAAGATACATAATGGTATATGGATGAGGGATATAATTCCAACGCCGAGCGAATCAGCGAGTTTTCCAATTCCGGCAAGGTTCTGCGCAGCAATAACTGCCGCGAGCCCGGATAGGCCAAGGCATAACGAAGCGCATCCACCAGCTGCCCGTAGCTCTTCCCTCCTCCGGCGGCACCGCCGAAAAGGATCTCATCTTCGGTCGCCGAAAGAAATTGATGCTGCAGCGGGGTGATCTCAATGGAATAGGGATTATTCATCCGCTTTTTGCCCCACAACGCGAATCTCTACCTGCGGCAGATCAGATGGGGCTTGCTCCCCTTTCGCAAGTTCTCGGATCATTTTCACGGCATCCATCCCGCCCTCCGCCGCTTTCTTGGCCAAGGAAAGCGCGGTGAGTTCTCCGACCGTACGTTGCTGCCCGCTCTCCAACGCTTCTTCCAGCTCGGGCAAGGTCATGGAGGCGGCGCGGGAAACCTCTTTGGCAATACATTCTGTGAAGTTCATCTTCGTTCACCTCCCGAAATTTTGCAAAGAATCTTTGTCGACAATGCTCTTTACAGCCCCATTATAACCAAAAATTACCGCACAGCGACGAACAGGATTTATGGTTGCATTTTAAAGAACCGTTTGCTATAATTTAATGTAGATTTTTATCGAATTTCGGAGGAAATGTGCCAATGATTACTCTTTTGGTCAATCCTGTCGCGGGGAGCGGAAAGGCGAAAAATGTCGCAAATTCTGTTGCCAAACGGCTCAAAGAATCGAATTTGCCCCATCGGGTCTGGGAGACCCATTACCCCAATGAGGCCAAAGAGCTTGCCGCCAAGGCCGCCAAAGAGCATCAGCAAGATCCTCAAAAAGAGAATCTGCTCCTTTCCATCGGGGGCGACGGCACCTTTTTAGAGGTCGTCCAAGGGGTGATGGGAAGCGATCTTCCCGTCGCCACTCTTCCGGCGGGGACAGGGAATGATTTCCTCAAAAGTCTTGGCGTCCCCTCGGAACCGATGGCGGCGCTGGAGCATATTTTAAATGCAACGGTGCGCTATATTGATATCGGAAAAGTCAACGACCTGATCTTCGCCAATGAATGCGGCGCGGGTTTTGATGTCACTGTTCTGGACTATGCCAACCGCTACCGCAAAAAAGTTCGCGGCGCGGCATCCTATCTTTTGGGCGTTATCACCGCCATCTTCCGCCACCGCTCCGCGTCGATGGTCATCCGTGCCGATGGAAAAGAAGTCTTCCGCGGCAGTTGCCTGGTCTTTTCGGTCGCCAACGGGCAGTATATCGGCGGCGGGATCCGCATCAGCCCCGAAGCGGATGTGCAAAGCGGCAAGCTGGAACTGATCGTTCTGCAGGATTGCCCCCGCGCAAGAATGCTCTTTAACTATCTGCCCAATCTATTGGGCGGAAAGATCCTCGGCTTTAAAGATACCGTGGTCCATTGCCGCGCCGATACCGTCTCGGTCGCGCCCCCGCAGGAAGGAGAAACTCTGCGCGTCAATATCGACGGTGAGATCCGCGATCTTCCCCAATGCGAATTTTCGATCCTTCCCCGCACCCTTCCCATCCATATGTGATATTAAGGTGACAAGAACAATCCAATCCTGCCTCAAAGCAGGACATTTCGGTGCTTTTCACCCATTTTTTCTTGATAGGCGACAGCCAATCTTCAAAAAAGATGAGCAAAAATCCCTCGAAATCTCCTTGCTTTGAGGTCGTAGATTTTAAAAAGAGCGGATTTATGTTTAACTAAGGCAAAAGCGCAGCCAATGCTGCCAATTTAATGAACATTTTAACAAAGGATGAGCGATGATCCGCCTTTTTAAAACAGGTTTGGATTATTCTTATCACCTTAATCAGAAAGGTTTTTTATGAAAAAGTTTTTATCCCTGTTTCTTATCCTGCTGCTTCTTTACGGTTTTCCGTTTGCTGTAACTGCCGAAGAGGTAAATAATGAAATAAATGAAGAAATAAATGAAGAAGTAAACGAAGAAATAGACGAAGATATCAACGAAGACCCTATCTTGCCCACCTTTTCTTTCACCCCGCCCTCCAAGGTCTTCTACACCGTCGGTGATTCACCCGATTACACCGGTGGGATGATTACATATACAACGGCTCAAACCGAATATGAAGTTGATCTGTCGAACCCCGAGGTGGACCCCACCAATTATTGCTCCGGTTTTGATACCTCCACCCCCGGCATCAAAACCGTCACCGTTTCCTTTGCGCAGGAAGCACCGAAAGGATATTTCACCATCATCGTTATGAACGAAGAGGAACCCATTACCGCAATGAAGGACATTGGGGATTCCCAATGGTTTTTTGAGGCCTTTGGTATCACAATGAAGGCAGGCCTCTTCCAAGGGGATGCCGCAGGAACCCTGCGTCCCGATGCGCCCATCACCCGCGCCGAGTTTGCCGCGCTGATCTACCGCGCCTGGGGTAGTGATCCGCAGGTGATGACGCAAGATTATGATGAAAAGGTTAATTCCTTTACAGATGTCAATCCCACCGATTGGTTCTATGACGAAGTCGAGGCCTGCCGCAAAGCAGGGATCCTGCGCGGATATGAAGGCGGCACCTGCCTGCCGAACGAGAAAATTTCGCGGCAGGATGCGGTTTTGATGCTGATGCGTATCCGCTATACCGATGAGCAGCTCGCCGCTGTCAACATCGAGCAATCGATTCTTGAAAGCGGAGTAAATCCCTTTGATTTTAATGACGTTGCAGACTATGCCGCGCCTGCAATGGCGCTGGCATTGGGTGATCTCATTCGGGGAGATGACCACCAAAAGATCCATCCCCGAAATACCATCACCCGCGCCGAGACCGCCACTATTTATCAGCGGATGTTCTTTGAGGAGTATGCCTGGACCGCGCCGGAGATGCCCGAACCCCAACCCGAAGCGCCTGCAACGCCGAAGCCCGACCCTTCTAAAATGCCGCTCATCTTCCTTTCCCCCTCCAGCCAGTTTGATAACCGCTATACCGGTGTTAATACCACCGAGGGGATCCAGATGAACGAGCTTGCCAAGATCCTCAAGAAAAAATTGGAGGCAAAAGGCTACCGCGTCTATCTGCCCTCCTCCAACACTACCTATCAGGAGCGTGCCGCTTTGAGCAACGAGGTGGGTGCGGATATTCATATCCCGCTCCATTCCAATGCCGGCGGCGGGACAGGAGCCCGCATCTTCTATAACGGCACCATTCAAGGCTCCAAGGAACTTTCCACCGCCATTTTTAAATACCTTGGTCCGCTGACCAATTCCAACGACCCTCAGGTGCCATACCTAAAGGATGATTCCAAAACCAGCAAACCCTACCATGAAATCCGAGTCCCCAAAGCAGAAATGGCCTATATCGAAGTGGAATTCCACGATATCTCTGCCAAAGCCCAATGGATCGTCAATAATAAAGATGCCATTGCCGATGCCATCGTCAAAGGAATCAATGATTATTGCGAAAGGTATCTATTAAAATAAAAAACGGCCCTATGGCCGCGAAAGGAACTGCTATGAATATTCTGATTCAAAAACTCCACGAAGATGCGATCCTGCCTCAATACGGCTCTGCCGATGCGGCAGGCGCGGATCTTTGCAGTGTAGAAGAGATCACCATCGCTCCCGCCGAGACCAAGCTGGTGCATACAGGGCTGGCAATGGCGATCCCCCAAGGCTTCGGCGGCTTTATCTTTGCCCGTAGCGGCCTTGCCACCAAGCGCGGGTTGGCACCCGCCAATAAGGTGGGAGTCATCGACGCCGACTATCGCGGCGAAGTGATGGTCGCGCTTTATAATCAAAGTGCCGAACCCCAGACCGTGCTAAAGGGCGAGCGGATCGCCCAAATGGTGTTCCTCCCCTGCCCGCAGGCGACCTTTGAGCCTTGCGACTCTTTGGATGAAACCGAGCGCGGCAGCGGCGGATTTGGCTCCACCGGCAGAAAATAAAATGCAAAACGGAGACTCTTTTATGGACCGAAGAAATCATATACTGCACGGATATGCGCCTGAGCCGATCTGCGACGCCCATATTCACATCAAAATGCAGATGCCGGTCAACGCCACCAACTATGTGATCGGCGAACTTATGGAGCATTTCAACTACGAGCGTGCGCTGATCTGCTCTTTACCCATTTATGATCGTACCGATAACTATCGCAATTTTTATCTAAAATCCAAACTCGCACCTAAAATTTATACCGCGGTCGGTTTGGATCATCACTTCGATGCGCGGGATACCGCAGAATATTATCTCCATCAAATCAAACAGTATCATAAAATGGGCTGCGACGGTGTGAAAATGTTTGAAGGTAAAGTCCTTTTGCATCGCAAATTGGGCAAAAAACTTTGCGATCCGGCCTTCGATCTTTTTTATAGCTATTGCGAAGAGCATCAGATCCCCATCACCCTCCATCTGGGTGATCCCCTTGATCATTGGGACATTACCAAAATGAACGACTATGCCCTCAAAAACGGCTGGTACTGCGGCCCCGAAGATCCCACCCGCGAAGACCTGCGGGAGGAGATCGATCAGGTTCTGCAAAAGTTCCCCAAACTGCCGCTGATCTTTGCCCATTTCAACTATATGGGTGATGAGTTGGATCGCGCCGCCAAAATGATGAATACCTACCCCAATATCTGCTTCGACCTCACCCCCGGCGGCGAGATGTTTATCGCCTTCACCGAACATTGGGATGCTGCCCGCGCGTTCTTTGCGAAATATCAAGATCGTATCCTCTACGGTACCGATTCCTATAACTGGCGCCCCAAGGACGTGACCCTTGAAGAACAAAACGGCAAACGCGTCAACTTGGTACGTCGATTTTTAGAAGAAACCGAGGTCTTTACCGAATCTACAATGAACACTCCCTTTAAACCCTTTGGTTTTTCGGGCGAGATTTTAGATAAGATCTATCGAAAGAATTTCATTCGGCTCTTTGGTGAAACCCCGCGCCCGCTAAACCACGCCCTCATCGCCGAAGGTGCCAAAGCCCTCTTGGCGGAAAAGGATGAAAACCTTACCCCCTTGATGACCGAGAACCTCTATACCATCATCGATCATTTTGAAAAATAATCCATTAGGGACGCATAAATCAACCCCTTTTTCATAGAATAGAGAAAAAGGGGTTGACAAATCCGAATTTCATTGCTATACTATATAGGCACCCAAAAGTGCAGATATCGCGGAGTGGAGCAGTTGGTAGCTCGTCGGGCTCATAACCCGAAGGTCGTTGGTTCAAGTCCTTCCTCCGCAACCAAAAAATCCTCATTCCCATTTGGGAATGAGG
>JAFSHF010000019.1 GCA_017440465.1 Clostridia bacterium
ACAACATAATAACCATTATGTGATGCCGATGTTTTTTAACATCGGTTTTTTAGACGATAAGCAACAACATAATAACCATTATGTGATATTTAAACCGCTACCGATGTGTGGCGGTTTTATTTTTTATAGGATCAATCGCATATTTTCCAAGCGGCGTCGATGCTCGGCACCGGTCGTGATAATATAAATACGCGTTGTGTTGATATTGGAATGGCCGAGAATATCCGCCAACTTCGCGATATCTTTTTCGATCCCATAAAACGTGCGGGCAAATAAATGCCTTAAATTATGCGGGAATACCTTTTGCGGCGAAACTCCCGCCTGCACGCAAAGTTCCTTCATCTGCCGCCAGATATTACTGCGATCCAACGGCTTGCCGCTTTTGGTCATAAACAGTATGCCGGACACAATTCCCTGCTCTGCCGCATAGCGCAGCAATTTTTTCTGCAAAGCCTTCACAATGAATATCTTTCGGGTCTTCCCTTTGCAGGAGACCACGGCTTCGCCGCGTCGGACGGCTTCCACTGTTATACTCTGCAATTCACTGACACGAATGCCTGTCCCGCAGATGGTCTGAACGACGAGAGAAAGACGTTCGTTATTCTTTTGCTCTGCCGCTCGGACAAGGGCTTTATATTCCGCCTTGGTCAGTTCCTTCTCCTCCGAGCAATAGGCTTCCTTTTGCACCTTGAATTGTTTGACACAAAGATCGTGCCGCCCCGCAAACCGCAGGAACGCATTCAAGGCAGCCAGCATCGAATTGGCACTTCTGACCGCATATTTGCGCCCTAACAGTTCCTTATAATTCAGGATCAACCCTTTATCCGGTATACGATCGGCGGCATACTCCATAAAGCAGCCAATATCGTACATATATTTCTGAATGGTTGCCTCCGCTTTTTCATTCTCCAATAAATAATTCTTGAATGAGTGCATTGTTTGGTTTGTGATCATTCTTTTTTTCATACCATAACCTCCGTTTCTTTTTTTAATATTAGTTTATATCAGAACGGTTCGTTTAGTCGGAGTTTGGGCAAAATGACATTCGGCAAAAAAGAAAAATACCGAGAGTGCTCTCGGTATTTTTCTATGTAAATCTCAAAATGATCGCATATCGGCATCTCTTGCACACACTATTTCAAAAGCTCGCAGACCAAGCGCACCCCACATTCGATACATTCATCGCAGGTGGTTTTCTTTTCGGCTTTGATGGTTTTGCAGGGGATGGCACCGCATCGGGCTTCAAAGGCTTCGCCCAGCACTTTGGCAAGGTCATAGGTCTGCTTTTTGGTGGCGGGAGAGCTTCCATCGGCATTTTTCAGCCCCGCCACAAAGATCGCACCGCTCAAGGCACCGCAGGCTTGCTCGCGGCTACCCATCCCCGCACCAAAGCCCTCCAAGGCTTTCGCCGCCAGTTCTTTGGGCATTCCCAACTCTTCGGCGAAGGGCATCCCCACCGCTTGGGCACAGTTGAAACCCTGCGCGTGCAACGCAGCGGCTTCTTTTAATTTTTGATCAATCATATTATCTCTCCTTGATCAATCGCAGATAAAATTCCACCGTTTTGCCGATGGTTTCCAAGGGGATGCGCTCGTCGTTGCCGTGGATACTGCCGCGCTCCTCTTTGGAAAGCGCCATCGCCGAGAACCGATAGACCTTATCGGAAAGATCCCGATAATGCCGCGAATCGCTGCAGGCAAGCATCAAGTAGGGCGAGACCAGAACATTCTCCCATGTGCCGCGGATGGCGGCGGAAAGCTGAGCCCATTCCTCACATTCGGTTTGGGAGACCGGCGAAGGATCGCAACCCTCCATCAGGTTGATCTCGATTTGAGGATCATTGACGGTTTTACGGATATAATCCAAGGTGGAGTCCACCGTTTCGCCGCTGATGATCCGCAGGTTGGCAGTCATTTTCGCATAGGGAGGAAGAACGTTTAATCCTTTACTGCCCTGCATCGTTGTGAAGGCGCAGGTGGTGCGCATCAAGGCGTTGAGCTCGCCGCCGGATTTTTTGCAGATGATATCCAAAATCGGCAAAAAGCACCAAAGGTTGGCGAAGATGATCTTATAGACAAAGGTCGAATGTCGGCCCAAAATATTGAACATTCCCTTCGCCGGCGCAGTCAGCCTGCGGGGTGCGGGATGGTTTTCCATCCGCACGCAGGCGGCGGAAAGGGTGCCGACAGCGGTATGGGGCGGGGGCGAAGAGGCGTGACCGCCGTTGCCCCGCACTTCAAAGGAAACGTTCATCAGGCCCTTTTCGGCGATCCCCACCACAGCGCAGGGACGCCGGACACCGGGGAAGACATTTTCCACCACTGCGCCGCCTTCGTCCACCACCATCGCGGGATGGATATGATGGTCCTTGAACCATTGGACGATGGCGGGTGCGCCGTTGCCGTTGATCTCTTCATCGCCGCCGAAGGCGAGATAGATATCCTTTTTAGGTACAAAGCCTTGAGAAATCAACTGTTCTGCCGCCTGCAGAACACCGTTAAAGGTGGCTTTGGTATCTAAGGTGCCGCGCCCCCAGAGAACACCGTCCTCGATAATACCTTCAAAGGCAGGCTTTTGCCAATTTTCTTCCACCACCGAGACCACATCGTAGTGCGCCATCAAAACGGTGGGATCCCCCTCTTCCCTGCCCTTCCAATAAAAGAGCAAAGCGCGGGGGTCGGGGCGGTGGAGAACGCAGGTTTTATAGACATTCGGGAACCGCTCGGGGAGCAGATGCAGCAGTTTTTCAAATTCCGCTTCGTCTTCCTTGGATTTATCCTTATCGGAGACGGTTTTACAACGGATCATTGCCTGCAGGTCATCGATCGCCTTTTGGGCATCGAATAGGGGCACATCCGCCTGCAACGCTTCTTCGGGCAGCGGCTTAAAGCAGGCGGCGCGCAACAGCACCACCGCTAAAAACAGCGCGATCAATGCTAAAATTATCCAAAGAACGATCATTTTAAATCTTTCCTTTCTTATAAAGGACTCTTGCCACCGCAATGGCGATCAGCGCGCCGACGGGGACAAAGATGCCCACCAAGCCATCCAAGCCCGTAACCCCGCAGAAGGGCAGGATGATATAGATCGCCAGCATCACCGAAATCGGCGCGATCGCCAATTTCCAATTGCGGGAGATATACACCACGCCCAACGCGCCGAACAATGCGGGCAGGATGTTATCGAACGCAGGCTCCAAGGCGGGGCTTTCCAAAATCGGAGTGATGGGAACGATCAGCAGAACGCCCAAGGCGATGATCAGAATGGTAACGATCGAAGAGGTTGCCACCGCGATGGTGGAGAGGATCTCCCCTTCCTTACTGCCGGGCTTCACTTCGGCATTCTCCATTGCGTTCATCGCGCAGGGGGCTTTGAGGTTGGTGATATTTCCGGTGACAAAGGCGAGATACGAATTGCCCGCGCCCAGCATCGGAATATAGGTAAAGACTTCAATCAATCCAACCGTCCAGAAAATGGGAGCGACCCCGATCAAGCCCTTTAAAACGACCCCCCAATCGGGACGCAGGTTATAGATAATCGCCACCAACAGCGGAAAGGATACGATGGCAACCGCGGCAATGGCGCCCCAGACGCGGCCGTCGATATGGATTTGTTCGTCATAACTTCTTTTTTTCATTGCAATCAACCTCCGATCCAATTCGTTATGGGAAGCGCAGATGCCATTCCGACCAGCATACAGATCGGCAGGGCATAATCATTGATCCAATTCCATTTGGTGACCTTGATCAGCAGGCCGAACAATGCCATACAGACAGCGGAAACGATCATAACAAAGACAGGGATCCAGCCTGCAAGACCGGTATTGATATTGCCAAAGATCAAGCCCATAAAGGCACTGATCATTCCCATAAACAGGGCGGTAGTCACAAGTTCGCCCCATTTGGTATCCTTATCGCGCATCTTGACCATTCCGCCTTGAATCTTTTTGCAAAGGATGGGGACCAAAATCAGGCCGACGATGATGCCGATGGTCATTACGATCGTGATATTCAAAAATTGCTCGCCCGAGACCACAGTGGCGGAATCGGAAAGGGAGGTCCCCGCCGCTTTGGCGGCGTTTTCCGCCGCGGTCAGTTCATAAGTAAGGGCGCCGATGACCGAAAGGCGCAGCCAGGGCAATGCCAACCCCAATTTCTTGGAGAGCACCAGAACGCCCATCAAGATCGAGACGGCGGGCGCGATGGTGAAGATGGCAGAAGAGACGACGGTTTTACGCAGTTTGCTTGTCTCCATTCCCATCTCCTTGCCCGCCTTCCAGGCGCGGACCAAAAAGAAGACCGATTGCGCCAGCACCAACAATAAGATGGCGCCGACAATGATAAACAAAATCGGACTGTTCAGACTGAATTCCATAGTTTTTTCTCCTTTATAATAATTCTTTCAATTTATCCAAAAAGGCCTCTTCACCAAAGGTATTGACCTTCCAGAACATCGCCTGACTACCGCCGGTGGCGGCGGCAAACAGATGCAGTTCGCCTGCGCTTTCAAACAGAGTCACACTCAGGCTGACACGATTGCCGCCGGCATAACTATACCGCTCGAATACCCGCACTGCGCACCGCGCAGAAGGGGTGTTATAGTCGCAGGATTCTTCCAAAGAAGCAGAGATACTGCCGTCGATGATGCCATCTTCGATCCGCCGCAAAACTTCATCAAAATTTCGGTTGGGAAGTGTCCTATTTAAACTTGCCATAGGGTTTCTCCTTTAGTTTCTGAAATATTGATAGATATTACATTCCAAGGTGCCGTTATAGACCTTGCGGCGTTTATCGGCGGGGCGGCCGAAGAGCTTTTCAAACTCTTTTTCGGGAGCAATGATGAAATACCGCCAGCCCGCCTGCTTCAAAAAGACCTTACCCATCACCTTATAAAGCTGACGCGCCTGCTCCACATCCAAAAGGCGCTCGCCGTAGGGCGGGTTGGTGACTACCATTCCCCGCGGGGTATCCAAGATAAATTCCTTGACATCGCGGACCGCGAAGGTCAGGCAATCCGCCACCCCCGCGCGCTTAGCATTATCCAAGGCGATGGCCGCCATTTTAGGATCGATATCAAAGCCGAAGCCGCGGAACTCAATATCCTTTTTGGCTTGGGAACGCGCCGCCTTGCGCCGCTCCTGCCAGAGTTCGCGGGGCAAACTTTGCCAATTTTCCGCCGAAAAGCCTCTGCCGATGCCCGGTGCCATATTCCGCGCCAGCATCGCTCCTTCGATCAACAGCGTTCCGCTGCCGCAGAAGGGATCATACAGCATCGTATCGGGATAAGGGCGCGCCAGCATCGCCATTGCCGCCGCCAGCGTTTCCCGCAAGGGGGCAGGCTGGGCGGCGGGGCGGTACCCCCGCTTATGCAGGGCATTGCCCGAGGTATCCAGCATCAATACCGCCCGATCCTTAAAAATGGAAAACCGCACGCTGAACAGCGCACCGCGCTCCGAAAAAACAGAGCGTTTATAATGGCCTTCCAGCCGACGGACGATGGCTTTTTTGACGATGGATTGGCAATCGGGTACGCTATGCAATTTGGAATTGAGAGCGTGACCCTTGACCGGAAAACGTCCGTCCTCTTCGATCCACTCCTCCCAAGGAAGTTTGCGCACCCCTTCAAAAAGTTCTTCAAAACTGCGGGCGGGAAATTCGCCCAAGACGATCTCCACCCTCTGCCCTGTTCGCAACCAAAGATTAGCATCAATAACGGTTTCTTTGGTGCCTTCAAAAAAGACTCTGCCGTTTTCGGTCTGCACCGCTTGGGCACCGATATTCTTCAGTTCCTGCGCCACCAGCGATTCCAAACCGAACAAGCAGGGAACGCAGCATTTAATCATTTTCATAATTTTCCTCGCTTTTATATTAATGAACTTATTTTATCATAAATTGATGGAAATGAAAACCTTTTTATTGTATTTTGGAGATTTATTCTTTATAATATTGGATATGAAGATATACACCTTTAACGATTACTGCAAAGATACCTTCGGCGAAAAACTTTATAAGATTTCGCTGGACGGTGGATTCAGCTGCCCCAACCGCAGCAGCCGCGACCAAGGCGGTTGCGCCTTTTGCGCGGGCGGGAGCGGCTTTTTTTCGGCTGCCCAGATCGATAAAGCCAAGGCGCAGGTGGCTGAAAAATTCAAGGGTGAGCGGTTTATCGCCTATTTCCAATGCTATACCAACACCTACGCCCCATTGGAACGATTAAAGGAAATTTACTTGCCGGTCGTCGCGCGGGAGGATATTGCCGCCATTGCCATCGGCACCCGCCCCGATTGCCTGCCGCCCGAAACGGTTGCCTTTTTGGGCGCGCTTTCGCAGATAAAGCCGCTATTTATCGAGTTGGGCTTGCAGACCGCCAACGACCAAACCGCCCAAAGTTTTGGGCGGGGCTACCCCACCGCCTGTTTTTTGGAGGCGGTGAAAGCACTGAAAGCATACCCCCAAATCCATACCGTTGCCCATCTGATGATCGGACTGCCGAATGAGACCGAAGAAGACCTTTTAGCAACGGTAGAGGTGGTCAATCGGGCGGAAATCGACGGTGTAAAATTACACCTTTTGCATATTTTAGAGGGCACGCCCTATGCCGATCTTTATCGGCAGGGAACGATCCAAACGCTCACCTTGGAGGAATACGGCGACCGTTTGATTTTGGTATTAAAAGCACTGCGACCAAATACGGTGATCCACCGTATTACCGGCGACGGTGCCAAAGCGTTGTTGATCGCACCCCTTTGGAGTGGGGATAAAAAGAAAGTTTTAAACTACTTGAACAAACGGATTCAACAAGCATAAAAAAATCTCTCAATTAAGCTAATCAAGCAAAATTGAGAGATTTTTTTATTTAAACGTACGGGCGGCGGCGACGGCTTTATGCCAGCGGTCCATTTTGGCGGCGGCTTCCGCTTGATCGATTTGCGGTTGCCAGCGGTTTGCAATACGGTTCTTTTGTTTCAGTTCTTCCGCATCCTTCCAAAAGCCCACCGCAAGACCTGCCAAGAAAGCGGCACCCAGCGCGGTGGTTTCGTGGATCATCGGGCGGCAGACCTCCGCCTGCAAGAGATCGGCTTGAAACTGCATCAAAATGGGATTGGCGGTGGCACCGCCATCCACCTTTAAGCAAAAAATAGGCTTGCCCAGCGCCTGCTCCATCCCCGCCAGAACATCGGCGGTCTGATAGGCGATGGAGTCCAAGGCGGCGCGGATGAGGTGGTTTTTATCGGCGCCGCGGGTTAGCCCGAAGATACTGCCCCGCGCTTCGCTATCCCAATAGGGCGCGCCCAAGCCGGTGAAGGCAGGGACGATGATGACACCGTTACTGTCGGGGACCTGCGCGGCGGCTTCGCCGCTTTCGGCGGAGGTTTGGATCAGTTGCAGTTCGTCCCGCAGCCATTGCACCACCGCACCGCCGATAAAGACGCTTCCTTCCAGGCAATAACACGCGCTCCCATCGGGCAGGGCACCCAAAGTGGTAAGCAATCCGCCGCCGTCTTCTTTGGGCGGTTCTTGCCCCATATTCATCAAGGCAAAGCAACCGGTGCCGTAGGTGGATTTCAGCGTACCCGCTTCAAATCCGCATTGACCGAAGAGCGCCGCCTGCTGATCCCCTGCCACTCCGCGGATGGGGACCAAGGCACCGCCGATCTCCGCCATCCCGAAATCCCCCATCGAGGAGCGCACTTCAGGAAGCATCGAAGCGGGGATGCCCAGCACCTCCAAAAGATGCCCATCCCAGCATTTGCGGTGGATATCAAACAGCATCGTGCGGGACGCATTCGTATAGTCGGTGGCGTGGACCTTGCCGCCGGTGAGTTTCCAGATCAGATAAGTATCGACGGTGCCGAAAAGCAGTTTCCCTTTTTCGGCGCGCTCTTTCGCTCCCTCGATATTCTCCAAAATCCAATGCAGTTTGGTGGCGGAAAAATAGGGATCGACCACCAATCCTGTTGTTTGGCGGATATACGCCCCTTCCCGCTGTTCCAATTCCTTGCAGAATTCGGCGGTGCGGCGGCATTGCCAGACAATGGCATTGCAGATCGGCTCGCCCGTCTGCTTATCCCAGACCAGCGTTGTTTCCCTCTGGTTGGTGATGCCGATGGCGGCAAGCTCGGCAGGCTGAATATTCCCTTTCAGCAACGCTTCCGATAAGACACCGTATTGGGAGACCCAAATATCCGCAGGGCGTTGCTCCACCCAGCCCGCCTTGGGATAAAAGATCTCAAATTCCTTTTGAGCTACCGCGACAATATTCAGTTCTCCGTCAAATATGATGCAACGGGAGCTGGTTGTCCCCTGATCCAAAGCGGCGATATATTTGTTCATTTTATGCTCCTTTCACAAAGGATCTTCTCTTTTTATTCCATTCTACCATCAAAACAGAGAATCTGCAATTCCTTTATTGACATTTCTACCTTAAAATGATACTATATATATGACCTTACGATCCCTGACGGATAATCGCGGAGTGATACCGCGGTGGGCTCGCAAGGCTTCAAAAGCCGACCGTCTGGGCAGTTTGCGTCTATTGCGAACTGTCCTTTTATTTTTTCTATATAGGAGGTACTATAATATGCAAGCTTGGGACGGATTTAAAAGCGGAAATTGGCAAAAGACCATTGATGTCCGCGATTTTATTCAACGAAACTATACGCCCTATACCGGGGATGAAAGTTTTTTGGCTGCGCCGACTGCGCGCACCGAAAAGGTGCTGGCAAAATTTGAGGCTCTTTTGGCAGAGGAACTGAAAAAGGGCGGTATTTTGGATATTGATACCGAAACGGTCAGTTCTCTGACCCACTATAAGCCCGGTTATATCGATAAGGAGAACGAGCTGATCGTCGGTCTGCAGACCGATGCGCCTTTAAAGCGCGGTGTCTGCCCCTTCGGCGGTCTGAATATGACCCGCAAGGCCTGCAAGGCCTACGGCTACGAGCTTTCCCCCAAGATCGAGGAAGAGTTCACCTATCGCACCACCCACAACGACGGTGTCTTCCGCGTCTATAATGAGACCATCCGCGCCGCGCGGCACAGCGGCATCATCACCGGTCTGCCCGATGCCTACGGCCGCGGCCGCATCATCGGCGATTATCGCCGCGTTGCCCTTTACGGTGTGGATCGCTTGATCGAAGAAAAGCGCAAGGATAAGCAAAAGCTTTCCGCCAACGCCATCGACGCCGATACCATTCGTCGGGTGGAAGAACTCTATCAGCAGATCGAGTTCTTAAATAAAATGAAACAGATGGCAGAACTCTACGGCTTTGATATTTCTCAGCCTGCGACCAATGCCAAGGAAGCCATCCAATGGCTGTATTTCGGCTATCTGGGTGCCATCAAGGAGCAAAACGGTGCCGCCATGAGCCTTGGGCGCACCTCCACCTTCCTGGATATCTATATTCAGCGGGATCTCGAGAACGGCACGTTGGATGAAGCCGGCGCGCAGGAACTGATCGACGATTTTGTTCTGAAACTGCGCTGCGCCCGCCATCTGCGCACCCCCGAATACAACGAACTCTTCGCCGGCGATCCGATGTGGATCACCGAATCGCTGGGCGGTATGGGCGAGGACGGACGGACCTTGGTCACCAAGAATACCTTCCGTTTTCTGCATACCCTTTATAATCTCAATCCTTCGGCGGAACCCAACCTGACGGTTCTTTGGTCCCGCGGTCTGCCCAAGGCGTTCAAACGCTATTGCGCCAAGGTATCGGAGGATACCTGCTCCATCCAATATGAGAACGATGATGTCATGCGTCCTTATTATGGGGATGATTACGCCATCGCCTGCTGCGTTTCCGCGATGCGGGTGGGCAAGGATATGCAGTTCTTCGGCGCGCGGGTCAACCTCGCAAAACTGTTGCTTTATAGTTTGAACGGCGGCCGCGATGAAAAGAACGGCGATCAGGTCGGTCCCAGAATGCCTGTTTACGAAGGCGAATACCTCGATTTCGAGCAGGTGGTAGAGCGGCTGGATTATTATCGCGAATGGCTGGCAAAGACCTATGTTACCGCGATGAATATGATCCACTATATGCACGATAAATATTGCTATGAAAAGACCCAGATGTCGCTCCACGATACCGATGTTCATCGCTATATGGCGTTCGGTGTGGCAGGGCTTTCGGTGCTGACCGATTCCCTTTCCGCCATCAAATACGCCAAGGTCAAGCCCATCCGCAACGAAGAGGGTTTGATCGTCGATTTCGAGACCGAAGGGGAATTCCCGATGTATGGCAACGACGATGACCGCGCCGATGCGATCGCCCAGAAGCAGACCAAACGCTTCCTGGAAGAACTGAAAAAGGTTCCCACCTATCGCAACGCCGAGCATACCCTCTCGGTGCTGACCATCACTTCCAATGTGGTCTACGGCAAGAAGACCGGCTCTACTCCCGACGGACGCAAGGCGGGCGAGCCCTTTGCCCCCGGTGCCAACCCCATGCACGGCAGAGAAAAGAACGGTGCGCTGGCAGCCCTCAACTCCATCGCCAAGCTTTCCTATGATATCTGCAAGGACGGCATTTCCAACACCTTCTCGGTAGTCCCCTCTGCGCTGGGCAACGACCCCGAGGAACGCAAAGAGAAGCTCTCGTCCATCATCGACGGCTATTTTGCCCAAAAAGCCCAGCACATCAATGTCAACGTCCTCAAGCGGGAAACTCTGCTGGATGCCCAGCAACACCCCGAAAAATATCCCAACCTGACCATCCGCGTTTCGGGCTATGCGGTCAACTTCCATAAGCTTTCCAAGGCCCAACAGGATGAAGTCATCTCCCGTACCTTCCACGAGGCGATCTGATGCAAGGATCTGTTCATTCCTTTGAATCGATGGGCTGCGCCGACGGGCCGGGTGTTCGGTTTATCGCCTTTTTGCAAGGCTGCCCCTTGCGCTGCGCTTATTGCCATAATCCGGACACTTGGGAGCGCGAAAGCGAGACCCTTTACACCCCGCAGGAAATTTTGGATAAAGCGTTACGCTATAAGCCTTATTTCGGCAACGAAGGCGGCATCACCGTCTCGGGCGGGGAGCCGCTGGCGCAGAGCAAATTTCTCATTGAACTTTTAAAACTCTGCAAGGAACACGGTCTGCATACCGCCATCGACACCTCCTGTTCCGCAGGGGAGGCCGATTGGCAGGAAGTATTAAAATACACCGATCTGGTCCTTGCCGATCTGAAATTTGCCACCGAGGAAGCCTATCAAGCCCATTGCGGAGGCGATCTGCAAAAGGTTCTGCGGTTTTTAAAAGCCACCGAAGCTGCGGGGGTGGATCTTTGGGTTCGCCACGTGGTAGTCCCCGATTTGACCGATACGGATCTGCCGGAGATCATCAAAATTGCCACGCAGTTTCAAAACCTCAAGCGGATCGAGCTACTACCCTTTCGCAAACTTTGCAAAAGCAAATATGAGAATTTGGGGATCCCCTTCCCCTTGATCGAGACCCCCGAATGTGATGCCGCTCTTTTGGCAAAACTCAAAGCGCAGATCCCCGAGCAATACCGATAAAATGCAAAACACCCGCAATGTTAAAACATTGCGGGTGTTTTATTGCAAAAAATATTGCATTTTCATTTGATCCGCTTTATAATTAAACTATCAAACAAAAAGGGGTGTTTTTCAATGAAAAAGTTTAACCTTTCGGAGAATAAGACCTGGAAAGAGTTTAAAGAATTTATCGCCCAAGGAAACATTTTGGATATGGCCATCAGTTTCGTTATGGGTACTGCTTTCAAGGCGATCGTTACCAGCCTGGTCGATAACATTTTGATGCCGCTTTTGGGCGTTGCGATGGGCGGAAAAGATTTTTCCGAGCTCAGCGTCAAGATCGGCAACGAAGCCATCGCCTACGGGATGTTCCTGCAGAGCATCATTGATTTTCTGATCATTGCCGTCTGCCTGTTCTTCATCTTAAAGATGATGACCATCCTCACCCGCAAGCGCAAAGCCGCCGAAGCGGAAGCGGCCGCCGCGGCCGCCGCGGAAGAACCTGCAAAATCCGCCGAAGTTTTGCTGCTGGAAGAGATCCGCGATCTTTTGAAAAAGTAATACATAAAAGGCTCAGACCGTATGGTCTGAGCCTTTTTTTCAACTATTTAATATAGAATTACACTCGCATAATGACAAACGTTTTCACGATGATGAATAATTCATTTTAATTCTTGCTCAAGGGCGTCAAATTCCTCCGTAGAGAAAAATTCGCCAAGGGTAATATCCAATCCGTCACAAATCATTTTAATGGTAATGAGCTTAGGATTTTGGCTCTTGCCATATAGAATATTCTTAATGCTGGACGGTGGCAATGCAGAAATTGTTGCCAATTTATTGATGCTGATCTCGTGTTCGCCACATAATTGAAGAATTCGATTTCGGACTGCGGAAATTGTGTTCATAAAATTGCTCTCCTAATTCAGTTTCTGATATTAGAATAAACAATTTAGTTGCAAAATATAGGCTATGTGTGCTACTATTAGGCTATACATAGCCGAAAGGAGCAACATTTATGGCGGTATGCACTTTCTTTGGTCATCGTAATTGTCCGGAGTCAATTAAACCCAAACTACGAGCAACACTGATAAATCTAATTATTAACTATGATGTAGATACTTTTTACGTAGGACATCAAGGACAATTTGACACCATTGTATGCGACGTTTTAAATGAATTAAAGATAGAATATCCAATAATAAGGTTTTATATCACATTGGCTTATATGCCGAAAAAAGAGAGCAGCGATGCTGATTTTTCAAATTCTTTGCTACCGAATGGAATTGAATCTGTTCATCCTCGCTATGCGATCGTATGGCGTAATAATTGGATGCTCCGCCAATCTGATTATGTTGTCACCTACATCACTCACTCATGGGGTGGTGCCGCTCAATTTGCAAAAAAGGCACAAGTGCAAAAGAAAACCATATTTGAATTAGAAACTACTTTTTCGGACTAATATTTCGCAAAAAGAAAGAGCAGGGCAAAGCCCTGCGGAAGACGTATAAAACAAGGTAGAAACTCTGCGCTCTGATGATTGCGGCGGGGGATTATTTCTTTTTCTCCTCGCTTAATAGTTTCTACCGCATCAAAGCCCTAATAAACGCCCCTTTGCAACATCAGAAAATTCTTCGCGAGCCGTTGTTCGCTCGATATTTTCTGTGTTGCGGCAGCCGCTAACCGCCTCGCTTCATCTGCCACCGGCAGCGCTTCGGCGTCGCGACCCGCGACACGCAAGCGTGTCGTGGAGAGATTCTGCTGCACCTAAAACAAAAACAGCCTTGGCAGAAGCCAAGGCTGTTTTTGTGGCAGGGGCAGTAAGAATCGAACTCACGACACGCGGTTTTGGAGACCGCTGCTCTACCAGCTGAGCTATACCCCTAAGTTTTGGTACTAACCTATTATATTCATTTCTCACAGAATTGTCAAGGGCTTTTTGAAATAAAAAAAACGCAGGGAGACTGATCAAAAATGTTTCCGAATTCGTCAAACCGTTCTCGTCGGCGTTTTTTCGGGGACCCCGACAAAACAAGGTTTTGTCGGGGAAAAGGAAGAGCCAATGATATTAGCGGATTTTTGCCCTTAGGCAAATGGAGCGGTTTTCATTGGGTCTGACGCACGGTAGAGAGCGGTTTGGCGGATAGCAGAAAAATTCAAATCAAATTCCGCATTAATATGCGGAATTTTCCCTTATAAAGAACATAGAGAAAGAGTGTATACTCCTTCTCTATGAACATCTTTATAAATCGTTTTAAACCCCTTTTTATTTTTCTTTTCTGCGGTCGGGGACTTTTTTGACAGTCTCGATTAGTCTTCTTCTGCCATTCCCATAATGAGTTTATTAATTTCGTCGGCCGCATTATAGCCCAACCGCTTTTGGCGGTTGTTCATTGCCGCGACTTCGATAATGATCGCCAGATTTCGACCGGGCCTGACCGGAATGGTCAAGGTCGGCACATCCACATCTAAAATATTGGTATAATTCGTATCCATTCCCAGACGGTCATAAATCTTATTCTGATCCCAATTTTCCAGATGGATCTCCATATCGATCATCGCTTCTTCTTTGACCGCGCCGATACCGAAGATCTTACGGGCATTGATGATACCGATGCCGCGCAGTTCAATAAAATACTGAATATTGCTCGGCGCGGTCCCTTTCAAGGTGGTGGAGGTCACTCTTTTGACCACCACCGCATCATCGGCGATCAAGCGGTGGCCGCGCTTAACCAGCTCAATAGCGGTCTCGCTCTTACCGACCCCGCTTTCACCGGTCAGCAAAATACCTTCGCCATAGACCTCGACCAAGACCCCGTGCATCGTCAACTGCGGGCCGAGGCGGTCGTTGAGCAAGAAAATGGCACCGCTGACAAATTGCGCGGTATGCATCGAGGAACGAAGTACGGGGACCTTATATTTTTCCGCAATCTCCAGCAGTTCGGGGAAACATTCCATATTGCGTGTAATAACCAACGCGGGGAAACGGAAAGAAAACAGGCGGTCCAGAACGCTATAACGCTCTTCCCTGCTCATTTTTTCCAAATAGGTATGCTCCACCATTCCCAAGACCTGAATACGGGCCTCATCAAAATAATCGAAAAAACCAACCAGCTGCAGAGCAGGGCGGTTGATATCGGTGGAGGTGATCTCCTTCTCCAAGCCGCCGACCGGCATATAGATCGCTTCCATCGCCATCGGCTTCATCATATCTTCCAGGGTCAATTTTTGATCAAAAGGCATACTTATTCCTCCTTTTGGAAATATTATATCAAATAAGAGGCTATAGTTCAAATAAAATGTTTGTTTTTTTGCAAAAAAAATGCTTGCTTTTCTAAGACACCTATGTTAAAATAATTGTTGCGTAATAAATAACGTGAATTTTGATTAAATGATCGAGGCTGGTTTTTCAGTCTCTTCTATTTGCCTGATAAGGAGGTGTACTATCATGGCGAAATGTGAAGTATGCGGCAAGGGTGTATCCTTTGGTATTAAGGTTTCCCATTCTCATCGTCGCAGCAACAAGGCTTTCAAGCCCAATGTAAAGCGTGTCAAGGCGGTTGTGAACGGCACTCCCAAGCGTGTTTATGTTTGCTCCAGATGCCTCCGCTCCGGCAAAGTTGAAAGAGCCATCTAACCTTAATAAATCAGGATGCAGTCGATGCATCCTTTTTTATTTTTCTTAAAAGCAAAAGAAGCCATCTCAACGAGATGGCTTCTTTTATTATTCTTCTGTTTTTTCTTCGTTCGATTCATCCGGAGCGGAAGGTTCGGGCTCTGCCGGAGTTTCCGGTTTCTCCGGTGTTTCGGGGGTTTCCGGAGCCGGAGTCTCCGGCTTCGGAGTTTCCTCCCCTCCATCAGTTGCAGGAGGAGTCTCAGGCGTTGCCGGCGCGTTGGGATCGACCGGTGCATTGGGATCTGCCACGCCGCAGACATCGCAGGGCGCCGAAGGGACGCTGCCTGCATAATAGAGGCCGCTGACCTTGGCGGTACACTTCTCTGTGGGAACTTTTCCGCTTTCGGCGCAGACCTCGGCGGTAGTCAGACCGGAAGGCTCGGTAAAGGCTTTATAAGGCAGCCCTTCGTGCAGGGGTTGCATAACCTTTTTCCAGGTAGCCGCCGCAGGGTTGGGTCCGCCGTAATAGACGGTGGCGGGATGGTCATAGCCAAACCAGACACCGGCGGTATAATAATCGGTATAGCCGACATACCAACGGTCCTTATCGTCGTTGGTGGTACCGGTCTTGGCGCCGATGGCAGCGCCGCTGAACTTGCCGGAGGTTCCGGTTCCGTATGTGGCCGCATTATTCAGCATCTTATTGATCATTCGCGCGGTTTCTACCTTCATCGCTGTGGAGGACTCCACGCGATTTTCAAGGATGACCCGCCCATTCTGATCGCAGACCTTGGTAAAGGTATAGGGTTTGACATAAGTGCCTTCTTTGGGGAACGCCGAATAGGCGGCGGTGATCTCCATAACGCTGATGCCCTTAGTCAAACCGCCCAATGCCATAGAAGAGGCATTTTCGTCGTTTCCTGCGCCGGGAATCAAGGTGGTGACACCCAGGTTATTCTTCAAGAAATTAAAGGCGGTAGTGGCTCCTAAAGCCTGATTAACGCGAACCGCCACAGTATTGGTGGAGTTATTGATGGCGGCTTGGACCGACATCATCTTTTCGGTGACTGCATCATAGTTTTTGGGCCACCAGGTTCCGTCGGGCTTTTCCTCCACGCCCTTATCCAGCACCAGCAGACCGGGGGATACACGGACACCTTCGATCGCTGTCTCAAACTCGATGGCGGGGGCATAGGTGCCGATGGGTTTCATACAGGAGCCGGGCTGCAGGAAGGATTGGGTGGCACGGTTCAAACCGCGGGCAGTATCCTTCTTGCCGATCCCGCCTGCCATTCCCGCCACAGCACCGGTCTTATTATTGATGACCACCATCGCGCTTTGGGGTGTTTGGGTGATGGTCTCTTTGTTTACTTTAACCTTCGATGTGATCTTGGGGAAATTATCGGCGTCCCGATAGATCTTATCGATCTGCGCCTGAACATCCATATCCATCGTGGAATAGATCTGGATACCGCCGGCATAGACCAAGGAATGGGCATAGGATTGGCTATATCCTTTTTCCTTGACCAGCGCGTCCACCACATCCTCGATCACCTGGTCCACAAAATAGCTGTTGACCGCGGTGCCGGACTCATTGACCTCGGTGGTACTGCTGATATTCAACTTCAGTTCCTGCCCCATCGCTTCGTCATACTGCTCTTGGGTGATATACTCCCATTCCAGCATTTTTTTCAACACCAATTTGGTACGCTTTAAGTTATTTTCGGGGTTCCGATTGGGATTATAGTAGGTAGGAAGATTGGTAATGGAAGCAATGCTGGCACATTCCAGCAGAGTCAGATCCTCCAGATCCTTGCTGAAATAATGTTGCGCCGCGGTCTGCACCCCATAGCAGCCATCCGAAAGAAAAATCGTATTGAGATAGACCTCTAAGATCTGGTCCTTTTTATATTCCCGCTCCACATACCAGGCGCGGCGGATCTCCTGCACCTTACGGGAAACGGTCTGCTCGCTATCGCCCGAAAGGTTTTTGATGACCTGTTGGGTAATGGTGGAGCCGCCGAAAGTTTCGTCGCTGGACGGATTGACAAAATTCAGCACGGCGTGCAGGGTACGCTTTAAGTCCACGCCGCTGTGCTTATAGAACCGTTCGTCCTCGATCGCCACAAAGGCGTGTTGCAGGTCCTTGGGGATCTCGTCGATATTCGCCCAGATGCGGTTTTCGCTGGCGTGCAGGCTTTCGGCTTCCACATAGGCACCGTCCTTCAAGCCATAGACCACCGAGGTATAGTTCAGCGAACTATCCACCTGGGAGAGATCAAACTCATCGTCCAGATAAAAGAACGCAAACCAACCAAATGCCAATACGCAAAAGACGCAGGTCAAAATTCCGGTCAGCAACACCGCCTTGCCTACTTTGCGCAGAAGGATCTGCTTTTTGGTCAGCGGTTTTTTCTCTTCCTTGGACTTGCGCTTAAAAATCTTTTTCAAAAAATCTTTCATATTATTATATAGCTTTTTTAAAATTTCCAAGATCTTTTGCTCCTTTTAAGATATATCGAACCTTTTAAATTATATCATATCCATTGATGAAATTCAAGCACTACCGCAAACTTCTCTTGCGGCAATACTCCCGCCAGCCTGCCTTTGCCAATCGCTCGGCATAGATCGAAAACGGTTCTCTCTCTGACCCTTGGCTTGAAAAAAGTCCCAGGAGCAGTAAAGCGACATACCGCAAATAAAAAATGAGGGTTTGCAGCAGCCGACCCTTTATCGCCTGTTTGCCCACCTTCAACACCTGCCCCACCCCGGCATCCTGCACCGAAAGCAGCAGATATTTACATAGAACATAGCGCACGGAACTAAGCACCATTGCAAGCAAAACACCGCACCAAAGCAAGACCGAAAGGACAATGAGGGGCGGCGTATGCGCCATAAATTCTGCCGCCAAAATAAAGGGATTGCCTTCAATACCGAAAAGGTCCTCCCCTTTAAATAAGAGGAACAGAAAGAACATTACCACTTCCAGCAGCGAAGCGGCAAGCAAGATCCACAACCGCTCCAGATAAATAAACACTTTCTTCCCCATCGATACCGCGATTGCCTTGAGCAACAAAGATGGGCGGCAAAAGAGAAAAAACAGCGCCGAAAACCGCGCCTTTCCTTCAAAGGAACGCAGGAAATAATAGGAAATTCCATAGGAAAACGGCGTATACAGCACCGAGGAAAGAAAAAGAACCCCCGCAGCCGAAAGATAAAAACTCGACGAAAGCCGAAGGCGGAACGCCTGATAAAAATCACGATTACGATAGTATAGATACAACCCGCCGATCCCGCAGGCGATCAATGCCGCAAAGATCACCAAAAACAGCAATACATAAAAAACACCCCGCCGCTCCGGCGGCACTTTTTTATCTCGCGACATCGCTTGTTCCTTCTTTCAATACATAATGGTTATTATTATTCGCAGGCACAGCGGAAAATAACAAAAAAATCTCTCAACCGAGCCATCAAGCCGGATTGAGAGATTTTTCTTTTTAAACTATGGAAGTTATTCGGCAAACAATACCGTAGCGGGCATCAAGGTCGCATTCAAAATTCTCGCGATACTGCCGGTATCTTTACCGGTCTCGACGACGCTGCTGGGTTGACCGTCCATAAATCCGCTCCAGGAGGTCTGGATATCGGGATTATAAATGGTGTTCACCTGATTCTTATGATACATCGGCGCAACAACCAACTCCGCATTATTATCGAAATGGATCAAACCGAGGTAATAGGAACGCTCGGTAGAAAATGCATCCGGATCTAAGGTATGCATCGAGTTGCCGCTGACGCTTGTTCCGTTATAAGTAAATGAGTAGAAATACTTGGAATAGCCGGGATATGCCTCATTCACATCGGCCGCCTTTTCGGTCCATGCGCGGACAAAGGAGACACCGATATTGCTCTTCATATCCTCATAACGAGCAACCTGCTCTTCGTTCATCAGGTCAAGATACGGCGTTTCGTATTCGGCCTTCCAGATCTTCACATATTCTTCGCCGACGCGCAGTGCGACAGAAGGATTCTGGCAAGTCTTCATAACAGCGAATCCACCGACCCAACCTGCGGCGGGAGTGGCAAGTTTCTCTGCATCTTCGCCTTCCGCGGACATAGCTGCAATGAATTCCTCTTCGGTCATGGCGCGATAGGTGTCTTCATAGGTTTCACCATAAGGATACGCAACGTATTCCCATTCATTGCCGGTAGTTTCCGCCATCTTATCGATGGCCGCCAGATCCTGCAGATCGCTGCCGACAAAACTAAAGGATTGGATGGCATCGTTGCCGTTATAACTATTGAACAATTTTTCAAAAACGATCTCATCGGAATAATCATCGGCGGGAGCGAAAGAACCGATGTAGTTCTTTTCATCTTCGCCCTTAAGATCCCAATACCAATTTTGAACGACATCCACCGATTTATTGACCGAAGTGAGTTCTTCCTGCGCGGTCAGATTGGCAACGCCGGTGGCGGAATTGATCAGGAAGCCTGCAAAGTCTTCCATACCATACCAGATATCCAGACCATCCAGACGGTCGATCTCGGAAGCGATACCGACATTGGAGCCTGCGGTGCTCGCCTGCAACATCGCGGTGAACGCATTGATACCCCAAGTGCCGTTTTTATACATTTCTGCAGGGTCGGTTACATTGATCTCACGCAACGTTGTCTTTACGCCTTCGGCATTCAAGACCGTTTCTTCCGCCAAGGTGGCGGCTTTTAAATTATCTTTATTATAAACCAGGAGATACGGTGCGCCCATACCGGCGGCAACGTAATAATTTATGACGCTGGAATCCAAAGTATCTTGCACAAAGAATTTCTTAGAATATGCAGAGCTATATGTATTCATCTCATCGCCCAGCTCCATATTGATGAAATTCTGAATCGGCTGAGTGAAGGGATGAACATCGCCCCAAATAGAATTATCGACATACATCAAATCAACCTTATCGCCCGAAAGAGCCGCCTTACGGCAATTGGCAACATAGGTCGAGCCGGTACCTGCGCGACGGACGTTGACCGAGCAACCATATTGCTCTGCCAAGGCTTGAACCGCTTTGTTTTCCTCCTCGATGGGGAAATTATCAGGGACCATGATCTTGACGGAACGCCCATTCAACAGCTCATCGCTGACACCGGTAGCACTGTTTGCAGGGCCGTTGGCCACCTTTACTGCCTGCACCAATTCGTCGATCTTGCTGAGCAGGGTAACGGAATCAAACGTAGAGGTAAAGGGGGTATAGACCGGATCGGGTTCGGGCTCCGGTTCGTTATCCGGCTCATCCGGCATGGGGACCAGATCCGGACCGACATATTCATATTCCGGATCTCCCTCGGGAGCCGGTTGATAATTAAAGTTGGGAATGATCAACAGATTTTTCAGCATACTGCTGATATCTTCGCTATTATTCGCCGCGCCGGACGGTCTGCCGATATAGTTGCATCCGGCGAGACTCAACACGACTGCAATAATCATCAAAATTGCCGAGATTCTTTTGAGATTCATGCGCATACCTCCTGAAAATAAGCCATGGTCATAAAGATATATAATATATCGTTATTAGTATATCATAAGGGAATGACTACTTCAAGAGGATTTTTATAATTAGTTAATATTTACAATTTTTCTTTTTATATTTTGTGCAAAAAATCAATGGACCTGCTCTCGTTTTTTGGTATCTGAAATCAGGAAATTCATTCGCGATTTAAGTGCCAACAGTTCGTACGCCAAGGCATCCATCAGCATCGGCTCACTGATCATCGCCAGCTTGGTTTCCAGATTTTCCATTCTTCGGCGCAGATCAACCAATTCTTCGCGGGGTGTTTGCAGTTTCTTTTTCATAAAATCATCTCCTATAAGTGTTATTGACGATTATTTCCATTCTATGCAACAAAAGAAGAGTTCTTGCAAAATGAATAGGAATATAGTATAATAAAAACAGCACACAAAAGGAGAGCGATTTTATGAAATCATTACCGAAATGGCTTCAAAATAAATGGATCTTATTTGCAATTTCCGCGGCAGGCACCCTACTGCTCTGCTTATTGATCTTTTTTCTATTCCTAAAAGGGCCCTTTGCAAACCTTTTCTTAAAGCAAGGTGCCAAGGCGCAGGAAGAAGGCGACCTCGATGCCGCCGAAAATAAATATGCCATGGCACTCTCTTTAAAAAAGAATGATGAAGAGATCTACTTAGGATTTGCCGATGTTCTGACGCAAGCGGGCAATTATGACCGCGCCATCGAGATTTTAGACGAAGGCATCGATCGGATCAGCGGCGCCGAAGCGCTTTATCTGCGCAAGGTGCAGGTGTATGTGGACAGCGGCCGTATCGGCGCTGCGGCAGACTTCCTTGATAATATCGAGAATTCCTACATTAACAAAAAATTGCAGAGTCAACGCCCTGCTGACCTGAGCTATACCCCCACCCAAGGAAAATACAGTACTTCGCAGGATCTGGAATTGATCCCGCGGGAAAAAGAAACCATTTACTACACCGTCAACGGCGAAGACCCCACCCTTTCTTCCGCGGTATACAAAGAACCGATCCATTTGAGCAATACGACGACGGTGATCGCCATCGCTGTCAGCGAAGACAAAATGGTCTCTCCTCGGCTGACCCTCAACTATGAAATTGATAATGCCAACGAAGCCATTACCTTTGAAGATCCCACCGTTGAACAGATGGTTCGGTTTGCATTGGACCGCCCTTCGGGAAAGCTTTACGCCGCCCAATTGGCGGCGGTGACCGATCTTTCCTCGGATTATGCCGAGGGCGATATCCGCTCGCTGAAGGATCTGGAACTGCTCCCTGCACTGAATTCTTTATACCTCAGCGACGAACTTTTGATCGAAGATTATTCCTCGCTGGCGCGTCTGCCTGCACTGACCAATCTTTCCATTACCGGCTGTGCGCTGACCGATACCGCTTTGGCGCAGATCAACGCCTGCACCCAACTGACCGAACTGAACATCAGCTATAACCAAATTACCGGGCTGGACGCGATCAACGGATTGGCTTATCTGCAATATCTGGACGCCTCCAACAACGAGATCTCCTCGGTGGCGGCGATCAACTACCCTGCCTTGGTCACCTTGAATCTGAGTTGTAACTATTTGAGTGACCTTTCGGGGATCGAAACACTCAAAACACTCACCAATCTGGATATTTCCGATAATCTCATCACCGACCTGACCCCGCTGACCAAAATGCAGCAACTGCAGGAACTCTGGATGAGAAACAATATGCCCACCAACATCAAAAAGCTCAGCAGTTTGAAAAAACTGATCGCTTTGGATATTTCGGGCTGCGGATTGGCTTCTCTAAGCGTGGTCAATGATTTTCCCGCGTTGATCAGCCTGAGCGCAAACAATAACCAGATCGCTTCCCTTTCCACCTTCAAAAAGCAGGTGGAAGAACTTTATATCAATTATAATCCCTTGGTAGATCTTTCCCCGTTGGCAAACCAAAAAGCATTGCTTACGCTGGAGGTTGTAGGTACGCAGGTAAAAGATATCTCCTGCCTGACCGGACTGCCCAAACTTGCCTCGCTGGATATTACCGATACTTCGGTCACCGACGCAACGATGCTGAAAAAATGCCCTGCGCTGACCACCCTTTATTGCTCGGAAAACACCAGCACCGTCGATCTGCCTGAACGGATCTACGTTGTTATTTATTGATGCAAAGCAAAATAAAGAAGTCTCTCAACCGCTCGGTTGAGAGACTTTTTATTTATATTTTTTCGTAGACCAATAATGTAAATTCCACTTGGGTGGAAAGTGTTTGATACTTCTTCAGTTTTTCCCGATCCTTCGGCGAGGTTCGATAGTAATACGGCGTCATCTGAAAGAGCGCTTGGATCTGCTCTTGGGATTGCAGACGGATCTCAAATTGCAACGGACAGCGTTCCAAAAGCCGCAATCCTGCAAGCTCCTCCCGCTCGGGACGATTGGGCAGTGCAGTCTCGTAAATTGCCTGCTTGAGTTGCCATAAATGATGCTCCCCCGGAACCGCGCGAAACAACTTTCCGCCTTGCTTTAAGACTCTGGCATACTCTTCATCCGCCAAAGGCGAAAAGAAATTGATCGCCCCATCGGCAGAGCCATCAAACAGGGGCAAATGATAGCAACTTGCGACCGCCAAATGTGTAAAGTATTTTCGCTTGGCAGCCCATTTCAGTGCCTCTTTAGAGATATCAAAACCCACCACCGAAAAATCCTTGCATAACGGCTCGGTATACCAACCCTCCCCGCATCCGGCATCGATAATGGTTCCGTTTTTTGTGGTGTAAAAATACACTTTTTCCTTTAAAAGATCTCGCAATGGCACATAAAACCCCAACTCCAAAAAGTCGCGGCGGGCGGCGATCATCTCCCGATCGTCGCCGTGGTTGCGGGCGGAGGAACGCTGGCTTTGCAGAAGATTGACATAACCTTGCTTGGCGCGATCAAAGCGATGCCCCGCAGCGCAGGCATATTCTTTTTCCAGCCCCATCAATTCTCCTTGGCAGACCGGACAGCGTAATAACTTATTCATCCGCACCACCGATCCGATCCAATATCAGCGGCAGTATTTTCGGCGGTTGCGCCCCGACGGTCAATGCGTTTAAGAAGCACCGCTCCGCCCCTTCAAAATCTTCTGCCGAAGCGGTGAACAATTCGGCGATGGACTCGCCTTTTTGCACCTGCTCACCGGTCTTTTTCAATAAACGGATGCCTGCGGCATAATCAATCGCATCTTCTTTCTTGGCTCTTCCTGCACCGAGCAGCATAGCGGCGATGCCGATCTGCTCCGCGTCCATTGCGGTGATATAACCGCTTTCTTTGGCAACAACCCGATGGGAGCGGCAAGGAACCTTTCGTTGCTGCAAAAAGGCATTGAGATCCCCGCTTTGGGCTGTGATCCATTCTTCAAATTTTGCATAGGCAGCGCCGCTTTGCAACGCTTCTTTGACCTTGGCTTCTGCCTGCGCAAGGCTCCACTTTCGGCAAAGGGAAAGCATCTGCGCCGCCAGAGCGATGCAGACTTCTTTCAAGTCTTCGGGGCCTTGCCCCTGCAGGACAGCGATCGCTTCTTCCACCTCCAGCGCATTGCCGATGGCAGAGCCCAGCGGAAGGTCCATATTGGTGATCAATGCCGCCATCTTTCTGCCGCAGGCGGTGCCGATCTCGACCATTGCCTCGGCCAAGATCTTTGCATCCTCTGCCGTCTTCATAAACGCCCCGCTGCCGCATTTGACATCCAAAACGATGGATTTTGCGCCGGCGGCGATTTTTTTGCTCATAATGCTGGAGGCGATCAGCGGCACCGATGCCACTGTGGCGGTGACGTCCCGCAGGGCATAGAGTTTTTTATCGGCGGGTGCCAGATCTCCGCTCTGCCCCGCTACCACCATTCCGTGCTTTTGAGAAAGGTTCAAAAATTCTTCCATCGATAGGGCCGTTTGATAGCCGGGGATGGATTCCAGCTTATCCACCGTTCCGCCGGTATGCCCCAAGCCTCTGCCGCTCATTTTGGCGACCGTTCCGCCCAAGGAAGCGACCAAGGGCGCCACGATCAGGGTGGTCTTATCCCCCACCCCGCCGGTGCTGTGTTTATCCACCGTATTTTTCAATCCGGAAAGGTCCACTTGGTCCCCGCTCTCTGCCATATATTGCGTCAACAGCGCGGTTTCTTCGGCGGTCATCCCATTAAAGCAGACCGCCATCGCCCAAGCAGACATCTGATAATCGGGGATCTCCCCTTTGGTAAAGCCATCGATCAGAAACCGCAGTTCTTCGGCAGTATGGGCATTTCCTTGTTTCTTTTTTTCAATCAGATCAACTGCGCGCATCATTTCCCCTCCAAAGCAAAGGAAAGGGGCAACAGTTCCCCTAATGTATGGCGGGAAAGGGTGGATTCATTTCCTAAAATAATCGAAAAATCCCCATCGCAAAATTCCGCCATCACCTGCCGGCAGATGCCGCAGGGGGATGCCGCTTCATCGGCTTTCAACCCCCTACCGCCCGCTACGGCAATCGCCTTAAACTTGCGTGCTCCTGCGCTGATGGCGGCAGTAAAGGCCGCCCGCTCGGCGCAGATGGTGGCGGAATAGGAGGCATTTTCCACATTGCAACCGGTATAAACCGTTCCGTCCTCCGCCAGCAAGGCGGCGCCGACCCGATAGCCCGAATAAGGCGCATAGGCGGCCTCGCGGGCGATCATCGCGGTATTTAAAAGTCCACGCTCGGTCATAACATTCGTTCTCCTTCCGTAAGGGCGGTATCATACCATCCTGCAATCGTCTGCCCCACATCGCTGAAGCTTTGCCGCGTTCCTAAGGGGCGCGGCGGCAACGCAGGGCTATACACTAAAATAGGGATATATTCTCGGGTATGGTCGGTACTTTGATCCGCGGGATCGCAGCCATGGTCGGCGGTGATGATCAGCCGATCCTCCGGCTCCATCGCCGCCAATAATTGCGGCAGCCAGCCATCAAATTCCGCCAAGGCTTTGGCGTAACCGTCCACATCCTGCCGATGCCCGTAGATCATATCAAAATCCACTAAATTCAAGAAAATCAGTCCATCCTGCCCCTCTTGAACCAACCGCAAGGTCTCGTTCATCCCTTCGGTATTGCTATGGGTGCGGATGGCGCGATCAATGCCGCGCTCCGCGAAAATATCAACAATCTTGCCCACCGAGGTGACCGAAACCCCCTTCTTTTGCAGAATATCCAGCAGGGTATCCTGCGGGGGCTCCAGCGAAAAATCGCGGCGGTTGGCGGTACGGGTATAGTTTCCGCTCTCGCCGATAAAGGGGCGGGCGATGACCCGACCGACGCCCCATTCCCCTTTTAAAATCTCCCGCGCCTTGCGGCAAATTTCATAAAGTTCTTCCAAGGGGACGATCTCTTCGTGGGCGGCGATCTGGAAAACGCTATCCGCCGAGGTATAGACGATCAATTTCCCTGTTTGGACCATTTCATCCCCATAATCGCGGATAACCTCGGTGCCGGAATAGGGCCGATTGCATAAAATTCCTCTGCCCCAGGCTTGCTCCATTTTCTGCAACAGTTCTTGGGGAAATCCATCAGGAAAGGTAGGCAGCGGGCGCTCCGAGACCACCCCCGCCAACTCCCAATGACCGATGGTGGTATCCTTTCCTTGGGAGCGTTCCATCGCTCTGCCATAAGAGGCCTTCGGCGCATCAGATGCGCCCAAAAACTCCAACCCCTCAATATTCCCCAAACCCATCTTTTGCAGGTTCGGGACGGCAAAATGAGGGCTTTTGGAAATACTTTTTATGGTATGGGCGCCTGCGTCGCCAAAGGCGGCGGCATCGGGCAAAGCACCAGCACCCAAGCTATCTAAAACAATCAATATAGACTTCATCTTAACGCAGTCCTCAATGCAAGTTCCATCATATCGGTAAAGGAATTTTGCCGCTCTTCGGCAGTCGTGGCTTCACCGGTTACCAGCGAATCGGAGACGGTGCAAAGAGCCAACGCTTTTTTGCCGCAACGGGCGGCGTTCATATAAAGAGCCGCCGCTTCCATCTCTACAGCCATAACTCCCATTTTGCCCCAAGCGAGGGTATCTCCCTCCCCTGCATCATAGAAGGTATCGGAAGAGAGCAGGTTGCCCACATGGTAGGTCAAGCCCATTTCCTTGGCTTCTTTCACGCATTTTTCCAGCAGTCCAAAATCAGCGATGGGCGCAAAACTGCCCCGCAGATGAAATTGCTCGGCATAGGCACTATTGGTGCAGGCACCCGCACCGATAACAATATCCCGCACCTTGACATCTTCCCGCAAGGCACCCGCCGAGCCGATCCGCAGGATCTGCTCCACACCGAAAAACTCAAACAATTCATAGCTGTAGATCCCGATGGAGGGCATTCCCATTCCGCTGGCCATCACCGAGATCTTCTCGCCCTGCCAACTGCCGGTGTATCCTTGGATCCCGCGGACATTATTGATCAGCTCAGCATTTTGCAAAAAGGTTTCAGCAATAAATTTAGCGCGCAGAGGATCGCCCGGCATCAGGACCGTTTTGGCAAAATCCTCGGGTTTTGCGTTAATATGCGGTGTCGGATAATTCATTTTCTTCGCCCTCCTTAATAATCTTAACTATAGCGCTGGTCCCTAAGCGATCCGCGCCGAGATTTATGAAATCTTCCGCATCCTGCAAAGAGCGGATGCCGCCTGCCGCCTTAATCTTTAAGCCTTGGGGAACATTCTTTGCAAACAAGGCAATGTCCTCCCGCGTGGCACCGCCGATGGAAAAGCCGGTAGAGGTTTTGATATAATCCGCCCCCGCTTTGCCCACAATAGAGCAAAGAGCAACCTTTTCTTCTTCGGTCAGCAGGCAAGTTTCGATGATCACCTTTAAGATCTTCTCACCGCAGGCTTTTTTAACTGCGGCGATCTCCTGCTCCAGCGCATCCCATTTACGCTCCTTTGCCCAGCCGATATTGATGACCATATCAATTTCATCGGCACCGTTGGCGACCGCATCGGCGGCCTCAAAGCATTTGACCGCGGTGGTGGAATAACCGCAGGGGAACCCGATGACAGTGCAGATCTTCACCTGCCCTTTGGCGTACTCCGCCGCCTGCCGCACAAAGCTTGCAGGGATGCAGACCGAGGCGGTTTGGTATTTCACACCGTCATCAATAATTGCTTGGATCTGCGCCCAGGTGCTTTCGGGCTTGAGCAAGGTATGATCTACGGCGTTTAAGATTTTATTTCTATCCATCGGATCGCTCCTTTTTCTTGTTTTCTGATTCTATTATATACGATATTTCAAAATAAAAAAAGAGGCTTATAAATTTTTATTAAAGATTCTTAATTTGTTCTTTTCCGTTCTTTAAATTATAATAGTTATAGAATTGTGATTATGAGGTGTGTTATGAGCTATAAAATCATTGCCGATTCCGCGGCAAATCTTTTTGAACTAAAAAATGTGCCCTTTGCCTGTGTTCCATTGACTGTGCGCTGTGAAGGAAAGGAATTTATCGATACGCCCCAAGCAGATTTAGAGGGGATGCTTCAGATCTTAAGAACCACCAAAGAAAGCTCCTCCACCTCCTGCCCCAATATGCAGGATTGGCTGGATGCGTTCGGCGATGCCGAAGAACTCTATGCCATTGCCATTACCGGCTCTCTTTCGGGGAGTTATTCTGCGGCAATGCAAGCCAAAGAAGAATATCTGCAAGACCATCCGAACGCCAAGGTCCATGTCATCAACACCCTTTCCGCCGGTCCGGAAATGGCGTTGCTTGTCGAAAAAATCGCCGCGCTCAAGACTTCCGATTGCACCTTTGACGAAACGGTTGCCGCCATCACCGCATATGCTGAAAAAAACAAGCTTGCCTTTTGCTTAAAATCCATCAATAACTTTGCCCGCAACGGTCGGGTGAGCGTTGCCAAAGCCAAGCTGGTGGGAACTTTAGGGATCCGCATTGTGGGCAGAGCCTCCGATGAAGGAACCTTACAGCAAGAGCATCTCTGCCGCGGCGAAGTGAAAAGCCTACAGGCAGTTGTTGCCGAAATGAAAGGTAATGGTTTCAAGGGTGGTAAGGTGCGGATCCATCATTGTCATAATGAGCAAGCCGCCCAAAAACTGAAAAGCCTTTTGCTTGCTAATGCTCCCACCGCCGAAATTAAGTTGCGTTCCTGCGGCATTCTTTGCAGTTATTATGCCGAAGAGGGCGGTCTTCTGATCGGGTATGAAACATAATAATAAAGAATACTTCATAAAAAAACGACAAGTTTCAAATTGAAACTTGTCGTTTTTCTTGGTGCGGGCGACAGGGGTCGAACCTGCACATCGAAAGACACCAGATCCTAAATCTGGCGCGTCTGCCAATTCCGCCACGCCCGCATATTTAGTTTTAGAGTTGCAGACGCGCCGCAGAGTTTCTACCCGCGCTTGCAATATGGATATTGAAGAAGTTTTGATCAACAAGACGTTTGTAACATCGACAAATCCATCGCGCGAGCGCTCGGTATTTCTCGTGTTACTGCACCTGCTAACCTGCTCGCTTCATCTGCCGCAGGCAGCGCTTCGCAGTCGCAACTGCCAATTTCGCCACGCCCGCATATATGGCTTTAGGCTGCATTTAATTTTAAGGGAAGATCCTTTTTTTGTCAAGAGGGAGAGAAGTCTTTTATTATGTTTTATTTTCCCATTTTGCCACAACTTGAACTTCGGCGGCAGATATGCTATACTGATTTCAAAAAAAACGGAAGGCGGGCGGTTTGGAAATTATGGATTTTTATATCAAAACCTTTGATGCGCTGAGCGGCGCGGAGGTTTATGAAATATTAAAGGCGCGGTCGGCGGTCTTTATGATGGAGCAGGAGATCCGCTATTTAGATATGGATGATATTGATTATCGCAGTCTGCACTGCTTTATGGTGGAAGACGGCAAGGTGGTCGGCTATCTGCGTGCCTTTGCCGAGCCCTCGCAACCGCATACCTTTCAGGTCGGGCGGGTGCTGACCACCCGCCGCGGCCGCGGGCTGGGGCGCGCCTTGATGGAGCAAAGTATGGCGTCGCTCCAAAAGCAATTTCATTGCCGCAAGGTGATCGTTCATTCCCAGACCCCTGCGGCAGGGTTTTATAAAAAATTAGGCTTTTTCCCCATCGGCGAAGAATTTACCGAGGCGGGGATTCCACACATTACAATGGAATACACTTTATAAAAAAATTGCGTAATGCAGATGCATTACGCAATTTTTTATTTGAAGGTTTTGAATTTTTCGATAAAGGCTTGGGCATTCTTTTCAATCTCGCCGGGCTTGAAGACCGCCGAACCTGCCACAAAGACATTGGCACCTGCAGCCGCCGCTGTCGCGACCGTTTGCAGGCTGATACCGCCATCTACCTGGATCATATAATCCAAGCCAAGATCCTCGCGCAGAGCGCGGAATTTTGCCACTTTCGGCATCATATCCGCCATAAAAGACTGACCGCCGAACCCGGGCTCTACGGTCATAACCAAGACCATATCGCAAAGAGGCAGATAGTCCTTGATGGCTTCCGCGGGGGTTGCGGGTTTGACCGCGATGGCAAACATCTTGCCTGCCGCGTGGACCTTTTCGGCGATGGCTTCGATCTCCTTGGTCGCCTCGCAATGGATACAGATCAAATCGGCACCCGCCTTCAAGAAATCATCGATATACCGCTCAGGGCGATCGATCATCAAATGGACGTCGAAAAAGGCATCGGAGACGGGACGCAAGCACTTATAGACCGGCGCGCCGAAAGAGATGTTCGGGACAAATGCGCCGTCCATCACATCAATATGCAACCATTCGGCACCGCCGCGGACGGCAAGTGCGGTATCTTCCGCCAGCTTGGAAAAATCCGCCGAAAGGATCGAGGGGGATAAAATGTATTTCATAACGATTCCTCCGAACAGTAAATTTGACATCACATTAAAAAACACCGCAGTTGCGGTGTTTTTTAAATTAGTCTTCCAATTTTTTAACCAATTCTACCAATGCGGTAACAGCGGCTTCTTCATCAGCACCGTCTGCCAAGATGGTGATATCGGTGCCCTTGATGATACCTAAGGACAAAATGCCCAAAAGGCTCTTGGCGTTGATACGGCGAGAGCCGATCTCCACCCAGATGGAGCACTTAAACTCATTTGCCTTCTGAATAAAGAAGGTGGCGGGGCGGGCATGAAGGCCGACGCTATTGGTAACCTGCACAGTTTGAGAATACATATAGAAGATCCTCCTGATCATTCATAGTTTATTTTAGTGTTACTAATATATTAACGGAAAATTTTTCTTTCGTCAAGATGTTCTCCGTTATTTTGTATATTTCACTAAATCAACGATTATTAAGACTGCTTTTTTAGTTATTTTTAGGTAGTATCGGTTTAGTGAATTTTCACTGCATTTTTACAAAAATTTGACTTTTTCGACACTATTTATGTTACATAATTTACTTTTTCAAAGTATGAAATGTACCGTTTTTTTGAACATTATCCACAGGTTTGTGTACAGAATCGGCACGCAACACCGCGTTTTTTTACAGTTTGAACAGAGTTATGCACAGTTTTGCACAACTTGGGTGTGAAATAATTTAGTTAACATAATTGTTTTTCGATACTGTACGCAGAAAGCGCGTTAAGGTCTAATCCCGCTGTATTTCCCGCCTTAAATTCATAATATGCCTGAGCCCCGACCATCGCTCCATTATCACCGCAAAGGGACAAGGGCGGCATAAATAATTGCTGATCCTGCTCCTTGCCGGCCAGCAGTTTTTCCCGCAGCATGGAATTGGCGCTGACACCGCCGGCAATCACCAAGGTCTTCTGATCATAATCTTTGGCGCAACGCAGGAAATTTTCCGCCAAAATTCCGGTCACCGCTTCGCTATAAGAGGCGGCCACATCGGCAAGGTTGGGTTCCTCCCCTTTTTGGCGCGCGTTATGGACATAGTTGACAATAGCGGTCTTGACCCCCGAAAAACTGAAATCATACGGATCTTCTTTAAACCGCACCTTGGGGAATTGGATGGCTTTGGGGTTGCCCTCCTTGGCGAGCTTATCCATATGGACCCCGCCGGGATAGGGCAGACCCAGCACCCGCGCCCCTTTATCAAAGGCCTCCCCCGCCGCATCGTCCTTAGTGCGGCCGAGGATCTGATACTCGGTGTAATTTTTCACCAATACAATATGGGAATGCCCGCCGCTGACGATCATTGCCAAAAAGGGCGGCTTGAGTTCGGGGTACGCCAAATAATTCGCCGCCACGTGCGCACGGATATGATGGACCGGAATCAACGGCAGATTGCGGGCATAGGCATAGCCTTTGGCAAAATTCAGCCCCACCAGCAACGCGCCGATCAAGCCCGGGGCGGCGGTAACCGCCACCGCATCGATCTCATCCTCCGAAAGACCGCTTTGGCGGATACATTCTTCGGTCAACTGCGAGATCTTTTCGATATGATAGCGGGATGCAATTTCCGGCACTACCCCGCCATAGACCTTATGGATATCGATCTGGGAGATGACGGTGCTTGCCACCACCTCCCGCCCGTCGCGGACAATGGCGACCGCGGTCTCATCGCAGGAACTTTCAAAACTTAATATATTCACTCAGATACCTCCATAGTGAGCAATCATACTTGAACACCGTTTCATACCGAAGTTCAAGATTGATTGCTCACCCTAACCGATAAACCAACCCATCTTCTGCGGGTTGCTGATAATACCCTTTGCGGATTCCGATCTGCCGAAATCCGAACTTCTCATACAGTGCCTTGGCGGCGGCATTGGATGCGCGCACCTCCAAAAACAGTTCTTTGCCACCCTGCTCCTGAAAGGTCTTGATCGCTTGCCGAAGCAATTGGCTTCCGATCCCCTTGCCGCGGGCATCGGGGCAGACACCGATATTGAGGATGTCCCCCTGCTCAAAGCTTTGGGAAAGCCCGCAAAAGCCCAGCAGCGTTTCCCCTTCCGTTGCCACCCAGAAAAAGCGGCTGGGGTCGGTTAGGGACGCTTCAAAATCTGCTTCCGACCAACTTTCTTTGGAAAACAGTTCTTTATCCAAAGCCGCGACGGCGGCGATCTCTTTGGATGTCAATTTACTTACAGTCATACCAACTCTCTCCCCGTGCCACTTCCGCCAGCATCGCGACCGAAAGATCGGCGGCGCCCTCCATCTCCCGCTGCAACAGCTGAGCCGCCCGCTCCGCATCGGCGCGGGAGGATTCGATGATCAGTTCATCGTGGACCTGCAAGATCAGATGGGCGTCCAGCCCTTCCTTGCGCAAGGCCTGAAAAACTCTTACCATCGCAATTTTAATAATATCGGCGGCAGTCCCTTGGATAGGGGTATTGAGTGCCACCCGCTCCCCGAAGGAACGCTGAATAAAGTTTGCGGATTTGAGTTCCGGCAGGTAACGGCGGCGGCCCATCAAGGTAGTGACATAGCCATCCTTTTTCGCCTGCTCCACAATCCCGCTCATATACGCGCGGACACCGCTGTATTGCTCCAAATATTGATCGATATAGGCCTTGGCTTCCTTTTTGGAGACCCCGATATCCCCTGCCAAGGAGAAATCGGAAATGCCGTAGACGATCCCGAAATTGACCGCCTTTGCCTGCCGCCGCATCTCCGGTGTGACCATAAAGGCGGGGACACCGAATACGGTGGCGGCGGTGACGGTATGGATATCCTCCCGCTCGCGAAAGGCGCGGATCATTGTTTCATCCTTGGCGATATGCGCCAGCACCCGCAGTTCGATCTGGGAATAGTCGGCATCCAGCAGGATGCGATCTGCGCCGCCTGCGATAAACATCCGCCGCAGTTCTCTGCCCAGCGCATCGCGGACGGGAATGTTCTGCAGATTCGGCTCGGATGAGGAGATTCTTCCGGTCTGGGTGACCGCTTGGTTATAGGTGGTGCGGATGCGGCCGTCTTCTTCAATCAATTTCAATAAGCCTTCGCCGTATGTGGAATGTAATTTGGCATATTTGCGGTATTCCAAAATCTTGGCGACAATAGGCTCGTCCTTGAGTTTTTCCAAGACATCGGCATTGGTGGAATAGCCGGTCTTGGTCTTTTTACCGCCCTTTAAGCCCATCTTGACAAAGAGGATCTCCCCCAACTGCTTGGGAGAATTCAGATTGAAATCTTCCCCTGCCAAAGCGCGGATCTCCTGCTCCAATGCGCAGATATGGTCTGCTAACTTGGCGTTATATTCGGTCAGGCGGGCGCGGTCCACCGCAAAGCCCCGCTGCTCCATATCCGCCAAAACGACGGTCAGCGGCAATTCCACATCAAACAGCAACGCTTCCTGCCCGTTTTCGCGGATCGTTGCCATCAATGCTTCACACAAGGCGGGCAACAATGCCACGCAATCCTCGGCAGTCTCGGCGTTTTTATCCAAATATTTTTTCAGCAGATGGGGCAGGTCGTATTTATCGCTCGGATCCGCCACATAGGCGGCGATCATACAATCAAAATAGGGAGCACCGCGAAAGTCCGAACCGTAAAACGGCTTGGCATCATAGGTGAAGATCATTTCCACCCGATCCAGCAGAGTCTCACCGTCCTCCAGCAACAACACCCGATCTTGATAGCGGGCATAAAACCCATCGGTCTTAATAAAATAAAGACCGTTTTCTTTAAAATAGTCTAAATAATCGGCGGCTTTGCCCTCCGCTCTTTCGGGCTTTTCATACTGCTCGGGAGCGCGCACCGCAAAGAGGGATGCGATGCTTTCCAGCTCCAGATCCTGCAGCAACGCCGCCAGCTCGGCGGTATTGAATTCCGCTACTGCCAATTCTTCTTGGTTCAACTCAATGGGCACTTCGCGGCAAATCTTGGCAAGATCATAGGAAAGATACGCCATCTCTTTACCCGCTTCCAATTTATTGCGCAGAGCGGGCTTGATTTCTTCCAGATGGGCATACACCGCATCCAACGAGCCATAGGTTCGGATCAGTTCCAATGCACCCTTTTCGCCGATGCCCGCAACACCTTTGATATTATCGGAAGTATCCCCTTGGATCGCTTTCACATCGATCAGCTGGGCGGGGTCCAAACCGTATTTTTCTTTCACTTTGGCGGTATCGTAGATCTCCATCTCACTGCTGCCTGCGCGGGTGACGGGCATCAAGATCCGCACCCCTGCATCTGCCAACTGGAAATCATCCCGATCGCCCGAAACGATATCACATTCCCAGCCCTGCTCACAGCAATAACGGCTGACGGTACCGATAATATCATCCGCTTCATAACCCGCCAATTCCAAAATGGGAACGTTCATTGCCCGCAACACCGCCTTGAGCGGCTCCACCTGCGCGGCAAGATCCTCCGGCATTCCCTTGCGCTGCGCCTTATAATCGGCATACAGTTTATGGCGGAAGGTCTTCTCCCTCAAATCAAAGGAGACCGCCACCATATCGGGCTTGGAGAGCTCGAAATATTTATGATAGAGTTTTAAAAAGCCGAAGATGCCGTTGGTGGGGCGCCCATCCTTGGTGGAAAGGGCGCGGATGGCATAGTAGGCGCGGTTCAAGATGGAATTGCCGTCAAATATCAAAAGTTTCATTCAAATCTTCCTCGTTCCAAAGAATCTTTTTACTCTTCAAAAAATCCACAAGGTCTTGGGGCAGCGGGCAACGCAGAGCGATCGCCTGCTTGGTGATGGGATGGGCAAAGGCGATCGATGCCGAATGCAATGCCTGCCTGCCCAAAGAAGCATCCTCCTGCCCATAGAGGAAATCCCCTGCCACCGGCGCGCCCAAATGCGCCATATGGACGCGGATCTGATGGGTACGGCCGGTATCTAATTTGAGATGCACCAGACTATAACCCTCCCCCTCTGCCAACACTTTATAATGGGTGATTGCCCCATCCCCTTGGGGATCGACTCTGCGCGCCAGCACCGAACCCGGAACTCTTGCGATGGGAGCATCGATCGTCCCTTGCTTTTGGGGCAGGGTCCCTTGCAGAATGGCAAGGTAGGTGCGGACCACTTGATTTTTCTTTAGGTCTTCTCCCAGCACCCCTGCGCTATGGGCATTTTTTGCCAGCAGGATCGCCCCGCTGGTATCCTTATCCAAGCGGTGGACCGGACGGAAAACAAACTCTCTGCCCCTTAGATAATAGGCGACCGCGCCCGCCAAGGTGGCGCCGTGGTTGCCCAGCGAAGGATGGGTCGCCAATTTCGGGGGCTTATCCACCACCAAAAGGTCTTCATCCTCATAAAGGACCGAAAGGGGCAGATCGATCGGTTGAATATGCGCGTTATCCACCTGACTTTCGCGGTTGGCGATCCGCACCGTCAGCAGATCGCCTTTTTTGAGCTGCTTTTGCACCGTGACCCGCTTTCGGCCGATGGTGATACCGTAAGGATTCCGCTTTAAGCCCGCCAGAACGCGCGCAGAAAATCCCCGCTCTTTCAAAAAGGAAAGAACGGTTCGGCCCGCATCCTGCTCTTCAATTTCATAGGCGATCTTGCGATAATCCAAGGCATATGTCTCCAATTTATATAATACTTAAATATTCTACCACATTTAATATTAATTTACAATATTTTTTCTGCGCTCTTTATTTCGACAACATCTGTTTTTTCAAGGTGCTATACTGAGCCTATGGTTATTTATGTTGATATTTTATTCTTCACCAATTTCATAATGGATACCCTGCTGCTCGCCACCACCGCATTGATCGCCGCCCGCAAGCTGACCCCCTGGCGGCTATTGCTGGGCGCGGCGGTGGGGGCACTTTTCGGCTGCCTGCTCTTTTTTACCAAGCTTCCCCTGGCGTTGATGGTTCTTTTAAAACTCGTCGTTCCTGCCGCCATTCTGCTTTTGGCTTTCCCCTTTGAGCGATTGCTCTCTTATGGGCGGACGGCGTTGATCTATTTTGCCGCCCATCTGCTCTTTGGGGGCGGGATGTATGCCTTTTATGCCTTCACCGATGCGGGCAGCCATATCCGCGCCTCCAACGGTGTCTATTATATGGATCTGCCCCTTTGGTTGCTATTGTTGCTCTCCTTTGGGTTTTATGGATTGACCCGCGGCTTTTTCCATCTGCTCAACCTGAGGAAAGAAAAATCCTTTCTCCATACCCTGACGGTGGATGGGCAGGATCTGCTTGCCCTTTTGGACACCGGCAATTCCCTTTACGATCCCATCTCCTTAAAGCCGGTGGTGCTCTGCCAATGGGATTGCCTTTCCCTCCCCGAAGAATTGTTACAAGCGATTTTACATAACGACTCCGCGGCACTCCCCCGCCTTTCCAAGCAATTTCCCCACCTGAAGCTGCGGCTGCTGCCCTACACCGATGCCACCGGCGCCCGCACCTTGATCTACGCTTTTTGCCCCAAAACCCTGCTGATCGACCACATCCAAAGGGATGCGTTGATCGGCATCACCCTGCAGCCCTTATCCCCCGACGGACGTTTTCAAGCACTACTACATAGAGATTGGAGTAACTTATGAACATTCTGCGCTATTACTTAATGTACCACCCCGCCCTCGCCAAGCTCCTGCACCGCCTGGCAGGCAAAGTCCATTACGCCAACGGCTATATCACCCTGCCGCCGCCCCTTTCCGCCGAGGAGGAGCGGCAATTCATTGAGGCCTTGGATCAAGGAGAGGCCTATGCCTCTCAAAAACTGATCGAACACAATCTGCGGTTGGTGGTCTATATCGCCAAGCGGTTTGAAAATACCGGCATCGCCGCCGATGATCTCATCTCCATCGGCTCCATCGGGCTGATCAAGGCGATCAATACCTTTCGCTCGGATAAAAACATTAAATTGGCGACCTACGCCTCCCGCTGTATTGAAAACGAGATCTTAATGTTTCTGCGCAAAAACCACGCCCAGCGGTCTGAGATCTCTCTGGATGAGCCGCTGAATGTGGATTGGGACGGCAACGAGCTTTTGCTTTCGGATATTTTAGGCACCGACGCCGACAGCGTCTCGCGGAATTTAGAGGAAGATATTGAGCGGCAGATCCTCCACGCCGCCTTGGAGCATATTCCCCTGAGGGAACGGATGATCATGGAGATGCGGTTCGGGCTGGGCGGATATCGGGAGATGACCCAAAAAGAGGTGGCGGATGTCTTGGGGATCTCCCAATCCTATATCTCCCGCCTGGAAAAAAAGATCATCTCCCGCCTCAAGCGCGAGATCGAGAAAAATATATAACTTTGGCTCGAAGGTGAACCCTTCGAGCCTCTTTTTATCCAAAATCTGCATAATTAAAGAAAAACAGAGCATTTCAAAGCATTTATGAGCATTTGAAAGATTTTCAAAAAACCGCTCGGTTTGGGCAGTGCCTTTTGCGGAAATATTTTGAAATTTTACGAAAAAATATGACTTTTTTTGCGCAAATTTATTGACAAACCGTATATAAATGTTTATATTATAAACTGAATTATATTGGGGTCATTTGTGCCCATATAAACAATGCTTTATTTACGGAGGTTGGGAAAACAGCGTTGAAAAACATCATTGAGCTGAAAGATATTCACGTTTCTTTTGACGGCGAGGTGATCCTCGATCATTTTAATCTGGCAATTAAGGACAAGGAGTTTGTCACCCTGCTGGGCCCTTCGGGCTGCGGCAAGACAACGACCCTGCGGACGATTGCCGGCTTTGTCCAGCCGCAAGAGGGGCGTGTTTTATTTGAGGGGCAGGATATCAGCAAACTGCCCGCTCATAAACGCCAGGTCAATACCGTCTTCCAGCGGTATGCCCTCTTCCCCCATTATAATGTTTATGAAAATATCGCTTTCGGCCTGCGTATCTCCAAGACCCCCGAAGAAGAGATCGAAAAGCGGGTCAAGGAAATGCTGGCGTTGGTCAACCTGAAGGGCTATGAAAAGCGCAACGTTTCTTCCCTTTCGGGCGGTCAGCAGCAGCGGGTCGCCATCGCGCGCGCTTTGGTCAATAACCCCAAGGTTCTGCTTTTGGACGAGCCTTTGGGTGCCTTGGACCTCAAACTGCGCAAGGGGATGCAAAACGAGCTTTTGCGGATCCAGCGGCAGATGGGGATCACCTTTATCTATGTCACCCACGATCAGGAAGAAGCGCTGACTATGAGCGATACCGTCGTCGTTATGAAAGACGGACTGATCCAGCAGATCGGCACCCCCGAAGATATTTACAATGAGCCTGCCAACCCCTTTGTGGCGGATTTTATCGGTGAAAGCAACATCTTCGGCGGCAAGATGATCCGCGATTATCTGGTGGAGTTTGAGGGGATCGAGTTCCCCTGCGTCGATGCAGGCTTCGGCGAGAATGTGGCGGTGGACGTAGTCGTCCGCCCCGAAGATATTGAGATCTTAGATGCGCAAGACGGGATGCTTTGCGGCACGGTTGAGACCGTCACCTTTAAGGGTGTGCATTATGAAATGATGGTCCGCTCCGATCGGTTCCTTTGGAAGATCCATTCCATCAAATGCCGCGAACCCGGCGACAAAATCGCAATGAAGATCATTCCCGAATATATCCACATTATGAAAAAGGAGGCGGGTACCGTAAATTGAAAAAAAAGTTAATTGCGGTCCCATACTATGTATGGGCGGCGGTATTCATCGTTGTTCCGCTCCTGATGATCGCCTACAGCGCCTTTACCGATACCCAAGGCAATTTCACGCTGGACAATATCGTTCAGATCGGGAAATACTGGCCGGTGATGCTGCGCTCGGTGCTTTATGCCTTGGTCGCCACCGTTTGTTGCCTGGTTCTGGGGTATCTGCTGGCGTATTTTATGGCGCAACAATCGGAGCGCACCAAGACCCTATTGATGATCTTGCTGATGCTGCCGATGTGGATCAACTTCGTTCTGCGTACCCAAGCGATGCAGGACCTTTTGGATCTTTTGCAGAATTGGCTGCGGCTTGCCGATATTCCTTTGCAGGTGAGCAACAATCCCTTTGCAGTCGTCTTGGGTCTGATTTATAACTATCTGCCCTTTATGGTACTGCCGATCTATACCTCTTTGGAAAAATTAGATCGTCGGGTGATCGAAGCGGCGGAGGATCTGGGCGCCAATCGCTTCAATGTCTTCCGCAAGGTCATTTTGCCGCTGACCATGCCCGGCATCGGCAGCGGTGTCATTATGGTCTTTGTCCCCACCATTTCTACTTTTGTTATTTCCGAAAAATTGGGCGGGGCGAAGCACAACCTGATCGGTAATGTCATTCAAGAGCAGTTCCTGCAGGTGTATAACCCCAATGTGGGCGCGGCGATCAGCCTTGTTATGCTGGTGCTGATCCTCTTTATTCTCATCATCTTCAGCGCGCTGGATGAGGAGACAAAGGAGGGGCTGCTATGAGAAAGTTTTTTGAAAAAAGCTATATGGCGCTGATCTTCGGCTTTCTTTATCTGCCGATCGCCTACCTCATCTTCTTTTCCTTCAATGAAGGCAAATCCAAAGTCATTTTCAGCGGATTTACATTGAAAAATTATGTAAACCTGTTCCGCGACGAAGAGATTATGCAAGCGTTGCTCAACACCTTGATCATCGCCGCCATCGCTTCGGTGGTAGCGACCGTCATCGGGACGATGGCCGCCATCGGCATTCAGCGGTTGCGCAAATGGCAACGCAATGCGGTGATGAATGTGACCTACATTCCGGTTTTGAACCCCGATATCATCACCGGTGTTTCGCTGATGCTGCTTTTCTCCATCTTTGGCATCACCTTGGGCTATGGTCCGGTTTTGCTGGCGCATATTACCTTTAATATCCCTTATGTCATCTTAGCGGTAATGCCGAAACTGCGGCAGGTGGATTCCTCCATCTACGAAGCCGCGCTGGATCTGGGTGCCTCCCCCGCCCTTGCCTTCCGCAAGGCGATCCTGCCCCAAATTATGCCCGGTATCATCTCCGGCTTTATGATGGCTCTCACCCTTTCGGTGGATGACTTTGTCATCACCTTCTTCTTAAAGGGTGTGGAGGTGGAGACCTTAGCCACCATGATCTATTCCACCACCAAGGTCCGCATCGATCTTTCGATGAATGCCCTTTGCGGTGTGATGGTCTTAGTTGTTTTGATTATTTTGATCCTTGCCAATCTTCCCCAAAAGAAGAGCGGAAATAAAAAAAGAGAGGAACGCATCTGATGAATCGAACCAAACGCTTGGTTGCTCTGGCTTTGGCGGCAATACTGCTGCTTTTGCCCTTGAGCGGATGCAAGCAATATGCGCCCAACGAAGTCTTATATGTCTATAATTGGGGCGAATATATGGATGAGACGGTCAACGAGCTTTTTGAGCAGGAGACCGGCATTAAGATTATTTATAAGATCTACGATAACAACGAATCGATGTATGCCGTTGTCAAAAACGCGCCCGGCACCTACGATGTCGTCTTTCCTTCCGATTATATGGTGGGGCGGATGATCGCCGAAGAGATGCTGGAGCCCATTAATTTTGAAAACGTCCCTAATTTTCAATATATTATGGACGACTTCAAAAATCTGGATTACGATGCGGGCAACCGATATTCCGTTCCCTATACCTGGGGAATGGTGGGTCTGCTTTATAACACCAAGATCGTGAAAGAAACTCCGAAAAGTTGGGATGCCCTTTGGGACGAGCAGTACAAAGGGCGGATCTTAATGTATAATAACTCCCGCGATACCTTGGGCATCTCGCTTCTGCGCAACGGTTGCTCTTTGAACACCACCAGCGAAGCGGAACTGCGGGTCGCCAACGATGCACTGATCAAGCAAAAAGATCTGCTGCAAGCGTATGTTTCGGATGATATCTTCGGCAAGATGGAAAGCGGCTCTGCCGCCCTCTGCCCCGCCTACGGCGGCGATGCCATCTCGATGATGGGCGAAAATCCCGACCTTGCCTGCGTCTTCCCCGAGGAGGGGACCAATCGGTTTATCGATTGCGTCTGCATTGTGAAAGACGCGCCCAATAAGGAAGCGGCAGAAAAATACATCAACTTCCTTTGCCGGCAGGACATTGCAGAGCTCAACCGCGATTTCACCGCCTATTCTACCCCTCAGCAGCAGGTCTACGATGCGCTGCCCGAGGAGATCAAAAATGATCCCATCGCTTATCCCAAAGCGGAAGTGATCCAAAAATCGGAGGTTTACGACCATCTGCCCCAGGAAACCTTGGAACTTTATAATTCTCTTTGGAATGACCTGAAGAATAAATAAAAAAACACCCGCCGCGGCGGGTGTTTTTTTATTGAATATAATCTTCAAAATAGACTTTGGGGACTTTGAACACTTTTCCATTAAGATAGGAAAGAAAATGCTCTTTTGGGAGTTTAAATTCCAAGGAATAGGCATAAAGGGCTTGATGGCGGAAAGGATTTCCTTTATTGGCCCCCGCGTTACCGTATTTCATATCCCCTGCCACCGGATGCCCCTCAAAGGCAAGGTGGGCGCGGATCTGATGGGTGCGGCCTGTAACCAACTCGATCTCCAGCAAGGAAAGCCCATTCCCTTCCCGCAGGACCCGATAGCGGGTGATGATCTCCTTGAAGCCTTCCTTCTTTTGGGCGGATACCTGCACCATATTTTGGTTGGCATCCTTCTTCAGCCAGGCTTTTAAGGTGGCTTGCTTACGGTCGAATTGCCCCAATGCCAATGCCAGATACCGCTTTTCTACTTGCCGATATTTCACGATCTCATAAAGGGCTCTGCCCGCCTTGGCATTTTTAGCGACAATGACAATGCCGCCGGTATTTTTATCCAAGCGGTTGCAGAGCGCAGGGGTGAAGGTGTTTTCCGCATCGGGATCGTAATCGCCCTTTTGATAGAGATAGAGCAGGATATGATTGATGAGGGTATCGCGGCTGCCGTGGTCATCGGCGTGGACCGGAACACCCGCTTTTTTATCCACCAGCATCAGATTTTCGTCTTCATAGATAATCGATAAATTGGGCTGATAGGCAATGGAGCGGAAATCGCTTTTCTTTTCGGTGAAAAACTCATCGTTGATATACATTTCCACAATATCGCCTTCGGCTAAGCGGGCATTGCCTTCCGCCCGCTTGCCGTTGACCTTGATGGATTTTTTACGCAGATACTTATACATCAGCGAGGGGCTCAAATTGCCCGCCACCTTTTGAATAAAGCGGTCCAATCGCTGCTCTGCATCGTTTTTGGTTATCTCAAATCGTTTCATTTAAACTTCCATATCATCGCTTTATAGCGCGGTTTTTTATCCAAATTAAAGGTGATCCATAGCCAACGGATGGGCTCGACTCTGCCAAAGAGTTTGCGGTCCAAGGCTTTGGTAAACGCTGCCACCGCATCCCGCTCTTCTTCGCCGATCTCCTCGGTGCCGTACAACGCCTTTTGCAACGCAGGAACGATGGGTTTCATCGGCAAGGGAGAAATGCTCAAATTATCGACTCTTTGCGCAAAGGACTCCAGCAATTCCCCTTCAAAGAACTTAAAGCCGCGCATCTGCATCAGGCGCAGAATAATGGTATAGGCTTCGCGAACGCCTTCGGTCGCAGGCAGGGTACGAATCTTTTTCAATCGGCTGTGGTGCAGATACCATAACCCGCCGACGATGGCACCCAACAGCATCATCAACAGCAAAATTTCGATCGCCAGCAACCACCATCCGCTCTCTTCGCTCAGATCGGGCAACAAAACGGGGCGGGTCTCCTCTTCTTCGGGCAGGTCGGTCTCGATCGGTTCGGGGATGACGTTATAAAGAATGATCCCTTCATCCGGCTCGACATATTCCACCTCGACGTCGCCCTCATTATATTGCGGTTCCTCGCCTTGGTCCGAAAGATCCAAAAGGTAATAATTGCGCTCCACCCCAAATCCTGCGGTGGGTTCAAAGGAAACCCAGCCAATGCCGTCAAAATAGACCTCTACCCAAGCGTGATGGTTATGGTCATAGATCTGCGCGCTGTATTGATCCAGATCGACCATCTGCGGCTCCACATAATAGCCGCTGACCACCCGCGCAGGGATGCCGAGGCTACGGAGCATCGCGGTCATGGAGGAGGCAAAGAGAGTGCAATAACCGTCTTTTTTCTCATTCTGGTAGAGGAAATATCGGATCTGATCAAAGGCATCCGCAGGGGTTCCGTCCTCGCGGGAAAGTTTGCGGCGCTCTGCCGAATAGGTATAGTTTTCCCGCAGGTAGCGTTCGATCGCCTGCACCTTTTCGATCTTATCGTCATAGTTCTTGGTGATATTCACCGCATCTTTTTGGACCATATTCCGCAGTTCGGTCGGCAGAACGGTATAATAGTTCATCACCATTCTGCTATAGATCCATTCATTCATAAGATAAAAATCCCGATTGGCATTTTTTCGGCGCATACTCAGATACGCATCTTGATTTGCCTGAAACTTGCTCAAAAAGTCATTGCCGGTCAGCAAGGGGGAAACAATGTCAAAGGAATAGGTGCGGTCGGAGGGCTGTTTATGATACATCAATGCGGTATCCGCCACCTGCTCCAATTGGGTATATTTCCCTTGGGGAGCCGTATCCGCCGCCCCATTGGGAATACCGAGAAAATTACTTGCCCGATATTGGGGGCGAACGGTAACGGTATCGTTGACGTATCCCTCAAACTCAGCATCCACAGCATCCAGCTTGGCGGTCTTGGGATCGCCGCTGGGCGCAGTCAATTTTAAATATTCATAATATTGGGTATATTCATAAAATCCATTATCCAGACCGGATCTTAAAAGTTCCTCATAACTGCCGTCGGCCGCCAACCAGCCCTCTTCGGTGATCGCCATCGTGGGGCGATAGCGCAGATAGACCGGAAGTTCGGTCGTGGTGGTGATCTTTGCCACCTTCAGCCGCCGCCAGCGGGGCAGTTCAAGGCTTAAGGCCTCGCCTTCTTCCATATAACCTGCCACATTCAGGTTCTTTTCATAGGTCTCGGCAAACACCAAGTTCATGGCGTCTTCCGCCAGCATATCAATGGATGCACGCACCTGCTCCATCTGGACAATGGGGCGGCTATAGATAAAAGAGGCGGTTGCGATGGTGATAATCAACATCACAGCCGTTACCACCACACCGAAATTTCCGTTTTGGGAGGCAAAAGCCAACCGCTCTTTGGTGGTATATTTCTTTCGGATCTTGGGGGCTTTTTTGCCCTTTTCTTTTTTGGGTTTCTTTTCTCTTCCCTTGGATAAAGAGCGAGTCAGGCTCTGCCCATAGCAACCCACCACCGCCGAAAGAAAGACACTAAAGGCAATATAATGGGGCACGATTCCGTAGAAGAAGAACGGAACCAGCAACGCGGCGGGCACCAAAAAGGAGACGATCGGCGGAATCCTGCGGAACAATGCCAGCGCAAAGAACACCGCCGCGATCAGTGCCAACAAAATGATGGCGGTATAGAAATAGCGTTGCAGAACCGTCGGGGTCTTGAGGATATCGGCGATATCCATCGTCATATAGTCTTTATAATCGGAATAATCGGGTTGGGTCGCCAGCAGATGTATTGTGTAGTTATAGCACACCTCCAGCGCGCGCCAGAGCGACTGATAAAGCGGAAAAGAGATCTTCCACCCCAGCAGAGAAAGAGCACCGATGCCGCCCAAAACACTAAAGAACACACGCTTATACCACACCATCAGGATCATCAGCCCAAAGGCGATGGCCGCCACCGGCAGGATGATCAGCGGGTGGATATTCATATCCAAAGCGGTGGTATTGCAGAACAAGTAGCCCGCCAGACCGACATACAGCAGCAAGATCTCCAGCAGGATCCCCCCTGCCGCGTTGCCTTCGTTCATCCGCACCTGCGCGGGGACATAAATAGGCTTGGAGCGTTTACTCATTCTTCAACACCCCCTTCCAACTCCTCTAAGGTGATCAGCTTCATTTGCTGATTGCAAGGCTCTTGCTGAGGGCGAAGGAGGAAACATTGCAAGTTAAAGGTTGCGCCCAGCAGATAGGGGCGCAGAGCTTTGGTCAATTCTTCCGCGGGCATGGAGGTGACGATATAGAGCGCACCACCCTGCAGAGAAGAAAAGTCCACTTCCGAAAGGGATTGCTCCAGACTGCCCCGCTTCATCATCGGGACCATCGCGAAGGCATCGGCAACTGCGATCTGCTCTTCGATGGTGGTGATGCTTTGCATCTGAAGAAGGCCGTCATTGGTGGGATACCCCAAAGAGATATGTACCCCTTGCTCCGCCAAAAGGTTGCTGACCTCCAGCACCGCTTCCACCACCCCATCGGTGAGGCGGCGGTTGAGCAGTTGTTCCTCTTCATAAGGGAAAAGATCGGCAAGCACCATAATATTCTGGCAGGAATTTTCCCAATAGGTCTTCACAATCATTTTGGAAAGGCGGGCGGATAACTTCCAATGGACATTCCGCAAGGTATCGTATTCATTAAATTCACGAATGCCCGATAGATCGCCGTCGTTTTTGGTCTCTCTGCCGCCGGCGGTCACGGTATTTTCCTGCTCCTGCGGGCTGGGGTTCAAAGGAAGACCCAAATGCAGGTCGCGGGGATAGGCGGTGATATTGGATCGGCAGGCGATCTTCCGCCGAATACAAAAGAGCTTCATAAAATCATAAAATTCCACCCAATCGATCCCCACTTCATAGACCCCGCGGGTATTAAAACGAAGGGGAATTTCCAGAATACTTTTACCGAAAGCGCGGTAATGGGCAACGGTATAGCCCTTGACAGAAGCATCGCCGGTCGGATTTGAGGCGAGGATGCCGAATTTCATCATCGGTAGCATCAACGGAGTCTTGCTATCGATCTGCACCTTCATCACCGCCGTTTGCATCCGATCCACCCTCGCAGGTGCAGGGATCGCGCGGACCTTGACCAGCATCAAGCTGATCAAAAAGCAAAGAAGAGAGACGATCGGCAGCAAAAGCACCACCGCCAATGTAAACAGCGAAATGGAATCATACAGCGCTTGGGAAAAGACAAACGCTGCGATCAATAACGCCAGATATGTCAGACGAGAACGAATCATAATTTCAAGATTTCCTTATCATTTCAAAATCGGTGCTTTGACGGTATCTCTCAGATTTTCCAAGATGGCAGAGGCGGTCAGCCGCTCGATCTTCGCTTCGGGAGAAAGCATCAAGCGGTGGGAAACGATGGCCTCATACATCTCCGCCACATCGCGGGGAATGACATAGGAACGCCCCTCCAGCAAGGCAGAAGCGCAGGCGGCGCGCATCAATGCAAGGGAAGCACGCGGGGAAGCTGCCAGCGCGATCATATTGTTTTCACGCGTAGCGCAGACCAGATCGACGATATATTGCTTGACCGCATCGTCCACATGAATCTCCTCGACGGCCTTTTGCAACACTAAAATCTCTTCGGGAGAAGCAACCGCCTCCACCGAATCCATCGGATTGATGCCGTGGCGGTCGCCGATGATCAGCGCCTCCTGATCGGCGGTGGGATAGCCCATCGACATCTTCATCAAAAAGCGGTCGAGCTGCGCCTCGGGCAAGGGATAGGTACCGATATAACCCAAGGGGTTTTGGGTCGCCACCACCATAAAGGGCTCCGGCAATTTATGGGTCACACCATCCACAGTGACCTGCCGCTCCTCCATCACCTCCAGCAACGCCGATTGGGTCTTGGGGGAGGTACGGTTGATCTCATCAGCAATCAAAATATTGGTCATACATACACCGGGTCTATAGACAAACTCGCCGGTCTTGCCATCGGGCGCGGTGAAGCCCGAAATATCGGTTGCCATAACATCGGGAGTAAACTGCACACGCTTGGCTTCCAAGCCGGTGGCACGCGCCATGGCAACGGCCGCAGTAGTCTTACCCACACCGGGAACGTCCTCGACCAAAATATGGCCCTTGGAAAGCAATGCGATCAAAAGCAGGCGCAGTTGGTCGTCTTTGCCGATGATGACCTTTTTCATCTCATCTAAGATCTTGGCGCACAACCGCTTTTTCATTTCCATATTCTGCAGATTTTCCATTCTTATTCTCCTTGAAATTCAATATTATATCAGTTTAATAATAATAAATATTTATGTTAATTGCAAGGAATTTCACAATTTGTTTAAACAACTTGGCGATTTAACCAAAAACAGCCCATTTCTATTGGTTATTTTGCCATTCGCTTTATAAATAACTGTTGACGAATGTCGCATTATCTTATAAAATAGATATATTAATTGTTATGGAGGCAAATGTTATGCTTTATCAAAGCACCCGCAACAAAAATCTTACCGCGACCGGTCCGGAAGCGATCCTGCGCGGCATCGCGCCGGACGGCGGCCTTTATATGATCCCCGATTTTTCGCAGATCTCCTTGGATTGGACATCCCTTTTGGATTTAGACACCATCCCGATGGCCGCCAAGATCCTGCAGGCGATCCTGCCCGATTTCAGCCCCGAAGAGATGGAAGAACTTTCCAAAAAAGCCTATTGCGGCAAGTTTGAGAGCGAGGATCTCACCCCCCTTGCCAAGGTGGGCAATCGCTATGTTTTAGAACTGTTCCGCGGCCCCACCAGCGCCTTTAAAGACGTGGCGCTTTCGATGCTGCCTCAGCTGATGACCGCATCCAAAGAAAAGACCGGTATGAAGGAAGAGATCGTCATCCTCACCGCCACCAGCGGCGATACCGGCAAGGCGGCGTTGGAAGGGTTCCACGATGTGGAGGGCATCCGCATCATCGTCTTCTTCCCCAACAACGGCGTCAGCGCGGTGCAAAAAGCCCAGATGGTCACCCAAAGCGGCAAGAATGTTTTGGTCGCCGCCATCAACGGTAATTTCGACGATGCCCAGACCGGGGTCAAAAAGACCTTTGCGGCGGCGGCTGATGCCGATCTCAAGGGAATCGAACTTTCCTCTGCCAACTCCATCAATATCGGGCGGTTAGCCCCGCAGGTGGTCTACTATTTCAAGGCCTACGCCGATCTGGTGCGGGAGAAGACCATCGCGGTCGGCGATGAAGTCTCCTTTGTCGTCCCCACCGGCAATTTCGGCGACATTTTGGCAGGATATTTTGCCAAAAAATTGGGCTTGCCTGTGAAAAAACTCATCTGCGCGTCCAACGAAAATAAAGTTTTGACCGACTTTTTGGAAAAAGGTCTTTACGACCGCAAACGCCCCTTCTATAAGACCACCTCTCCATCGATGGATATTCTGGTCTCCAGCAACCTGGAGCGTCTGCTCTTTATGGCCGCGGATGGCGACAGCGATTTGGTCGGCGGCCTGATGAAGCAACTCAACGAGCAGGGAAGCTATCAAATTCCCGCCGCAATGCTCCAAAAGATCCAGTCGGAATTCGGCGCGGGCTTCTGCGATGATGTCAAGACTGCCGCATACATCGCCAAAGTCTGGAAAGACTACGGCTACCTGATGGATACCCATACCGCTGTCGGCTGGGCGGTCAGCGAGGAATATGTCAAGGACGCGACCGAGCCGGTGATCGTCCTTTCCACCGCCTCCCCCTTCAAGTTCCCCCACGCGGTACTTTCGGCATTGGGCGAGACTCCCGCCGCCGATGAATTTGATTGTCTGGAGCAATTGGCGGCGGTCAGCAACCTGCCCATTCCCAAAAATCTGGCGGGGCTGAAAGGTGCCAAGGTATTGCACGAAACGGTCATCGAAAAAGACGATCTGGTCGAATTTGCCTTGACGCAAGCCAAAAAATTTCAATAAACGATAAAAAACCTCTGTATTCCAAAAGAATACAGAGGTTTTTTTATTCATCGCTATAATCCAATTTCGTTAAAGTTTCTCGCCTCATATATTGCCCATCGGTAAAAGAGAGATTCAATGTGATATCGTCTTCCAGCTCGTAGAAATACACATAATGATTTCCCTCTTCGCTGATCAACCGCAGTTCATTATCAGACAATTCATATTTCCCGATCAATACACTCTGCCCGCTGATCAGATGGAATCGATGGCCGTCACTTGTGACGATCAGCGCCATATCCTCGTTCTCCCAGGTGCCTTCGATCCACTTTTGGCTGATGTTCAACTGCACCGCCGATACGATAAAATATGCCGCGGTTGCAAGGATCATAACACCGCCGAGCACACCCATCATCCAAGTAACCCATTTGGGAAACTTCTTCTTTTGCTTGGGTCGGCCGTAGAAACACTTGGGGCAGATGTTTTCGGGATCGTTATGTTCGGTACCGCATCTTGCACAGATCATTTTAAATACTCCTTATAAAAAGCCGGTTTCCGCGGAGAAACCGGCTTTAAGTTTTTAATTATTCACCAAGGTTTGCAAAGAGATCCAAGAAATTCAGATCGTCGGCCTCTTCCTCGGCCTCTTCGCCGATGGAATCGATAAAGCCCAGCTGCGGCTCTTCGGCGACAACGCCTTTATTGACCTTATCGCCGGAGGGGAAGCCGGTGGCGATAACGGTGACGATGATCTCATCGTCCAGATCATTATTGAGCGCAACACCCCAGATGATATTGGCATCGGGATGCGCCGCCTGCTCGACCATACGGCTGGCTTCGTCCACTTCGTCCATCCCGATATCGGGGGATGCGGTGATATTGAAGATGACACCGGTGGCACCTTCGATGGAGGTTTCCAGCAAGGGGCTGGAGATCGCCATCTCGGCCGCCTTGACGGCTTTATCCTCGCCTGCGGCACGGCCGACACCCATATGGGCGTTGCCTGCGTCCTTCATAATCTTATGTACGTCGGCAAAGTCGACATTGACCAGACCGGGGATCAAGATCAGATCGGAAATACTCTGAACACCCTGGCGCAGGACATCGTCGGCGACCTGAAATGCATTGAGCAGAGTGATGCGTTCATTGGTGGCATCCTTCAGTTTTTCATTGGGGATCACGATCAAACTATCCACATGGGCGCGCAGTTTTTCGATGCCCGCCTCGGCGGTCTTCATCTTCATACGGCCCTCAAAGCCAAAGGGCTTGGTGACGATCGCAACCGTCAGAATTCCCATATCTTTGGCGATCTCGGCAACCACCGGCGCACTGCCGGTACCGGTGCCGCCGCCCATACCTGCGGCGATAAAGACCATATCGGCACCGCGCAGAGTAGCTTCGATCTCCTCGCGGCTTTCCAGCGCACTGTTTTCACCCACATTGGGATCGCTGCCTGCGCCCTTTCCTTTGGTCAGTTTTTCGCCGATCTGCAATTTGATGGGTGCGCTGGAATTATCCAGCACCGGCTTATCGGTATTGATGACGACAAAATCGACGCCTTCCACACCGGCACGGATCATCCGGTTGACTGCATTACAGCCACCGCCGCCGCAACCGATTACCTTTATATTAACAACACCTTCGTTGCTTTCTGCAAATTCAAAACCCACTGTTTTTACCTCCTGCTGCTTTTTATCGGAATATACTCTTAGATCATAAAATACTCTATTTATTATTTTAATATTATTTAGTGTTAATTGCAAGTAATTTTTATGATTTTTAAAAAGAATTTGCTGGAAAAAGATCCTCCCGCTTTTTACGGGAGGATCGATGTTATTTTTTGGGTCTGTAATATACACGGTTGGGATCGGATACATCCACTGTCGCGGTCTGGGCAGTACCGTTGTCTTTCAAGAGATAGGATGCCAATTCCACCTTGGTCTCGGCTTGATCTAAAGTGCCGAAATCGATCACCACCCGATCGCTGTAGACCACGCGGATATCATAGCGGGCGGCAAAATGCACTTGATCTACCTTTGCCCATTGCAACTGCTCATCGCGGCTGATCGCTTCATAAAGCTCTTTCAAAAAACCGGTGTAATCCTGCTCTTTTTCGCCAAACTGAGCAATCTCGCCCACCTCGGCCTTCTCCGCTTTCAGCGGGGTCAACTGCGGAATCTTTGCCAACCGAGGGTGCGGCTCTTTGGGCTTTTCTTCCTCTTTTTCTTCCTCTTTTTGCTCTTCTTGCGGTTCTTCCTGCGGTTTTTCCTCTTCCTTGGTCTCTTTCTCATCCTCAGCAGGTTCTTTAGAGGTAGAGATCTCTACTTTGGGTTCTTCTTTTAAAAGATCCGATTCCTCAGGGAAAGCATCCGCCGATACCTCCAGCACCTCCAGCACCCGATACTCTTCATTGAGCAACGCCGCGCCGCCGGGAGTACGCACCCAGACGACAGGCTGGTTTTCGATCACCTTGACTACCAACGTATTGGGCAGTTTGCGGTCGATCTCCACATCTTTGACATAGGGAAATTCCTGCATCTTTTCGATGGTTTTAAACTTATCCAAGCGGAATAGGTTCTGCCCCACCGAAAGTTCGCCCTGCTCCAATAATTCCTTGGCGGTATAGCGGGTGTTTCCCTCGACAATGATCTCTTCCGCATTGAAAAAGACCGTCACCGAAAGGATCCCTAACGTCAGCATCATCAATATGAAAAGCAAGCCGAAAAAGACGATTTTGATCTTCTTTTTGCGGCGCTTCTTTTTTTGGTAATAGCGGTCCACGCTGTTTGCCATAATTGACTTCCTCACAACTTATTAAGAATGAAGCAATGCGTAAATTTCTTGATAAATTTCTTCCGATGCCTGCGGTAATCCCAATTTCAACGCCCCGCGGGAAAGGGTTTCCCGCTTGGCGGGATCTTCCTTCAGATCCAAAATCATTTCGTATAATTTTCCTGCTGAAAGATCGGTCTCCTCCAGCAGCAGTGCGCCCTCCCGATCGGAAAGGGAGCGGGCATTATAATACTGATGGTTATGGGTGACATTGGGGGACGGAATCAACACCGCAGGCTTGCCGAGGGCGGTGATCTCTCCCAAAGTGATCGCCCCTGCACGGCTGATGACCGCATCGGCGGCCGCTAAATGCAATGCCATATCATAGAGGTAGGGACGTACCTTAATGCGCCCTTCTTCCTCCACATTATATCCTTTTTCCAGCAAGGCCTTAGGCATCCAAGCCCAAGCCCGCTCGCCGGTGGCGTGGGTATGGTAAAAATCGCCTTTTTTGGCATTCTCAGCAATGAAATCCACCATCGCCTCGTTGATCTTTTGCGCGCCCAAACTCCCTGCAAAGGAGAGCAGATAAAAGGCATCGGCGGGGATCCCCAACTGTTTGCGGGCATCTTCCCGCTTGGTATTTAAGACTTCGGTCCGCAAGGGATTGCCCGAAAGGACCATCTTTTTGACCTTACCGAAATATTTTTCGCTGCCGGGGAAGCTGATAAAGACGATATCCGCCTTCCGCGCCAGCATCTTGCTGGTGACCCCGGGGTAGGCATTTTGCTCGTGGATGCAGGTGGGGATGCCCATATTCTGCGCCGCCGCCACCACCGGACCCGAAACGTATCCGCCGGTACCGATCACCAGATCGGGCTGAAATTCTTTAATGATTTTGCGGCAATCGCTTTTGGCTTTCAAATACAGCCAAACGGTTTTGAGATTATCGGGGGAAAGGGAGCGGCGAAAGCCTTGGATACGGATGGCTTTGAAATCAAAGCCCGCCTTTTGCACCAAGGTCTCTTCGATCTTACCGCGGTTGCCCACAAACAGAATCTGCGCGTCCTTATTCTTTTCCCGAATGACCGATGCAATGGCGATGGCGGGGTTGCAATGCCCCGCGGTACCGCCGCCTGCTAATAAGACTCTCATTCTTTCATTCCCTCCAATCTGGAATAGCGGGAGACCGCCAAGACAATGCCCATCTCCACCAACAAAATGACCAGCGCGGTTCCGCCGTAGCTGAAGAAGGGCAAACTGATTCCTGTGGGCGGGATGGAATTGGTGACCACGCCGATGTTCAAAATCGTTTGGATCGCGACCCGCGAGACAATACCGATGACCATCAGCGAGCCGAATTTATCCTTGGCGTGATAGGCAATGACAAAGCCGCGCCAGATCAACAGCACAAACAGGATAATCACCATCAATGCGCCGATAAAGCCCAACTCTTCGCAGACAATGGAGAAGATATAGTCGTTTTGCGGCTCGGGGATATAAAGATATTTTTGCCGCGATTGCCCAAGCCCCAAGCCCAGCAGACCGCCGCTGCCGATGGCGTATAAGGACTGCATCGTCTGGAACCCTGCGCCGGTGGGATCGGCTTCGGGGTTCATCATCGTCTCAATACGAGTACGCGCGTAGGGGATCAGCCAGGCGAAGCCCGCCAGAGCAGCGATTCCCGCACCGCCGATGCTGAAGAAATACTTGAGGTTGACACCGCCGACAAACATCATCACCGCGCCCACCGCAAAGATCAAGATCGCGCCGGAAATATGGGTTTCGATCGCCACCAAAAAGCAGACCAGAAACAACGCCGCCGCCGGATAGATCATACCCACTTTAAATTCTTTCATTCGCTTATAGTTTGCCGCCATATAGGAGGCAAACAGCATAATGACCGCCAACTTTGCCAATTCGCTGGGCTGGAAGGTCAGACCGCCGAATCCCAGCCAACGCCGCGCACCGCCGCCCACAATACCGATCCCCGGGATCAGCACCAAAATCAGCATCAATACCGAGATACCGAAATAGGCAGGGATAAACCGACGGAATACGCTATAGTCAAAGCGCGTGATAAACAGCATCAACGCCACACCGATGATGGCGAAGATCAACTGACGCTTGATATAGTGGTAGCTATCGCCCTCCTTATGGAGCGCGCTGACATAGCTGGCAGATGCCACCATCACCAGCCCGAAGCCCAAAAGGCAAAAGACCAAGATCAGAAAGACCGGATCGATGCCGCCGGCCTCCCCTTTTTTAGCAAACCATTGGATCTTCTTTTTGGTTTTTTTATTGGTTGCCAAAGGGCTCACCTCCGTTGAAAGTTAAAACACAAGATTAAATTGCAATTCCGTAGTAGACCAAGCCCCAAAGTGCCAGCAGGCAACCGATGGCGCTGATGACGGTGAAGACCGCCACGATCTTAATCTCCGACCATTTGCACATCTCAAAATGATGGTGGATGGGGGTCATTTTAAAGATCCGCTTGCCGTGGGTCAGCTTGTAAAAACCGACCTGCAGCACCACCGAAAGACCTTCGATGAGGAACATAATACCGCCGATAACAATGAAGTAGGGCAGGTCATATGCCATCGCCATACCGACAATGGCGGCACCCAAAAATAGGGATCCGGTATCCCCCATAAAGACCTTGGCGGGATGGAAATTATAAATAAGAAATGCCGCCAAGCCACCGGTCAATGCCGCGGCAAAGACGGTAATACCGGTATTGTTCATCACCTTGGAGAGCATAAAACCGATGAGGATAAAAGAGATGGTATAGGGCAGGGAAACGCTGGTGACCAAGCCATCCAAACCATCGGTCAGATTGACCGAATTGACAAAGAAGAACACCATCGGGATCATGATCACAAAATAGAAATACCAAAGGGGCAGGCGATAATTGATAAAGGGAATAAAGATAGTATCGTCAATAATGCCGTTGACATACAATGCACCCAAAAAGAGCGCGATCGCCGCCATCAGCGGCAGGGTCTTTTGCCAGACCGTCAGCCCTTGGTTGCGTTTTTTGACCACCTTGATATAATCATCCAAAAAGCCGACCAATCCGCAGATCAGGGTAAAGCCCAGCACCAGCATCAACCGCAGATCCCCCTGCAGAAGTTCGGTGAACCCGAAAAAGAGGGAGACCGCGATGGTGGGAACGATAAAGATCAACCCGCCGATGGTGGGGGTCCCTTGCTTGGTTTCCTTATGCCAGGAAGGTCCGATCTCCAAAATGCTTTGGGCGCACTTTAAGCGGCGCAACCAAGGCAGGATCAACGGTGCCAAAAGGACCGCAAGCAAAAAACTTGTGATCAACGCGGATAAGATCAGCCAATAGTTCATTGATTTTTCATCCTTTCTTTCAAGCTGTTTGCCAACTGCTGAAAATTCATACTGTTGGACGCTTTGAAAAGTACCGTATCGCCTGCAGAGACCGCCTGCTCTAACACATCGAGCGCCTCGGCGCGATCCGATACATAATATTTTTCCATTTCATCGGGTAATGCTTTATAGATCTCTTTGGCGCGGGTGCCGATCGCCACCACCGCATCGAGCTTCAGCTCGCCGCAAAGGGCACCGACCTGCCGATGCCCCTGCAGTTCAAAACTGCCTAACTCCAGCATATCCCCTAAGACCGCCACCCGCCGACCGCTCTTGGCGGCAAGCACCTTTAAGGCGGCCGCCATGGAATCGGGGGAAGCATTATAACTATCATCGATGACGGTGATCTTCCCGACCGTCTCGGTAAACATCCGCCGCCCATCGCCTTCAAAGGCTTCCAAGCCTTGCTTGAGCAACGCGGGATCAATTCCCAAAAGGTGCCCCACGCCAAAGGCGGCAAGGGCATTCATAATTTGATGGTCGCCCTCCGGCTGTAAGGTGACCGCGATCACACCGTCGGGATAATGCAGATCGAAGGTGGTTCCGCGGATATTTTCCGCGCGGTAATCGTTATGCTCCGAAAAGCCGAAATACAGGCATTTTTTATCGGGGCGCGCACCATAGAGCAACGGCTCATCGCCGTTGAGCAGAGCGATGCCGCTCTCCCCCAGCGCATCCACCAATTCCAATTTGGCGCGGGCGATATTGGTGCGGCTTTTCAGCAGTTCCAGATGCGCCACACCGATATTGGTGATCACCGCAATATCGGGGCGGACAAACTGCGTCAGATAGGTAATCTGACCCAATCCGCGCATTCCCATCTCTACCACCGCGGCGCGATCCTGCTCCGATACCGCCAAGGCGGTCAGCGGAACGCCCAATTCATTGTTCATATTCCCTGCGGTGCCCGCTGCTTTGATGGCGGCATTGAGTGCAGAAAGGATAAAATTCTTGGTGGTGGTCTTGCCCACACTGCCGGTGACACCGATGATCTTGGCATCCAACGCTTCCAAATGGGCTTTGGCGATCATACCCAGCCCTTCCCGCACGTCCGATACGACAAAACAGGGGTTTCTCAGTTCCTCTTCGGGCGGCTCGGAGACCAAAAAGACAATATTCTCATAGGCTTGGTCCAGCGCGGGAATAAAGGAATGACCATCCACCCGCTCGCCCTTGATGGCGGCAAAAAGGCAGCCTTTTTGCACCTTGCGGGAATCGGTGACATAGGTATGGACCTCAAAATCCGGTCCGTTATATATACAATTTAATGCAACTGCAATCGATGAAACACTCAGCATTGCTTTAAATATTCCTCTACAATTTCTTTCTCATCAAAATGATGCTTTTCCTTGCCGATGATCTGATAATCCTCGTGGCCTTTGCCTGCCAGCAGAATGAGATCATCCTTTTGGGCGTTTTGGATGGCGTAGCCGATGGCTTCCTTGCGGTTTTCGATCACCGCATAGGGCACATCGCACCCCTCCAAGCCCACTAAAATTTCCTTAATGATCGCCGCGGGATCTTCGGTGCGGGGATTATCGGAGGTGACGATCAGAAAATCGCTGTATTTCGCCGCGGCCGCCGCCATTTTGGGGCGTTTGGTGCGGTCGCGGTCGCCGCCGCAACCAAACAATGTGACGACTCTGCCCTTGGCGTAGGTGCGGATGGTGGTCAAAATATTCTCCAACGCATCGGGGGTATGGGCATAGTCCAGCATCACATCGAAGGGCAACCCTTCGGTGATGATCTCGGCGCGGCCTGCCACCTTGGGAATGCAGTTGAGCCCGCGAACCACCTGATCCAAGGTATACCCTGCCGCCAGCAAGACTCCTGCGGCGCAGAGGGTATTATGGACCGTAAACAAGCCGGGGGTGGAAACTTTGATCTGCGCGGATTTTCCGCAATAATTCAGCTGATAAGCAACCCCCGAAACATCCATTTGGATCTTGGTCGCATAAAGATCCGCCTTGCCCTTGGCGGAATAGGCCAGCCCGCCGAAGCGGGATTTAAACTCCATCCCCGCGGCATCGTCGATATTATAGACACCCTTGCCCGCCAACGAAAAGAGGCGCGCTTTGGCTTCTTTATAATTCTCCATCGTCTTATGATAATCCAGATGGTCTTGGGTCAGATTGGTAAAGCCCGCCGCCGCAAAGGGCAGGCTATCGGCGCGGCGTTGGTCCATCGCCTGAGAAGAGACCTCCATCACCACCACTTCGACCCCTGCATCCTTCATCCGACGCAGCAGGGCAAACAGTTGGTAGGGTTCGGGGGTAGTAAACTCCGCAGGCTCGCTGACGGTGCCGATTTGATTGAGCACTGTCCCGATCAGCCCCGCTTTGACCCCCATTCCATCCAAAATACTTTTGATGAATTGGGTGGCGGAAGTTTTACCATTCGTACCTGTCACCCCCAAAAAACGCATCGATTTTTCGGGATGCCCGAAATAATTGGCGCAGACCTGCTGGAATGCCATGCGGGTATCCTTGACCAAAATTTCAGTCGCGGTATGCTCTGTGGCATATTCCGCCAAGATCACCGCCGCGCCTTTTTCGGCGGCGGAAGCGGTGAATCGATGACCGTCGACGGTCTCGCCGCGGATGGCGCAGAAAAGGAAATCCTTTTCCACCTTGCGGGAATCAAAGGCGATGCCTGCAATTTCGCGGTCGGTATATACATTTAATGTCTGAATTCCGTTTAAAAGTTCCGATAACAGCATTATTCTAAGCTCCTTTCGGATGATTAGTTTTGAACCCCCACAGAGCTGTTGGTTCGAATGGTAATAACCGTTCCTTCGGGGACCACTTCCCCTGCGGCAGGCGATTGGGAGATGACCAGCGCGGTGGAGCCGGCATTGGAGTTGCCCACTACCCGCACGTTCAGGCCCATCGACGTAATCCGGTTGGACGCACCCGCCACCGAATAATCCACCAAATTGGGAACGGTGATATTCTTGGAGGGTTTGGCATCCCCGGTATAGAGGATCATCGTTCCGCTCTGGGGCATGGTGGAGCCGGGCTGGGGCATCTGATCCAAAACGGTATCGCCGTCGCCCTTGACTTTATACTTGATCTCTTTATCGATCAGCACCGCTTCCGCATCCTTCAAGGATTGCTCCATCAACGAAGGAATCGAAACATCCAAGGTCTCCAATTCTTCCTCGGTATACTGCGGTTGGATGCTCAAATAGGGCAGAATATCTGCCAAAATATCGCCTGCGACCGGCGCGGCAATGATACCGCCGTAGATCTCCCCTGCGCTGGGGCTATCCAGCATTACCAGAATGGCATATTCGGGGTCATCCGCCGGCGCAAAGCCGATAAAGGACGAAATATAGTATTTATCGCCGGTGGCATTGAGAACGTCGATCTTTTCGGAGGTACCGGTCTTTCCTGCCACGCGGTAGCCTTTAACATAGGCATTTTTACCCGAACCGACGGAGACCACCTCTTCCAGCAGATCGCAGACCAGCGCGCTGGTTTCGGCAGAGATGATCTGCCGCTTGACCTGCGGAGTGAAGGATTTGACCACCTTTTCGGTGCCGTCTTCCTGCGTTTCGGTGATCTCCTTGACCACATGGGGAGTGACAAGTTTTCCGCCGTTGCTGGCGGCACCCACCGCGGTGATCATCTGCAACGGGGTGATCTTAAAGTTCTGCCCGAAGGAGGCGGTAGCAAGCTCGACTTCCTGGAACTTACTGAACCAGATGCCGCTCGCCTCACCGTTGAGGTCGACACCGGTCTTTTCGGTCAAGCCGAAGTTTTTGAAATACTGATAGAACTTGGTGGCACCCACCTTGGCACCGATGGTGATAAAGGCGGGGTTGCAGGAATTCTGGATCGCCTGCGCCAAGGTCTGATGCCCGTGCCCACCCGATTTCCAGCAGCGGATGGTGCGGTCGGCGACGCGAATATAGCCGGGGCAGGAATAGGTATTGCTCGTATTGATCAAGCCTTCCTCCAACGCCATCGAAAGGGTGACGATCTTGAAGGTGGAACCGGGCATATAGGTATCCACAATGCACTTATTACGCCAGATCTTATTGCGGAAAGCGGTTTCCTGCTCTTTACGCTCCTCTTCTTCATATTCTTCCAGCGCTTCCAACGCCATTTGGTCGGTGATGGTATAGTAGCTGTTGGGGTCATAGTTGGGCAGGGATGCCATCGCCAAGATCTCGCCGGTCTTGACGTTCATAACGATGCCCGCCGCACCCTCGACGCACTTTTGCTCCAACCGCGCTTCCTGCAGGTGCTTTTCCAGATAGTATTGCACCGTCTCATCGATGGTCAGCACCACGTTTTTGCCGTTCTCGGCGGCGACATAGGTCTCGTATTCATAGGGCAATTCGGTACCGATCGCGTTTTTGGCGGTGATCAATTTACCTGAGGTGCCCTGCAGATATTCGTTGTAGATGGACTCAATGCCGTCCAGACCGACGTTATCGGTACCGGTGAAACCCAGAATATGGCACGCCATACTGTTATAGGGATAATACCGCTTGGTATCCTCCACCAAGTGGACCCCCTCCAGATCCTTTTCGTCCACCCATTCGCGGATCCGGTCGGCAACCTCCGCATCGATGCGGCGCTTGATCATCTCATAATAATTCTTTTTCAGCGTTTTCTGATAAATGGCATCCTCATCCATCTCCAGAATGGATGCCAGCCCCTCGGCAACGGTTCTGCGGTCTTCTTCGTCGATGGAATTGGGGGCAATATACACCGTCTCCACCGGCGCGGAAATGGCAAGAGGAGTATAGTTACGGCTGTAAATGGAGCCGCGGTTGGGTGCCAAGGTGGTATCCATCGTTTGCTGAGCGATGGCGCGGGTCTGATAATAGTTATAGTTGACGATCTGGTATTTCACCAACACGCCCGCCATCCATACCAACAATGCCGCGGCAAAAATACCCAGCAGAATCGTACTTCTTTTGACCATCGAACGACTCGGTCCTTTACCCATTTTGCAGCTCCTTTCTCTGATTTTGGCATATTTATGCCCATTTATTGTCAAAAAATTGCTTCCCTTTAAAGCGCAAAATGAGAGTAAGAAAAAACTTCCCACTCTCGTTTTACTTTAATCTTATTTTAAATCAGCTCAGATATTCCAACAAAATGTTGAATTCTGCCACAACGCCGTCCCACCAGCTATCGTTTGTGGGCTCGTCTTTGATGATCTCCACGGTATCATCGGTCAGCAGATTGATGGTCTGGATCTGATAATTCTCGATCTTGACCATACCCAATTCCTCGGTGGCGATCCGCTCGATCTCTCCCATGGAATTTTTGCTGTCGATGGAAACCTGCAGATTTCCCGCCTCGCCTTCCAGCTTGGTCAGCTCTTGCTTGGCCGCCAGAAGCTCGCTGGAGACCTCGTTGAGGGCAATGTGACTATATAAAAGATATCCGCCGATGGCAATGAATACCGCCGCGATCAAAACGACCGACCAGCGGATATTGCGCAGATCCAATTTCTTCATAAAGGTCTCCTTTACTTTAATACTTCTTTATCGTTTTTCCCCTACGCGCAGTTTTGCCGGCTTGGAGCGGGAATTTTCGGCAAGTTCCTGCGGGGAGGCTGTCATCGGTTTATGGGTGATCTGCTTGATAATCGGCGTTCTGCCGCAGACGCAGATCGGAAGATTTTTATCGCAGACGCATCCGGAGGCGAGGTCTGCAAAGACGTTTTTAACAATGCGATCTTCCAATGAATGGAAGGTCAACACCGCGATCCTGCCGCCGCTTTTCAGCATCGACACCGCATCTCTTAAGGCTTGCTCCAAGATCCGAAGCTCGCCGTTGACTTCGATGCGGATCGCCTGAAAAGTACGCTTGGCGGGATGCTTATTGCCATAGCGTTCCTTGGGCGGGAACACCTTTTCAATGATTCGGACCAATTGACCGGTGGTCTCGATGGGGGCGATCTCCCGCTGCCTGCAGATGGCAGAAGCAATTTTCGGGCTCATCCGCTCTTCGCCGTATTCATATAAAATCTTGGTCAACTGCTCTTTGGAATAGGTATTGACGACCTGATAGGCATCTAAGGGGTTCTCGCGGTCCATCCGCATATCCAGCGGCGCATCAAAGCGATAAGAAAAGCCGCGGCTTTCTTCATCCAGCTGAAAGCTGGAGACACCCAAGTCAAAGAGAATTCCGTCGATTGCAGGGATCTCTTCCTTATTTAATACATCCTTTAAAGCGGAAAAATTGGATTTGACTGCCTTGAAGCGGTCCCCGAAGGGTGCAAGCCTTTGGCTTGCCGCTTTCAGCGCGTCGCGGTCCTGATCAATGCCGATCAGCAATCCTTGATCCAATTTGGCGGCGATCAAAGAGCTATGCCCGCCGCCGCCCAAGGTGGCATCCACATAGATTCCATCGGGGCGGATCGCCAGAGCATCGATGCACTCTTTCGCCATCACACTGTAATGTTCAAATTCCTTCATCAGAAATCAAGCTCATCCATCGCGGCGACGATACTATCGGTATCCAACGCCTGCTCCATCGCGGCAAAGCGATCGGGATTCCAGATCTCCACACGGTTGCCGTTGCCGACGATGACGGCGTTGCCTTCGATCTCAGCGATGCGGCGCAACGCGATGGGAAGCTGAATTCTCCCCTGCTTATCGGCAGTAACGTCGGATTTATAGGTATTGAAAAAGTGGCTGACGCCGCGCCCCTTGGAGATGGGGAGCTTGGCGAGTTTTTCTTCCAGAGCGGCCCAAGCCTCTCTGGTCAGGACATACACGCAATCATCTAAGCCTCTGGTAAAGACCAGCTCACTGCCCATCTGCTCTTTGAGCTTCTTGGGCATAATAACGCGGCCCTTTTCATCCACAAAGTTTTCATAAAAACCGGTCAGGTAAGACATGCGTGCACCTCCTTTCTAAAAATCACCCACTTGATACACACTTAGTACCCATTTAGACTCCACTTGGTTTAAATTATACCATTTTTTTAGAAAAAATCAATAGGTTTTTATATATTTTTTAAAAAAATCAACAAAAAAATGAGCTTTCGATCGAAAGCTCATTTTTCTTGATTTTATGCAGTTTTTACAGTTTGAGATCGTTTTCCTTGATCCAGCCGATACGGCGCAACAGGAACCCGCCCAACCAGCAAAGGATCGCGGGAAGGACAAAGCAGATCAAGATCAATCCGATCCAATCCATCGCGGTGATGGCGTGGCCGGTCTCCACCCAGCCGGTATACACACCGATCTGACCTACCAGACCGCAGGTGCCCATACCGGAGGAAACGGGGGCACCGTTCATTTCCAATTTAAAGAGGCAGGTCGCCAAGGGGCCGGTGATCGCCGAAGCGACGATGGGCGGGATCCAGATCCGCGGATTGCGAACGATATTGCCCATCTGCAGCATCGAAGTACCGATGCCCTGAGAGACCAGACCGCCCCAGCGGTTTTCCTTAAAGCTCATCACCGCAAAACCCACCATCTGCGCGCAACAGCCCGCCACCGCGGCACCGCCCGCCAGACCGGTCAGACTTAATGCGGCGCAGATCGCCGCGCTGGAAATAGGTAAGGTCAGCGCGATACCAACCAGAACCGAAACCAAAATCCCCATCAGGAAGGGTTGCAGTTCGGTAGCGTGCTTGATCAATTCGCCGAAGGCAAATGCGCCCTTGCCGATCCAGGGAGCAAGCCAAGCCGAAAGGCTGACACCCACCAAAATCGTCACCGACGGAGTGACCAAGATATCCACCTTGGTTTCTTTGGAGACCAATTTGCCGAATTCGGCGGCAAGAATGGCGATGATCAATACCGCCAAAGGTCCGCCCGCACCGCCGAAGCCGTTGGCGGCACTGCCGACAGCGACCAAAGAAAAGAGCACCAGATTGGGCGCCTTCAGCGCATAGCCGATGGCGACCGCCATCGCAGGGCCGGACATCGCCGAGGCATATTTGCCCAGCTCCACCAAAAAGTTGCCCGCGGTCTCTGCCCCGCCGGAGATCAAAAGATCACCGACTGTATCGATAATGGTACCGATCAGCAAGGAGCAGAACAACCCCTGCGCCATCGCGCCGAGGGCATCAATGAAATAGCGTTTCCACGAAAACTCAATATCTTTTCTTTGCAAAAAAGCCTTGAATTTACTCATTTGATTCACCTTCTGTTTTAATTTATTTGAGACCATTCTATCACATTCATATTTTGGATACAAGGGGAATGTTTTACAAAATTTGAACACCATAACAACAAATTTCGACCAAACTGCTAAAAAATCCCCACGCAACAGCGTGGGGATTTGATATTTATTCACTTGCTTCGGTCAGCAAGATCTCAATGGTCGTTTCTTTATTATTGCGCCAATAGGTGATCTTCACCTTATCGCCGGGATGGAATTCATCCTTCTTCTCATTGAGTTCCGCCATCGAACTGATCTTCTCGCCGTTGAAACCGACGATGATGTCGTTCTTTTGCAGGCCCTTGGCGGCCGCATCGCAATGGAGATCCACCCCCGCCACCAAGACACCTTGGGGCATTTGATATTGCGCCGCTTCCTGCGCGGTAAAATCTCTGCCGCTGATGCCGATATAGGCGCGGGTCTTGACCTTACCGTGGGTGATCAATTCTTCTGCGATCTCCACCACATCGTTGATGGGAATGGCAAAGCCGATCCCTTCATAGCCGCTGGCAACCAATTTGGAGGAGGTGATGCCGATGACCTGCCCATAAACATTGACCAGCGGACCGCCGCTGTTGCCGGGGTTGATGGACGCGTTGGTCTGGATCAGGGTCATATAGGAACCGTTCATCTCGATCTTACGATTGAGGGCGGAGATGATGCCGTTGGTGACCGTTCCCGCCAGCTCCATTCCATAAGGATTGCCGATGGCAACCACCGTCTCCCCCACTTCCAGCAACGAGCTATCGCCCAATTCCACCGGCGCCAATTTTTTGGCATCCACCTTCAATACAGCTAAATCGGAGCGGTCATCGGCGCCGACAATGGTCGCCTTATACTCGGTGATCCCATCCTGCAACACGATCTTAATGGAGGAGGCTTCGTCGATCACGTGGGCATTGGTGATAATATAACCGTCTTCGCTGATGATAAAGCCGGAACCGGAAAATTCCGCTTCTTGCTCCCCTTGGGCGATCAGCACCGCAACAACGCTGTTTTTGACCTTTTTATTGATATCCACCAGCGAAAGTTCTTCGCCGCCCTTCTGCTCGGTGGTCATATCCGGCAGTTCATAGTTCGCATTTTCATCCCGATCCACATCGGCAGAATTCTGATTGCTCGGTGCGGACTCTTCTTCATTGCCAAAGGGATTCAAAAAATCTTCCGACGGTTGAATAAAGCCTTTCGCATCCATCAGCATTGCGGTCACCACCGCAGTACAGCAGATCAGCATAATTGCCGCCGCGCTCACCGCTGCGACGATCAAGCCGCGGTTGCGCTTTTTCTTCGGTTGGGGCGGCACCGTATAGGTCGCCTGATAGGGATTGGGATTTTGATAGGTATATCCCCCTTGGGTAAAGGGTTGCTCCGAGGAGGCCGTATGATAGTGATAGACGGGCGGAGACGGCTCCTGCGCATACTGCGGAGTATTTTCCTCTTGCGGTTGGTTTGGATTTTGATTTTCTTGCATAACTTATTCTCCAATTTCTTTGGTTTCCTTCAAGGAGAAGGAAAATTCGGCGAAAACGCCTTCTTCGGACGAAACATAAAGGTCTTCGCCGTGGGCTTCAATGATATTTTTGACCATATAAAGCCCCAGACCAACACCCTTGCGGTTTTCGCCGCGGCTTTTATCGGTCTTATAAAAACGTTCAAAGATCTTTCCCACTTCTTGCTCGGGAATGCCCGCGCCGCTGTTGCGGACGCTGAAATAGGCCTTTCCGTCCCTGCGGAAGATGCCCAGATGGATCTTTCCCTGATCGGGGGTGAATTTCACCGCATTATCCATTAAATTATAAATAACACGATGGATGGCATCGTGGTCGCCCAGAACATAGATCGATTCTTCGGGCAGTGTGTGGGTCAATTCAATGCCCCGCTCTGCGATGCGATCTTCCATGGTCAGCATCACACGATACGATAGTTCGGTCAGATCAAAGGGCTCCATCTGATAAGTAATCTCGCCCGATTGGATCTTTGCCACATCCAGCAGATTATTCACCATACGGGTTAGACGTTTCACCTCTTCCGAAACCAGAAGCAGATATTTCTGCTCTGCTTCGGGGGGGATGGTTCCGTCTAAAATCCCATCGATGAACCCGCCGATGGTGGTCATCGGGGTCCGCAGTTCATGGGAAACGTCGGCGATAAATTCGCGGCGGGTAGCTTCCAAGCGGTCCAGATTTTCCGCCATCTGATTGAAGGTGGCCGCCAGCGTACCCAATTCCCCTTCCGGAGCAACGCTGATCCTGCGGGAAAAATCGCCCTTGGAATAGGAGCGGGCGGCGATCGCCATTTCATACAGAGGGCGGGTGATCTGCCTGGTGACAAAATACAGAATTACCACCGCCAAAATCAGGACAAGAACACCCCACATTAAAAAGCTCGGCAAAATTCCGCCGAATTCCGAGCCGATCCGCACCTGACGGGCGGTGACAAAAACACCGCCGACGATTTTTTGATCGTTTCGGATCGGGACTCCAACTGTATAGGCATTGCCCTGCTCCCGAATAAACACTTTTTGACGGCTATAGGTCTCCCCGCTCAAAACCGCATCCACCGCTTCCTTGGGCAAGGAGACGGTCGCGCCGCTTTGCAGGGTGCTTTGGACCAAGGCACCGCTCCGATTCATAATCAAAACATCGCAATCGATGGTTTCTTTGACCGTTTCGATCGCGCCCTCCATCACGGTGCCGACAAAGAAGCTATAGTTTGCCGGAACCTCCTCCAGCATCGACGCAATCTTTTGCGCCGCTTTTTCCATATTGCGATCCTGCTCGCGGATATTGCGATAGGTAAAAACAGCGGAGGTTACCGCACCCAAGGTAAACACTGTCAAAAATATGATCAGCGCGCAGATATTGAAATATCGCAGAAATATTCGTTTATGCACAGATCAGTCCACCGTTTCAAATTTATAGCCGATGCCCCAGACGGTCTGGATCTTCCAACGGTCGGAAGCACCCTCCAGCTTTTCGCGGATCCGCTTGATATGAACATCGACGGTGCGGGAATCCCCGAAATATTTAAAGCCCCAGATCTCATCCAGCAGTTGATCGCGGGTAAACACTCGATTGGGGTTTTTCGCCAGATGATACAACAGCTCGATCTCCTTGGGCGGTGCATCCACCTGCTTGCCGCCCACCACCAATTTATAATTGGTGAGCGAAACAAACAGGTCGGGATATTCCACTTCCTGCCGCGCCTCTTCCGCCACCGAGCCGACACGGCGCAATACGGTTTTGATCCGCGCCATCACTTCCTTGGAATCGAAGGGCTTGGTGATATAGTCATCGGCTCCCAGCTCCAGACCCAGCACCTTATCAAAGGTCTCGCCCTTAGCGGAGATCATAATGATGGGGACATTGGAACTTTGCCGAATCTCGCGGCAGACCTGCCAGCCATCCTTTTTGGGCAGCATAATATCCAGCAGGATCAGGTCGGGGCCGAAGGTCCGGAATTTCCGCAAGGCTTCTTCCCCATCCGCCGCAGTCTCGGCGGTATGCCCTTCCTTCACCAGATAAAGGGTCAGCAATTCGCAAATATTCTGTTCATCGTCTACGACTAAAATCCTGCTCATTTTTATACCTCGTTTAGTATGTATTCTCAACAATAGTATATCTATTTTGAGAACCGAATGGATGAAGAAATTGTTAACAATTTGTTTTGAAAGGATAAAACCTCCGCTCCAGCGCGGTCAAGGTGGCCGTCCCTGCCGAAAGATCCGCCAATGCTTGCGCCAAATCTTGTTCTTCCGATGCCCGCAGCATCAGTTCCATTTCGATCTCCGCGCCGAACTGCGTGGAAAGGATCTCGGCGGTCTGCAACTGCGGCATCCGCTGCACCCGATCGTATAAGGGATAGCCGCAACAAAGCTTCAGCCGCACCCCTTGCTCCATCAGCGCCAATCCCGCTTCCTTGACCCCATCGGCCGCGCCCTTGGAATAAGCACGCACCAAGCCGCCCGCGCCCAAGAGGATACCGCCGAAGTAGCGGGTGACTACCACCGCCACATCAAACAGTTCCTGCTTTTTCAGCACATCCAGCATCGGCATTCCCGCCGTTCCGCCCGGCTCGCCGTCATCAAAGAAACGCTCTACCAACGGCGTTTTAATACGGTATGCCGCGCAATTATGGGTGGCATCGGGGAATTCGGCGCGAATTTTCGCCAAAAAGGCATCCGCCTCCTCCACGCTCTCCACCCGCGCGATGCTGGTAATGAACCGGCTTTTTCGCTCTATGAATTCCGTTCGGCAATCGCCGGCGGGAACAAAATACTTTGTTTCGGTCATCAAAGATTCTCCATCCCTATTTCTTACCTTTTAATATAGCACATTCTTTCCATTAAGGCAACAAAAAAAGAAGGAGCAACGCTCCTTCTTTTTATAAATTATCCAGATAGGCGGAGGCGGCAAGGCCTGCCACAGCGCCGTCGCCCGCCGCGGTCGCCAGCTGGCGCACCTGCTTTTTGCGGCAATCGCCCGCGGCAAAGACCCCGGGAGTCTTGGTCAGGCAATCTTCGCCCGCATCAATATAGCCCGCTTCGTCCAGATCGCAAAGATCGGCAAAGGGTTGGTTTTTGGGCTGTTGACCGATGGCAATGAACAAGCCATCCAACGCCATCTCTTCGGTGCGGTCGGCATAGGTCAACTCCACCGCATCCAGCTTGGTTTCGCCGATCAGCTTGCTGACGACTGCGCCCAAGCGGAATTCCACATTCTCTTTGGCGCGCAACCGCTCCAACAGCACCGGCTCGCAACGAAAACCGTCGCGGCGGTGGATCAAGGTGACCTTACTGCAAAGATCCGCCAAGGAAAGCGCCGATTGCACCGCAGCGTTGCCGCCGCCGACGACCGCTACTTCCTTGCCTTTATAAAAAGCACCGTCGCAGACCGCGCAATAGGAAATGCCTGCCAACTCTTCTTCCCGCTCCACACCTAAATGGCGATGGGCGGCACCGCTGGCAATAATAATGCTTTTGGCTTCGTATTCTTCCTCGTCGGTGGTGCGGACCAAAAAGCCCTCGTCAGCCTTTTCCACCTTTGCCACTTCCACCGGATCGATGCTGCCGCCGAATTCAAACATCTGCTCTGCCAAGCGGTCGGCATAGTCCACCCCGCTCACCCCAAACAGACCGGGGAAATTTTCAATACGGGCGGAGGCGGTGATCTGACCGCCCAGAGCGGTAGACTCCAGCAAAAGCACCTTTTTGCCCGCGCGGAGCAGGTAAATGGCGGCGGTCATACCGGCGGTCCCGCCGCCGATAATAATGGTATCAAACATCATTTTTTCTCCTTAGGGTGACAAGAATAATCCGAGCCTGTTTTAAAAAGGCGGATTTCCGCTCACTCTTCATTAAAATACTCACCAATGCACAAAGCATTGGCTGCGTTTTGTGCCTCGATTGAACGCAAATCCGCTCTTTTTAAAATCTCCGACCTCAAAGCAAGGAGATTTCGAGGGATTTTTGTTCATCTTTTTGGCAGATTGGCTGACGCCTATCAAGAAAAAATGGGCGAAAAGCACCGAAATATCCTGCTTTGAGGCAGGTTCGGATTACTCTTGTTACCCTAAAGAATAACCGATCCGCTTGGATCGGTTATTCTGTTTCAATTATTTTTTCAAAAATGCACGGATCTCGGAAGCGTTGGTCAGTTTCTCGACCCCTGCATCGGTCTCCACAATCAGCGTGGGAGCGCGGTTGATCTGATAGGCATCCACCAAGCCACGGTTTTCGGGGGCTTCGGCATCCAGCTTTTCATATTCAAAGCCCGCCTGGTCCATCATCGCGACGACCATTTTGCAGTTGGGGCAGGTTTTGGTGGTGAAGAGCATCGCGCGATTGCCGCCCACCAATTCGGGCTCAGCATCGCCGCAACCGCAACCGCAAGCGCGGTTGACGGGTACCTTATTGATAGCGATCTGCTGATCATACAGCTTGCGATCCTTGAATTCCTGCGCCTTACCGTCGTTCCAGTTCTGAACCGGACGATAGTAGCCGGTGATACGGCTATAGACTTCGGTATTTTCCCCACATTGCGGGCAGGTATACTGCTCACCGGTGATATAACCGTGGTTCTTACATACCGAATAGGTGGGGCTCATGGAATAATAGGGCAGGCGATAGTTCTCGGCAATCTTGCGGACCAGATCGGCGCAGGACTTCCAGGTGGGCAGTTTTTCACCCATATAGGCATGGAAAACGGTACCGGAGGTATACAGAGTATGCAGTTCGTCCTGCAGATCCAGAGCGGTGAAGATATCCTCGGTATAGCCGACAGGCAGATGGGAGGAGTTGGTATAGTAGGGAGTACCGTCCATATTGGCGGTGATGATGCCGGGGAAGCGGCTGACATCGTGCTTTGCCAGACGATAAGAGGTGGATTCGGCAGGAGTTGCCTCCAGGTTATAAAGATCGCCGTACTCTTCCTGATAATCGGAAAGGCGGTTGCGCATATGGTTCAGAACATCCTTGGCAAACTTCTGACCCTCTTCGGTGGTCAGGTTCTTACGCAACCAGCAAGCGTTCAGCGCAGTCTCATTCATACCGACCAAGCCGATGGTGGAGAAGTGGTTATTGAAGGTACCCAGATACCGCTTGGTATAAGGATAGAGACCCTCATCCAGGAACTTGGTGATAACAGTACGCTTAATGTGCAGAGAGCGGGCGGAGATATCCAGCAGTTTATCCAGGCGGGCATAAAACTCCTTCTCGCTGGCGGATTGGAAGGCGATACGGGGCAGGTTGATGGTCACCACGCCGACCGAACCGGTGCTTTCACCGGAGCCGAAGAAGCCGCCGGACTTTTTGCGCAGTTCGCGCAGATCCAGACGCAAGCGGCAGCACATACTGCGGACATCGCTGGGCTCCATATCACTATTGATATAGTTGGAGAAATAGGGGGTGCCGTATTTGGCGGTCATCTCAAAGAGCAATTTATTATTTTCAGTCTCGGACCAATCGAAGTCCTTGGTGATGGAGTAGGTGGGGATGGGATATTGGAAGCCGCGGCCGTTGGCATCGCCTTCGATCATCGTCTCGATAAAGGCGCGGTTGATCATATCCATCTCGGCCTTACAATCGCCATAGGTGAAATCCATCTCCTTACCGCCGACGATGGCAGGAAGATCCTTCAGGTCGGCAGGAACGGTCCAGTCCAGAGTGATATTGGAGAAGGGCGCCTGAGTACCCCAACGGCTGGGGGTATTGACACCGAAGATAAAGGACTGGATGCAGTTCTTTACTTCGCCATAGGAAAGGTTATCCACCTTAACAAAAGGTGCTAAATAAGTATCAAACGAGGAGAATGCTTGCGCGCCTGCCCATTCATTCTGCATAATGCCGAGGAAGTTGACCATCTGGTTGCACAGAGAAACCAGGTGCTTGGCGGGGGCGGAAGTGATCTTGCCGGGAACACCGCCCAAGCCCTCTTTGATGAGCTGCTTTAAGGACCAACCGGCGCAATAACCGGTCAGCATCGAAAGGTCATGGATATGGATATCGGCATTGCGGTGGGCATCGGCGATCTCTGCATCGTAGATCTCGCTCAGCCAATAGTTTGCGGTGATGGCGCCACTGTTGGAAAGGATCAAGCCGCCGACCGAATAGGTCACGGTGGAATTTTCCTTTACACGCCAGTCGGTAACATTGACGTAGCTATCCACCAAGGACTTATAATCCAGGAAGGTGGTCTTCAGATTACGAACCTTTTCCCGTTGCTTACGATAAAGGATATAGGCCTTAGCGACATCGGCATAGCCCGATTCACTCAAAACAGCCTCCACGCTATCCTGAATCTCTTCAACGGCGATCTTCCCGTCCTTGATCTTGCTTTCAAAATGGGCGGTGACCTTCAATGCCAGAAGGTCGATAATGCTGGGGTGCGACTCCTTGCCAACGGCATCAAATGCCTTTTGGATGGCTACGCTGATCTTGGCAATATTAAAATCAGCCTCGGCGCCATCGCGCTTAATTACGTGGTACATCGTTTTTCTCTCCTATATATTTTATTATAATTTTTCAATTTCTTTGATCAACGCGTGATACGGTTCCGGGTCAACAGCTCTGTCGCGCCCCGCGTCGGTGATGGAATCCCCTTGCATTAAAAATACTTTCATCTCATCCGACCCCTCTCAATTCGGTCTGCGGAATGGTCTCCCGAGCAATTTGCAGATAATCCTGCATTTTCTGATAACTCGGTGGGGTCAACTCCCCATCGGGAACCCGCTCCGAGGATTTAAACTGCTGCAGATACCAGCGTTTCGCGCCCCGGATCCATTCCGCAATGGTGCGGATCTCTTTTTCGGAATGGTATTGCTCGATGACGGTGGTGCGAAATTCATAATCCACCGCATCGGTGAGCAAAAATTCGATACTCTCGCGGATGGCATCCAATTCTAATTTTAAAAAGCCAACGGTCTCACCATAGCGTTCCGGCGCGTTTTTGACATCCATCGCCACATAATCGACCAAGCCTTCCTCTACCAACGCCTTCAAGCGGGCAGGAAAACTGCCGTTAGTATCTAATTTCACGGCATAGCCCAACGCTTTGATCTTTCTCAGCAATTCGGGCAGTTCTTTCCGCAGCAGCGGTTCTCCGCCGGTGATGGCAACGCCATCCAGCAAGCCTTTACGCTTTTTCAAATACTCCAGCAGTTCCTCATCGGTCATCAGCGGAGCGGCGGGCCTTACTACCAACTCAAAGTTATGGCAAAAGGGGCAACGAAAATTGCAGCCTGCCAAAAAAACGGTGCAGGCGGTACGGCCGGGATAATCCAGCAATGTTAGTTTTTGCAAGCCTTCAATCGTCATTTTCTTGGCATTTCCCTTCATTTTCGCATTGTTTCCCCTATATTTTGCGGTTCGGGTATTATTGTAACACGAAATATAGTGTTCTGTCAATAGCAAACACAACATATATTTCTGTTATTTTTTGTAAAACACTATATCTTGTGACGAAATCTCTTCAAAATTCGCATAGCAATGCCGTTTTACTCAATTTCCTTCCTATTTTATATATATAGAACAAAAAAAGCAGCAGAGAATAAAATTCTCTGCTGCTTTACTTTTTGACTTTCACTTATGCTTCGTAAGAAGCCCAGACACCGTCGTAGGCATCCATATAAAGAACAACTTCGCCGCTCTTCAAGCCTTCGGTATCGGAAATATACCCCTCGGTCTTGAGGACCTTTCTGCCGCCGTCAAGAATGAAATAATCTTTGGTCTCGATGGCAACGGTCTTGACGGGAGCGATCTCTTCCATCACGACCTTTTCGCCTGCGGTTACGTAGTAGGTATAAAGATCGCCTTTATCAATGACACCGTCCTTAGAAGAGATCCGAGCAAGATCCACGGTCAGATCGGATTCCTTACCGCCGTCGATCGCACGAACCTTCACCTTAGCAGTGTTAGCATTGGCGGTGATATCGAGAATCTCGACCGCCACATCCTCGGTAGCCTTCTTCTCTTCATAGGCCAGATACGTGGTGCGGGTGGAATCTAAAACAGCCACCACAGGACCAACCACTTCTTTTATCTTCATAGTCGGTTTATTTACAAAGGAGTGTGCATAGTATTTCGTGGGATTCTCAGCGGCACTGTCTCTGATGCCGTCTATGCCGTTTACCGTGGTCACAGCGATCTTTTCCATTTCTTCCACCGTACCCGCGGAAAGATGAAGTTTTCCGGAAGCAAGATAGAAGTTGACATAGTCCCCGCTTTGGGGATTGGCAATTCCCTTGAAGACAATGTCGTTATCATCGTATACATGAACACTGCCATCATAATAACTGTAAACGGAAATATAATTGTCGGTCACCGTCATCAGCTTGCCGGGAATCCATTCGGTCGCCAGAACGACGTCGGCGTTTTCCGCAGTGCCGTGCTGAATAAAGGTGAGCTCCAGATTCGGTCTGCCGGTGATCAGGGTGGGTGTTTTGAAGTTTACAACGCTGACCGCCTTGGTCAGGTTATATACATCACCCAACGGCCAAATATCATCATTGAGATACAGCATCGTGTTGGAATAAATCGCATATGTACTGCTGGTAGAGGTGCCGGAGAGGCTGGAGAAACTATTGACAGAGATTTCGGTAAGAGGAACTTTATTGACGATGGGAGAAGCAATCTGATAGGTAATCAGTTCTTCATCCTCGGTAAAGGTGCCGGAATGATCTTTATCCAGATAAATGACATCGATGTTATAGCCGACAAATTCGCTCAGATCTGCGCCGATATCGGTTTGGACGCCATTGGAAAGCAGAACCTCTTTCGTAACCCCTTCATAGTTCATCGGGCGGTTTTCGGTGGCACGGATAGTAAGGGTGGTGATATTACATCCATAAATGTTGGTTGCAAGGCAATTCAGCAGGTTGCCGTCGAAATCGCGGAAGCTTGAAAACATTTCGCTGTCGACGGTGCCGACGTTGGCATCATACAGCATGGCGCGCGCCACAATGATCGCGGCCTGCTCACGGTTGATGCTCTCTACAGAAGCGTCTACCTCGGAGCCTTCCAGAATGATCGTCTGGAACTCTTCGTATTCCGAAGCGTTATCCTCGCCGGTGGCAATACCGCAGGTTTTGGTAATGAGGGTGATAAACTCTTCTCCGGAGATAAAACGGTCTGCTTCGAACTTTTTCTCGGGAACATACTCGCCGCTTACCAGCTGATAGTCTTCGCCCCAAGCAACATACGGGAGGATCATCGAGGTATCGGCAAGATCGCCGCCTTCCAGCTCATCAAAAGAGGTGGCGGTGCTTTCATAATCGGCAAGTTCATCATAACCGTAGTGCAACATCCGATATGCGATCTTCAACGCCTCACCGCGGGTGAGTTTACCGGAGGGATCAAAGCTACCGTTATTGTGCGCAGTGATGATCCCGAGCTTATCGACAAAGCGGATATAATGAAGGTTTACTTCAGACAGCGTTGCCCCGTACATATCATGAACGTCATCATATATAATTTCTTCATATGCCGCGAATGCAGAAACGCTCATGCATACGATCATAACCACAGTCATTATCGCTGCCAGCAAACTTTTGATGGTTCTCATTCCGTTACCTCCGTCAAAAGGGAATGCCCCTTCTATTTTATTATATTATATATAATAATAGAGCAAGATGCAAGGATTTTTTGAAATGTTTTTTGAATGAGGATCAGTTTGTTTAGTTTGAATAATTTTGAACTCAAAAATTTGTTTAAAGTGCCATCTGTTTTAAGGAAATAAAAAACCTTGCCGAACCAAGTTCGGCAAGGTTTTTAAAAGGTTTATACTCTGGAAATCATCGCGGCAAGTTCTGCGCGGGTGATGGGCTTTTTGGGGTTCAACTTTCCGTTGTCGTCGCCCTCGATCAAGCCGGAAGCAACAGCGGCTTCCATACTTTCTTTTGCCCAAGAGGAGACCGATGCGTAATCTTTAAATTCCGTCAGATCGGCACTACCGCTCAGATCATAAATACGGACAAACATTGCGAAAACTTCTTCGCGGCTGATATTACTTGCGGGGCGGAAGTTCAAGCCGGTTGCATCGGCAGAACCCTTCATAATTCCGAAGTAATATGCCACTTTGACATTACCGAGCGCCCAATCCGCGATCTTTGCGGTATCCGCAAAGGGGAGTTTTACGTCGGCAAATGCGGTGGTGTTGATCCCAAGCAGGCGGCTGGCAACGATCGCCATTTCCTGACGGGTGGTATTATCATCGCCGCGGAATGCAACGCCTTCTCCGCTGGGAGAACCTTGCAGAACACCGTCGGCGGTGGCGGCATCCACGTACTTCTTATACCATACGTCCTCAGGAACGTCATTGTACGCATTGACCTTCACCGTCTTGGTGACGATCAGTTCATATGGATTGACCTTGCCGTTTTCGGCAATACAATCGACATAATATTTCGATACCGCATGGGTAACATCCAAAGAGAAGGACCGCTCATCGATAAAACGGTTGGGCTCTGCCTCCACCGGAGTGGAAGTATACTTCAAGGCGATCTTTCTTGCAGGATCGGCATAAACCTTGACCACCGCGTAGGGATCGCTGGTATTGAAGACCACATTCATACTTGTACCGCCGGTTTGAACGGTAATGACATTATTATTAATGATGGGAGTCAGACCGGCCAAACCGGTAATATCGGCGGCAGAAGATTTGCCTTCGTTGCGCACGATAAAGGGAATGGTATTTGCATACACCCCGTCGCGAACTTCGACATAGAAGGTGGTCTCGCCTTCCTTCAAGGCAATCTCTTTCAGTTGCGCAGAGGAAGATACCGCTTTCTTCTTCGCCGCATCGGAGAAGATGGTGTAGGAAGCACCGGGAGTAGTGGTCAGCTCAAAGGTTGCTTTGGTCAGCAACTGCTCGCTGGTAAAGAGCAAGGAGCCGTCACGCAACACGGTGTATTTTCCGTTGGAGGGAGCTTTGCCGCCGATCAGGCTGGGATCGCTCGCCTCGTTACGCTCACGATTAAACACTACCGTATAGACATTCTCCGTCAACTCATTGCCGGAAGAAATGACGACATCAAACTGATATCCGCCGTGGGGGATATAGTTGCCAATGTCCTCCAACGGTTTATGGTTATTGGAAAGCTGATCATACTCGGCATAAACTTCATAGCTTGCGCCGGGAGAAACCTTCAGTTCATAATCAACAAACGCCAGATCCGAGGGGAAATTATAAGTAAAGGTGGTACCCTGGATGATGGGCATCGGTGCGCGGTTGCTATCGAAGACAACATCCACCAGCGCCGCCTCGGTACCATCACCGGAGAGCAGGCGGATCTCATAGACCACGCCGCCCTTGCCGTCCAGAGTAGTGATCTCGGCAAAATACTGGGTCACAACGCCGGAAAGATATGCCATCTTATTTTCAACCTCTGTTTCCAGAGTTTTTTCTTTATAAAGTTTCCAGCTGCACTCGGCATCGGTCTTGAGCACAGCGTTCAGATCGATGGGGTTCGCGGTAATTCCCATCTTTGCAAGATTGATGGTGATTCTCTTGTTCACATGGTCAATCTCGGTGTTGGACATTGCAGTGGAAAAACTACCGACCAATTTGGTCATTGCTTCGTCTGCATAGTAGGGATACAAGTCCAGCTTGGTATCCTCATGTTTAGTAATACGATCGACAGAGATAGGAGTTGCATAGTAGTTATTGACCAAATTCAAAGAGCCGTTCATTTCCGACTCAATAAACATGGTGTTTGCAGGAAGGTCAAAATAGTTCTCGTTGATATTGACCATAAAGGGGAATTCATAGTAATAATTATAATCACCGACAAAGGGGAACTCAAACAAGGTTTGACCTGCATCGATCTTCATTACGGTATTTTTGGTGATCTGCAGGTTGGTACCCGGCAGAGTATGCGCACCATAATAGGTATTATGAACGAGCGCGGCAGGGCCCATATCCGCAATGTAGTTGTTGCGAACGATGGCGGTATAGAGCGCGGTCTGCTGTTTGTGGGCATATTTAAAAACATTGCCGCCGCAGTATTCATAATAGTTGTTCTCGATCAACGCATAAGAACCCATACTACCGGCGCAGACCAGCTTAGTATCGATGGTATTTCCGGTCAGGTTCAGATAGTTATTGAAAACACGAATGTCCATCATACCGCTGATATTGACCAGATTCTTACCTTTGAGAACACGCAGATTGCTGATCTCCATACTCGGGCTGTTACCGACCGAATGGTTGAAAAGATTAGCGGCCATCGTATTGACCACACAGTTTCTCACAACGGTACCGAAACGATAGTTGGTCGCACCGGTTCCCATCGAGCCGTCGGTAGAAAAAGCAAAGTTGCCGCCCAGATAGAAGCCATCCATCACCAGATCGGAACCGCTCGCACTATAGGTCATACCGCCGGTCAGAACCGCTTCGCCATCTTTAGAGGCGTCAAGACCTGCTGCGGCGGGACGCTTGGCATTGGGCTTGGAAAGCTCCTTGGCATCATTGGGGTTGATCTCCGCCTTGGGACCGTAAAGTTTGATATTACCGGCTGTCTGCACAATGCCGGCTTCATAAAGGCCGGCCGCCACATAAATGGTCTCATGACCGTCTGCAGCAAACAGCGCGTCGGCTACCTCGGCAAAGCCGTTGACACCGATGGTGACATTATAAACGATGCCACCCAATTTGATGGGTTGGAGCCCTTCGGCTTTTCCCCAATCGCTGTTAACAACCAGAATATTCGGCTCGGTCAGCAACTGACCGCCGACCACAATGCCGGAACCTTCCGATTCCCCGCGCAAGGGCATCTTCTCGATGGATACCGGTCCACCCAGCTCCAGTTGGGCCGCAGTTACGCCAAGCACCATGCTGGAAAGCATAGAGATCAGCAGGACCGCAACCAACAGAACGGCAGATAATTTCTTCATTTGTTTCATTCTAAACAACCTCCTGTCGTTACGTCGATCGGTGAAGTTTTCTAAAAGTGCATACTGCACCGATGATACATATAATTATTATATTTTAATATCTTAAAAAAGTCAATAAAGATGTGTATGTTTTTGAAACATTTTTGCCGATTGGGAAAAATTACACTTTATGTTGCAGAGTTTTAGTATATTCAGAGCATAATAATTGTAACAAACCCATCGAAAAACAGAAAGGATAAATTACTATGTGTGGAATTATCGGTTACAACGGCCCGCGGAAAGCGGAACCGCTCCTGATCGACGGATTAAAAAAATTAGAATATCGGGGCTATGATTCCGCGGGGATCGCCCTGGTGGAAAAACAAGGGATCCAAATTTTTAAAAAAGAAGGGAAAGTGGCCGCATTGGAGGCGATCCTGCCCGAAGAGAGTTGCGCAACCATCGGCATCGGACATACCCGTTGGGCGACCCACGGCGCGCCAAAGGACCGCAACGCCCATCCCCATTCTTACGGCAAGGTCACATTAGTCCATAACGGCATTATCGAAAACGAACAAGCCTTGCGTACCATGCTGAAAAACCAAGGGCTCTCCCCCATCAGCGATACCGATACCGAATTGATCGCCATGCTGATGGACCACTGCTATCGGGGCGATCCCCGCGATGCTATTCGCGCCGCCTGCGCCTTATTGGAAGGCTCCTATGCGCTGGGAATTCTTTTTGAAGACCATCCGCAAACGCTCTATGCCGTTCGCAAAGATAACCCGCTCATTTTGGGGCTTGGCGAGGGCGAATATTTCATCGCCTCCGACATCCCTGCTTTTTCAGACCATACCCCTGCCTATTGCCTTCTGGACGAGGGGGAGATCGCGGAGCTTTCCCCTTCCGGATTGACCCTCTACGACCGCACCGACAGAATCATTAAAAAACCGCATCACATCGCGGATTTCGGCGATATTTCGACCGTCAAGGACGGGTATGAACACTTTATGAAAAAAGAAATTTTCGAACAGCCTTCGGTGGTGCGGAAAACCATCGACCGATACGCCGAAAACGACCGTATTTTAACCGAATTGGGGGAGGATTTTCGAGTCGATGGAAAGATCCTTATCGTCGGATGCGGATCGGCATATCACGCCGCCTTGCTGGGCAAAAACGCCCTGGAAAAATACGCCCGCATCCCCACCGAAGTTGCCATTGCCAGTGAATTTCGCTATAGCGATCCGTTGCTCAAAAAAGAGGATCTGGTGATCTTGATCTCCCAATCGGGAGAGACTGCCGATACTCTGGCGGCATTGCGTTTGGCAAAAGAAAAAGGTGTTCCCACATTAGGGATCGTCAACGTATTCGGCAGTTCCATCGCCCGCGAAGCCGATACGGTATTGTATACGATGGCAGGGCCTGAGATCAGCGTTGCCACCACCAAAGCCTATACCTGCCAGGCGGTAATGCTCTATCTTCTGGCAATGAAACTTGCCCATCGTTCCCCCGCTGAACTAAAAGAACTTCCCCAAGCAATAGAGAGCGCATTGGAGCAGGAATCCCTTTGCCAAAAACTTGCCGAAAAATACGCATCCGCCGAGCATTTATTCTTTATCGGGCGCGGGCGGGACTATGCAGTCAGCCGCGAAGGCTCTTTGAAACTCAAAGAGATCTCCTATATTCACAGCGAGGCCTATGCCGCAGGCGAACTTAAGCACGGAACCATCTCCTTGATCGAGCAGGATACCCCGGTCATTGCCGTCATCACCGACCGCACCCTACTGCCGAAAACCGCCGCCAATATCAAAGAAGTGCGCGCCCGCGGAGCGCAGGTGCTCTGCATCGCGCCAAAAAACGGATTGCTTCCCGACTGCGACCGCTTGGACCTGCCCGATTGCAACGACCTTGCCGCCCCCATCGCCACGGCGGTGCGTTGCCAACTGCTCGCTTATTATGCCGCCCTTGCGCGGGGAACCGATATTGATCAGCCCCGCAACCTTGCCAAAAGCGTCACGGTGGAATAAAAAGGGTATTCAATCGCCCGAAACCAACCGATTCGGACTGTGACTGCACAATTCATTTGTGCAGAAACGGCGGGACGGGGAACCCGTCCCCTACAAAATCATTTGGTATTTCTACCTAACAAATCATTTGTTACCCCAAATGATTTGGGGTGGATATTTATACCGCTCAAATCTAAAACCGCCCAAATTGGATGTAGAAGTGCATTTCTCCGGCTGACGCTGTATGTCGATACTGCGAAGACGGAAAATGCGCTAAAAAAAGAGCCCATTTATGGGCTCTTTTTTGGTCTACGCCAATTTCGGCGGTTTTACTTCTTGGCTTTTGTGTCGATGACTTCTTTAATCAAGTTCAGGAAATCATCTACAGGCATCGAGCCCAGATCGCCATCGTGGCGAGAGCGGACCGAGACCGTTCCTGCTTCGGCTTCTTTTTCACCGATGATGACCATATAGGGAATCTTCTGCATCTGCGCTTCGCGGATCTTATAACCGATCTTTTCGCTGCGCTCATCCAGCTCGACCCGCAGGCCTGCGGCGCGGAGCTGCTGATAGATTTCAGTGGATTTTTCCATCGTACGCTCGCTGATGGGCAGGACGCGCACTTGGGTGGGTGCCATCCAGGTGGGCAGAGCACCGGCATATTTTTCCAGCAACAGAGCCAAAGTACGCTGATAGCAACCGATGGAGGTACGGTGGATGATATACGGTGTCTTCTTCTCCCCGTCGGAATCCACATATTCCATTCCGAATTTTTTCGCCAGCAACATATCGATCTGGATGGTGATCAAGGTATCTTCTTTACCGAAAACATTCTTGATCTGGATATCGAGTTTCGGGCCGTAGAACGCCGCCTCATCGATGCCGACGGTATAATTTACCCCCAGATTATTGAGGATCTTTTCCATGGTGCTCTGGGCTTCTTCCCATTGCTCTGCGGTACCCTCATATTTATTGCCGGGGTTGGCGGGATCCCATTGGGAGAACCGATAGGAGCAATCCTCTTTCAGCCCCAAGGTTTCCAGCATATAGTTTGCCAGATCCAAGCAACCTTTAAATTCTTCTTCCAACTGATCGGGGCGCAACACCAAGTGCCCCTCGGAGATGGTGAACTGACGGACACGGATCAAGCCGTGCATCTCGCCGCTGTCCTCATTGCGGAACAAGGTGGACGTCTCGCCCATACGCATCGGCAGATCGCGATAGGAACGCATCCGATTGAGATAGGCCTGATATTGGAAAGGGCAGGTCATGGGGCGGAGCGCAAAGCACTCTTTTTCTTCATCGTTGGGGTCGCCCAGAACGAACATCCCGTCCAGATAATGATCCCAGTGACCGGAAATTTTATAAAGCTCGCGCTTTGCCATCAGCGGAGTCATGGTCATCACATAGCCGCGCTTTTCTTCTTCATCCTCCACCCAGCGTTGCAACTGTTGAATGACCTTCGCGCCCTTGGGCAGCAGGATGGGCAAGCCCTGACCGATGACATCGACGGTGGTAAAATACTCCAGCTCGCGGCCGATCTTATTGTGGTCGCGCTTGCGGGCTTCTTCCAAGCGGGTCAGATGCTCTTCCAACTGCGCCGCCTTGGGATAGGAAACACCGTAGATGCGCTGCAGCATCGGGCGGTTGGAATCCCCGCGCCAATAGGCACCGGTGGAACTCAGCAAAGCGATCGCCTTGATTTTGGAAACGTCAAAGAGATGGGGACCGGCGCAAAGGTCGGTAAAATCGCCTTGGCGATAGAAGGAGATATTCTCTCCCTTGCCGGCGTGCTCTTCGATCAACTCCAACTTATAAGGCTCGTCCTTCATCAGTTCTTTGGCTTCATCGACCGGCAGTTCAAACCGCTCCAAACGCAGCCGCTCCTTGACGATCTTTTTCATCTCGGCGGTGATCTTTTGCAGATCCTCCGCGGCAAAGGGCTTCTCTACTTCAAAATCATAATAAAAGCCGCTGTCGATCGCCGGACCGATGGCAAATTTTGCCGCAGGGAACAGGCGTTTGACGGCTTGGGCAAGCACATGGGATGTGGTGTGCCAGAAGACCTTTCTCGCCTGCTCATCTTCGAATGTCAGGGTAGTGAGTTCATCCCCTTCCGATGGAACATAAGTAAGTTCTTTCACCTCTCCGTTGACCAAGGCGCAAAGCGCTTCGCGGGCAACTGCAGGATCCAGAGCGAAAGCCGCATCGAATACCGATTTGCCGGCTTCTGTTTCGATCATCTGACCATTGATTTTAACTTGCATTCTTTTTTCACCACACATATAAAAATTTCGGTAATAAACCGTTAAAAGTTATTATATCACTATAAAAAATAAATTGCAAGCAATAAAAAAGGCTTTCCGAATTTTTCGGAAAGCCTTTCAGCAAGACACTTATTTAATGATCTCGCCCTTGGCATCGCGGGGCAGGCAAACAGCGTTTGCTTCGTCGGTATCGATATGCATCGCATCGGCGAACTTGGGAGAAACACGCAAAACGGTCTCACCGAAGGTGATCTCGCGGTCGCCCTTTACCTTAACAGAAACGATCTGACCGTCGGTAAAGCCTTCTTTTTCTGCGGTCTCGGGGGTCATATGAATATGGCGCATCGCTGCGATCACGCCCTCTTCGATGGTGATCTCACCGCAGGGGCCTTTGATGGTGATGCCGCCGCTGCCCTTGACATCGCCGCTCATACGGATGGGAGCATCCACGCCCAGAGTGCGGGCATCGGTGAGAGAGATCTCGACCTGATTTTCGGGGCGGGTGGGGCCCAGAACGCTGACACGGGTCAGGGTCTTTTTAGGGCCGACCAGATCAACGCGCTCTTCCGAAAGGAACTGACCGGGCTGAGAAAGCTCGCGAACCTCGGTGAGCTTTGCGCCCTTGCCGAAGAGGATCTCAACCGCTTCTTCGGTCAGATGAACGTGACGGGCAGACATTTCGACTAAAATTTCCATAATTTTATATCCTTCCTTCAAAAGTATTATTTTTCCACAGATTATTTTACACTATCCGCTTTGAATTTTCAAGACTAAATCTATATAATTTTATATTGAAAAAGGTTTTCGGTTATGATAGAATATTTAGTGATACTAAAAAATAGGGGGATCACCTATGTCTGAAAAATATTATTTAACTACTGCCATTGCCTATACGTCGGCAAAGCCGCATATCGGCAATACCTATGAGATCGTTCTGGCGGACAGCATCGCCCGCTTCAAGAGAATGCAGGGCTACGACGTCTGCTTCCAGACCGGCACCGATGAACACGGCGAAAAGATTCAGCTGAAAGCCGAAGATGCGGGCATCACCCCGCAGGCTTATGTGGACAATATCGCCGGCGAGATCAAGCGCATCTGGGATCTGATGAACACCACCTATGATCGCTTTATCCGCACCACCGATCCGATGCACGAAAAGAAGATCCAGCAGATCTTCAAAAAGCTCTACGAGCAGGGCGATATCTATAAGAGCGAATACGAAGGAATGTATTGCACCCCCTGCGAATCCTTCTTCACCGAATCTCAGTTGGTGGACGGCAAATGCCCCGACTGCGGCCGTGAATGTCATCCCGCCAAGGAAGAGGCCTATTTCTTCAAGCTTTCCAAATATGCCAAGCAATTGGAAGAGCATATCGAAAGCCATCCCGAATTCATCTGGCCGCCTGCCCGCAAAAATGAAATGATCAATAATTTCATCAAGCCCGGTCTGCAGGATCTCTGCGTTTCCAGAACCTCGTTCAATTGGGGCATCCCCGTGGATTTTGATCCCGGCCACGTGGTCTATGTCTGGATCGATGCCCTTTCCAACTATATCACCTTCGCAGGTTACGATCCCGAGGGCAATCATACCGAAGAGTATAAGCATTATTGGCCCGCCGATCTCCATCTGATCGGTAAGGATATCGTTCGGTTCCATACCATCTATTGGCCCTGCATCCTGATGGCATTGGGCGAGCCCTTGCCCAAGCAGGTCTTCGGCCATCCCTGGCTGATCATGAGCGACGGTAAGATGAGCAAATCCAAGGGCAATGTTCTTTATGCCGATGAATTGGTGGACCTTTTCGGGGTGGATGCGGTGCGTTATTTCGTTCTGCACGAGATCCCCTACGCCAACGACGGCGTGATTTCCTATGAACTGATGATGGAGCGGATCAATGCCGACCTTGCCAACATTTTAGGCAATCTGGTCAACCGCACCGTTTCCATGACCAATAAATATTTCGGCGGTGAGATCCGCACCCCCGGTGCGGAAAACGATATTGACCGCGATCTCAAGGCGGTGGCTTTGGCCGCTCCCGCTTTGGTGGAAAAGCATATGGAGGGTCTGCATATCGCCGACGCCATCGACGATATCTTCACCCTGCTCCGCCGCGCCAATAAATATGTGGACGAGACCGAGCCCTGGATCTTAGGCAAGCCCGAGGGCGACCACGAACGCTTGGCGACCGTTCTTTATAATCTGCTGGAATGTATCCGCATCGGCGCAACATTGTTGAAACCCTTTATGCCCGAAACCGCCGAGAAGATCTTTACCCAGATCAATGTGGGCGATCAGACCTTGGAAGATGCCAAGACCTTCGGCAAGCTGGTTGCCGGCAACAAGGTGGGCAAGCCTGAAATTCTCTTTGCCCGCATCGATATTCCCAAGATGACCGAAGAACTCAATGCCAAAAAAGAGGCGGCTGCCAAGGCGGCAGAAAAAGCGGCGAAAAAAGAAGAAAAGAAGCCCGAAGGGGTTGCCATTATCGGCATCGAGGATTTTGCCAAGGTGGCATTAAGAGTGGCAGAGATCAAGACCTGCGAGCCGCTCCCCAAGAGCGATAAACTGCTGATGATGACCGTCGA
>JAFSHF010000020.1 GCA_017440465.1 Clostridia bacterium
TGACCTGCAGAAGACCGTAAAGAAGGTTGAAGAAGCGTATAACTTTATGCGTGACATCGCTGCCGAAGGCGGCGAGGTTCTCTTCGTCGGTACCAAGAAGCAGGCTCAGGATTCCATCCGCGAAGAAGCCCAAAGAGTCGGTCAGTACTATGTATCTGTCCGTTGGCCCGGCGGTATGCTCACCAACTTCCAGACCATTCGTAAGTCCATCAACCGTTTGAACCAATTGGAGAAAATGGCTGAGGACGGCACCTTTGATCTGCTGCCCAAGAAGGAAGTTTTGAAGCTGCGCCATGAAATGGAGATTCTGGAAAAGAACTACGGCGGTATCAAAGAGATGAAGAAGGCTCCCTCCGCTCTGTTCGTTGTGGACCCCAAGAAGGAGCACATTGCTATCGCTGAAGCCAAGAAGCTGGGTATCCCCGTTGTTGCGATCGTTGATACCAACTGCGATCCCGACGAAGTCGATTATCCCATCCCCGGCAACGATGATGCAATCCGCGCTGTTAAGCTGATTGCTGAAACCATGGCAAACGCCATTCTGGAAGGCAAGCAGGGCGAGCAGTTGGCTGATGAAGCCGCTGAAGAAGCTCCCGCAGCCGAATAATTTCAGGAGGAAAAATAGAATGAACTTTACTGCTAAAGATGTCGCCGCTCTGCGTGAGACCACCGGATGCGGTATGATGGATTGTAAAAAAGCGTTGACCGAGGCCGATGGCAACGTTGATAAGGCCATTGAGATCCTTCGCGAAAAGGGCCTTGCCGCGCAGGCGAAGAAAGCCAGCCGCATCGCTTCCGAAGGTATGGTTGATACCTATATCGCTGATGGCGTCGGTGTTATGATCGAAGTTAACTCCGAGACTGACTTTGTTGCCAAGAACGCTGAATTCCAGGCGTTGGTTAAGGGCGCTGCCAAGGCTGCTGCCGATTATAACCCCGCTGATGTTGATGCGCTGAAGGCTTGCAAGTTTGAAGATACCGAATTCACCGTTGAAGATATTCTTCGCGAGAAGATTTTGAAGATCGGTGAGAATATGAACATCCGCCGTTTCGTTCGTCTGGAAGGCACCTGCGTTAGCTATGTTCACGGCGGCGGTTCCGAGGCTGCGATGGTTCTTTGCGATGTGGCCGATGCCGCAAACGAGAAGTTCCAGGAAGCCGCCCGCAACGTATGTATGCAGATCGTTGCTATGCATCCTGCATATCTTTGCCGCGAGGAAGTTCCCGCTGAAGTTATCGAGAACGAAAAGAACATTCTCTTGGCTCAGATCAAGAACGATCCTAAGAATGCCAATAAGCCCGAGAACATCTTGGAAAAGATGATCGGCGGTAAGATCGGTAAGTACTACTCCGAAAACTGCTTGCTGGAGCAGGCTTATGTTAAGGATGATAAGATTTCTGTCGGCGATTACCTCAAGCAAGTCAGCAAAGAAGTTGGCTTCGATATCACCGTTAAGACTATGATCTCTTATGTGAAGGGTGAAGGTCTTGAAAAGCGCGTGGATGATTTCGCCGCTGAAGTTGCAAGCATGAGCAAATAATTATTTGAATATTAGCAAAAGCGACCTTGGGATTTCCCAAGGTCGCTTTGCGGAATTTAACCTTGAAGGAGTTATAGAACTATGGCTGAAAAAGTTGTTTCTCTCACATTGGAAGGCAAGGCAAAGCTGGAAGCAGAACTTGCCGAACTGAAATCGACCAAACGCGAAGAGATCGCTGAAAAGATTAAGGTTGCCCGCTCCTACGGCGACCTTTCGGAAAACAGCGAATATGATGAAGCAAAGAACGAGCAGGCGATCGTGGAATCTCGTATTGCCAAGCTGGAAGCCACCCTCAAAAACGCGGTCATCGTGGAAGACGACGATGTTGCCGAAACCGGCGACGATAAGATCTGGTTGGGCAACACCGTAACCGTTCTGGATGTGGAGATGGATGAAGAATTGACCTATAATATCGTCAGTTCCATCGAAGCCGATCCGATGAACGGCAAGATCTCCGATGACAGCCCGCTGGGTAAAGCCATTCTGGGCGGTAAAGTGGGCGAAACCATTGAAGTGGAAGCCCCCATCGGTATGTTGCAATATAAGATTCTCAACGTTGTTAAATAATTCGGAGAAAAAATTATGGAAAATAAGAATGTAGCCAATGAGGAACTTTCCTTAAGCGAACTGCTGCAGATCCGCCGCGATAAGCTCAGCGAACTGCAAGCTGCGGGGAAGGATCCCTTTGCCATTACTAAATATGAAGTTACCCACCATAGCGAAGAGATCAAGGCTGATTTCGAGCATTTCGAGGATCAGACCGTTTCGGTCGCCGGCCGCTTGATGAGCAAGCGTGGTATGGGTAAGGTGGTTTTCGCCGACCTGCAGGACGGCGAAGGCAGAATCCAGCTGTTTGTCAAGATCGACGAAGTGGGCGAAGAAGCGCTTGCCGCTTTCAAAAAGTATGATATCGGCGATATCGTCGGCGTCAGCGGTGTGGTTTTCCGCACCAAGATGGGCGAGATTTCCATCCGCGCCAAGGAGATCGTTCTTCTTTCTAAATCGCTGCTGCCCCTGCCCGAAAAGTTCCACGGCCTGAAGGATCAGGATCTTCGTTATCGTCAACGTTATGTGGATTTGATGATCAATCCCGAAGTCAAGCGTAACTTTGTGATCCGTTCCAAATTTATTCAGTATGTTCGTAAGTATCTGGATAATATGGATTATATCGAGGTCGAAACACCGGTTCTCAATACCATTGCCGGCGGTGCATCTGCCCGTCCTTTCATTACGCACCATAATACCCTGGATATCGATATGTATATGCGTATCGCCACCGAATTGCCCTTGAAACGGCTGATTATCGGCGGTATGGAGCGGGTTTATGAGATCGGTAGAATCTTCCGTAACGAAGGTATGGACCCCAAGCATAACCCCGAATTTACCTCGGTAGAACTGTATCAGTCTTATGCCGATTTCCACGATATGATGGATATCGCCGAAGGCATCCTTTCCGGTGCTGCTAAAGAAATTTTGGGCACCTATGACGTGGAATGGATGGGGGAGAAGATCAATCTTGCCCCCGGTTGGCCGCGACTGACGATGGTTGAGGCTGTTAAGAAATACGTTGGTATCGATTTCGATGCCATCTCCGATGATGCCGAAGCCGTTGCTGCTGCAAAGGCAGCGGGCGTTGAATTGGCGGAAGCGGCAGAACCCACCTGGGGTAATGCCCTGTATGCCTGCTTCGATCAGAAGGTGGAAGAGCATCTGATTCAGCCTACATTTATCACCATGTATCCGGTGGAAGTTTCCCCCTTGACCAAGCGTTCTCCCAAAGATCCCCGCTTGACCGAGCGGTTTGAGTTCTTTATCTGCCATAGCGAAATGGGCAACGCCTATTCCGAGTTGAACGATCCCATCGATCAACGTGCCCGCTTTGAAAAGCAGGTAGAGCAGCGTGAACGCGGAGACGATGAAGCCGAGATGCTGGATGAAGATTTTCTCACCGCGATGGAATACGGTATGCCGCCCACCGGCGGTATGGGTATCGGCATCGACCGTTGCGTGATGCTGCTCACCGGCACCGATACCATCCGCGATGTTATTTTGTTCCCCACTATGAAGCCGTTGGAGACCGGTAAAAAAGAGGTTGCTCCTGTGGTTGACGTTGTGGAGGAAGAGCCCGAAGTGATCGACTTTTCCAAGGTAGAGATCGAACCGTTGTTTGAAGATTTTGTTGATTTTGAAACCTTCAGCAAGTCCGATTTCCGCGCTGTTAAGGTGCTGGATTGCGTTGCTGTTCCCAAGTCCAAGAAACTGTTGCAGTTCACCTTGGATGATGGTACCGGCAAAGAACGCACCATTCTGAGCGGTATTCGCGCTTATTATGAGCCTGAGCAGTTGATTGGGAAGACCTTGATTGCCATCACCAACCTGCCGCCCCGCGCCATGATGGGTGTGGAATCCAACGGAATGTTGCTTTCCGCCATCCATAGCGAGGAAGGGGAAGAAAAGCTCCATCTTTTGATGGTCAGCAACCGCATCCCCGCCGGCGCAAAACTATATTAAAATATAAAAGCCACGCTGAAATTCAGCGTGGCTTTTTTACTTTGAATCATCACAATATTTTAAAGTAAAAATCGCGTAGATATTGTATATATTTATGTTTAATGGTATAATGTAACAAACTTTGAAAAAGGGGCGTTCAAAATGGCAAAAAAGGATGCAATTAAAATAGTATCGGAATTTGTAATAATTACAGTTGTCTCGTTTCTTGCGGCGGCTGCAATTTATTTTTTTATGATTCCAAGCAAGGTCGTTGTCGGTACGGTATCTGCGCTTGCAATGGTGCTTGCCAATTTCGTTCCGCTTTCGGTATCGGCGATCACATTGATCATCAATCTGGTTTTGTTGGGATTGGGCTTTTGGCTTATCGGTATGGAATTTGGTGCAAAAACGGTCTATACCACCATTATTGTTCCTGTTGCATTAGGCGTTTATGAAATTCTTTTCCCGAATGTGAAGTCCCTTACAAACGATCCGTTGATTGACATTCTTTGCTACACGTTAATTGCCGGTATGTCTATCGCCATTATGTTTTCTTTGAATGCTTCGTCGGGCGGACTGGATATTTTAGCCAAAATTATGAATAAGTATCTGAAAATAGAATTTGGACGTGCCAGTGCGATTGCAGGTCTTTTGGTTGCAATGACCTCTGTTTTTTGTTATGATACGAAGACGATTGTGCTTAGCCTGCTTTCCACATATTTCGGCGGACTAATCATCGACTATTTTATTTTTGGACTTAATATTAAACGAAGAGTTTGTATAATGTCGGATAAGTCGGAGGAAATTATTGATTTTATATTGAAGGAACTTCACAGCGGTGCCACACTTTACGATGCAGTGGGAGCTTATGAGAAAAAGCATCGATGCGAAATTCTGACGATTGTGAATAAGCAAGAATATCGGCTGCTTATGAATTTTATAAAAAAGGTTGATCCGAATGCTTTTGTCACCGTTTATTCGGTCAGCGAGGTTCGGTATCGTCCCAAAACAATTTAAAAAATAATAGGTTGGAATGAAAAGCCACGCTGAAATTCAGCGTGGCTTTTTGATTGGATACCGCTTACCTTCAAAATCAAACCGAATAAGCAAAAATCGAGATTTTTCATAGAGAGAATGGTTATAATACAGTAAATAACGGAGAAAGGAAGTTTACTATGTATGCCATTCAAACGGTTGATCTGACCAAAAAATATAAGGACGTAGTCGCGGTGGACCGATTAAATCTGCAGATCCGAAAAGGTGAGTTGGTCTCCTTATTGGGTGTCAACGGCGCGGGGAAAACGACCATTGTTAAAATGCTGTCCTGCCTGACAAAACCCACCTGCGGCGATGCCTTTTTAAATGGTAATAGTATTACCGAAAATACCGCCGCTGTGAAATCGATCATTGCGGTTTCTCCCCAGGAGACCGCGATCGCGCGGGGCTTATCGGTTTATGAAAATCTGGAACTGATGTGTGGTGCCCATGGCTTGAAAAGAAATGAGCAAAAAGGCAAAATTGCAGAATTGACCAAGCAATTTGGCTTTGAGAAGATTATCGATAAAAAGGCGGGCAGGCTGTCGGGCGGTTGGCAACGGCGGTTGAGCATTGCGATGGCCTTGATCGGCGAGCCGGAGATCTTGTTTCTCGACGAGCCCACATTGGGGCTGGACGTGCTGGCGCGGAGCGAACTTTGGGAGTTGATCCGCGCGCTGAAAGGAATGGTGACGGTGATTCTCACAACCCATTATATGGAAGAGGCGGAAGCGCTTTCTGATCGTGTTGCTATCATCAAAGACGGCAAACTTCTGATTCACGATACGGTCGATGAGATCAAGAAGATCGCCCAAACAGACCGTTTTGAAGAAGCCTTTGTTCGGATCGTTAAGGGGGTGGTTCGATGAAAATGCTGACGTTTGCCAAAAGAAACATAAAAGAATTCATCCGAGATCCGTTGAATTTGTTTTTTGGGCTGGGGTTTCCGATCGCTTTGATTTTGTTACTCAGCGCAATTCAGGCGAATATCCCTGCAAAATTGTTTGAAATTCAGCGGCTGGCGCCGGGGGTAACGGTTTTCGGGCTGTCGTTTATAACGCTTTTTTCGGCGACGATTATTGCAAAGGACCGAAGCAGTTCCTTTCTCCAACGATTGTATACAACCCCCCTGACTTCGATGGATTTTATTCTCGGCTATACCTTGCCGCTGATTCCGATTGCGGTGGTCCAATGCATCGTTTGTTATATTACCGCCGTTATGTTCGGTCTTGAGATCACCGTTGGTGTATTGTGTGCCGTGTTCTTTATTATTCCCGTTTCGGTCTTTTATATTGCTCTGGGGCTTTTGTGCGGAAGCGTTTTTACCGATAAGCAGGTGGGCGGCATTTGCGGGGCGTTGCTGACCAATCTTTCGGCGTGGCTTTCGGGCGTCTGGTTTGATCTTGAACTCGTCGGCGGTGCGTTCAAGAAGATTTCCTATGCCTTGCCGTTCGTTCACGCGGTGGAAATGGAGCGCGCGATCGTCGCGGGTAATTATGCGAATATTTTTCCGCATCTATGGTGGGTGCTTGTCTACGCCGTCGGGACGCTTGCATTGGCTGTGTTGCTTTTCTTGCGTCAGATGAGAAAATGATCCTTCGCTTCCATTTGTTCCATTTGTAAATTTATTTGGATGTTTTTGAAATCGCTTGCGAAAATAAACGCGATATGGTACAATGGAGCTATCAAAATTAAAAAGGAAGTAAGAGATGGATTGGTTGGAACTTCGCAAAAAAGCGGAAAACTTTTGGTATTATTATAAATGGTATGTGGTCGGCGGAATCTTCTTGCTTCTTACCGTCCTTGTGGGGATCACCACCTGCAAGCCGGTGAAGAATGTGGATTTTCATATGCTCTATCTGCGGGATGATACCCCCAATGCCGCGCAGGTCGCCGAGATGGAAGAATGGCTTTCTCCAATGGTACCCGATCTAAATCAGGATGGGGTCAAAGTCGCAAAGATTATGGGCGTATCCCGCAGTAATATGTGGAACGGCGATGATTCTGCCGCGATGGTGGTGCAGGTCAATTCGGGGGATGCAGTGTTATATATGGTGTCCAACGGTGCCTACGAGACCTTGCACGCCAACGGTGTTCTGCAGGATCTATCATCTTTGGGTGAAAGTGCATTTTTGGAGGGGGATCGTTATCGCATCTCCGCTTCCGGTGTCTTAAAGGAGATGGAGGGCTTTGAGGCGGAAGAAGGCACATATAATCTTTGTATCCGCCGCATTAAAGGGACTTCATTTGAAGGAAGACCCCAATATGAAGCCCAGGAAAAGGCGGCAATCGAAGTATTAAAAGAAATAATCAAGAAAGAGAAAAAGTGAGAAGCGGATGCTTCTCACTTTTTTAATTGTGCATACTTGTTTTTGGTGGCAATTCCGCCGCGGATGTGCCGTTCCTTGAGGTTCTGCTCCAGAACTTCCTTGACCTTCAGGTACAGCGAATAATCAATGTTTTTGAGCCGTTGGCTGACATCTTTATGTACCGTTGATTTTGAAATTTTAAATACCGCAGCTGCCTGCCGAACGGTCGCTTGATGTTGCCGGATATATAATCCGAGCTGCTTTGCACGCTCATCACATTCGTAAAACAAAATAAACCCCGCCCTTTCTTGTACTACATAGATATGCAGTAAGGGCGGGGTTTTATGCATCGGAAAGGTGGGCATTGAGAAAATCAAAAATTTCTTTTTCCACCGTCTCCCGATCTTGGAGAAAGGCGGTGCCGTGCCCTGCGCCTTCGACCAAAATCAACTTCTTTTCAGCTTGGCAAACATTGTAGTTTTGGATGGTCATTTCCGGAGGAACAAACCGATCTGCTTTTCCGTGGATAAAAAGAATCGGGAGAGTATTGCTTTTCATTGCTTCGGCGACGGAATATTCGCCGAAAAAATATCCGGCAAAAAGCTTGGAAAAGCAAGATAAAATCGGCAAAAGCAGGCGGGAGGGGAGGTGAAGTTTTTTCTTCATAATATACGAAATGATCTCTTTGGGCGAGGTGAATCCGCAATCGGCAATCACACCGCAGATATTGGAGGGTAAAGGCTGACCTGTCGCCATCAAAACGGTGGAAGCTCCCATGGATATGCCGCATAAATAGCTTGGTATGGCTCCGAATTGATGGTTTAGATATTCAATCCAAGCAAGGCAATCTTTGCGCTCTGTGATGCCGAAACCGATCCAATTTCCGGCGCTTTTTCCGTGGGCGCGTTGGTCGATCAGGATCAGCTCGAACCCTGCGGAATAATAACTTTCCATAACGCAGGCAAAGTCCGTCTCCGCCATAGATCGATATCCGTGGAACAGAAGAATACGCCCGCGGGGATGCTTTTGAATGAATCGATCGGCATAAAGGATTAAACCGTCGTTTTGAATGGAGAGTTCTTGCTTGGGATGGGTATCAAAAAAACGTTCGTCTTTCAGAATCTCTTTTTGCAATCGATCTAATTGCGAGCCTTCACGAAATTCGTGCTTGCGAATATCGTTTGGAGCCTGACGCAACGATATGATGCAAAGCAATATAAAAAAGAATACGATTAAGAGATCGATGATCCCAAAAGTAATCCAAAATATCAGCATCGAAAATCCTCACTTTTTGACGAAACACCTATAAAAGACGAGAAAGCGATCCTTAAAAAGGACCGCTTTCGTCGGTTAAGTTTATTAATTACATGTACTTTTTGACAGATTCGGGAGCAGTTTCTGCATCGGCAGATACCAGGCAGACCAAAGTTGCATTGTTTGCCTTGGTCAGCTCTTCCATCTTCGCCAGAGCAACACCCAGCTCATCCAGATCATCGCCGACGATCTTCAGCAAAGAATCGACGTAAACATTGGTAATATCGTAGTTACCGGCGAACAAACCGCTGATAAAGCCTTCCAAGCCCTCGTTGGTATCAACGGGATAGTTGGTAATATCGATCAAACGTGCTTTATGAGAAATATCCAGCTTTAATTTATCACCGAATTCGATGCAGACAACGCTGCCTGCGGCTTCGGCGACGGCTTTATTGACCATTTCGATCAAAGCCTTGGTTTTGCCGGTTCCTTTTTTACCTAAAATAACTTTTACCATTACGGTCTCCTTTTCTCCGACATAAAGAATTTTAAAACAGCACTTGGTATATGTCGGTTAACCAAGTCTGTTGATTTTCTTGTTGATTTCTTCGGTCTCGTTTTCATAACCGGGCTTGCCCAGAAGCGCAAACATATTCTTTTTATATGCTTCCACGCCGGGTTGATTGAAGGGGTTTACCCCCAGCAGATAACCGGAAATGGCGCAAGCCTTTTCAAAGAAGTATACTAAATAACCGAAGTTATAAGCATCATAGGCATCAAATTCCAAAATAATGTTGGGCGTGCCGCCGTCGGTATGCGCCAAGACCGTGCCCAAAAACGCACAATCGTTGACATATTGAACGGTTTTGCCCGCCAGGAAGTTCAAACCGTCGATGTCGCCGGCTTCCTCTTCGAGGGTAATCTTTTGCTTGACTTCATTGCACTTGAGAACAGTCTCAAACATATTGCGGCTGCCATCTTGAATGAATTGACCCAAAGAGTGCAGGTCGGTGGAGAAGGTGGCGGAGGCGGGGAACAGACCTTTATGATCTTTGCCTTCGCTTTCGCCGTAAAGCTGCTTCCACCATTCGGCGAAATAAACACCGGAAGGCTCGTAGGTGATCAGCATTTCAATGGCTTTGCCCTTGCGAAGCATCAAGGTGCGGTCGATGGCATATGCATAGCAATCGTTTTCGGTCACCAAAGTATCCATCCGCGCATCTGCGGCACCCTTCATAATGGCATCCAGATCGATTCCTGCCACAGCGATGGGCAACAGACCGACAGCGGTGAGGACAGAGAAACGACCGCCGACATCATCGGGAACAACAAAGGTTTCATATCCTTTTTCGGTCGCCAATGCTTTGAGTGTGCCTCGCGCTTTATCTGTGGTGACGAAAATATGGTCTTTCGCATCATCGCCGTATTTTTCTTCTGCTAATTTTTTGAAGATGCGGAAGGCGATGGCAGGTTCGGTGGTGGTGCCGGATTTAGAGATGACATTGATGGAAAAATCGCGGCCTTCGATGATCGACATCACTTCGCTGAGGTAGGTAGAACTGATGTTATTGCCGACAAAATAGATGTCGGGCGTATCTTTCTTCAAATTGTTATAAAGAGGGGAGTTGATAAACTCAATGGCTGCTCTGGCACCCAGATAGCTTCCGCCGATACCGATGACCAAAAGAACCTCGGAATTGGATTGGATCTTTTTGGCAGCCTCTTTGATACGGGCATACTCCTCTTTGTCGTAGTTCAGCGGGAGGTCTACCCAGCCGACAAAATCATTGCCGGGGCCCTTTTTGCTATGGAGCATATTGTGCGCAATTTCAATGTGCGGTTGCAGATATTCGCGCTCATGCTCGTGGATGAAATTTGCCAAATATTTTCGATTTGTTTTGACAGACATCGTTAAAACACTCCTATTAAAATGCTTTTTTGTTTATAATACCATAATCGCCGAATTTATTCAAGTCTAAACTGTGAAAAAATATTCAATAATATGGAAAAACAGATGCCCAAAGGTTACCTTGGGGATCTCTTTATCGGCAATCAAATGAATATTACCGATGTTTTTGCCGTCACAGGTATAAGTAATGGTGCCGATTTTTTGCCCTGCATCCACCGGTGCTAAGACAGATTCGGATAATTCAACCTTGTATTTGATTGATTTTTCAGACCCTTTTTGGATGAGAAAGGCGGGTTGTTCTGCGAGTTGCGGTTGGATGAGATCGTCCATTCCTTTGATTACCTTTACCGGATCGATGGAGGAAGGGGATTCTTGATAGAGTGTGTATTGGGTAAATCCGAAATTCAATAATGCCTTGGCGTCGGAAAAACGTTTATCTGAAGTTTCGCCGCCCAGAACGACAGCGATCAAAGATAAAGGCTCCCGTGTCGCTGTTGCCGAAAGGCAATAACCCGCATCGTCGGTGAATCCGGTTTTCAGTCCGGTGGCACCATCGTAGAAACGGATTAATTTATTTGTGTTCGATAAGGTAAACGCTCCGTTTCGCACCGTATCCATCCAAATGGTGGAATATTCTTTGATCTTTTCGTATTTCATCAGTTCGCGACTCATAATTGCGATATCATGGGCGGTGGTGTAATGATCTTCGGTATCCAAGCCGGTGCAGCTGTTAAAATGCGTGTTTTTCATTCCCAATTCTTTTGCCCGTTGGTTCATTTTTGATATAAAGGAAGAAACGCTGCCGGAAATGGCCTCTGCCATGGCTACGCAACAATCGTTTGCCGAGACTACAGCGATGCATTTGACCATCTCATCGGTGGTCATTGTTTCTCCTTCTTTTAAATAAACCTGACTTCCGCCCATTCCGGCGGCTTCCGGAGAAACGGCGATAGGGGAGTCCCATTCTAATTTTCCGCTTTCAACCGCCTCCATAATCAAAAGTAATGTCATTACTTTTGTGACCGATGCGGGTGCTCTTTTTTCATCGGCATTCTTTTCAAAAAGGATCGCTCCTGTTGTTTGATCCATTAAGATGGCGGAAGGGCAAGATACATCGGGTGCACCTTCAGCATATGTTTTGATACAACATATAGTGGTTGCCAGGGTGACAATGAGCATAAACGCAATTAGTTTCTTCATAAAATAGACCTCCTCTTTCTAAAGGAATATATGCGCAAATATATCGGTAAAGAAGAAGTTTTTTTGATTTGTGACCGCGGTGGAAGGATCCATTCAAAAATACAACAAAGTGTTGCATTTAAACAACATTAGGTTATGCCCTTCCCGATAATTATTTGTTATAATTAAACTGCTTATATTTATATATAATTTAGCACAATTACTTCAAAGGAGTGAAAGTAGTATGAAACAAAAGATGAAGCGTGCGATATCGTTCATTGCCATGGCGGTAATGTTGGTATCTATGTTCGCCGTCTTTGTGGTTCCTGCAACAGCGGAGGAGGATAATTACAGTACTATTCTTGCCGAAGCCTATGTGGTGAACCCGGGTTGGGAAGGAAAGGTGAATGGTGACCCCATTTCCTTTGATTTCCAAGGAAAAAAAGTGACGGCAGAGGAAATGCCGGGACACGCCAAATTCAACAGCGCATATCATTTTGATAATTATGATGATGCTTATGCGCAGGCGCAAAAAGACGGTGTCAAGAATCCTGTCATTTTGCTGACCGCAGGTACGTACACTGAAACTATTAATATTAAAGGTGCGGTTCGCCTTCTCGGTGCCAATGCAGGCATTGATCCGAATAAGAAGAGCAACGCCGAGAATATTGCTTGGGCAAATAAACGCAGCGACCTTTCCAAGGAGACTGTGATTTCTTGTACCATCGATGTCAATGTCAAGACCGGTGCCAACGATCTGGTGCTGGATGGTTTGACCTTTGCCAACGGCGGCGCGTTTGCCGATTACCATCGCAATTCCGGTGCATCCGAAATCACCATTAAGAATACGGTGTTTAATAAGGCGGGTAATGAGGCGACAAATTATTATGCCCTGTATCTGCGCTCTGCCAACCATAACCGTACATTGAAACTGCAGAATCTGTATATTACCGGTCAGAATAACGAAGGAAAAGTCGACGGAATGTATGTCGGCTTTATCTGCCCCTATTTCGCTAAACTGTATGCAGATAATGTTGCTTATGTTGAGAACAAGGTCGGGTTCCTTGCATCCACCTGGTTTGCAGCCGGCGTCGCTCCTGTGATCGAAGTGACAAACTCCTGCTTCTATAATGCAAATGCAGGTACTCCGGTCGGCCATGTCATTTCGATGGATAATAATGCGACAGACTATAATGCGGCGATTACCGCGGATGTCGCCCAACGTCCTACCGCTACATTGAAATTGGAAGGAAACGTCTTCTATAATGCATCCGCAACCTCCAGCACAAAAAATGCGACTGTAAAAGGCGGTGTTATCCACTTCCAGTTTGTAAACAGCGCATCGGTTTACAGCATCCAAGACAACTATTTCTATGGTCCGGACGGAACTACCTTTATGGATAGTGAGTTCCTGGTCAATGCCACGATGTCGGATATGAGTTCTTGTATGGCAGTGCGCAACAATCGATTTTACGGTACATACAAAGTGCCCAGCTTGGTTGGTTCTTTCCACGAAACTTATATTGATCTGACTCAAAACTATTTTGCCCGCACCGGCGGTGATGTTGTGACCGCTGTTCTTTATATGGAAGAGGATGATCAGCGTGCGATCCGCACTTCCTTCTGGGTAGATAAGGAAATGACCAAACTGAATACCGATTGGGATATCGCAACGTCCGATTGGTCTTTGGCATGGGTCGATAATGCTAAATATAGCGTAGAGATTTATGCATATACCGAAGGGGGCAAGAGTGTCAGCCTTCCCATCAAGTTTAAGGCAAAGCGCAGTGGCTTGAATGTGCAGCTTTATAAGACAGCGACCCTTGATGCAGACGGAGTACCCATCAATGTAAAGGATCCGATCTCATCGATCGATACCAAGATTTTGAGTAGCGATCCCTATACACCGACTGTTCTGTATTTGCAGGTTACCGATTCCAAGAACCCTCAATTCACTCCTATTTATACAATAAATATTTCCAACTGCGGCGACACCAAAGATATGCTCAGTTTCGCCAAAGAATTTCCCGAGTACCTTGTGTATCATCCTACCGCGAATAAGGTAAAGAAGGGTGATACCATTCCCTATAGATGGCGGAATCAAATCTATTTGATGGAAGTGGGCAAGAACCTGTTCGGTTCCTCTTCTGAGGCGATCTCCTATGGTTATAGCAAGGGTTATGAGAGCCCCACCATTTGTATTCCTTCCGGTGTCTTTTTTGAAGAGTTGGTGCTTCCCGGTTCCTGCACCATTCTTGGTGAGCAGTATGGAATCAACCCCAATGTTAAGCCTTATGAATATCTGACTCAGGATAAGTTTGAATCCTCTGCATGGACACTCAATCCTCTGCGTGCAGATATGTTGAGAGAAACCGTCTTTAATGCTTGTATTCGTGTGGCAGAGGGTGCAGACGACTATGTCATCACCATCGACGGTATTACGATGGGTAAAGGTTGCTCCTATGTGGACGATTCTGCTCGTAAAGCGGATAACGTTACCATCATAAAGAATGTTTTGGCGCTGAACGCCGGTGGTGGCTTGGATCACACCGGTGCCAATAATACTCATGTGTTTAACTTTAATAAAACTTTCGGTCCTGTAAGCGACCGTTGCACCTTCTACTTGTATGACTCTCGTATCGACGGTCTGCAAGGAATGAGTATCTTCAGTCCCTATTATGAGAAGCTGGTTCTTGATGGCAACTATTTCGGTCATGCTGCCGGCGGTTCGAAGTTCTTCTCCTTGATGCAGTCTCGTGATATCGCTGATCCCTACTATTCTGTGACAAATTGTTATTTCCATAAGAATGACGGCGAAGGTCAATCAAGCGTTTATATGATTACAACCAACGATCAGGCCGGCGATCTTGATGCAAAGAAGAACATTATCTATAATTTTGATGGAAATGTTATGAACTATGGTTTCCAGGGTAGTCGCGCTACATTCAGAGTTTACTTCACCGGCACCAATATGACCTTCTATTTCACCAATAATACCTTCAGAAACGTGGATAATAAGGGTATCTTCTTGAATAACGCAACAACTCGTTTTGTCGGCACATGTCCGAAAGAAGATTGCTCTGAGATTCTTGTTTTCAAAGGAAACCGTATGATTGAGAACGTTATGCTCCCCGGAACACAAGGTACCGGATACGGAACGCAACTCGATTATTCCGGAAATTTCTGGTGCAAGACTGCAGACGGCGTTGGTCAACGCCCTGCCGAGATGTCCAAATATAAGCCGGCTGAATCGGTGCTCAAAAAATTTACTAATGAACAATGTACTCGTTTTAAAGTCGATTATAACTATCTCGACTGGGATATGACCATTCGTTCGGATGAAGTTTTGTCGGCAAAATCGTATCTGAAGCTTTCCAAGGGTATGTTTAATACCGGAAAAGTGACAGACGAAATCTTCAGCGGCAAAAAGATGCAGGTCCTGCGCGACAAAGTGTCTGCGGATGTTCAATATTATGATCTTCCCGCTTCTGCAGGCGAGTTTGATACCATCAAGTATTTCTCGGATGCCGCCTGCACCAATCAGGTCCAAGAACTTGAGTTGACCAAGAGCGTCAATGAATTCTATGGGATGGTCTATCCTTACGGTTATGACGCATCGAATCCTGCGGGAACGATTCCGTTCAAGATCATCATCGAGCGTTCGGTGGGAACCGAAGCAAAGCTGCTCGCAATTCAAGGCGGCTTGGTCGATCAAAAGGCAAAAACTGTCATCTATGAATTGCCGAACACGCAAAACATTCTCAACGTTAAGAAAATGGCGTTTGAAGTATCGGCGGGTGCATCTTACGGTCTTTATACCGATAAGGCATGTACTAAACTTGCATCCAGCGCTTATTTGACCAATATCGGCAACCCGATTCCCACCCTTTATTTGAAGGTGACCAGTGAAAACGGTAAAGCGGAGAATGTTTATACCGTTAACGTCAAGGTCATTGCTCCCGGCAGTTGCGCAACTGCGGCGATTTCCAATATCATCGGTATGACCGATCTGGGCGGAAATGTATTTTATGCTGAAGTTCCGATGGGTTCTACCAATGTCACCTTTACTCCGATCGCTTATTTCGGATCTAAGATTGCGGTTCGCAACGGTTCGAAGTTGCTCAGCCCTGCATCCGACGGTTCTTATACCTTCGATTTAGGCAGTGCTAAAACTGCTGAACTGAAACTGACCGCCACATCTCAGAACGGTGCTAACACAAAAGCATACACCTTGAAATTCAAAGTGGTTGCTACCAACGAAGCAAAGCTTTATGGCATTGAGAATGCAACTCTTACCTCAACCGGCTATAGTATGTCTCTCGGCTTGAGCAAGGTTGTCGAAAATATCAAGGCGGATGTTACCGTCGGTGCTACTTATAAGCTCTATAATGACTATGAATGCACCAAACCGGTTGCTGCCGGCCCCATCATTCTTTCGGGTGAATTCAAGGTGGTCTATGTCAAGGTTACCTCTGCAAATGGTTCAAACAGCACGGTAACTCGCTTGACAATTCATTCCTCTGTCTCTCATACCAATCCCGTTGGGTTTGCAGGCACTGTCGGTAAGACTGAATATAAAGCGCAGCAGATCAATAAGACCGATTTCAATTTGTACTTGCCTGCCGCAACCAAGACGGTTGCACTCAAGAGCGTCTTTGATAAGCTCCCTGAGGGTGTGGAAGTGCTCTTCTATGCAGATCCTTACAGATTGATTCAAATTGATCCGTCCAAGGTTCAACTGAACCAAAAAAAGACAGCGATCTACTTCACCATCCCTGAAATCACTTACGCTATCGAAGTCGCCCCGACTCCCGATGCAACCCCTGTTGCTCAAGTTGCGCGGTTGATGAGCGAAAGCGGTGTTATCAATGTTATTTCCGATCGCGCATCGGTCACCTATAGCGATGCGAATAAAATTGCCGATTGGGTGAAGCCTTATGTCGATTATATGAACAAGAATAAGTTCGGTATTTTCGAGGGTGATACAAATAAGAAACTGAACGCCGGCGCAAATATTACCCGTAATGAGATCGCAACAGTCGCAACGCGCGTTATGGGGCTGGATGTTTCCAAGTACTCCAATGTGAAGTTGACTTTCGCCGATAAGGTAGATGCTTGGGCGCAACCTTATGTTAAAGCAGCTGTCGGCGCAGGTTTGATCAATGGCGATCTGGACGGCGCGACCGGCAAGACCTATTTCAGAGGCTCTAATAACGCCACCAGAGAACAAGTGATTAAGATCCTTGTCTGCATCTTTATGGCAAAGGATGGCATTGTTGAGGATGCGGCGACATACTATACTGCTCATAAGAACAATATTGACCTGATCTATAATACCTATAAGTTTGAAGATGAGGCAAAGGTTTCCGGTTGGGCAGAGCCGTATATGCATATGGCTGTCGGTAAGTATGAGATGGTAAACGGTTCTTTGTACAACAACAAATTGTATTTGTATCCTAAGAACAATATTACTCGTGCTGAAGTTGCCAAGATGGTTGCTTGCTATCTCGGTTATTAATCCAAAACAAAAAAAGAGGTATCCGTCGTTGACGGATACCTCTTATTTCTTGATTAGGAACCATAGGAACAATGCCGAAAAGGATATGATGAAGAAAAAGGGAAGATAAAAACTCTTTTTGGGAGCGATGACCTTGATTTTAATTTGCCCCGCATCACCGCTTTTGCTAACAGCTGTAATTGTGGCGGTGCCGATATTGTTTGCGCGAAGAATCCCGCTGTGTAATCCGACCGTTGCCACGATGGTGTTGTCGGAATAATACGATATTTCCTTGAATAAAAAGAGTTTTGTCAGCCCATCTTGAACATTCAGATATTCTTTTTGCCCCTTTTTAAGGACTAAAAGATCTTTTCCGTTTTCTAAAATCAATCCTTTGCTTCCGATGGCGGCAGAAGTCGGGAACGAAAAAGACAATAAAACAACGATGATCAAGGTCAGTAATTTCTTCATATAATAATATATAGTTAAAAATATCGGAAATAGTCTTGAAAAATCAAAATCACTGTGCTATAATATTTGAGCAATAAGGAGATGTATCGAAGTGGTCGTAACGAGAACGATTCGAAATCGTTTTGTCCTTAGCCGGGCACGTGGGTTCGAATCCCACCATCTCCGCCAGCCGAAAGGCGGGAGGAGAGGCGTGGTCGACGTATTCTTCGCATCTTCTCTATTCGTGGGGGCGTAGCTCAGCTGGGAGAGCGTACGGTTCGCATCCGTAAGGTCAAGAGTTCGATCCTCTCCGTCTCCACCAAAACAAAAATCCTGTCGATTATTGTCGGCAGGATTTTTGTTTTGTATTATTCATTTTTTATTATTCAATATTCATTATTCATTAAAGCGGATTTTCGTAATGAATAATGAATGATGAAATCGCTTACGCTGATGAATAATGAATAATTGTGGTTGTGAGGTGAAATATTTGTTAATACTTCTTATCCTCAATCCGATTGCGTATGTTTTGCATCATTATATCCAATTTTGAAATTTCACTGGCGCAGATTTTGAGTTCCTCGGCGATTTCTTCTGCATTCTTGAGATCCTCTTTTTTATATCTCATTTTATGCTCTAAGCTCGCCCAAAAATCCATGGCGATGGTTCTTAATTGGATCTCCACATTCATCATTCGCTTTTCGTTGGCAAGAAAGATGGGAACCTGAACGATGAGATGAAGGCTGCGATACCCTGTGCTTTTAGGGTTTTTAATGTAGTCTTTCACACGAACCAATGTGATATCATCTTGCTTGAGGAGGTATTCCGCCAGAAGATAGACATCTTCGGGAAACCCGCAGATCACCCGAATCCCTGCCACATCCCGAATGTTCTTCTCAATGGATTCGACCGTAAAAGGTAATTCCTTGCGCCAAAGCTTTTCAATGATGCTTTTGGGCGTCTTGATGCGGCTTTTGACTGTTTCGATGGGGTTTCGATCCTGCGTGGCGGAAAGGAATTCATTAAGCACTTTAAATTTGGTTTCAATTTCCATTAATGCTCCACGGTAATAGGACATCAATGTCTTGAATTTGTTTTCTTGCAAGATCATTTTTGCAATACTGTCGATTTGCTGCAATTCCTGCGGCTCATACTTGGTTAATGTCTGCAAGTGACTCCCTCGTTTCTTTTCTTATTTAATTAAATAATATCATATTTTTATTGTAAAGTCGAGTATGTTGTGTGACGATTTCGTAAACAATTTTGGAAAATATGTCAAAATATGTTGGTGGAATTATAAGGTTTAACAATGTCACGTTCATTTTTTTGATAACTTCTTGCCAATAGGGAGAAATTCTTCTCATCCCATTGAAGGAGATGTTTCTTTTTGATATAATGTAATAAAAAAATAAGGAGAATAAGTCAAATGAAGAAAATAATTTGCAAATATGAGTATGATACCGATCGTTCCCAATTGATCAAAAAGATTGTGACCGGTCAATTCGGTGATCCTGCAGGATATGAGGAAACCTTATATTGCACCGAAGACGGAAAGTATTTTATCTATGTCAACGGCGGCGAGGAATCCCCCTATCCTAAGGAGGATATCAAACGGATCGCCAAAGAAAAAGCAACCCTTTGGCTGGCTGAACGCGAATGAAGAAAGAGGCTGTAAAAACAAAGTTTTTACAGCCTCTTTTATTATTTGTGCATCATATTGAAATATTGAAAAACAAGCTGAGTAAGAAAGAGAGCGCCGAAGGAGGCGATCAACAAAATCATTTTCCATCGTTTTTGGAGTTTTTTCGTTTCTTCGCAAGGGCGAAAATCCAATTTTCTGCAAAGGATGGCAAGGGTAAATACAAGGGCTGCCATCAAGGTGATGCACCCGATCTCTGCAGGGATCGGAAGAGTCAGAGCGATGGCAAAGGCAGTCAAGGCGGCTCCAAATCCGCCCACAAAGTAACCGATCATTGCCTTTTTAGTCATTTCTTTCCAATACTCTCGGTCGGCGGCGGGGGATTCGGGAGAAATCCGAAATCCGCGTTCTTGGCTTTTATAGGAAAAGCCAAGATAAATAAGCCCGACTGCCACGAGAGATAACAGAACGATTAAAAAGTAGTTCATTCCTTAATGATCCTCCGACATTCCAGATAGAACCGTTTATCGTGTGCGTGCCCCATAGAGAAGGTCTTGCGAGGAAGTGCGCCATCGGCGATGACGGTGGGGAAAAGGTCGTTCTTTTCCATATTCGGTAAAATGAAGCCCAAGGAGTCCTCGTTCATGCTCAAGTGATCCACAACATCTTCACCGTGAATATAATCAATCTCGCCGTTCATTGCGGGAACGATTTTGTCCAATGCATGTTGAAGGCTGCCCACAGCAAGTTTGGAGCTTTCTTTGGCAAAGGAATAAACGGTATGTACTCCTTTGCAAACAATTTCGATGGTCTGGCTGTTTGCATCGCCTTTTTCCAATCCATACTCGTTCAAAGCATCCAGTAAAGCGTTGGGATCGATTTTGGTCACGATCCGATGGATCGGCTCAAATTGCAGCGCAGGGCTATGGAGATTGACCAACTCGACCAAGCAATATCTTGCGGGATGGCTCAATGCTTTTTCCCCGATCGTTTCTTTGAGTTTCTCATAGCAGGCTTTTGCGGTGGCAAGGGAGTGGTTGCCGTCACCTACCGCGAAAAGAAGAGGATGGGTTTCTTTGCCGGTCAATGCGGCCAGATTCTTTAAGATTTCATCGCAGTCTTCGTTTTGGATTTGATATCCTTTCAGATGACCGCCCCGCTCCATCAGATCAAAATCATAGATGCAGTTCGCATCGGATACCTTCTTTTCTAATGCTTCAATGACTGTAAATGCAGGATCATCGATCAGCACCATAATATGGGGCAGTTCCATCGGCGCATCCTTGCGCACACGAATGCGCGGGGGAAGGCGGTCTTCGACTGTCCCTTCGGTGGCGCGGCAAAGGGTTTGAGATCCTTTGTGGTAGTCGTAACATTCCAGATCCAATGCGCCGATCAAACCTTGGCGAACATTTCCGTCCTCTTGAGTACGGTGCAGATAGACCATCGAAGAGGGGAGTGTGCGGAAAAGATCGTTGCTCATATAGTCGACCATCGTTTTGTTTACCGCGGCAGGATCGGCAGAATCGAGTTCGGCTTCGGGAAGGATCAGCTTCAATGTGGACGGTGCATCGCCGACATACTCGCGAACACGCTGCCAATATTCCGGTTGGCTGGTGTATTGATCGCAGGCGACAACACTCCATTTGTTCATATCAACATTGGAAGGGATCAAAATGTCTGCGGGAATAAACCCGATGTTTTTGTAATTGTTCATAATAAACTCCTTATTTTAAAAATGCGTAAAATGCGCGGATGGTTTCATAGATGTCTGCTTTGGAAGCAATCTCAAAGGGTGCGTGCATCGAAAGCAACCCGATGCCGATGTCGACCGTGTCGATGTTGCGGTTGGCCATATATTTCGCCACCGTTCCGCCGCCACCGGCATCGACAGCACCTAAAAGACCGGTCTGCCAGCGAATACCGTTTTCATCAAACAAACGAGTAAAGAAACTCATTGTTTCCGCCGAAGCATCGGAGGTGCCGCTCTTACCGCGGGCACCGGTGTATTTGGTGATGCAGGGCCCGTGACTGAGGCGGCAACAGTTTTGCGATTCGGTTGCCGCCATATAAAGGGGATCCAGAGCCGCATTGACATCGGCAGAAAGGCACTTACTTTGCAGGCAAAGCTCGGGCAGACTTTCATTGGGCGCGATCCGCCCGAAAACGAGTTCCATAAATTGGCTTTGCATACCGCTGACGCCGTCGGACCCGATCTCTTCTTTATCGACCAACGCAACCAAAGCGGTCTTTTCAGGCTGTTCCAATTGCATTAAAGCCTCAAACGCGGTGTAGGCGCAGATGCGGTCGTCGTGACCATATGCACCGATCAAGCTCTTATCAAAGCCCAATTCTGCGGGGGCATACTTGGGAACTAAGGTCAGTTCGGCAGAGATGAAATCTTTTTCTGCCATTCCGTATTTTTCGTTCAGAATTTTCAATACGGCGGTTTTAACGCGGTCTTTATCGACCGTCATATCGGGAATCGATCCCGCAATTACCCGCAGGTTTTCGCCTTCGATGACCTTGGATGCGCTTTTTTCCATCTGTTCGTGGGAAAGATGGATCAGAAGCTCCGAAATGCAAAAGGTATAGTCATTCCCCGAAAGGTCGACGCGTTTGCCGTCGTTTAAAATGACAACGCCTTCCAATCCCAAGGGGATGGCGGTCCATTGATATTTCTTAATACCGCCGTAGTAGTGGGTCTTTAACAGCGCCAGCCCTTCGGATTCATAAAGCGGGCAGGGTTTCAGATCAATGCGCGGCGAATCGATATGCGCCGCGGCAATATGCATTCCCTCGGAAATGGGGCGTTTGCCCATAATCCCCAAAAAGATGCTCCGATCGCGGTTGACGATATAAAATTTATCGCCGGGTTGAAGCGCGGCATCGCGCTCCAAAGGCTTATAACCGTTTTCTTCGGCTCTCTTTTTAAAATAAGCGGTGCAGGCGCGCTCGGTTCTGCATTGATCCATAAAGCGCATATAACCCTCCGCCGCTTTGAAGATGGCGGGAATTTCCTCTTTGTTTTCATAAATGTTTTTTGTTTCGTAAAATAAACTCATTGATGTTCTCCCAAAATGGTCTTTATCAAACGGATGGTCTCTTGATGCAAGGTGTTTAGATCTCCGTTATTTTGAAGAATATAGTCACTCTTTTCAATATAGTATTCTGACGGATGCTGGCTGGAAAGTCGCTTTTCGGCATCGGTCGGCTGCAGATGATCCCGACGGATGATGCGTTGCGCCGCGGCTTTGGGGTCGGCGACAACCGATAAAACACAATCGCATTTTTGATCCAATTTGCTTTCGAAAAGCAAGGGCGCATCTAATATGATATGCTGATCTTTATGTGCCGCAAGATCGGTGTTGATCGCCGATAGAATGAATGGCATCACCAGGCGATTTAAATGATCGAGTGCTTCGGGATTGCCCATAGTATATTTTCGCAATACAGCCCGATTTAATGCACCGTGATCGAGGATTTCATCGCCAAATTCATTGGCAAGTGCATTTAGGACTGTCGGATTGCGGTATACGCGTTCATGAACAATAGAGTCGCAATCCAGATGATAAAATCCCTGCTCCTTAAAGATTTGGGCAACGGTGCTTTTACCTGCACCGCTGAACCCGGTTAATCCTAATATCATTTTAAATCCTCCGCATCAATAATTTGGAAGGATGCGGCCCGCAATAAACGGTTGCGTACCGCCAATCCCATTCCGTCTTCCGCAGGCTCCATGGCATAGATTTTGTTGCAGGGCAAGCGATCAAATTCCCGCAACGCGCGGAATAATGCTTGGGATTGGGAGAGGGGATCGGATTTCGAACCGAAAGAAACGGCGCGGGGGAAGCGGTCGAGATATTCCTCGAAGGCTAAAACCCAGGTCTCCTCGTCCATGGTTTTGAGAATGGTATCGCATACCTGCTCAAATTCTCCGCGAACGATGGTCAGCGGCGCTTTGGGTGCATAGTGGCGATGAAGCATTCCGGGGGAGGAAACTTTTTGCCCCTCTTTGACCGGATTTAATACTGCGGGGTCGACTTCCACATCAAAACCGATATCCTGCAACATATCCACCGTGATCCCGCCGGGACGCAAGATTTTAACTTTGCGGTCCCCTAACGGCAGGAGAACGGTACTTTCCACACCGATGGAACATTCACCGCCATCGATGATTGCAGCAATTTTGCCGGTCAGATCCTCTTGGCAATGGGCAAGGCAGGTGGGGGAAGGGCGACCCGAAAGATTGGCGCTGGGGGCCACAATCGGCACTCCGGCGGCTCGGATCAGTGCGGTTGCAATGGGATGATCGGGGCAGCGAACAGCCACCGTATCCAATCCCGCAGACACAATGTCCGGAAGATCCTTTTTGCGGGGGAGAACGATCGTCAGCGGGCCGGGCCAGAAACGATCGGTCAGTTCCTTCATATCATCGGGGATCGATAAAGCAACCTGATGGATCATATCGAAATCGCTGATATGAGCGATCAGCGGATTATCGGCAGGGCGGTTTTTGGTTTTGAAAATTTTAGAAACAGCCTCTGCGTTCAAAGCGTTGGCGCCCAAGCCATAAACCGTTTCTGTTGGGAAACAGACAAGCTCTCCTTGGCGGAGTAATTCACCGCATTGCGACAGTGCATCATTGTCTGCATTTTTAAATAGAAGGGTGTTCATCCGTTTTGAGTACCTTTCAGTTTTTCCGCTTGATCGTTGGTGATCAAAGCGTCGATGATCTCGTCGAGATCTCCGTTGAGTGTTTGCTCTAATTTATATATAGTCAAGCCGATGCGATGATCGGTAATGCGTCCTTGAGGGAAATTATAGGTGCGGATGCGTTCGCTTCGATCGCCGGTTCCGACCTGGCTTTTTCGCTCGCTCGCCAACGCAGATTCCTGCTTTTCTCGCTCGATATCCGCCAAGCGGGAACGCAGGATCTTCAAAGCGCGTTCTTTGTTCTTATGTTGACTGCGCTCATCCTGACATTCCACCACCAGACCGGTGGGGAGATGGGTAACGCGAATGGCACTTTCGGTTTTATTGACGTGCTGACCGCCTGCGCCGGAGGAGCGAAAGGTATCGATCTGGAGATCGGCGGGATTGATTTCAAAATCCACCTCTTCCATTTCGGGTAAGACAGCAACAGTTGCAGTAGAAGTATGGATCCGCCCTCCGCTTTCGGTTTCAGGTACGCGCTGGACGCGATGGACGCCGCTTTCAAATTTATAACGGGAAAATGCACCGTCCCCGCTGACCGAAAAGGCGATTTCCTTGATACCGCCCAATTCGGTGTCGTTCAGGCTCAAAACCTCATAAGAGAAGCCTTTGGCTTCAGCATACATCGTATACATTCGGAAGAGGGTGGCGGCAAAGAGCATTGCTTCTTCGCCACCGGCACCGCCGCGGATCTCGATGATGACGTTTTTATCATCGTTCTCATCCTTGGGCAGTAATAGAATTTTCAATTCCTCCAAGCAGGCATCGGCTTTGGACTTGTTCTCTTTATATTCTGCTTCCGCAAGGTCCCGCATTTCGGCATCTTCGGCTTCTTTGATCATAAGATCGGCTTCGTCGAACCGCGCCGAAAAGATGCAGTATTCCCGAAACTTTTCGATGATCGGAGTCAACTGCTTATATTCGCGCATCAATGCCGCATATTGCCCTTGATCGCTGACAATATTCGGATCAGAGAGCTTGGCGTTGATCTCTTCATATCGCTCTTCGATTAATTTGAGTTTTTCTATCATGGGATTTCACGCTCAATTCGTTTGATGTTTTTTTCGATCTTATGCCGCGGAGCCATAATTTCATGCCCGCAACCGACGCATTTGATCTTGAAATCCATTCCTACGCGCAATACGGAAAAACGATTGCATCCGCAGGGGTGGGCTTTTTTCATTATAAGAATGTCCGAAACAAGTACATCCATCGCGGGTATTTTTTCCTCCATTGTTAATTTTATTATATAATAACATATTTATATTTAATATTCAAACATTACTTTCGCAAAAAGGCATTAATTTTCCACTCCTAACATATATATTTTACCAAGATTACGGTTGAAAGGAATGGAATAAAATGCAAAAGGAAGAATATCGTTCGGAAGGGATCGAACGCCCGGAAGACGCAGTTTATTTTAAATCGGAGCAGAGCTTGATGCGTGCTTGCGAGGAAAAGGTGATTTTGCAGGCGCGTTGTTGCCTTTGCGATAGCGGTCATAATTTATATGTGGATCTTGGCTGTATGCGCGGTTATATTCCTCGCGAAGAAGCGGCGCTTGGGATTCGGGAGGGGAGCGTCAAGGATGTGGCAATTATTACCCGTGTCAATAAAATGGTCTCTTTTGTGGTAAAGGGGTTTGCCGAGATCGGAAATCAGCGTGTGGCACTTCTTTCGCGCAGAGAGGCGCAGGAGCAATGCTTGGACTATTTGCTTGAAACTGTGCAGATCGGGGATGTGGTCAATGTCCGAGTGACGCATCTGGAGCAATTCGGTGCGTTTGTGGATATGGGTTGCGGAATTGTTTCTATGATCCCTATTGATCGAATATCCGTCTCTCGTATTCGCCATCCCGATCATCGATTCACCTGCGGGATGAGTCTTCGGGCGGTGGTTCTGGAAAAAGATTATAATAATAAACGATTTTTGTTGTCCCATAAAGAACTGCTTGGAACATGGGCAGAAAATGTCGAGGAGTTTGAGGCGGGTCAGACCGTCGGCGGAATTATTCGCAGTATTGAAAATTACGGAATCTTTGTGGAACTAACCCCGAACCTTGCGGGGCTTGCGGAATTGACAGAAAACGCAGAGCCGGATCGCTATGTTGGCGTGTATATCAAAAGCATCATCCCCGAAAAAATGAAGATAAAATTAGCGGTGGTCGATTTGGGAGACCCGATCAATAAACCTGCACCGTTTACATACCATTTCAGCGGAGACCACTTGGAGCATTGGGTCTATTCTCCGCCCGAAAGCGCGCGGGTTGTGGAAGAAAAATTTGAATAAAAAAGAAATAAGGCCACGCATCAGCGTGGCCTTTGATCTCTTATTCCGCGTCTTTTCTCTTGGCGAAACAATCGCTGCAGTATACAGGGCGATCTTCGGTGGGTTTGAAGGGAACCTTGCATTCTGCACCGCATTCTGCGCAAACTGCATCATAGAAGGTCTTTGCGCCTCTGGCAGCAGTCTTGCGTGCGTCGCGGCAAGCTTTGCATCTCTGGGGCTCATTCTGGAAGCCCTTTTCAGCATAGAATTCCTGCTCACCGGCGGTGAACACAAATTCATTACCGCAGTCTTTGCATGTGAGTGTCTTGTCTTCGTACATTTCCTTTTTCCTCTCTCGTGGATATATTATTTTTGAACCCACATAGGGACTGCGGAGAACCCGCAAGGCCGATGGGCATTCAACTATGATAATTTGCTTCGGATCCTGCATAGCGCATTGGAAACGGATTTTTCCGAGATCTGAAGACGAGTAGCAATTTTTTTATAAGAAATACCCTCAAGATAGAGAAGCAATACCTTTTTTTCAAGATCCGAAAGCGCAGATTGCGCATCGGCGAGAACTGCCTCTAAATGCTCGCGGATAATCATAATGTCTAAGGGATTATCATAGCTGAAAAGTGCTGCTGAATCCAGATTTACCGAGCGGTTGAGCGCGGCATGCTTCTGGGCTTTTGCTTCGTTCATTGCAGATATGATATGATTGTGTATACACGTTTTGGCATAGGGGAGAAAGTCGATGCCTTTATGGGGATTATAGCTTTGGATCGCCTTGAGCAATCCGATGCGCGCTTCCTGCAGAAGATCTTCCTTATCTCCGCCGATAATAAAGTAGCGGGAGGATAAACGGACCAAAAGAGGAGTCCATAAAAGAATGATCTGATTTAGCGCATTGGCATCGCCGCCCTGCGCTGCTTGAATTAATTGCAGGGTGACCGATTGATTGGCATTTCCATTTTCAGTTCCTAATGTACGCATATACAATATTATAAGATAAGTTTATTGTAAAGTCAAGTAAAAAAATAAAATTAATAGAAAAATTTCGACAGATTTAATTATTTTTGTTTATTTCGTTCAAAAAAACACTTAAAATATAAAATGATCCCTTATTTTTAAAAAAATACTTGATTTTATTGAAAAAGGGTGTTAAAATATTTAAGCATTTGAAAAAAGAAGATAAGGAGGTGTATCCCATGCCCAATATCAAGTCTGCTAAAAAGAGAGTATTGGTTACCGAAACCAAGACCCTGCAAAATAAAATGCTGAAATCCGAACTCAAAACATTGATCAAGAAATTCGATGCAGCTGTAGAGTCCGGTGATAAGGCTGCAGCCACCGAAGCTTATAAGGTTGCTGTCAAGAAGATTGACAAGGCTGTCGGAAAGAGTATTATCGCAAAGAATACCTCCAACAGAAAGAAGAGCAAGCTGACCGTCAAATTGAATAAGATGGGTGCCTAATTGCTTTTTAGGTTTGATCGATCCAACCCCCCTGCATAGCGCAGGGGGGTTGTTTTTCTTGACTTTACCGATATAGAAGAATATAATATGAATATAAAATTTAAATAAGGATGAAATGATGAAACGAATTGTATGTTTATCGATAATATCAATGATTCTGCTCTCTTTTGCCGGATGCAGTACTTTTGAGGATACGCCCGAAACCGACGCGGCTTTCTCCGCTTATGAAGCGGCGGTGCTTCAATCGATTGACCATAAAAAAGGCTCGATCACTGTGTTGACAGAGAATAAGGATACGGCGATCGAAAATAAAGAAACGGTCGGTGTGATCGAATATTCATTTGCCACCGATAAAGAAGAGAAAGTTACATTTGAGCGCAATGATTATACAAACGGAGAGCCGGTTGCCTCCTATAAGGCTGATGGTAAAAAGGCGTATCAATTGGACCTGCAGAGCGGGGAGTGGCAGGATGTTACCGAAGAAAGCATTGCGCTGTTGAACCATCGGACCAATTATATGAATACCCTCTCCCTGTTTCGAATTGATAACAATTTTAAATACAGTAAGCATTTTCTTGAATCGGTGACGATGGAAGAGGAAGCGGGGGAGAAGGTCATTGTATTCACACTGAAAAATAACAAAGTGACCGATATGTTGGAGTTTTCCGACCAACGAAAAATCGAGCGAGAAATGTCTTCTCAAACGCGTTCTTATTATATCGATGCAAAGGGCGATATTCAGAAAATTGTCATTGATACGCTTCAAAATGTGACCTATCAAGGCAAAAGCGGAACTTTATCCAGTAAAATTACCGTTACTACGCAATATGAATAAAAAACAGCAGCCGATGGCTGCTGTTTTTTATTGGTCGTTTTCGTTGCTGCGGTAACGCAGTGCTTCGGAAATATGAATGGTTTCAATCAGTTCCGAACCTGCCAGATCGGCGATGGTACGGGCGACTTTCAAAATGCGATAATAAGCGCGGGCCGAAAGATCCAAGCGGTCAAAACTTTTGCGGATCAACTGCTCGGCTTCGGGGGAAAGAACACAGTATTTTTTAACCTGCGGTGAAGAAAGATCGGCGTTTTTTGAAATGCCTTCGTCGCGATAACGCTCGATCTGCAGTTTTCGCGCCGCGAGAACGCGCCTGCGGATGGCGGCGGAGGGCTCGCCGGGGGCTTTGGTGCTCAATTCTTCATAGGAGACCGCAGGGACTTCGATATGCAGATCAATGCGGTCCAGCAAGGGACCGGAGATGCGATGGCGGTAGCGTTGGATCTCGCCGGGAGAGCAGGTGCAGGCCTTGGTCGGGTGCCCTAAAAAGCCGCATTTGCAGGGGTTCATGGCGCAGATCAGCATCGTATTGCAGGGGTAAGTAACCGTGCCGTTGGCGCGGGCGACGGTGATCTCGTTATCCTCCAGCGGGGCACGCATGGAATCTAAAACTTGCGGCGAAAATTCCGGCAGTTCATCTAAGAATAAAACCCCGTTGTGTGCCAACGAAAGTTCGCCCGGAGTCAGGTGTTGTCCACCGCCGCAAAGAGCCACGTACGTAGCAGTATGATGGGGGCTTCGGAAGGGGCGGGTGCGGCAAAGATCTTGCCCGGGGCGCGCCGCCACCGAGTAGATTTTAGTACATTCCAACGCTTCTTCAAATTCTAAGGGCGGCAATATGGTAGGTAACCGTTTGGCAAGCATACTTTTACCGCTTCCCGGAGGGCCCTGCATCAGCAAATTGTGCCCGCCCGCGGCGGCAATTTCCATCGCCCGCCGCGGAATGAACTGCCCTTTCACATCGGCAAAATCCACTTGGAAATCTTCTTCATTTTCAGGGGAAAATTCGATCGGTTTCAGCGGTTCGATCACCGCATTTCCGGTGAATAGATCGACCACATCCCGAACGTGGTGCACCGGATAAATGGCCAACTGATCGATGTATTGAACCTCCGGCATATTTTCTGCCGGAATGATCAGTGCGCGAAAGCCAAGTTCCCGCGCTTTCAACGCCATCGGGAGAACACCGCGTACCGCGCGTACTTCGCCCAAAAGAGAAAGCTCGCCGATAAAGCCGATGCCCGAAAAATCGCCCTGCAGACTGCCGTCGCAGCAGAGAAATCCCATCAGCATTGCCAGATCATATACCGGCCCTACCTTTTTGACATCGGCAGGGGCAAGATTGACGGTGATCCTGCGGGCAGGAAAATTGAAATTAGAGTTTTTTAGCGCACTGCGCACGCGTTCTTTGGACTCTTTGACCGCCGCATCCGGCAGACCGACGATCTCAAAAGCGGGCAGGCCGTTGCTGATATCCACTTCGACGGTGACAGGGAAGGCGTCGATCCCTGCCAAACCAAACGATAACATTCTTGAAACCATAGAAAATCCTCCTATATTCTATTCTTTTTATAACATTTGAACGAATAAAAAGCAAGAATTTTGTTATATTTCTATGATTTTCTTTTTTTATGGTCTTTACATAGGTGAATTTTCGTGTTAAAATACTTAGTGGTAAATTTTAATTTATATTTATATAAGGAGGACACTATGGCTAGAAAAATGAAAACCATGGACGGTAACAACGCCGCTGCACACGTTTCCTACGCGTTCACTGACGTTGCGGGTATTTACCCCATCACTCCGTCTTCGGTAATGGCTGAAATGACCGATAAGTGGGCTGCGGAGGGCCGCGTCAACGTATTTGGTCAAAAGGTTAAGGTTGTTGAGATGCAGTCGGAGGCAGGCGCCGCCGGTACCGTTCACGGTTCCTTGGCAGCAGGTGCGCTGACCACCACCTATACCGCTTCTCAGGGTCTTCTTCTGATGATCCCCAATATGTATAAGATCGCCGGTGAGCAGCTGCCCGGAGTTATCCATTGCTCTGCTCGTGCTTTGGCTTCTCATGCACTCTCTATCTTTGGTGATCATTCCGACGTTATGGCTTGCCGCCAGACCGGCTTTGCTATGCTCTGCGCAAGCAACGTTCAGGAAGTTATGGACTTGGGCGCTGTTGCGCACCTTTCCGCTATTAAGGGCAAGGTTCCCTTCCTGCATTTCTTCGATGGTTTCCGTACCTCTCATGAGCTGCAGAAGATCGAGATCTGGGACTATGAAGATTTGAAGGACATGCTGGATATGGACGCGGTCAATGAGTTCCGCAAGAACGCATTGAACCCCGAGCATCCTGTTCTGCGCGGTTCTGCTCAGAACCCCGACGTGTTCTTCCAGGCACGCGAAGCTTGCAATAAGTATTATGATGCTCTTCCTGCTGTTGTCGAAGAGTATATGGACAAGGTCAATGCCAAGATCGGCACCGACTACAAGCCCTTCAACTACTACGGTGCAGACGATGCTGAATATGTCATCGTTGCGATGGGATCTGTCAACGACACCATCGAAGAGACCGTAGACTACCTCAACGCCAACGGCGCTAAGGTTGGTTTGGTCAAGGTTCGTTTGTATCGTCCTTGGTCCACCAAGCATCTGCTTTCCGTTCTGCCCAAGAGCGTGAAGAAGATCGCTGTTCTGGATCGTACCAAGGAGCCCGGCGCTTTGGGCGAGCCTCTGTATCTGGATGTTGTTACCGCTTTGGCAGGTACCGAGTTTAAGGATGTTCAGGTTGTCGGCGGCCGCTACGGTCTCGGCTCTAAGGACACTACTCCCGGTTGCATCGCCGCTGTTTATGAGAACCTGAAGGCTGCTGAGCCCAAGAACAACTTCTCTATCGGCATCGTGGATGATGTTACCAATCTGTCCCTGCCTACTGTTGATATCCAAACCGCTCCCGAAGGCACCATCTCCTGCAAATTCTGGGGTCTGGGCTCCGACGGTACCGTTGGTGCAAACAAGAACTCCA
>JAFSHF010000021.1 GCA_017440465.1 Clostridia bacterium
AAAGGCATCCGCAAGCTCTTTTTGCTTCCGATTCGGGCGTACCAAAAATGGATCTCGCCCCATCTCCCTGCCCGTTGCAAATTTCATCCCACCTGCTCCGCATACGCCTATACGGCGATTTTGCGCTTTGGCATATTGATCGGCGGAGTTTTGGCTGTATGGCGCATATTGCGCTGTAACCCCTGGTCGATGGGTGGAATCGACCCTGTCCCCGAAACCCTCGGGGAACTATTCAGAAGGAGAAAATAAACGATGTGGGATTATTTAATTGTTCCATTTGCGTGGATTATGCAATGGTGCTATAAACTGTTGTTTAATAACTACGCGCTGGCTCTTATTGCCTATGCATTGATCGTTAAGATCATTTTGTTCCCCCTGTCTATGAAACAGCAAAAAAATTCTCTGAATATGGTTCGCCTGCGTCCTTTCCAAGATGCCTTGAGAAAGAAATACGGCAATAACCAAGAGAAATACAATATGGAGTTGCAAAAACTCTATCAACGGGAAGGCTATAACCCGATGAGCAGCTGCCTGCCGATGCTGATCCAGCTGCCCTTGATCTTATTGATCTATTCCATCGTTCGCCATCCCATCACCTATGTGGGTATGGGCGAATTTTTCACCAAAAATACCGCTCAGCGTGTCTACGAACTTGCGCTGAAAGTCAAGGACATTCTGCCCAAGGCGATGGATAAGGTGATGGAGACCATCGCCAAGGATCCCGCCAAGATCGGCGAGATCAGCAACTATGAACTGCAGATCCATAACGCCGCCCAAAAGGCAGGCATTGATGTGGGCATCGGCGGCGGGAAACTTTTCGGTGTCATCGATCTTTCTGCCACCCCCAGCGATGATTTTCTAAGCTGGATGCTGATCATTCCTATTCTGGCTGCGGCGACCGGTTTTGCGGTCTCCTGGCTTTCTCAAAAGCTCAATGCGGCTACCCAGGATCCCCAGATGCAAAACGGCTGCTCCGGTAAGATGATGACCTATATGATGCCCTTGATGTCCCTTTATTTCTGCTATACCCTCAACTGCGCGTTGGGTGTATACTGGATCGTCGGTAACGTCCTGAGCGTGGCGCAGACCTGGATCTTAAATAAGATGTATGATCCCAAAAAGGTGTTGGCGGAAGCCGAAGCCCGCGTGGAACGTGAAAAGGAGCAAAAGAAGGCAAAGCGCAGTGCCGCCGCCGCAAAGAAAGCCGCTGCACTCGCAGAAGGTAAGAAAAAGAATAAGAAATAAATAAAAGAGGAAAACCATGGCTATTAAAGAATTATATTTTGAAGGAAAGACCATTGAAGCCGCGGTGGAAAAAGCCGCCGAGGAACTCAATGAAGATAAAGACCTTTTAAGCTATACCGTCGAAGAGACTCCCAGCAAGGGCATCTTTGGGATCGGCGCCACCTTGGCAAAGATCAAGGTGGAGGTCGAGGTCGCCGACGAGGAGATCGAGCAACCCAAAAAGGAAGAAAAGAAAGCCCCTGCCATCCCCGCTTGGGAGCCGGAGAAACTTTCCGGCGGCAAGAATAAAAAGCCGGCCGAAAAGAAAGAAACCAAAAAGAAAGAAAAGAAAGAGTCGGCAGAGCCTGCCGCTCCCCTCTTCCCCGAAGTGGAAAAGAAACCGATCGACGATGAAAACTCCAAGAAGATCATCGACTTTATGATGGGTCTGCTGGAGCAGATCGGTGCCGAAGAAGACGCCGCTGTGAAGGTGGAGGTCGGTGAAGAAGGTCACTATTACGTGGAAGCCTCCGGTGCCAAGATGGGTGTGCTGATCGGCCGCCGCGGCGAGACTCTCGATGCCGCCCAATACCTTTGCACTCTGGTCATCAATAAGGGCAGAAGCGGCGAGAAGTTCCGCGTTACCCTCGATACCGAAAACTACCGTGCTAAGCGTATCCGCACGCTGACCAATCTGGCAGAGAAGAACGCCGAAAAGGCGATCAAATATAAGCGCAATATCACTATGGAGCCGATGAGCCCCTATGAGCGCCGCATTATCCACGCCGCCCTCAACGGTAAGGAAAATATCACCACCTTCTCCGTGGGATCGGAGCCGAAGCGGCGCGTAGTAGTAAGCTACAAGAAATAAGGTAAACCGATGAAATGAGCGAAGACCGACAAGAATAATGTAGGGACCTCTGAAAAGAGGTCCCTTTTTTATGTCTTCGCCATTTTTTACCCTTGGACGTATCGATATACGCCTCAAGGGTAAAGAAATAGCGATCTTCATCTCATTTGATCGGTTTTTAAAAGAGAAGAAATTATAGAAAATGATCCAAATGATTTGGTAGGATAACGAAACAATATACTTTCGGTCCAAATGAATTGGACTGAAAAACACAAATGAATTGGGGCACCAAATGATTTGTATGTCTACCCGAATGAATTGGGATACCAAATGATTTGTATGTCTACCCAAATGAATTGGGGTACCAAATGATTTGTTAGGCAAACACAATGCATTTGTACATCCACCCAAATGATTTGGGGTACCAAATAATTTGTTAGGCAAACACCCAAATGAATTGGGGACTAACAAATGAATTGTCAGATAAAGCACAAATGAATTTGCAACGAAACACAAATGATTTGTGGATCTGAATGTTGTTTGTAGCTATGGATTGTTCAAAACAATATCGGGCGGGGCAACCCCGCCCCTACAATATAAACGATGGTTCGTACCAAATGAATTGTGCAAGGAAAAGGATAGACAATCAATTGTTTTATATGTTATAATAAAAAATTGAGATATAAATCTGAAATAAGGACGATGAATAATGAGCGATATTATCTGCGCGATTGCCACCGCGCCGGCGACCGCGGCGTTGGGGATCATTCGGGTGAGCGGTGCCGACGTGTTATCGGTAGTGGCTCCCCTGCTTTATAAAATCAACGGAACGCCCGCTGTTTTGGAGCACGGCAAGGCGACCCTTTGCCGCATCCAAGCGGAGGGCGAGGTCTATGACGAAGCGGTGGTGACCTATTATCAAGCGCCCCGCTCCTATACCGGCGAGGATACCGTCGAGCTTTGTTGCCACGGCGGGTTATATGTTCTGCAGAGCGTTTGCGAATTGCTTTTGCAAAAGGGATGCCGCATGGCTCAGGCGGGCGAATTTTCCAAGCGTGCCTTTTTAAACGGCAAGCTGGATCTCATCAAAGCCCAGGCGGTGATCGATCTGATCGAAGCCACCTCCCGCGCCGAGCGCAAGAACGCGCTTTCTCAATTAGAGGGGCACCTGTCCCGCCGCCTATCCGCTGTTTACGAGCGGTTGGTGGATCTCAATACCGCCCTTTTGGCGTATGTGGATTTCCCCGACGAGGTGGACGCGCCCGAAGAAGATACCTTGGCGGAACTGCGCGCCATTGAAAAGGAACTTTCAGCCCTGCTGGCAGGCTCCGATCGCGGTCAGCTCATTAAAGAGGGGTTGAACATCGCCATTGTCGGCGCCCCGAATGTGGGCAAAAGCACCTTGATGAATCGGCTGTTGGGCTATGACCGCAGCATCGTTTCGGACATTGCGGGCACCACCCGCGACACGGTTACCGAAGGTTGCCGCCTCGGCGATCTCAAGTGTCACATTGCCGACACTGCCGGTATCCGCACCACCGCCGACCCCATCGAACAGCAGGGCATCGATATTGCCCGCGCCCGCGCCCAAGCGGCGCAGGTGGTGTTTGCGGTTTTCGATGGTTCCCGCCCCCTGACCGAGGAAGATATCGCCCTTGCCGAGGAGTTCGGCAATGAGCGCAATTTAGCCATCATCAATAAGTCGGATCTGCCCCAAAAAGCAGACTTAGAGTATATTCAAGATCATTTTATACATATAGTAAAACTTTCTGCCAAGCAAGGCGAGGGGCTCTCGGCCATCGACGGATGGATCGAGACCCAATATTCCGCCGAAGATTGCGGCGACCAAGGGATCCTGACCTCCCTTTCCCAAGCCCAGCGGTTGCTGGCGGGCAGAGAGAGCGTCCGCCGCGCCATCGACTGCCTGGAGATGGGCTTTACCCCCGATCTGGCATCTTTGGATATCACCGAAGCGGCATCGGCGGTCGGCGAAGTGACAGGACAGACTGTTACCGAGAAAATGATCGATAATATCTTTGCCAAATTTTGCGTAGGAAAATAAAAAATAAGCGGATCTTTTTGCGTATTATAATGTAGGAGTACCAATGGAAAAATACTTTGTTGAAAATTTGGATATAGCGGTGATCGGTGCCGGTCACGCCGGCATCGAAGCGGCATTGGCCGCCGCGCGTCTGGGGTGCAAGGTGGGCATTTTCACCATCTGCTTGGATGCGGTGGGCAATATGCCCTGCAACCCCTCCATCGGCGGCACTGCCAAGGGGCATCTGGTCTGCGAGATCGATGCCTTGGGCGGCGAGATGGGCAAGGCGGCGGATGCCACCTTCCTGCAGAGCCGTATGCTCAATTTGGGCAAGGGGCCTGCGGTCCATTCTCTGCGGGTGCAGAGCGACCGCCGCGGCTACAGCCAATATATGAAGCACGCGCTGGAGCGGCAGGAAAATCTGATGCTGATCCAAGGGGAGATCGTTGAGATCCTGACCGAAGGAAATCGGGTTTCGGGGGTAGTGACCCACTTGGGTGCGGAGTATTCCGCCAAGGCGGTCATCCTTGCCACCGGCACCTACTTAAAGGGCGAGATCATCATCGGCAAGAGCCAACTCCCCGGCGGGCCGGACGGAATGTTCCCTGCCAATCAACTGAGCGAATGTTTGCTGAAGTTGGGGGTCCCCCTGCGCCGTTTTAAGACCGGCACCCCTGCCCGTGTCAACAAGCGGAGCTTGGATTTTTCCCAAATGGTCGTCCAAGAGGGTGATGAAGAGATCATCCCCTTCTCCTTTGAGAACGAGGATATCGGGGAAAATCAGGTTTGTTGTTGGCTGACCGCAACCAACGAGCGCACCCACGAGATCATTCGGGAGAACATCCACTTATCCCCCATCTACAGCGGGCAGATCAAGGGCGTCGGGCCCCGCTACTGCCCCTCCATTGAAGATAAAATTATGCGGTTTAAGGAAAAGACCGCCCATCAACTCTTCATCGAGCCCTGCGGGCTGGAGACGGAAGAGATGTATATTCAAGGGCTTTCCTCTTCCCTGCCGGAATTTGTCCAGCGGCAGTTCATCCATTCCATCAAGGGCTTGGAACAAGCGGAAATTATGCGGGTCGCCTACGCCATCCAATACGATTGCGTCGATCCCCAAGCCTTATATCCCACCCTGGAATTTAAGACCATCGACGGTCTTTACGGTGCAGGGCAGTTCAACGGCTCCTCCGGCTACGAAGAAGCCGCCGCCCAGGGCTTGGTGGCGGGAATCAACGCCGCCCGCAAACTGCAGGGCAAAGACCCCGTCGTCTTCGACCGCGCCAATTCCTATATCGGCACCTTGATCGACGATTTAGTGACCAAAGGTACCCCCGAACCCTATCGGATGATGACCAGCCGCAGCGAATATCGCCTCTTATTGCGGCAGGATAATGCCGATCTGCGCCTCACCCCCATCGGCTACGAGATCGGGCTGATCGGCGAGGAGCGGTATCAAAAATTCTTAACCAAAAAAGCCAACATCGAAGCGGAGATTTCTCGCCTGCGGTGCACCTATTGTTCGCCGCAGAACCAAACTTTAAAAGAAATTCTGGAGCGGTGCGGGACACCCGCCTTGAGCGGCGGCGCATCCTTGGCGGAGCTGATCGCCCGCCCGCAGGTGAGTTATTTTGATCTCGCGCCCATCGATCCCGATCGCCCCACTTTGACCAAAGCCGAAGGGCGGCAGGCAGAGATATCCATCAAATATGAAGGCTATATCGAAAAGCAACTTTCCAAAGTGCGGGAATTTCAGCGGTTGGAAAACCGCCGCCTGCCCGAAGATCTTAATTACGAAGAGATGATCGGTCTGCGGTTGGAAGCGCGGCAGAAACTTTCTGCGGTGCGCCCGGTTTCCATTGGACAGGCCAGCCGCATCAGCGGTGTCAGTCCGGCGGACATCAGCGTATTGATGATTGAACTTGAACAAAGGAAGAATCGAAATGGAACGAATGAATAAACTGATCGCTCTTTTGGAGCAGGAAGGCATCGATTGCCCCGCCGATTTAGGAAAGCAGTTACTGCAATTTGAGGGGCAACTGCTGGAAACCAACAAGGTGATGAACCTGACCGCCATCACCGACCCCCAAGAGATGATGAAAAAGCATTATTGGGACAGTATTTTCCCCATCGCCAAGGGCATCTTTCCCCAAGGGGCGACCTGCATCGATGTGGGTTGCGGGGCAGGGTTTCCCTCTCTGCCTTTGAAGTTTGCCCGCCCCGACCTGCAGATGACCCTTTTGGATTCCCTCCAAAAGCGGCTGAACTTCATTGACGGAGTTATCGCCGCCCAAAACCTCAATGGTATCCAAACCCTCCACGCCCGCGCCGAAGATGCGGGCAGAAATAAGGAACTGCGGGGCTCTTTTGACATCGCCGTCTCCCGCGCGGTGGCGGAACTTTCCAAATTGGCGGAATATTGCCTGCCGCTGGTCAAAAAGGGCGGCGCGCTGATCGCCTATAAGGGCGCGACCGCGGAAGAAGAATTGGAAAACGCCAAAGCCGCCATCAAAATTTTAGGCGGCAAGGTGGAAGAGGTTTATCAATATACCCTGCCCGAAGAGGAAGACAAGCGAGCGATTATTGTTATTCGAAAAATCTCGGATACGCCGAAGGCATATCCGAGATCTCCTAAGGCTATCAAAGAGAAACCAATCAAATAAACCGTTGAAATGAGCGAAGACCGAAAAGAATAATGTAGGGACCTCTGAAAAGAGGTCCCTTTTTTATGTCTTCGCAGTTTTCTGTGCCAAATGAATTGGGGTACCGAATGATTTGTATGTTTCCCAACCAAATCATTTGGTTGTTTGCCTACCAAATCATTTGGTTGTTTGCCTACCAAATCATTTGTATGTTTCCTAACCAAATCATTTGGTTGTTTGCCTACCAAATCATTTGGTACAAACCATCGTTTCTATCGTAGGGGCGGGGTTGCCCCGCCTGATATTGATTTGAACAAACTATAGCGGGACGGGAAACCCGTCCCCTACAAAGAACAATCCATACCCCAAATCATTTGGGTGCGTTTCTAACAAATCATTTGTTAGACATACAAATCATTTGTATGTTTCCTAACCAAATCATTTGGTTGTTTGTCTACCAAATCATTTGGTACAAACCATCGTTTCTATTGTAGGGGCGGGGTTGACCCGCCCGATATTGATTTGAACAAACTATAGCGGGACGGGAAACCCATCCCCTACAAAGAACAATCCATACCCAAAATCATTTGGCTGGACAAATGAATGCATGGTATTTTTCTAACAAATCATTTGTTACCCCAATTCATTTGGTTATTTGCCCAACAAATCATTTGGTACCCCAAATCATTTGTGTGTTTCCGTACCAATTCATTTGGCACAGAAAACTGCGAAGACATAAAAAGGGACCTCTTTTCAGAGGTCCCTACATTATTCTTTTCGGTCTGCGCCCGATTTCATCGGTTTATTACTTCGCAAAATCGATAGAACGGCTTTCTCTAATGAGGTGGACTTTAATCTGACCGGGATACTCCAACTCGCCCTCGATCTTCTTAGCGATATCGTGGGAAAGGATGGTCATCTTATCGTCGGAGATCTTTTCGGGATCCACCATAATGCGGATCTCGCGGCCGGCCTGGATGGCGAAGGTCTTTTCAACGCCGGGGAAGGAATTGGCGATCTCTTCCAATTTCTCCAGACGCTTGATATAGTTCTCCAGATTTTCTCTGCGGGCACCGGGGCGGGCGGCAGAGATGGCATCGGCGGCCTGGACGATGGCGTCATAGACCGAAACGGTCTCCACATCGCCGTGGTGGGCGGCGATGGCGTGGACAACGGTCTCGCTTTCCTTATACTTTTTAGCGATATCCACGCCGATCTGGATATGGGAGCCTTCCATCTCAAAATCGACCGACTTGCCGATATCGTGCAGTAAGCCGGCGCGTTTGGCGATGGTAACGTCGGCACCGAGTTCAGCGGCCAGCAGGCCGGAGAGCTGGGAAACTTCGATAGAGTGATTTAAGACGTTCTGGCCGTAGCTGGTGCGGTACTTTTGGCGACCCAGCAGTTTGATCAGGTCGGGATGCAGGCCGTGAACCCCTGCTTCAAAGGTGGCGCGTTCGCCTTCCTTCTTCATAGAGACTTCCAGATCTCTCTTGACCTTTTCCACCGTTTCTTCAATGCGGGCAGGATGGATACGGCCATCGGAGATGAGCTTTTCCAAGGTCTGCCGCGCAACCTCGCGGCGGATGGGGTCGAAGCTGGAGAGGGTGATGGCTTCAGGGGTATCGTCGATAATGAGATCCACACCGGTGATGGTCTCCAGCGCGCGGATATTGCGGCCTTCGCGACCGATGATGCGGCCCTTCATTTCATCGCTGGGCAACGAAACGACCGAGACGGTGGATTCCACCACATGGTCGGCGGCGCATTTTTGGATCGCCAGCGAAAGAATGTTCTTGGTCTTATCGTCCATTTCTTCCTTGAAGCGGTTTTCGTGCTCGCTGATGCGCAGAGCATATTCGTGCTCCAATTCGGAATCCATCTGGCGCAACAACTCGGCTTTGGCGGCCTCGGCGGTATAGCCGGAGATCTTCTCCAATACCGCGATCTGCGCTTTTTTGACTTCTTCTGTTTCTTGCTGCAGCTTTTCTACCTTTTGCTGCTTTTCGGCAAGGATCTCTTCCTTGCGCTCGATGTTATCATACTTCTTGTCGAGAATTTCTTCTCTTTGCTGGAGCCGTTTTTCTTGCCGTGTTACCTCCACGCGACGCTCTTTGAGATCTTTTTCCTGCTCGGTACGTTCTTTGAGCAAAGCCTCTTTTGCTTCCAAAAGGGCTTCTTTCTTTTTGGACTCGGCAGTCTTAATTGCATCGTTGATGATTCGCTTTGCTTCTTCGCGGGCAGAGCCGATCTGCTTTTCACTGCTCTTCTTTCTATAAGAAAAGCCGGCGATGAAAAGAACAAAGCCTAAAATAACAACAGCAACCACAACGGCGATCAGCATCCACAGTTCTACTTGGAACATGGTTTTGCCTCCTTATGTTATGATTGTGTGTCTGAAAAGTAATTCAAACTAAAATAATTTAGTCAAAATATACTAATACACCAATCATAATTATAGGGGAATTCGAGTAATCTGTCAAGCGAAAAAATGCGGTTGCATTAAATTTATATCTTTGTTATAATGATAGTATCTATATTTATGTCCTGTGGAGGATGCAATGGAATTACTTAAAACCATCATCGGCGGGCTGTTGGAAGGATTGGCTTCGGCTCTGCCCCTTTCCGCCTCGGCGCACCGCCTGCTTTTTGAAAAAATTTCAGAGAAGACCCTGCCCGCAGGGCTGGAGCTTGCGGTGGCGGCGGCGATGCTGCTCTTCTTTTATAAGACCGCTTGGGAGTGCATCAAGGGGATCGGCAAAATGATTGCCGACAGTAAAAACAATAAATTCCGCTGGCGCAAGGCGAGCCGCTATCAGAAGATGGCGATCTATGCGCCCGTCGCGGCGGTTCCCTATTGGATCTTGGTCTTTCTGCAACAGCGGTATGGATTTTTGGAGGGGATTGGCGAAAGCCTGCTTTTGGTGGGTTGCCTGCTGATCGCCAATGCGGGGTTGCTCTTTATCGGAGACCACAGTATCGAAAAAAATTGGGATCTGACCGACCTGACCTTCGGGCAGGCATTAAAATTGGGCCTATTTCAAGGCGCGTCTCTGCTCCCCGGCTTTTCCCGCACCGGTATGACCTTCTGCATGGCGCGGAATATGGGGTTTAAGGCGCAGGCGGCGCTGGACTTTTCCATCATGACCGCCATCCCCGCCCTCTTGGGCAAGGGCTTGATGGCCGCGGATTGGACGATGATGGGCCGCACCTTTTGGTTTGCCTTGGGCGCGGTGCTCCTCGGCGCGCTGGGCGGGCTGTATCTGCTCAAACGTTTGGTGAAAAAAGAAAATGTTTCTGTTTTGATGTTCTATTCTGCCGCGCTGGGTGTTGCGGCAATCGTTTTGAATTTTGTAAAAATTTAAGGAGGGCGCAAAGGTGCCTCGGGTAAGTAAAAAGAAAAAATTAGAAGAAGCGGCGGCAAAGAGAGCCGAAAAGAAGCAAGCCACCCAACGCAGCATCTACGCAGTGGTGTTTTTTGCGTTGGCGCTGCTGTTTGCCATCTATATTTATACGCCGATCGACGTTCCGCTGAAGGATTGGCTGGTCAATCACCTATTCTATGGATTATTCGGGTTTGCCACCTTCCTCTTCCCCCTCTTTTTGGTGTGGTTGGGCGTGGACGCTTTGGATAAGGAGAAAAAATACAGCACCAATGTTAAGATCTGGACAGGGCTGGTGCTCGCCACCGTCATTTCGGGGTCGAGCTACTTATTCTGGTATCCCGGCGACTATTCCTTCGGGGAGTTTTTCACCGAAGGGCTCGCCGATTTCTGGAACCAAGGAATGGAACTGCAGGGCGGTGTGGTCGGCGGCATCATCGCCTGCCCGCTGATCGCCTTGATGAGCAAATGGGGGTTTGGCATCCTGATGGTTGCCGCACTCATTATTGCGGTGCTCTTCTTCTTTGATCTGACCCTCTATCAAATGGCGTGGCCCTTCCGCAAGCTCTTTGCCATCGCGAAAGAGAAGCGGGAAGCACCGGTGCTGATCGATAATGTGGAAGAAGAAAAGATCAAACGCCGCTTTGCCGATATGGAGGCAGACGGCGAGCGGGAAGAGCCGGAGGTCTGGGTCCCGCCGATGGACGTTACTCCTCCGGAAGAGGTGACCGATGTCATCCCCGTCTTCCATTATGACGATATTTCTGCCGAAAACTTTATCGATCCCGCCGATATCGGCGCCATCGATCCCAAGCCCGTCCGAAAGCGCGCCTCCCGCAAGCCCAAAGCGGAGCAACCGCAGGAGGCGGAGCAGATGAGCTTTTATAATTTCCCGCCCATCACCCTCTTGAAGGCAGGGCGGTCCGGCAGCGGCACCACCCAAAGCGAACTGCGGGAAAAGGAAGAAATTTTAATTCAGACCTTAAGAGATTTCGGCATCGAAGCCACCATGACCGGCATTGCCGTCGGCCCCAATGTCACCCGCTTTGAGCTGGCACCTAAGGCAGGGACCCGCGTCAGCAAGATCGCTTCCCTTTCGGACGATTTAGCGCTGGCGTTGGCGGCAACGCAGGTCCGTATCGAAGCCCCCATCCCCGGCAAAGCGGCGGTGGGGATCGAAATTCCCAATAAGACCACCAGCACCGTCTTTATCCGCGAGGTTCTTTCCTCCCCCGCTTTTGCCGAAGGCAAGAGCCCGCTGACCTCGGCGCTGGGCAAGGATATTGCCGGCAATCTCATTACCTTCGATGTGGCGAAGATGCCCCACTTGCTGGTGGCAGGTACCACCGGTTCGGGTAAATCGGTCTGTATCAACACCATTTTGATGTCGATTTTGTATAAAGCCACCCCCGACGATGTGAAACTGATCCTCGTCGACCCCAAGGCGGTGGAGATGGATGTCTATAACGGCATCCCCCACCTGATGATTCCTGTCGTCACCAACCCCAAAAAAGCGGCGGGCACCCTGCAATGGGCGTGCACCGAGATGGATCGCCGCTATGATCTGATGAAAAACACCCAGGTACGGAATCTGGATGCCTACAACGACTATTGCAAGACCCATTCCGACTACCAGCCGATGCCCCGCTTGGTCATTGTCATCGACGAGTTGGCAGATCTGATGATGGTCTCCTCCAAGGAAGTGGAGGATTGCATCTGCCGCCTTTGCGCCAAGGCGCGCGCGGCGGGCATCCACCTGATCGTCGCCACCCAGCGCCCCAGCGCCGATGTGGTCACCGGCTTGATTAAAGCCAATATCCCCTCCAGAATTGCCTTCGCGGTGGACAACGGCATCAACTCCCGCATTATCCTGGACGAAAACGGCGCGGAAAAACTGCTCGGCAAGGGCGATATGCTCTATAAGCCTATCGGCGCCAATAAGCCGATGCGGGTGCAGGGCTGCTTTGTTGCCGACGGCGAAGTGGAAGCGGTCGTCAACTATGTCAAGAATAATTCCATGGGCGCGGACTACGATCAGACCGCCATCTCCGACATCGATACCCTCGCCGCCCGCGGCAACAAGAGCAACAACAGCTCCGACGAAGCAGAAGAGACCGGCTACGATGAACTGCTGGTCGCCGCCGCCGAATGTGTCATCGAGGCGGGTATGGCGTCCACTTCGATGCTGCAACGTAAACTCTCGATGGGCTATGCCCGCGCAGGCCGTGTCATCGACCAGCTGGAGAAGCTGGGGATCATCGGGCCCTTCGAAGGAGCCAAGCCGCGGCAAGTACTTGTAACAATGGATGAGTTTAGGGAGATCTGCGTTCAGCGCGGATTATAACCGTTGAAATCGGCGCAGACCGACAGAATAAGGAAAGAACCCGCAAAAGCGGGTTCTTTTTTGTGTCTTTTCCGTTTTTTTACCGTTCGGCATATCATTATATAGCCGAAGGTAAAAGAAACGAAAATCTGCATCCAATTTGAACGGTTTTAGAAAAAGAAAACAAAAGCAAAAAACACCCCAAATGAATTGTGACACCTAACAAATGATTTGTTAGGTATAGGCATTTAATTGTTTCGTAGGGGACGATGCCCTCATCGTCCCGTCTTTGCCGCACCAAATGAATTGGTACGGCCATAGTCCAATTGAATTGGACCGGAAATTGTCCAAATAGATTGGACCGACAAACACAAATGAATTGTGTTTCTTCACCCAAATAATTTGCCTGTACAAATGAAATGTGCATCAAAACACAAATGAATTGTGTTTTTTTCGCTCAAATATTTCATCTGCACAAATGATTTATGCATCCTATCCCCAAATGATTTGGGGTATCAAACGAAAAGGGTGACACGAACCAAATGATTTGGGCATAAAAAATCCGCTTCGGGGGAAGCGGATTTTTGTTTTCTTAATAATAAAGGTTATGGCGGTCGATCAGCGCGTTGAGTTGGGTGCGGATCTTGGAATATTCCTGCTCTTGATTGATGGCGGGATCCCAAGTGCACTTCAGCAGGGTTTCTGCCAGCGTTTCGATCTCGGCACTACGGAAGATGAGGTGGCCGTTTTCTTCGGCGAAGTCTACATAGTTTACATAATCTTCGGCGGTCATCCCCAGCGCAAAGAGGTCTGCGGCGCGGGCTTCGGTATACCTGTTACACCAAGTTTCCGCGAAGGTCAGCGCGGCGGGGGCATCCGCTTCGTCTTGATAGCGGGGCAATGCCATAAAGGTGCCCGCAAAGGTGACGGTACCTGCCGTTCCTTCCTTCATCGAGGGCAGCGGCGCTGTTTGCAGCGTCTGCTCCTCCCCGCGCTCGGGGGCGGCGGTGAAGGTCATGGCGGCGTTGCCTGCCTTAAGGCTGTATTCGGTCTCATCAGCAGGGGTGAAGGGTTTGAATTGCACCCGCAGGTCTTTTAGATCCGCCCAGAGTTCGCGGGTGGTTCTGGCATTTAAGTTGCTATCCAGCTTCCCCTTCAGCAGGGTCAGCGGGCTTTTGCCCGAAAGGGTGATCCAAGCGAGTTCATCATCGATTTCCTGCGGCAGGATGCCCTTTTCGGCGGAGGCATCCCAGATTGCCTTATAGGCGTCGATGGTCCATTTATTCTCTTTTGCCAATGCGGCGGGATCGGTCTCCTGCGGCATCAGGTCTTTATTATACCAAAGGGAAGAAACCATCCCCTTGGGAGCAAAGAGGGTCTGTTTGCTTTGCTCCAACACCGCCTTGCTGACTCCGTCGGTGGCGGCGGATGCATCGAGATAATCTTCCGCCGATTGCGCCAAGGTCATGGCGGCGGCAAGGTCCTTTTCACCAAACTGCAACAGGCTGAGTTTCTTGCCCGCAAAAAGGGCGACCCGCTGGGCTTTCAAGGAGGTTTCCGCCTTTTTGACGGTGAGTTTCAAGGTAAATCCATAGGCTTCCGCCATCGACTTCATCCAATCCCATTCGCTGATGGTGTCCCCTTTTTGGTTTACATAATTGAATGTCGGTTGATCCGCCGCGGTATAGAGGGCGATGGTGCGGTCTTTCAGCGCGGCGGCAGGGTCGGTATTTTTGGTCAGACCCGAAAGGTTCAGCGTACCCTTGGTTTCGGCGGAGGGTTTGAACCCTTCGGCGGCAAAGGGATGGTTCAGCGGTGCCGCCTGGGTGGGTTGTTCCTCGGTTTCGGGTTGCTCCTCGGTTTTTTCGTCGGGGGTTTCTTCGGGTTGTTCATCGGGTTGTTCTTCCGGTTGATCCGCGGCGCCCTGATCCTGCGGCGGCAGGGGTTCTTGCGGCTGTTCGTCGGGATCGGTGATGACCACGGGGTTGGTTAAGGTATCCGGCTTGCAGGCGGTGGTTCCGCAAAGAATCAACAGCAAGCAAAGCAGGATGGCAATGATTCGTTTCATAGTTGGTTCCCTTCTTTTAAAGAAAGATAGGCGTTGACCGCCAAGCGGTCGCAGCGTTCATTTTGGGGGTGGCCCGCATGGCCCTTGATCCATTGGACAGAGACCTCGTGGCGGCGGAGTTGCTTTAGCATCCGTTCCCAGAGGTCCACGTTCAAGGCGGGCTTTTTATCGGCCTTGCGCCAGCCGTTTTGCTCCCAGGAAAAGACCCATTTTTGCAAAATGCTTTCGCAAAGGTATTTGGAGTCGCTGATCAAGGTGACCTTGCAGGGCTCTTTGAGTTGCTCCAGCCCCATAATGGCCGCCAGCAACTCCATACGGTTATTGGTGGTCTGCGGTTCACTGCCGCTCAGTTCCTTTTCCCGCCCTTGATAGGAGAGGATGGTTCCCCATCCCCCGGGGCCGGGGTTGCCGCTGCAGGCACCGTCGGAATAAATGATAACTTCTTTCATATTAGTTTAATTTCTGATCCAAAAGATCGTAGTACTCTTTGGCGGTGGGAGAAAGCTTGCTTCGGTCCACTGTGGAGAGAATGGTGCGGGCATCGGCGCGGTTACCGTCGATATATTTCGCCATCGCGGCGGAGAGATATTCCTGATGCTCGATCATATCGGCGGCGCTATCCAAAAGTTCGGTGGAATCCTGCTCCGAGAGGGTCAGGCTTTCGTTTTGCTCTTTGAGGGAGGAATTTTCCTTTCTCAGCGCCTCATTCTTATCTTTGATGTTCTGCAGGGTGGAATGATGATCACTGCCGCTCTGGGCTTCGTTGTTCTCCAGATGGATCCGTTGGCTGATCATATAGCTCCCCGAAATCAAGGCGGAGATGACGATGACAAAGACAATGGTATAGATGACCAGGAATTTCACGCTCTTTTTCTTTTCGGCGTGGTCTTGCGTCGGATTTTTCTCTTTTTTTGCCTTTTTGGCGGGTTTTTCTTTGTTTTTCTTTGTTTTCTTGACCTTGGTTTCCTTTGCCGGAATCTCTTCGCCGGCGGGTTCCTCTGCGACAGGCTCCTCAGCGGCAGGTTCTTCGGTCGTTGCTTCTTCGGCGATCGGCTCTTCCGCGACAGGGGTCGGTTCCGCCGAAACCTCTTCGGCAGGCTGTTGCTTTGGTTCTTCTTTCAGCCCTGCGGCCTCCCAGATCTCGTCAAACAAGGATCTTTCTTGCTCGTTCATCAAATGCCGCCCCCTTCCAGAATCTCGATAATCTTTTCCAACTCATCCACCGAATGGTATTGGATCTCCACCTTGCCCTTATTATCGGGTTTATGGCGGATCAGAACTTTGTTGCCGACACCGCTTGCGGCGCGGTTTTCCAGCTCTTTGATCGCCTGCGCCACCGCAGGGTCGGGCAAGGGCGCGGTTTTCGGCTCTTTCTTGCTCTTTTTGACCAGATCTTCGGCTTGGCGCACGCTCAATTCGTCGGTGATCATCTTATTGGCAAGTGCCAACTGCTGATCTGCATCCTCCAGCCCGATCAAGGTGCGGGCGTGACCTGCCGAAAGGTCGCCGGTCTTGATGAAATCCAAGATCTGCTCGGGCAGAGTCAAAAGACGCAGAGTATTGGCGATGGCGGAGCGGGATTTGGAGACCGTCTGGGCGATCTTTTCTTGAGTCATTCTGTAGACGTCCATCAGATTGCGATAGCCCAAGGCTTCTTCAATGGGGTTCAAGTCTTCCCGCTGCAGGTTTTCAATCAAGCTGACCTCGCTGATCTCTTGGTCGGTATACTCCCGCACCAACGCGGGGATCTCCTCCAATCCTGCCAAACGGCAGGCGCGCCAACGGCGTTCGCCCGCGATAATGCGGTAGCGATCCTCTTCCAGCGGGGATACGATGATGGGCTGAATCAAGCCGTGCTCTTTGATGGACGCGGCCAATTCTTCCAGCGCAGCTTCGTCGAAAAATTTCCGCGGCTGGTTCTTATCGGGCTCGATTTGAGAAAGGCGGATGAGGGTCTCTCCCCCGCCTTGGGGCTCTAAATCGTAGCTGTTATCTTCAAAAAGGGCATCCAACCCTTTGCCTAATCCCTTTTTCTTCATTGCTCTTGATTCCTTTCCAGAAATTCTCTTGCCATCTCGCGATACGCCAACGCGCCTTTGGAATAGCGGTCGTAGATCTGCACCGGCACTCCGTGGCTGGGGGCTTCGGAGAGGCGAACGTTGCGGCAGATGGCGGTTTTATAGACCTTACTGCCGAAATACTTTTTGATCTCCCCCGCCACCTGCAGGGTGACATTCAAGCGACCGTCATACATCGTCAGCAGGACGCCCTCGATATAAAGGGCGGGATTATAGCGGCTTTTGACCAGCTTGATGGTGTTGATCAGCTGGGATACGCCCTCCAACGCCAGATATTCGGGCTGGAGCGGAATAATAACGCTGTTGGATGCGTTGAGTGCATTCAAGGTCAGCAACGAAAGGCTGGGCGGGCAGTCGATGATAATAAAATCATAGCGGTGGCGCACCTTATTCAGCGCGGCGCGAAGCAGGTTCTCGCGGTTTTCCATCGCCACCATCTCGATCTCGGCACCCGCCAGATTCATATTGGTGGGAAGGATGTCCACATTCTCATACGCGGTGTGCATAATCGCATCCTGCACCGAGCAGGCACCGATCAACACTTCATAGACCGATTGCTTGATATTTCGCTTGTTGACGCCGAAACTGCTGGTTCCGTTGGCCTGCGGGTCGATGTCTACAAACAGCATCTTCTTCCCCTCTTCCGCCAAGGAATAGGTCAAGCTGACGGCGGTGGTCGTCTTACCGACGCCGCCTTTTTGATTGGTGATGGAAACGATTTTTCCCATAATAAACTTCCTTATTTTAATATGATAGGATTAGTATATCATATTAAAACCGAAAATAAAAGGGTTTTTAGTAAAATTCATTGTTTCACGTGAAACAATATGGGAAAAGCATATATGAATGTTTCACGTGAAACATGACGGTTTTGTTTGGCTGATAAAAATGAGATCCGATTTCGTCGATCCGTTCTCGTCAGCGTACATAGGTACGGTAGAGAGCGGATCGGCGGAAAACAGAAAAATTAAATCAAATTCCGCAATTATGCGGAATTTACACCTATTTCTATTTTAGTTGATATGAGGTGGCAACTATACTTTTCTTGCTCAAAGGGAGATGAAACCACCACGTTATATTTCCTTTTTCTGCGGTCGGGCTCATTTTTGTCGCCAAAAAACAAGAATCGCGCACATCGGGGAAAATGTGCGCGATTCTTGCATATAGGGGATTAGGATGTTCGGGTATGCAAACACTTATGGGTGCTTGCTTATACGAATGATATATTCAACAAACCGCTCGCTTTCTTGGATCTGCGTTTGCGGTTTGATACCCGCTCTTCGGAGGGTGGCAACGGTATGGTTTAAGGAATTGATGCAAAGACGGATGTCCTTAACCGATGCAATGCGGCGCGGTTTTTTCTTCTTTTCTTTCGGCGCGATCGCAGATGCGATCAGGGTTTCCGCTTCGCTGACGTTTAAGGCATCATCGATGATCTTTTCCAAAAGGTCCATCAGCAGGTCGGGATCGTCCACCCGCAGTAGTGCGCGGGCGTGCCGTTCGGTCAGGCCATTGCGTCGGATCAGAATCTGCGCCGATAGGGGCAGTTTCAGTAACCGCAGTTTATTGGCAATGGTGGAGGGATCTTTGCTCACCTCTTTGGCAAGCTGCGCTTGGGTGAGTTGGCAGGTCTCCATCAGTCTGCGATAAGCGGCGGCTTCTTCAAAGAATGAGAGATCTTCTCGCTGTAAATTTTCAATCAGGGAGAGTTTTGCCGCTTCTTCGGGCGATTTTTCGGTCAGCAGGCAGGGAATCTTCTTCATCCCCGCCAATTTGGAGGCGCGCAGGCGGCGTTCCCCTGCAATCAGCCGATAATGCTCCTCTTCCTGCTGTACCACCAAGGGTTGCAAGATGCCGTGGGCGGCAATGCTTTGCGCCAACTGCTCCAGCGGTTCCTCGGCAAAGATGGTGCGGGGTTGGTCGCAGGACGGAAGAATTAATTCCGGATCCAGCCATAGGATGCCTTCTTTTTCGCGGCGGAAAATTCCTGCCATGGTGCTTGTCCCGCCCCCTTTCTTGATTTCAGTTTAGCGTAAAATCCGCATCAAATCAAGAAAAACCCCTCGCCGAATCTCGACAAGGGGTTTGAAATATGCGATTTTCAGGCGATCTCCCGAAGTTCTTTTTCGGCGGAACCTGCGCTGATGGGGCCGGGGTAGGCATCGCGAAGCATTCCCTTTTTGTCGATAAAATAACTGCAGGGGGCGGGGTCGACATTATAGGCTTCCGCCATCTTCCCGTCCACATCGAAGAGCAAGACATCGGGGGCGGGCAGTTTTAATTCCTTAATTCTTGCTTGACTCTCTTCGATGGAAAGTTCCGAAACGCAGACGGCGACGGTGGGAACCCCCAATTCCTTTGCTTTGGGGACAATGTTCTCCATCGCCTCTTGGGAATGGCGGTGCTCCAATTCAAAAAAGATCAACGCCACCCCTTGCTTGCCGAAGTTTTCGGAAAGGGAATACACGCTTCCGTCTGCCCGCGGGCCGATAAGATCGGGCGCGGGGGCAGGCTCTTTATCGCGGATAAAGAAGGTCAATATATAAAAGGTTAAAAAGAAGACCAGCGCCACCGCCAATACCACTAAAAAGGGGCGCATTACTTTGGAACCGTTCAAGTTGTTCACTCCTTTGAAAATATCTGCTTCTATTATATATTAGGAAAAGAAAATATGCAAGTTGATATTGAATGAATCGGAGAAATAGTATATAATATAAGGTGACATTTTATGAAAAGGCGGTGAGAATCGATGGAGCAGTTTTATATGGAAGAAAAGGATGGTTTAAAGACGGTAAAATGCCGCGCCTTTGATGCTATTCCTTGGTTGCGCTATGGGTTCTCCACCCGCCACGGCGGAGTCAGCCTTGGCGAGTGCGCCTCTTTGAGTTTTTCTTATCAAAAGGAAGCGGAAGAACTTGTGGACGAAAATTTCCGCCGCTTTTGCAATGCAAATGCAATGCCCTTTGAAAGTCTGGTACTGACCCATCAGACCCATACTGCAAATGTTGCAATAGTCAACAATTCACATCGCAATCGCGGCCGCGACCGCACCCTGCGGGAGACCGACGGGGTGGTGACCGCCGCCGAGGATCTGGGGCTGGTCTGTTTCACCGCCGATTGCGTTCCCCTTTTGCTGGTCGATCCGCAGGCGAAAGTGATCGCGGCGGTCCACGCAGGCTGGAGGGGAACGGTGCAGAGCATCGCCGCCAACGCGGTCAAAGCGATGGTGCAAGCAGGGGCAGATCCAAAGAATATTTTGGCCGCCATCGGCCCTTCCATCGGACCCTGCCATTTTGAAGTCGGGCAGGAGGTGGCGGCGGAATTTGCCGCCCGCTTCGGAGAAAAATTGCCGCTGAAGGAGCACCGCGCAGACCATTTTATGGTGGATCTTTGGCTTGCCAATCGGCTGGTGCTTTTGGAGGCGGGGGTACCAAACGACCGCATTTTTACGGCAAACATCTGTACGTACTGTAATAATTTTGATTTTTATTCCCATCGGTATACGAATGGGCGGCGCGGCAGCTTGATTGCCGCCATTGCGATGGAGGGGGATGTATGAAGAGAGCGGCATTGATTTTTTTGATTTTTACGTTGGCGGTCTCTGCCGCGGGCTGCGGGATGGGTGCCGACATTGAACCGGGCAGCAGCCCGCTGGGTGCCTATAGCGACCGCGGCGAAAAGGTGGAAACGGTGCCCCCGCGCAACGAGATCACCATGGTCTTTTATGAGGCGATGGACTTCCATCCCTTGACCGCCACCAACATTGAAAACCACGAACTTTTGAAATTGGTCTATAGCCCGCTGGTGCGGTTGAACGGCGGATTAAAGCCGGAATATGTGCTGGCGAAAAAGGTGGAGATCAAGGGTTTGGAGGTCACCGTCACCTTGAAAAAGGGGTTGAAGTTCAGCGACGGCTCAGCGGTGACCGCCGAGGATCTGGACGCAAGCATCCAAACGGTGCGGGAGAACCCCGCTTCCCCCTATTATTCCCGCCTGACCAATATTGAAAAATACAATGTTAAGGACACGCGCACCCTGACCATTACCCTCAAAGAGCCGGATATTGATTTTATCAACTGCTTGGACCTCCCGATCGTCAAAAAAGGCAAGAATGTGGGATGCGGGCCTTATAAGTTTGCCACCGAGGGGGGCAAGCGGGTGCTCAAGGTCAATAAGCATTATTTTGAAAAACCGATGATCGAGACCATTCATCTCAAAGCACCCAAAAGCGAAAAGGAGCGGCAGGAGATGTTTGCGGTGGGGCTTTTGGATGTTTATTTCGATTCGGCGGAGACCGAGCAGAAGTTTGCGGGCGGAAAAGGCTTTTCCACCCAGATCTACCCCGGCGATAATCTTTTATATCTTGGCATCAACTGCCGCGAAGGGCTGCTCCAAAACGCCAAGTTCCGCGGCTTTTTAAACCGCATCACCGCGCGGGAAAAGCTGGTGGAGGGTGCCCTGCTGGGGCAGGCGGAGGCGGCGATCTATCCCTATCAGCCCCATTGGTATAAAGCCGAGCAATCGGCGGCAAACCGTGCCCTTTCCGATAGCGAAAAGGCGGCGGCGATCAAGGAATTGGGGCTGACGTCGGAAGAAAATGTCCTGCTGGATGCAGAAGGGAACCCCCTTTCCTTCCGTTTGCTCGCCTGCGAAGAAAATGAGATGCACGCTTCCGCGGCGCAGGCGGTGGCAGAGGGGCTGAAGATCGCAGGAATTGCCATCGACATTGAAACGGTACCCCGCGCCGACTATCAAGCGCGGCTGGCGGAGGGGAATTTCGATCTCTATTTGGGCGAGATGAAAACAGGGCGCACCTTGAACCCCGCTCTTTATGCCGCCGAAAGCGCGGTTAATTTCAGCGGCGGTGTCTTTCCCGAACTTCAGCAGGCGGCGGCGGACTATAAGAGCGGCAATCTGCTGCTCGGCGATTATTGCAAGGTCTTTGATCAATATACCCCCATCCTTCCGCTGGCGTATCGGGGCGGCACCTTGTTTGCCTCGGCAGACATCGGCGAATTCAAATCGACCGGAAGCTGGGCTGTTTACGGAGATATAACAAAATTGATTACGAAAGAAACGGAGAAGAGCATATGAAAGCATTGAAAAACGGAACCGACATCCGCGGCACCGCCATCGGCGAAGCCAAAAACCTGACCGCTGAGCGGGCAGAACTCTTTGGTAAGGCGTTTGCCGCTCTGCTGGAAGAGCGGGGTGCCAAGAAGCCGCTGAAGATCGCAGTGGGCAGAGATCCCCGCATCTCCGGTCCGGAGCTGAAAGAAGGATTGATCCGAGGGCTTTGCGCGATGGGTGCGCAGGTTCTGGACTGCGGTATTGCTACCACCCCCTCGATGTTCTTTGCTACCTATTTTGAAGGCAGCGATTGCGACGGTGCGATTGAGATCACCGCCTCCCACCTGCCCTATGATAAAAACGGCTTGAAATTCTTTACCAAAGCGGGGGGCTTAGACGGCAAGGACATCTCTGCGATCATCGAATTGGCAGAAAAGAACCAATTTCCCGCCCGCGATGGGGGTAAGGCGCAGGAATTTGACCTGATGAGCCCCTACAGCCAAAGCTTGGTGGATCTGGTCCGCACCAAGACCGGCGAGGAACGCCCCTTGGCAGGGGTCAAGGTGGTGGTGGATGCAGGAAACGGTGCCGGCGGCTTCTTTGTGGAAAAGGTGCTGGCTCCCTTGGGCGCCGATACCGCAGGTTCGGTCTTTTTGGAACCGGACGGTACCTTCCCCAACCATATCCCCAACCCCGAAAATAAAGCGGCGATGGCGGCTTGCGCCGAAGCGACCTTAAAGGCGGGCGCGGAGATGGGCATCTGCTTTGATACCGACTGCGACCGCTCCGCTGTGGTGGATGCCTCCGGCAAGGAGATCAACCGCAACCGTATGATCGCGATGATCGGTGCGCTGATGCTCCGCGAGCATCCCGCCTGCACCATCGTCACCGATTCGGTCACTTCCCGCGGATTGGCGGAATTTATCGCCGCCAAGGGCGGTGTTCACCACCGTTTTATGCGCGGCTATAAAAAGGTCATCGATGAGGCGAAGCGATTGGAGGAGAACGGTGTCTGCGCGCCTTTGGCGATGGAGACCAGCGGCCACGGCGCGTTGAAGGAAAATCATTATCTGGACGATGGCTCTTATCTGGCGGCGCGCCTGCTCTGCGAGCTGGCGGTCCTTAAAAAAGAAGGCAAATCCTTGGTTTCCCTCATCGACGGCTTGAAAGAGCCTGCCGAATCGCTGGAATTGCGTGCCAACATTAAGGACTCCGACTTCAAGACCTACGGTGCTTCGGTGCTGGAAGCGTTGGAAGCCCATTGCGAAAAAGAGGGTTGGGTCAAGGAAGAGCCCAATTTTGAGGGTGTTCGCGTCAACTTCGGCAAAGAGAAGGGCGACGGCTGGTTCTTGGTGCGGATGAGCCTGCACGACCCCGTCCTCCCCATCAACATCGAAAGCGACAGCGCAGGCGGTGCCAAGGTCATCGCCGATCAGCTTTATGCCTTTTTGGGCGGTTTTGAAGGGCTGGAGTTGCCGAAATATTAAAAAATTCAAGAAAAATCCCTCTTTTTTTGTGAAATCTTTAAAATTTCAAAAAAATGGTTTACTATTATAAATAATACTGTTATAATATTAGGTGGCAATTTGCGCTTGCGCAGATTGCCGCCTATTAACTTTGTCAAATAATTATAAAGGAGAAAGAAAAGAATGAGCAAAAAGTTTGTTTACCTTTTCAAAGAAGGCAACGCGACCATGCGTGAGCTGCTCGGCGGCAAGGGTGCAAACCTGGCAGAAATGACCGCCATCGGTCTTCCTGTTCCCCAGGGCTTCACCGTAACTACGGAGGCTTGCACCCAGTATTATGAGGATGGCCGCAAGATCAATGATGACATCAAGGCTGAGATCCTTGAGAACATCACCAAGATGGAAGAGATCACCGGCAAAAAGTTCGGCGATAAGGAAAATCCCCGTCTCGTTTCCGTTCGTTCCGGCGCAAGAGCTTCCATGCCCGGTATGATGGATACCATTTTGAACCTCGGTCTGAACGAAGAGGTTGTTGAGACGATGGCTGCCATGTCCGGCAATGCGCGCTGGGCGTATGACTGCTATCGTCGTTTCATCCAGATGTATTCCGACGTTGTTATGGAAGTCGGCAAGAAATACTTTGAAGAACTCATCGATAAGATGAAGGAAGAAAAGGGTGTTACTCAGGACGTTGAGCTGACCGCTGAGGACCTGAAGGTTCTGGCTGAGCAGTTCAAGGCTGAATATAAGAACAAGATCGGTAAGGACTTCCCCACCGACCCCGTCGAGCAGTTGATGGGCGCGGTCGAAGCCGTTTTCCGTTCTTGGGACAATCCCCGTGCAAACGTCTACCGTCGTGACAATGATATCCCCTATTCCTGGGGTACCGCTGTCAACGTGCAGATGATGGCATTCGGTAATATGGGTGATGATTGCGGTACCGGCGTTGCCTTTACCCGCGATCCTGCAACCGGCGAAAAGGGCCTGATGGGCGAGTTCTTGACCAACGCGCAGGGCGAAGACGTGGTTGCCGGTGTCCGCACCCCGATGCCCATCGCTGAGATGGCAAATAAATTCCCCGAAGCATTCGCGCAATTCAATGAAGTTTGCGCCATTCTGGAAGATCACTATCGTGATATGCAGGATATGGAGTTCACTGTAGAACACGGTAAGCTCTTCATGCTGCAGACCAGAAACGGTAAGAGAACCGCGAAGGCTGCTCTGAAGATCGCTTGCGACCTCGTTGAAGAGGGCATGATCGATAAGAAGCAGGCAGTTGCAATGATCGATCCCAGAAACCTCGATACCTTGCTCCATCCCCAATTCGATGCCAAGGCTCTGAAGGCTGCTACCCCCGCCGGCCGCGGTCTGGGTGCTTCTCCCGGTGCTGCTTGCGGTAAGGTTGTCTTCACCGCTGAAGATGCAGAGGCTTGGAACGCCCGCGGCGAGAAGGTTATTCTGGTTCGTCTGGAGACCTCTCCCGAAGATATCACCGGTATGAAGGCTTCTCAGGGTATCCTGACGGTCCGCGGTGGTATGACTTCCCACGCTGCCGTTGTTGCTCGCGGTATGGGTACCTGCTGTGTATCCGGTTGCGGCGAGATTATAATGGATGAAGAGAACAAACAGTTTACTCTCGCAGGCAAGACCTATCACGAGGGCGACTACATCTCTATTGACGGTTCTACTGGTAACATCTATGATG
>JAFSHF010000022.1 GCA_017440465.1 Clostridia bacterium
AGTGCAAAATCACTTTATGCGATATTTGCAGGTTGGCGGATTCCCGGAATTGGCTCTTGCGGATAACGATTTGATGGCCCAACAAATCATGAGAGAAGATGTGGTGGATAAGGTTCTCAAGCGCGATCTTCCTTCGTTGTACAATATTCGCAACGCAACAGAACTGGAACGTATCTTCCTCTATCTGTGCAATGTATCTTCTGAAATTGTTTCGATTGAAGCAATAACGAAAGAACTTAACGGCGTTTCACGTACAACGGTAGAAAATTATATCCAGTATCTTGAAAGTGCAAATCTTATATATCAAAGTTGGCCGGTAGATATGGCAGGTAAAAAAGTTCTCAAAGCCAGACCGAAAATCTATATTGCTGATGCAGCGATCCGAAATGCCGTTTTAATGGATGATTCTATCATGACTGATCCTGTGGGTATGGGCAAGGTTGTCGAAACCGCGGTGTATAAGCACGTAGCTGCTTTTTATTATCAGTTCGCAACATCGATTGGATATTTCCGTGGCGGTAAAAAGAACAAGGAAATAGATATCGTTGTAGATTATCCTAATATTAGAAACATTTTAATTGAAGTTAAATATCGCGAGGGTGCTCCTATCGCAGATGATGATGCAATTGTTGAATTGTGTGAAGAAGCATCTGCCGGAATTATTGTCACAAAGGCCGCGTCTGATTTTGGTGTGCACAACACCCCCAGCGGAAAAGAATTGTTACGAATTCCCGCATTCGCCTTCCTCTATCTATTAGGTAATGCTGAAAAGCATGGCTACCGCGGAATTGAATAAGTTTTACAAACGCTCCCGTGGGATTTCCCACGGGAGCTACTTATGGGGTATGATTTTGCGTGTGTTGGGAGAGCGCTTGAATGGCATTCAAGAGGTCAGCGGTTACGTTGAGGCAGCCCCAAAGCCGCGACAGGCTTTGGGGACTGCCGTGTCTCGAGTACGACGGTTTCGTCGTTCCCGCTCGGAGCGGTCGACGAAAACCGAGAACGCAGAGTTACCGCTTATCTCCACCAAGATACTGCTCCCTTGACATCTTCTGACAAATCTGCTACACTATAATCAAATTGACCACTATATCTTAGGCTCATATCTTTTTAAGATAAGTTCCGAAGGTGAGGTGTGTCAATTTTTCTTTTTTAAGCACTGTTTATCGTACTTTAGTTGTGATATAATGCTCTCGAGAGGTGAGAATATGGAACGCATTAAAGCACTCGTTGAACTTTGCAAGGAGCAACCATTCAACATTGATAAAATTCAAACATACCTTCTTGAAAATGAACTAAATAGTGAAGAAATTACGCGAGTAGCTATTGAGGTCTGTGAGTATGGCGATTTTTCTTATAGCGATTTTAAATTTCAAAACAACAGAGAATCGCAACCACAAGAATTGATTACCTATAATTGGGAAAAACTATTTGACGTTTTTATTGAAAACGGTTTAGATGCAAACCTCGTATTCTGTGATGATGGAATAAACCACGAAAACATTTTGCAATCCGTTCAATACTTTGATGATGGCGATTTGGGAGCAAGGGTTTTAAGAAATATTTTAACTAAAGGTGGAAATCCCAATATTTTGATTGATAACTATCCATTCTTTGCGGAAGTTGATTCGGATTTTATCATGGACATTCAGATGGGTTTATATCCTGAAAAGTGGCAAGTGGATAATGCCTTTCGGTTTTGGCTGGTTTTAATGGGCTTTGGCGGTGTTATAAAGGATGGTAAATGCCCCGTTCATTTGTGTCCCGGATACATTATAGACGCCTTCAAAGAGTTTGAAAAGTTTGACTATAAGATCCTTTACAAGAATAACGACTTCGAGTTGCAAATCTTTGACATAGAAACCGGCAATATTATAGCCACTGTATAGATGAAATATATTTGTGAGGTGATAAAATGAACCTTAAAAAAAGAGATTGTGGGGTCAAAATAAAGTTGAAGCCTTTAGGTGCATATTACTTAAGCGTGCATTTTGATTTTTATGGAAACGAAATCTCGTTTGAACCAAGTTCTGCAGTTGGTTTGCAATTCGGCGATTTTTTATGTGCATTATATACTTTGTATCGCGAAAACGGCGAAGGACATAGCGAATGGACACCACGAAAATATCATACGGAAAATGGTACCAATCACGTTATCGCTGTTTCTACAACTATTGATTGGGATAACGAAGGCGAAATCATGACCATTGAAATGACTAAACATTACGAAGGCGGGAAGATAAACGATCTCTTTTTCAGAATAACAACTGATTACGGTGAAACTTATACCGAGTTTTCTGTAAATGAAAAAGACTTTTGTTATGCAGTTGCAAAAGCCTGTACAGAAGTTTTAAAAGAATACGGTTTTTATGGATATCGGTATTCAACCGAATATGATAGTTTTAATCTCAATCATTTAATATTCATAAAAGCATATGCATTAGATTGTTTAGAGGTACGTGAATTTAAGAATACAACAAATAAACATACAAGTACCGGAAAAACGAATTTTAATAAAGAAATTGAATTACTCCTTTTCGATATGTAAGACCGTTCAGCCGAGCAGTTCCCTGCTCGGCTTTTTTATCCGTTGAAAAGCGGCGGCATCTGTGTTATAATCAGTTCAATACTTTTCACTTCACCCGCGGTTTATTTTCCCCACTAAACCAACGGTAGGTGTGATTTTTGCTTTCCATGCGCTATACTGTAAACGAAAGGAGAACCTGTATGGATCAAATTAAAATCGGAAAATTTATTGCCGCTTGCAGAAAAGAGCAACAGTTCACCCAACTGCAGCTGGCAGACAAGCTGGGAATCACCGATAAGGCAGTATCCAAATGGGAGCGGGGCATCGCCATGCCCGATACGTCCATTATGCTGGACTTGTGTGAGATCCTGCAGATCAACGTCAATGAATTATTAAGTGGGGAGAAAATCACTATGGAAAACAAACATCAAAAAAATGAAGAGCTGATGCTCGATCTGGCGAAGGAGATCGCCCAAAAGAACAAAACCATCTGGACGACCATGTGGGTCATTCTGGCGGTAAGTATATTGGGGTTGCTCGGAGGCGCCGCCGCCGTATATTTCTTTGTACCGGAAGGGGTCTGGCAGGTGGTATCCGTTATCGGAATCTGCATCCTCTTTTTAGTGCCCTGTTTTTACGCATTAAAGCTGGAGGTCAGCGTGGGTGCCTATAAATGCAAAAACTGCGGGCACGAATTTGTACCCACCTATACGCAGGCATTGAACGCGATGCACACCGGCACCACCCGCCACCTGAAATGCCCCGAATGCAGCAAGCGCACCTGGTGCAAAAAAGTTTGGAAGAAATGACAAAAGCCGAGCAGAGTGAAAACTCTGCTCGGCTTTTGTTATGCTATGTGGTCTAAACCATTTGTAAACTGCTCAAAGTCAAAATTGAAATCGATCTTCACCTCGGGTTATCTGCAAAGCGATGAATATCATGATATTTTTTCTTGTATTTCCAATATGACTTCCTCAGCAGTAATTTCAATACCTACGCCATCAAAGATTATTGAAATCACGTTCGAGACCTTAAAGTCAACCTCATATAACCATCTTACAACAACATCTAAATTTATATTGAATTGTTGTAATCCGTTGATATGAAAATGAAACAAGGTTTCGTCCTCATAAGATTTTACTGTCACTTGAGCACTTTTTCCGTCACAGGAAATATATTCGAGACTCCAATCATGCAATCGATCCTTAGCATTGACCTCGCCAATGATTTCAGTGATATCAGTAATTTTTGTAATTTGGGTTTTGTGTTCTTTTTTATCACTGTCATTGAAAATCAGATATTCTTGAGTCCTCATGTTCTATGCTCCTTTTTCGCTTTGTTCCGTTACTTCGCCGGTCAAAATATGACTTTTCAATGTGATAATTTTGCCGTCGCGACCAAAGACCCAAACGTTGACGGCAGGTTGTTCGTACCATACATCCGTTTCTTTTTCGCCGTAATTTTCCAAATAATATTCGCGCAGGTTCTTTGCGAACCGTTCTTTATCAAAAATACTCATTTCATCACTCCTATCTGAATAATGATCTTGCAAACAAGAAAGCAAGAAATCCCCACCCCAAAAGGCAGTCGATCGACTCCCAATCAGCACCGCTGAAAATAAAATATATCAGCATATAGGCGACAATTACGATAACAACCCAACCGCAGCCAAAGTCGGGGCCGCACCCGCCACCGGATCCGCCGCTGCCGCCCGAACCACCGCTTGTGCTGTTGAAAGCGTGAAAATCATTCATATCAGGCATAATGCAACCCCTTTCTTCTTCATTGTCTGAATTTTAACACAGTTGCAGTCCGATAAAACGGACTTATGTGCCCCAAAAACAGAAAAACCTCGATAAAAAAGTTTTTATCGAGGTTTTTGATTATACCACGTCCACCTGACACATTTGCATGGTTTTTAAAGCAGCTTGGTGGCTCTCGGGGGTGACACCGGCACAGCAAGCGGAATCCACCTTCACCTGCGCGTCGGGGAATTGCGCTTTGATGATGAGCGCGTTGGAAACCACGCAGATATCGGTGCAAAGACCGATCAACTCCACGCTTTCAAGCATTTCCTCATCCCAATGGGGCCACCCGAAATTGGGCTTGTCAATAATTTTTGCGCCCTCGACGTAAAGACCGTCGGCAATCTCCCAACCTTTTGTGCCCTTGATGCAATGCGGAACAGGAAGATGTTTGCCCTCTGTGGTATCGAGATAATTCTCAAAATGGGTATCTCTTGTAAAAATAATCTCGTCGCCGTTTTGGGTGTATTCCTGAATCTTTGCCTTGACCTTGGGGACGATGGCAACCGCCTCCTTGGTGCCGAGTACCATATCGATAAAATCGTTTTGCATATCGACGACGATCAATGTCTTTTTCATCATCAGACCTCCAATGTGCGTTTGGTTGGATTTATTATACCATACATCGATAAAATTTTCTACCGCTATATTAACAAAAAATCGCGTATAGATTTTAATCATCTTTTGGCTGAAAGCGGAGAATTCTTTATAAAAAAGCAAAAAATCAGCACCGTAAAGGTCATCCTTTCGGTACTGATTCTTTTTTCTGTTATATCGTTTGCGATTTGGGCGTTTGCGTGTGATGGGGTTCAGGCTGCCCCACGTTTTTCGTCTTCTGCTGTCTGCTTTTCTCTTTTCTTTCTTTGATGGTTTTTCGTATGCAATAAACCGTTCCATTATCATTTTTCCTTTCTTCGCGCCGATCAGCATAGGCGGCGGATCACTCCGCCGCCTTAAAGTTATAAATGGGTTTGATATGGGCAATGATTTCGGCGGTAGGCTCGATATTGGCAACGATCTCATCCATATTCTTATATGCCATGGGGGACTCATCCTGCGTATTGGTATTGACACAGGTGGTGTAGATCCCCTCCATCTGCTTTTCATACTCTTCCATCGTCAGCCGCTCAAAAGCGGCAGAACGGGACATCAAACGGCCGGCACCGTGGGGCGCGGAAAAGTTCCAATCCGCGTTTCCCTTGCCGATGCAGATCAAACTTCCGTCCCGCATATTGATGGGGATCAACAGTTTCTCCCCTGCCTTTGCGGAAACAGAGCCCTTACGGAGAATCCTCTCCTCTACATCGATATAATTATGGATCGTCTGGAAGGTTTCGATTGCCTCAAGGCCGGTCTTTTGGAGCAAGATCTCCGCCATCTTCTCGCGGTTCCGCTTGGCAAATTGCTGGCAGATATTGATATCGTGCAGGTAATCCTCCATAAACTTGCCATAGAGGAAGCAAAGTTCGCGGGGCATGGTGGGCTCTTTGGCGTCCCACTCCCTTGCCATCTGCTTTAAGGTGGATTGGATCTCGCTTCTGCGGCCCTGCTCCTTATAGGTACGGATGATCTCATCCCGCTTTTTGAAATACTCCTCCTTGCCGAGATTCAAGTCGACGGCGATGCCTTGATAAATTTCCGCCACTTGAGTACCGAGGTTTCGGCTGCCGGAATGGATGATCAAATACTTATTTCCATCCTCATCGGCATCGATCTCGATGAAATGGTTTCCGCCGCCCAAGGTACCAAGGCTTCTCTCCAGACGCTTGGAATGCTTCAGGCTTCGGTAGCAACGAAGCTTTGTCAGATCAAAGCGCTCTATTCTCCCCTCCCAGACATTTCTGCCGCAGGGAATGGTGTGTGCCGCGGCATCGAATGCCGCAAGATCGATATCGGTCTTACCCAGATTTACGGTATACATCCCGCACCCGATATCCACACCGACCATATTGGGAACCACCTTATCCACAATGGTCATGGTGGTACCGATGGTACAGCCCTTTCCTGCGTGCACATCGGGCATAATGCGGATCTTTGAATTGGCAAAAGCCTCCTCATTGCATACGGTTTCGATTTGCTCGTATGCGGTGGGCTCTAATGTATCTGTATAACATATGGCAGTATTAAACTTGCCTATAATCTCAATCATAATATTCTTCCTTTCAAAAAAAGAGGCGAGAAATGAATCCCACCCCTAAAAATTTATGCCGCTATTTTCTCGTACCGTTCGCCGCAAAGCACCTCCAGCATGATCTGGTAAGGGGTTGCAGCGGATACATTGCCTTCTGCAATCATCGAGAACAAGCGCGGCGTGCAGCCGGAAACCAGCGCAACACCTTGTTCATTTTTAGAAACAGGCTGTTGGCGGTTGCGGCTGGCAACATTCCAGAACACCACCTCAGGAAGCTTATAACCGGCCGCCACGAATTTTTTCTTCGCATTATTGAAGTTGGTAGTACCCGCATTTTTTACACACGCATTAAACTCCATATCGGAGATAATGATGAGTTTATCGGGCAGTTCTGACTGTGGCAGGTTGTTGTTAACTGCCGCATTCAAAACAAGGTCGAAAACAGCTTCTATATTCGTATCTGCGATCTCATTGAAAGAGCAGATATATTGCAGCTTTTCTGCAAAAGTATCGCCTTTGATTTCAATGAGTTCCGGCTTACTTGAAAACTCAATAAAATGGTTTTTAAACACACCGGTATTATGTTCTGCAAAGTAAATGCCAAGAGATAATGCAACTGCAGCAGGAAGAGGCTTTGCATCGCAATACATCGAACCGGAAGTGTCGATAACGGCGAGTGCATTGGCCTCACTGCCAAAAGCGGGAAGTGCTTCCCAAGTAGCATTGAGGCTCTTTTTTTCTTCCGCGGTTATTTGCTTCATAAATGAATGGTGACCGTTATACCAATAAGGAGTCAAGTAGGGTTCCACAAGCTCGTAGGGGGCGAGCGTAGAGGCGTTTAACTTTGCCTCACCGGAGGACACGCTATTCAAAAAGGTGTTGTACCGTTCCGCGTCGTTGCGCGCAAAGGCGTTGCGGTATTTGAACATCGCCTTGGAGGGTTGCTTTTCGTAGTCAAAGGTATAATCCTTCTCCCGAAGGTTATTCTCGATGATCCGAATCTGCCCACGCAGGCGGGTAAGGGTTTGGCGGTAGGTCTTATCGTCCATCCCGAGATATCGTGCGATCTTCTTTGCGGTCTTGACCGTTTCGGCATTGGATGCATTGACCGAAGGCAGCCATTTTCCGAGCAAAGACACCTCTTCCCCGTTGTTCATCGCAGAAATATCGCGATGCAACTGTTCGCGGATCAGGGAAAGCATCTCCTTCTCAACCGGAGTGCCAAACAGGACCAGCAGGTCATCGTAGCGACCGTATTCTGCGATGTAGGCAAGGTTTTTGCGCACAGTATTGGGCTCATTTTGCGCCAACCATTTCAGAATGACGCGAAACACCTTCCGCTCGCCAAGGCCGCCCCGAATATCGCGGGCGAAGAACAGAAGCTTCATGGCAATATCCTTATCTTCTGTATAAGCACGCATAAAACGGGCGATGATCTCATCGTCGCTTTGGCGGCGAAGGGCGCCGACGGTGGCAAACAGATCCAGGCAATCCGAGAGAGTCGATTGAAGGGTCGCCGCACCGTTTTCGGTGAAGGTTTTATTGGATTCTTGTTTTAAGTATTGCAGCATAAAGCTCACTCCTTTTCAGATAAAATGTTAAAATAATCAAGGCACCATGATACAACGCGCAAAGGCGCATCAATATTGAAATTGGAAACATCATATACGATTGCTGTTCGTGCCTTTTGGTTTGACCCGAGTGGGAGTCGAACCCACCGTCACGGGGATTTCGAGTCCCCACTCGGCCGCTGAGCTACGGGTCATATAAACAAGGTGCTCGGCAGATTCCCACCTGCCATAGTTTTATAGGATTACGCCTCGCGGAAGAAACAATGCTGCAAGCACCTTTGTCAGCAACAAGACACCATTTAAAAACATGATAATCGTTTGATAACGACCACTTCTGTCCTCATGTCAAAGATAATAATCGATACTTTATAAAAATCTTGCTGTTGGTGTCTTTGGGGATAAGGAAGAGTATCGTTGAATTTTAAGGTGCCCCTTAAGCAATGAGCTTCGATAAGTTTTCATTGTAACGATCCTCTTTTTTATGACCCCTTCTTCGCTGCATGCGGGGAATCGAACCCCGCGCAACTCCTGCCCCGAAAGCAAGCGCCTATCCTTAGGCCATATGCAGCGAATGGATGAAGGAATCGTTGAAGAAAACAAGACGCGTATGATTTCGCGCAAGGATTCGAACCTTGCTAACTCTTGCTTATAAGGCAAGCGCTCCCCACGGAGCCAGCGGTCTCCCATGTGTTGCTGTTGGCGTCTTTATAAAACACTTGCCGTTTACCTTAATAGGCTCCAATTGCCGTTAGGAACAGCGAAATGTTTTTTAAGGAACAAGGTACATCTTTAATGATAAGCTTCGCAGTTGCCTCCTAAGCTATTCTAAAAAAAGAAAACATTGCTGAATGTACCTTTACAAGATGCGTTACCGCGGTCAAAACTTCCTTGACAATAAATACGAAAAAATTGCTGCTTGCATCTTTGGATTCAAGACGCATTTCCAGAGCCTTACCTCCGAGTGTGATCAATCATAGCCTCGGCATTCTTAGTATGGAGCGTTGCTGTTTGCGTCTTTCCAAGGCGCATTTCCCGGATGGATCAGATCCGTTTAGCTTCTAAGTGTTTCAGACTCATGCTTGGAGCATTGCTGTTTGCGCCTTTTGTGTCTACATTGTACCTCCAAAATTTTCCTTTATCACGGAAAAAAAGCTGCGAACTCATAAAAGTTCACAGCTTTTTTGACTTTTCAGTTTGGCAATGATCAAATTTTTAAAGTGCTCCGATTCCAAAACCTCGACCGTCGGACCGAAGGACAAAACGCGGATCACCATCTCCGGCTCATCGTCCCGATGAAATTTGATATGCAACAGATAATGGTCGCCCACCTTTTCCGCCCGCTTTTCAAAATGGGCAAAATGAAGCATACACCGCTCCAGTGTGTTTCTCTCCTCGCTCACTCTCAAAGTGATCGTATCCAGATGAACTTCGGGCTCGGCGGATGGAATCACCGTATCGCCGTTATAAATTTTACATTTGGTGATACGGGCGATATTAACGGTACGGATAAAATGGCATCCGGTTGTGACAAGGCGGAATTTATCGTCCTTCTCGGAATATTCCAGCCGCTGAGGGACGCACCTTGTATACACTGCATTGCCTTTGCGGTTGACCATTTCAAGCTTGAGGTTTTTCTTATGCTTCAGAGCAAATAGAATGGTACGGAAGTGCTTTATATACTTCTCATCCTCGAAGGGATCACCATCGCTATACCGATCATAGACATAATAATCCGACGGAGTAAACAGCGGCTCCACATCCTCAAGCCCGCTCAGTTCCACCCCAAACAACTTGATACGCGGATCGAGAGAGATCGCCTTCAGCCATTGCTTTTGAATGAGGGTCAGCGGCATGGTGGGCTTATGCTGCAGAGGAGTTGTCATATCTGCCCGGATCAACTGCCATTTTTCACTTTTCAGAGCAGGCAACACCGTCAGCATACTCTCACCAAAGGCGTGGTCGCAGACGATTTGGTTGAACTCTCTTTCGTCGGTTTTTCCGTCGAGCACAGCGGTGATGATCTTGGCGACCGCGTTATAGTAGGCAGAATAAATTTCATTAAAAATCATGCTTCCACCTCCTCAAGCCCATACATACGATACATTGCTCGGATGTCCTTTTTGAATTGCGTTTCGAAAGCCTTGTTAGAAAAATGAAGCTCGGTAATTCGGCAGATAAAGGTGCGGATCCAAGGAATGATCTCGCTGGTATCATAAATATCTGCCGAAAACCGATAGGTATGCTCATCAAGTTTTTCGACCGTTCCGCACCGCTTCTCCCGCTCCAGACGGCGAATGATATACTCCTCATTTTCCGCCACCCGAACGGTAAAATCAATATGTTCCAAGCATTCTTCTTCATGCCGCTTGGTCTTGACGGTAACACCCCACATATGCGCTTGCTTTTGATCCAATTCAGCGCGCAGCTCATCAAAACGGGGAGTTGGTTCTTCGATCTTAACATCGGAGAGATAATCGATCCGAAATGATTTGATCACGTTGAAATCCGGCTGATAGGCAAGTAAATGCTGCCTACCGTTTTGCACGCTGATGAAGATACGCAAAGGTATAATTCTGTTCTGTCGCGGCTCATCGGCGCGGCGGCTCATATTGGAAACGGTGACAATGCATTTTTTGTGCATCGCCTTAAAGAGCATTGCCAGAACATTGCTGTCCATGGCAGAAGTAATGTAGTGATGCTTAAAACTGAAACTATCGGTCTTTTCTTCCAGCTTATCCAGCAGAAAAGAGCCGACCACACCGCAGGGAGCCACCTCGGAATAGAAATTGAGAATATCGGTGATCTCCGGCAACGGAATATTTTCCGCCCGATGATACAGCATTTTTCGCCCCTTTTTTTGACCGAGAATGATCTCCTGCTCCATATATTCCTTCAGCTTCTTGCGCACCGTAGACTCATCAAACACCATCGGGCTTGCAAAGCCATCTAAATATTCATCGATCTTCTCAAGGATCTCGGGCAAGGATAAAACCACCTCGGGAGAGTGCAGAATGTCAAACAGAATAAAATGCAGCGTAATATCCCCATCGGTAAAGCTCTTCGCTTTCAATGCTTTATAAAAAGGATTGTGTTGCGAAACGCGGCTATCGATCGAAATGAAAACATTTTTGCCTTCAGGAGTGCGGACAAAGCTCATATGATCCCCCAGCCAGCTTTCCATCCTGCGACGCTCGTCATCATAGGAACGGGCGCTTTTTTTATTGTACTCTTCTCTGCTTTTGAATCCGTAGACATAGAATTCACGCATATAGCTTCGTATCTTTTCAAAGTTTTTGATCAGTTCGCTATAAGACGACATAGTTTTCACCTCCGAATATCATTATAACACAGATTCAACGGTATTTCACATTTTTCGCTGATCTCTATCTGAATTCTAACATAGTTTGTGTCCGATAAAATGGACTTACTTATAAGTCCTGTTTATCGGACATATGCCATGATAGCATAAAAATATAATAATGATTGAAAAAAGAACAAAAACAAGGTATGCTTAAGATACGAAATACCATCAAAAAAAGAAATGAACGGTAGATATCAAGTCGGATCGGGTCGTATAGTGGCCGTCACGCATGATACTCCGTTCATCATTGTCATTATATGTTTTTTAATTCAAAATGTCAACTGTTACATTCAACACAGGAGGAAAGAACATGGAGTTTTGCCAAACAAATAAAGAAGTTCAGGAATATATTCGCCCGATCCTTCAAAAAAAGAAAGATTGCAAATTAAAGAAAATCTTTTCAAATGAATACCACAAACTGAAAGAAGGGGGTATTTGGGAGGTTGAGGATACCCTTTTTCTTTTGTTTGAAGATGATACCTGCATGGAGATCGGCGGTTTTATCTTTGGACAAGTCTATTTTGATGACGATGCACTTTTGCCGGATGATGAAGAGGACTGCTTTGATTTCTTCAATACCACACAGGGACGATATTGTGAAGCGACCGCTCATAAAGATGAAACGATCACCTTCCAAATGAACTACGGTGCCGTCAAAGGCATTTCGGGCTTGGAAACAAACGGGGTTTTGGATCTGCTGATCATCGAAACAGAGGGCGGAGAGATACGAATTCATCCAAAATCCTCCCGTTATTGTACAATGGAAGTATGGTCGCCGACCGCAATAATAACGTCGGAGGAGGAAACGGCGGAATATGATCTTGTCTTTTCAGATTTAGATGAAGATGTACACATTTTCTTCTTCGTCAACTCGGGAGAATTGCCTCCTTTTGAATTGGATGCCACAATGTCTTTTGTAACAGATCTTTATGATTATAAATGGCGCCTTTTCCTTTCAAAAGATGAATTTTTCGAGTTTTCCGAACAAATTAAAGATTTAGAATTAGAACTCACTGATCGGGTAGAATTCAAATTTTGGGCTATGATTATGGACGATATTAAAAAGCACGGCTTTGAAGACTTTGATTATTCAGAGCAGGGCGAGCTTACATTAACCGTCCAAAGAAAAGGTAACCAATTTTTAGTAAATTTCTGCGACGGAACCCAGACTCCCCCTATGAACATTGAGTTTCTTTCCAAATGGGATTAAGGGAGGAATAATAAAATGGCTCTTTCAAAAAATTCAAGAATACTTCTGAAAGCGTTGGCATTACTCGAAATGGATATCGATGACATATGTGTTATGTTTTTGCTTTTAGAAACAGAACCAAACATAGAAAAAATGATAGCATGGATGTGTAAAAACATTGATTCTAATGAAAGCGAAATAAAAAAAGCGGCCTTGCGAATTTCAAGTTCTGCAACAGAAGAGGATGCGCTTTTTTAAAAAATATGATATAATATCCACACAAAGCATTGATGTCCATCAATGCTCGCAGACATTACGGATATTATGCGATGTCCGATTTTCTTGCCTGCGTGGCAGGCAACCGAAAATGATGGACAATTACATCAAAATGCGTCGCATTTATGATATAATAGATTTGTGAGGTGAGAAATATGCAAAATATCTTTGAAATGAATAGCCTTGAATCCAAACTGAAATACATACAGATTTCAGCACCTGCTGTTTTTGAAAGAGTTCAATCCGAAATAGAAGAAGGCGCCGCTTTGAAAAACAGCCTAATTGTTACGCAGGCGATATTCGAAGCGTTTGATCTTTCCGGAAACGAAGCAATTATCACAACCCATTTCAACGATACTCTTGGTATATTTAAATATTTGACCAAACAAACGAGTGCATATATTCACGGAAAATATAAAGTTATCGAAAGCAATTGCTTCTCTCATTGCCCTTCTTTGAAAACAATTATTTTTGAAGAGGGTGTTGAACAGATCAATTCAGGTGTATTATGCGAAAACCAAAGGATAACTTCAATTGCTTTTCCTAAATCATTAAAATCCATAGGAAATGATGCTTTTCGTAATTGCAAAAATCTGAAAGAAGTAATTTTTAATAATTCCAAAACTTGGATTTCACCCGACGCTTTTGAAGGAACAATGTGGTTAGAGCAACAGACCGAAGAATTCGTTGTAGTCAATGATCAACTTTTAAAATATAACGGCAACAGCGAAACGGTCATTATTCCGGAAGGAATTTTGCATATTGGCGATCAGGTTTTTGAAAATAACCAAATTATAAAAACGTTGATTTTACCCACATCGCTTAAATCAATATGGACTTATTCCTTTGCTGATTGCAGCAATCTAAGTAAGGTTGTTTTTAACAATAACCTTCATATAATTGGCATATCTGCATTTGAAGGTTGCATCAACTTGAACGAAGTTTATTTACCGAAACACTTGAAAGAGTTAGGTGCAATTGCGTTTGATAGAAACACTATTATACACTTTTATGATACGGACAAAAATCTGACCAGGCATATCAAGAAAAACTATCCGAACTGTATCAGCATGGATTAAGTTAATGGATTGTATCATATGATGACTCATCGGTCATTATAACAGAAGGAATAAAAGATGGATATTCAACAACAGAAATTGAAAAATTATTGCCGACTGGTAATCTTGCTTATGGGCAGGTATTCAAAATCTACCGTTCTAAAGACGGTGGATTTGTTGAAATCAGAGAGTACAATAAAAGAAACGCAGGACCTTATCGAGCAAAATCTCTCCGAGAAAAACTTCTTGAGGAAGATAGAGAAGATCCTTCAAAAGTTGGATACACATCCATAGATGAATGAATAAAACCCGCTTCCATAGGAAATTCCTACGGGAGCGGGTTTGCTTTTTCGGGGGTATAATTTTGCGTATGTCGGGAGCGCGGATGAGCGGTGTTCCTTATACGGTAAAATGCCGATTTCTTTTTTCAACTTCATCTTGCATCCTTTGCCCCCATCTTGTATAATAGTATCAGACTCTGACGAAAAAAGGAGAACCTTTATGAAACGATTGATCCGAACGGTTGTTGCAGTAGCAGGGCTGGCGATCCTCTTTGGCGTTGCCATTTACTTTTTGATGGGCGGCAACTCCCCCGCCGAGAAGTTGATGAAAGAGCACCCTTATATTTTTGAGACGGAAAAGAGCCTCGGCACCGAGCGGCAGGACAGCTACGCTTTGGGCGAGGGTTGCGTATACATTGCCTATCCCAAGACCAAAAATAAAGCGACGGACAAGGCGATCGAGGCCTATCTCGACGAAGCCAAAGACACCTTTAACGATCTTCTGGAGCAGCGCAAGGATGCCGATCGCGCCGAGACCGAGCACATTGAAATTCCCCGCTTGGTTTTTGACTACACCACCGAGCCAAGCGGCGACTACACCCTTTTAAACCTTTCCTATAAGATTGAAATTTTGAATGAAGAGGCGGCGGCAAGTGCCCCCAACGATACGCCGAAGCTGAGTACCACCACCTTCTGCATCGGCAAGGAAAATGAGATCTTGGATCTCAACGGCATTTTAGGCGAGAACGGCGAAGCCAAGATCCGCAATATGCTGAAGGTCAAAAAGATCGCCTTCGACGATATGACGCATTTCACCGTCAGCGGCGATACGCTGACCATTCATTTTCCCGATAACAGCGAAGCGTTTTCCATCAATGCGGTCAAGCGCGCAAACCTGATCGATCCCGACAAGCCGATGGTCGCGCTGACCTTCGACGACGGCCCCGGCGGCTATTCCAAGGAGCTTGCCGACCTTTTTGAGCAATACAACGGCCGCGCCACCTTCTTTGTTCTGGGGCAGTTGGTTCCCCACTATGAAGAATCCTTGAAATACGTTTATGAAAAAGGCAACGAGATCGGCAGCCACACCTACAGCCACAAAAATCTGAACATCCAATCCGAAGCCACCGTCCGCAAGGAGATCGACGACACCAAGCAGGTGATCTTCGATGCCATCGGCGCTTATCCGACCGTCATCCGCACCCCCTACGGCAACGCCAACAGCACGGTGATGAAGATCATCGACGGGCCCAACATCCTTTGGAGCGTGGACACCTTGGATTGGCAGAGCCGCGACAGTTCCAAGATCGTCAGCAAGATCTTAAACGAGACCTCCGACGGCGACATTGTTCTGATGCACGAGATCTACGGATTTACCTTCAATGCGGTCAAGACCGCCATTAAAACGCTGGCGGATCGGGGCTACCAATTTGTCACGGTCAGCGAGCTGATGCAATATAAGGGCGTCGAGCCCGAGGGCAAGGTCTACAGCGCCGATTGGCAGGTTAAATAAAACCAAAAACCGCGATGCATTGCATCGCGGTTTTTTATCTTTAGATTTCGATATCTGCGTGGATCCAAGGATGGTCGCTGGCGCCGCGCTCGCCATAGGTGACTGCGGCATCGTGTTTTTCGATATTGCAAAGATAGATATTATCGATGCGGGTTTTGGGCTCCTCCACCGAGAAGTCCTTTCCGCCGTTGAGCGGATATACCTTTTCGGTATCCACACATTCCTTTTGTTTTTCAAAGATGAGATTGAAATCACCGGTGAGGACGACAGGGCCTTCTTCGGCATAGATCCGATTCATCAATTCCTTCAACTGATACTGCGCAAAGATCTTATTGCCCTCTAAACCAATGCGCGTATGGCCGGAGGTGGTGAGATGCGCATTATAAAATACCAGTTCTTTTCCCTCCACATCGATCACCGCGCGGCAGTATTTACGCCGCTCACTGATCTGAACGGAAAATTCTTTATCCTCCGGCTCCTTGATGGGATATTTACTCATAATTGCATGGCCGTATTTCCCCTCGGTGCCTTTGCCTTTATCAACGGTATAGGTAAAATGATAATAGGGATATCCCAATGTCTCTGCCAGATATTTGGTCTGGTCATAATCGCCGGTACGCGCCAGAAAATGATCGACCTCCTGCAGGCCGACAATATCGCCGTCCAACCGGCGCAACACTTCGGCAACATCCTCCCGCCGATCGATGTTATTGCGGGGATTTTCCGGATCATAGCGCATCGATTTGATATTATAAGATACGATCTTTAATTTCATTTTTATTGCCTTTCACAAGGGATCCATTACTTGATCTTAAAATAAGACCACAAAGGATCATGGTCGCTGGAGGTTTCCATGCCGACAAAGACGCTCATTCCCTCTCCATCCACATAATAATCCAACATATTATTGACAAAAATGTTATCGATGCCGATCATATCATGGAGTTTCTTTTGCGTTTTACCGCCGTTCATCGAGGTCATCTTTGAACGGTCAAACAACTTGAACTGCGTTTTGATAGGCAAATTATAGTCGGCGGTCATCAGCGCGGGGCGCTTTTCCTTTTGTATGATGTCTGCCACCTCGCGGAACTGCGATTCCCCTATGGTAGTGTCTCTGGTACCGTCGGCTAAGTATTCTCCCTGGGTGCATAGATGGGTGTTGATGTAGACAACCTCCTGCCCATCGATCTCCAGAATCACGCGGGTGTATTTACGCAGCTCGTTATTTTGCTCCCTAAACGTCCCTACTTCGACCTTCTTGATGGGAAAGCGGGACAAGATCGCATGACCATAGTCTCCACCATCTTTTTTAACGGTATTGGTAAAATAATAGTACTCATACCCCAGTTGCTCTGCCAGCCATTTGGGCTGATCGACATTGAAGCTGCGGGGTACTATGCTGTCCACTTCCTGCAGACCGACGATATCGGCATCAATCGCCTTCATAATTTCAACCGTCTTTGCCCGCATATCTGTACCGGTAGATTCGGTTTCGGGATTATACCACATCGATTTGATATTAAAGGAAAGAATTTTATACCAACCGGAGCCTTCGGCGTCGGGATCGACTGCGGCGGGTGCCTCATTGCCCTCATCGTCGGAAGTTCCTTCCTCGTCGGGCGTTCCTTCCTCGTCGGGGGTTCCTTCTTCGTCAGGAGTTCCTTCATCATCGGGAGTTCCTTCGTCATCGGGAGTTCCTTCATCGTCGGGAGTTCCTTCGTCGTCGGGAGTTCCTTCGTCCTCGGGATCCACTTCGTCGTCGGTACTATCGTTGCTTGCTGCGCCGCCGTTCGGGATGCCGCCGATCCCCTCGCCATCGACATTACTGCCATGGCCGAGGTCTACGCCCAATGCCGCCTTATTCTCATTGGCACAGCCGGCACACAGGCAGACGGTCATTGCGAGCACGATCGCAAACAAAAAGAAACGTTTCATATTCCATCCTCCACTATAAGAAAATTTTTATATAATTATAACATACAGGTACTGATAAAACAACCGTTTTTTCTTGATTTGATATCAAGTTTCTATTTTGTTTCCTCTCTTTAAAAAATCCCCCTGTTTTTCAAAAACAGGGAGATTTTATTATACATCGAAATAGCCCAGAACCAAAATACCGAGAATGGCGGCCGCCAGGCAGAGATAATGCTTCCAGGAAAGCTTTTCCTTGAGGAAAATGGCGCTCCAGACCATCGAGACCAGGCAATAGGAAGAGATGATGACCAAGCCCGGGATATAACCGCTCACCACCACCTTGGCATAAAAGATCTGACCGACTGTTTCGCAGGTACTGCCCAGCAGTTTCACACCGTCGAATTTCTTATTGATCTTTTCTTTCTTAATGCCGAACACATAGATGGCAAAAGCGATGGCGATGATCATCCAGGTCAGCTCATAGGCGGTGTTCATCACATCGCCCGCCAGATCTTCATTCCCGATCCGCTCCACATAGCCCTCGGCGATGAGGGTATCCACAAAGGTGCCCAGCGAATCCAATACGCAATAAAGCACCGGCAGTAAGATCGCCCAAAGGCTCTTGGTATATTTTCGGTTCGCCTTTTGCTGGCGCAGGGCGCGCAGTTCGGGGTCTTCGGTGCTATCGACGATGCCCAAAAAGAGGATGCCGCCGATGACCAGCACCAAACCGGCGATGATCCAGCCGTTGAGATAGATGGCGTTGCCGTCGAACTCCGGATTGAAGGTGACACCGAAGACGAGCATACAAAGGAGCGCCGAAACCGCGCCCGACCCATTGCAGATGGGCGAAGAGATGGAAAGTTCAATGTACCTGAGTCCGACATAGCCCACCACCATCGAAACGATATAAAAGAAGGACGCGGGCAGATAATGGACGATATCCATCAGCGAGAAGGGAATCTTCTCAATAAAGATCATATAAAGCGCGTGCAAGCCCATAATTCCGCCGACGGCGATGCCGACTTTATAATGGCTTGTCTTTTCGGTTTGGGGCGAGCCGATCTTGCTGAAGATATCCGATCCGCTCCAGCAAAGCATCGCAATGACTGCAAATAACCACATATTATTGTTCTTCCTCCATTTTCTTGAATACCTCGCTTGCCGCCTTGGAAACCACTTCGGGGCGGGAGATCAGAATTCCGCTGGCATCATCCCCTAAGATCAATAGGGTATCGCCCGGCTCGATTCCAAACATAGTGCGCGCTTCCTTGGGGATGACGATCTGCCCCTTTTCGCCCACCTTCACCGTTCCGTAGATATGTTTGCCCTTCGGCAAGCCGTAAAGATGCTTTCCCTTTGCCATTTTGCTCTCCTTTTTATCTTAAGAAAGTCATACTTGTAGGAAAAGTATAACTATAATAGCATAGTTTTTTATCAAGTGCAACCCCTTGACGATAAAATAATAACATAATATAATAAAAACATCAAGATTTAAGGTAGCAAGAGGTTTTTATGATTATAAAGGATCTTCGGTTGGCGGTGGACCATTCCGCGGCGCAGCTGCAAAAGAAAATAGAAAAAGCCGGCGGCATCCGCAATGCAAAATGGCGGATTTTGCGGCGGGCGATCGATGCCCGCAAGCAACCGGTCTGCTATTGCTATACCGTCGAAGCGGTCCCGCAGGGAGAGCCCTTTGAAGAGCGCAAACCCTTGGAAATCCCGCGTTCCAGGCTCAAGCAACGCCCCATCATTATCGGCTGCGGGCCGGCAGGTCTGTTTGCCGCCTTGATCCTTGCCAAAGCAGGCGCAAATCCCCTGCTTTTGGAGCGGGGCAAGCCGGTGGATCAGCGGCGGGCGGATATCGAAAAATTTCAGCGGGAAGGGGTGTTTGAGCCCGATTCCAATGTGCAGTTCGGGGAGGGCGGCGCAGGGACCTTTTCCGACGGGAAACTGACCACCGGCATCCACGACCCCTTATGCCGCGAGATCTTGGAAACCTTTGTCTCCTTCGGTGCGCCCGATACGATCTTATATGAAGCCAAGCCCCATATCGGCACCGATCTTTTGCAAAATGTCATCCGCAAAATGCGGCAGGAGATCCTTGCTTTGGGCGGGGAGATCCATTTCAACGAGCCGATGCGGAAATTGCTGATCGAAAACGGCAAGATCATCGGTGTGGTGGGCAATGAGACCTACCCTGCCGAGCAGGTGATCTTAGCCATCGGCCATAGCGCCCGCGATACCTTTGAGATGCTTTTGGAAGAGCAGATCCCCCTGCAACCCAAAGCCTTCTCCGTCGGCGCGCGGATCGAGCACCCTCAACCACTGATCAATCAGGCGCAATACGGCGAGGATGCCCGCTATCTCGGCGCGGCAGACTATAAATTATCCTGGCATACCCCCGAAGGGCGGGGGGTCTATACCTTTTGTATGTGCCCCGGCGGCGAAGTCATTGCCGCCGCAGGGGAGGCAGGCGGCGTCTGCACCAATGGGATGAGCTACCACGCCCGCGCAGGCGAAAATGCCAACAGTGCTCTTTTGGTGGGCATCACCCCCGCCGACTACGGCACCCACCACCCTCTCGCGGGGATGCATTTTCAGCGCAGGCTGGAGCGCGCCGCCTATGAATATTGCGGCGGCTATCGCGCCCCTGCCCAGCGGTTGGAGGATTTTATGCTGGGGCGGAAAACGACCGCCTTCGGCGCGGTACAGCCCAGCTATCGGCCCGCTGTCGTTCCCGCCGATCTGGCAGAACTTCTGCCCGCCTTTGCGGTCGATGCGATGCGGCAGGCGATCCCTGTCTTTGATCGGCGGCTGAAGGGCTTTGCCCTGCCCGATGCGGTGCTGACCGCACCGGAAACCCGCAGTTCCTCCCCCATCACCATTTTAAGAGACCGCCAAACGCTCCAAAGCGAAATTCAAGGATTATATCCTTGCGGCGAGGGTGCGGGCTATGCGGGAGGGATAATGAGTGCAGCCGCCGATGGGGTCAAATGCGCTTTAAGTATATTGAGAATAGACCGTTGAAATGGGCGGCTTTTCCGATTTTTCGGTCTTGCCGTATCGACATACGCCTGCGCCCGAAGAAATCAAAAAATCCATCCCATTTGAACGGTCTGAACTACAATTCTTTTTGTTTTAAAGAAAAAACAACATATTTCCTAATTCTAAACCGTTCAAATCAGATGCAGATTTTCATTTCTTTAACCCTCGGCTATATATCGATATGCCGAGGGTTAAAAAATGAGAAAGACATTAAAATAGCCGCTCCTTATGGAGCGGCTATCCTTATTCTTGTCGGTCTGCGCTGATTTCAACGGCTTTATAAGGTTTTCATTGCTTCGGTTAGTATATTTATACTTTGTTTTGCGGCTTTCTTGACAAATGCGGGAAAATCCATCACTGCCTCTTCGCTTGCACCGTCGGAGATAGCGCGCAGGACCGCGAAGGGCACCTGATTGACATAGCAGACCTGCCCGATGGCGGCACCTTCCATTTCACAGCAAGCGGCATTGAAGCGACCGCGGATGAGGTTCTTCTTTTGCTGCTCGGCGATAAACTGATCGCCCGACGCCACCACACCGCAGACGGCTTTGGCACCCGCTGTTTCTGCCGCCTTGGTAAAGGCTTTGATCAATTTTTCATCGGCAGGCAGTTCCACTTGGTTGATGCCCGAGATCATCCCGACAGGGTCGCCCAGCGGGGAGGTATCCATATCGTGTTGCACCACCTGCTCGGCAACGACAATATCCATAATCTCCAACGCGGGATCTAAAGCACCCGCCACTCCGGTATTGATGATGCAATCGGGATGATATGTAAGGATCATTGCCTCAGCGCAGAGCGCGGCAAACACCTTGCCCACACCTGCTGTCGCCACAACGATATCTTTGCCGCACCATTTGCCGCAGACAAAGCGGACTCCGCTGACGGTCTGCGCCTCTACCTGCTCCATCCCGCGAATGATGGCGGCGGTTTCCGATTCCATAGCTCCGATAATTCCGATCATTTCCAATTCTCCTTTTTGATTTCCAAGGTATCCAATACCTTGATGCCGCAATCCTTGGCGACCTTTTCCATAATGGCGGTATATTCCGCATCCCCCGCAAATTGCGGCTGATGGGCATCGCAACCGAAGACGGCGGTACACCCTTCCTCCGCCGCGATCTGCCAAAAGGCAGGGACGGGGTAACTATCGGCAATATCCTTGCGGCGCAGACCCTGGGCATTGATCTCCAGCGGCAAGCCGCAACGCTTAGCCTCTCGGCAGAGCCGCCGCATATGCTTGCGGTAGACGGCGGGGTCGCCCCTGAAAAGGCAGACATCGGGGTGCGCTAAATATAAAAACTTCCCGGTCTGCATCCCTGCGGCGACCTGCTCGACATAGTTTGCCAATTTATATTCCTCGCCCCGATCCCAAGGGTAGGTATACCACTTATTCGGGTTTTCTACGTCATATTCATTAGCGGTGCAATGCTGACCCAAGATCAGATACTCCACCCCCGGATACTGACGCAATAATGCCAGAAGATCGCCGAAGATCTCCGGCATATATTCCGCTTCCAGCCCGCAATGCAGTTCGATGCGGTCGCCGTATTGCTTTTTTAAATGTTCAATGGTTTGAATATACTCGGGCAGTTGCTCGGGAAGCATCCGAACCTTGGATACATAACCATTCGGAAAAATCTGCGGGGAATGGTCGGAAAACCCCAAGATCTTCAGGCCGTTTGCAATGGCGGCTTCCACATATTCCCATTCTTCCCCCTGCGCGTGATTACATCGCACCGTATGGGTATGATAATTGGCTATCATTCAAATATCTCCTAAGAATAATCCGAACCTAATTTAAGGTTCGGATTATTTTTGCTCAAACTTATTCTTCGTTATTTTCGGGATTTTTCCCATCCGCTTCGGGTGCAGATTCTTGCTCAATGGGCGCAAAGATGGCGGCAAATTCCTCCGCGGTCAATCGCTCTTTGGTCAGCAAGGCTTCGGCGGTGGCGCGGACCTCCGCTTCGTGGTCTTTGAGGATCTGCTCGGCGGTCTTATAGGCGCGGTCGATGATGGCGTGGATCTCTTCGTCGATCTTCGCCGCCACATTCTCCGAATAGGCGCGTTGAGTAGTGAAATCGCGACCGATAAACACCTCATCATTATCACTGCCGTAAAGGATGGGACCGAGTTTTTCGCTCATACCGTATTTGGTCACCATCTGGCGGGCGATGCCGCTGGCGCGCTGAATATCATTGGACGCACCGGTGGAGATATCCTCCAGATACAACTGCTCCGAAACCCGCCCGCCCAGCAGGCCGACGATCTGCTCAAACATCACCTTGCGGGTGGAATAGGAAAGATCTTCCTTGGGCAGAGAAAGGGTATATCCACCCGCTCTGCCGCGGGGGATGATAGAAATCTCGTGGACCGGATCGGCGGTCTCCAAAAACTGCGCGACCACTGCATGGCCCGCTTCGTGGAAGGCGGTCAAGCGACGCTCTTTTTCCACAATCTTGCGGCTCTTCTTCTCGGGGCCGGCAATCACTTTCATAATGGATTCTTCGATCTCCTGCTGGCCGATCTCCTTCTTGGCGCGGCGGGCGGCAAGCAACGCCGCTTCGTTGAGCAGGTTTTCAATATCCGCGCCGGTAAAGCCGATGGTCCCCTTGGCGATATTGGAAAAATCCACATCGGGCGCAAAGGTCTTTTTGCGGGCGTGGACCTTCAGGATGGCTTCGCGGCCCTCCTGATCGGGGTAGCCCACATAGATCTGGCGGTCGAACCGACCGGGGCGCAGCAGCGCGGGATCTAAAACATCGGCGCGGTTGGTGGCGGCGATGACGATGATGCCCGCATTGGAGCCGAACCCGTCCATCTCCACCAGCAATTGGTTCAAGGTCTGCTCGCGTTCATCGTGGCCGCCGCCCAAGCCGGTACCTCTGCGCCGACCCACCGCGTCGATCTCATCGATAAACACAATGCAGGGATTATTCTTTTTAGCTTCGCCAAACAGTTCGCGGACACGGGAGGCACCCATACCCACATACAACTCAACGAAATCCGAGCCCGAAATGGAGAAGAAGGGAACACCCGCCTCCCCTGCCACCGCTTTGGCAAGCAGGGTCTTACCGGTTCCCGGAGGGCCCACCAAAAGCACGCCCTTGGGGATCCGCGCACCCAATTCCATATATTTCCGCGGTGCTTTGAGGAAATCGACGATCTCCACCAATTCTTCCTTTTCTTCATCGGCACCTGCCACATCGGCAAAGGTCTTTTTATCCGCAGGATCCACTTCGTTGCGGATACGGCTCTTGGTGAAGCCGGTACGCCCTGCGCCGTTCATCTGGCGGTTCGTCATCACAAAGAAGAGGATCAGCGCGCCAAACAAGAACACATAGGGCAGAAAGCTGACCCACCAGGGCAGGACAAAGCCTTCGGAGAAATTATAATCCTCGATGATGCCCGCCTTTTGCTGCTCCAGCACCATCGGCATAATTTCTGCCTCAAACATCCCCAGACTCAACAGCTCGTGTTGCACCTTGGTTCCGTCTTTGAGCTGGCAGGTGAGTTTTGCCCCCTCCAATTCAAAGAGGGAGACCTGCTCGGTATTAAAATAATTCACCATCTCGCCGTAGGAGATCTTTTTGACCTCCTCGCCCTTATTAAAATAGGAAAAGACAGCAAATACTAAGGCAAACAGCAGAAGAACATAAATGATCCCCCGCGCGCCAAAACGCTTTTTATTCAAGTTTCCATTCACTCCTTATCCGCCGTAAACTTCTTCTTTCAGGATCCCGACATACGGCAGGTTGCGGAATCGCTCATCATAATCCAGACCATACCCGACAATAAACGCATCGGGGATCTCGAAGCCGATATATTTTGCTTCTACCTCCACTTTTCTGCGGGAAGGCTTGGAAAAGAGGGTGCAGATCTCGATGGATGCCGGCTCTCTTTGCCGCAAAAGATTCATCAGATTATGCAAAGTAACTCCGCTATCCAGAATATCCTCCACGATCAGCAGGTTTTTCCCCTTGATATCCACATCCAGATCCTTTAAGATCTTCACAGCACCTTTGGTCTCGGTGCCGGACCCGTAGCTGGAAACATTCATAAAGTCGATCTGCAGCGGCAGATCCACCGCCCGCATCAGATCCGCCATCACCATCACGCTCCCTTTGAGAATGGAGACCATCAGCAGATCCTTGCCTGCATAGTCCTTGGTAATGGCGGCGCCCAGCTCGGCGATCTTCTCGCGGAGCTGCTGCTCGGTGCAAAGCACCTCTTTAATTGCATAATCCTGCACTGTCATTCTTCATAATCCCCTTTAGTTTTTCCCAATTTTCACAGTATAAACCTGTTTTGTATTTTCATCGGGCGCAAATTCCTTCGCCGCGCCGTATCCTTCGGCCCAAAGCAGAGTCCCTTGCTCATCGCAAAGCACCCAAAGTTGCTCGCGGGCGGTGCGGGGAACGCGGTCGTTTTTCAACCGTTTTTGCAGGCGGGAGGTCCCGCCGCCTGCCTTGGCAGGCAGAAAACGGTCGCCGTCGCGCTTATGGCGAAAGATCAGATTGCCCTTTATTTTATCACAGTCTAATTGAAAATGTGTAAACGCACTGTTAATTTCTTCTGAAAGTACCAAAAACTCCCAGTCGCCCCAGCGGGCGATTTGGTTTGGAATCGCGGCGATCTCCGGTGCTTCTTGGGGCACCGTAAATACGCATTTTCCATATTCGATGCGAAAATACCGCCCCTGCGGCAGTTGCAACTGCGCCGACGGCGGATTTTTGCGGATCAGAGCGGCGATCTGCTCAAAATGCAGGCGGGATAACAAACTCCCGTTCCTCCGATCCAGCACCCGCTTTAAAACAGCATCGGGCAACGCCGCCAACGCTTCGGCGGCATCGGTCTGAATACTTTCCGCCCATTGGTTTAAAGCCTGATCCTCCGCTTCCAGGCAACGCATTGCCGCCGCCAGCCCTTCGGAGAACTTCCCCTCCTGCCGTTGATTTAGACGCGGCAGAATTTCGTATCGCAAAAAATTGCGCAGGTAGGAGGTATCCTCATTGGTCTCATCCCAGACATAGGGCAACCCTTGCTCTGCGCAATAGGCAAGGATCTCCTCTTTCTCCCATTCCAAAAGCGGGCGGAGATAGCCGCCGCGGCGGGCTTTAATGCCCGAAAGGCCGCTGCTGCCGCTGCCGCGATAGAGGTTGATGAAAAAGGTCTCCTCCCGATCTCGGCGATGGTGGGCGGTGGCGCAAAACTGCATCTGCCCATCGGCAAAGGAATCCAAAAAGCCATAGCGCAACGCGCGGGCGGCTTCTTCCGGACTCATCCCCTGCTCCTTTGCCAAGGCGGGGGCATCCCCCTCAAAAATATGCAGAGGGATCTCCCAATCCTCGCAAAGGGCGCGGCAAAATTCCAGATCCCTGCGGGAGGCTTCCCCGCGGATACCGTGCTCAATATGCGCCGCCTGCAGGGAAAAGGCGCGGTTCGGTAATTCTTTCAGCAGATGCAAAAGCGCCACCGAATCGCTGCCGCCGCTCAAAGCGACGGTCAGCACGCTCCCTTGGGGCAGAGAAAACTCCTCCATTGCTTTTTGAAAGCGTGCTTTCATCATACCGGCGGAGCCTCTTCCGGCAAGGGAATACCGCCGGGCATCGCATCTTTTTTGGCTTTATAATCGCCGAACTTGGTCAAGGTATTATTCCAAGAGAGATAGACCGTTTCGGTGGGACCGTGGCGGTTCTTGGCGATGATCAATTCAATTTTATTGGGGTTGGCGGTCTCTTTATTATAGATCGCATCGTTATAAAGGAACAGAATGGCATCTGCATCCTGCTCAATAGAGCCCGATTCACGCAGATCGGAGGGCATCGGGCGTTTATCCCCCTCCCGCTTTTCGGGGGCGCGGGAAAGCTGGGAAAGACACAGGACAGGAACATTAAATTCCTTTGCCATCATCTTCATGGAACGGGAGATCTCCGATACCGCTTCCACGCGGCTGGCGGATTTACTGCCCGAACTCATCAACTGCAGATAGTCGACGATGACCAGATCCAAGGAGGGCAGACGGCGCAGTTTGGCTTTCATCTGCGCAACCGTCATATCGGGGGTATCGTCCAGATAGACGGTAGCACCGGAAAGCTGGGATGCCGATTGCCCTAAGCGGATCCATTCCGCCTGGGTCAGCTCGCCGGTACGGAATTTTTTATTATCCACCGCGCTATGGCTGGCAAGCAAGCGGTTTGCCAACTGCTCGTTGCTCATTTCCAGCGAGAAGATGGCAACGGTCTTGCCCTTTAAGCCCACATTCTGCGCGATATTCAACGCCAACGAGGTCTTACCCAAACCGGGGCGGGCGGCGAGCAAGATCAGATCGCTCTTGCCAAAGCCCGAAAGGACACGGTCCAGATCGCGGAAATTGGTTTTGAGCCCCGCAAATGCCGCAGGATCTTGAGAGATCTTGGTGACCCGCTCAAAGCTTTCGATCAGGGCGGTACGCAGTTCCACCATCGAGGTATTGCTCTGGCGGTCGCGGATCTCAAAGATCTTCGCCTCCGCCATATCCAAAATCTCCTGCACCTCGTCGCTGCCGGAATAGCAGGCCTCGGTGATCTGATCGCAGGCGGCGATCAGGCGGCGCAGGTTGGCTTTCTCCACAATGATCTTGGCGTGGGCGACCGCGTTTTTGACGCTGGTGACCGAGGATGCCATATCATAAAGCAATGCCTTGGCTTCCGCCTCTTCATAGATGCCTTCCGCCACCACACGGTTGAGAACGGTGACGAAATCGATGGGTGCGCCGGTGGCATACATTTCGCTGATGATATCGTAAATTTTGCCGTATTTATCCACATAGAAGTGTTCGGGGCGCAATACCGCCGCCAGATCTTCCATACACTTATAGTCCACGATCAAAGCGCCGATGACGCTTTGCTCCGCTTCCATACTATGGGGGGTACGTTTCAAATCTTCAAATTCCATTTTGAAGATCCTCCTTACTCTTTTTCAACCGATACGTTGATTTTAGCGGCAATGCCGGTATAAAGCTTAACGGTGACGGCATAGGTGCCGAAATTCTTGATGGTATCCACTACCAATTTTTTCTTATCCACCGCGATGCCGCTTTCCTTTTCGATCAGCGCGGCGATCTCCTTGCCGGTGATGGCACCGAAGAGCTTGCCGCTCTCGCCGCCCTTGGCTTTCAAAACAAAGGTCTTGCCTTCTAATTTGGCTTGGTTTTCCTTAGCGGCGGCGGTATCGACATCGATCTTATGCTGCGCCGCGGCGGCTTTGCCCGCAAAATCATTCTGCACCTGAGCATTCAGTTCGGTGGCAAGCCCGCGGGCGATCAAAAAGTTTCTGGCATATCCGTCGGATACATTGACGGTATCCCCTTTCTTTCCTTGACCTTTGACATCTTGTAATAATATTACTTTCATTTGCTTTCTCCTTCTTCCTCGTTTTCTTGGCAGATCAGCGCGACCAATTTGGCTTGGATCTCCTTGAGAGTTCCTTCCACCTGCGCTCCTGCCGCGGCGCGATGACCGCCGCCGCCCATCTGCTCTAATATGATCTGGACGTTATAGGTATTATCGCAACGGCCGGAGATATGGACCACGCCATCCTCTTCATAAAGGACAAACGCGCCGTTGATCTCCGCCACGTTCAAAAGTTCATCCGCCGCTTTGGCGGCAATGACCTTGATTCCTTCAAACAATTCGCCGTCCCACGCGGCGACCGCAATATGCTCACTCACCATCTCCGCTTTGGTGATCATCTCCATCTGCCTGCGGTAAGAGGCCATATCGTTTTTGAAATAACCGCGGATCTCCTGCGGATCGGCACCCGCCTTGCGCAAGGCGGCCGCCGCCTCAAAGGTGCGGGAGCCGGTGCGCTCGGTAAAGTTCTTGGTATCTAAAATGATGCCCGCCAGCAACGCCCGCGCTTCGATCTTATTCAACTTACAGTTGCGGATATTTTCGGTCAGTTCTGTCACCATCTCGCTGGCGGAAGAAGCATTGGGCTCGTGGAAGGAGACCACCGTATCGGTGATCGCGCCCTCCACCGCTCTGCGGTGATGGTCGATGACAACGACCTTGCGGAAGAAATTCAAGATCCGCGCGCTTTCGATATAATCGGTATCGTGGGTATCCACCACAACCAACAGCGCATCCTCCGCCATCGCTTTGGTCATATGGGAAGCGTCCAAAAGAATCTCTTTATAATCGGTCGCCATCAAAGCATCCAGCATATCCTGGCAGAGATTTTCCTCCGGATTATAAAGGATATGGGGCTTTTTGCCGAGGGCGGATACACATTTGGCAACACCCACCGAAGCCCCCAGGCAATCCAGATCGGCAAACTTATGGCCGATAATATAGACCTCCTCGACCCGCTCGATCTGCGCCCGCAACGCATCGGCGACCACCCGCGCCTTGACGCGCTTGCGGCGGTTGCCGCTCTCGGAATTGCCGCCGAAAAATTCATAGCGTTCTTTATCGGCGTTGGTCAGCGCCGCCTGATCGCCGCCGCGGCTGAGTGCCAATTCCAAGGCACTGCGGGCGGCATCGTCGGTCTTAAGGATATCGCCGTCGCCGATGCCGATGCCGATAGATAAGGTGGCGTGGAGCACATCTTCGATGCGGATATCCTTGATATCATTCAAAATCTTAAATTTATTTTCTTTGAGTTTTTCTAAATAGCGGCGCTCGAAAAAGATGATATATTTATCCTTTTCGGTCTTTTGGAGCAGGCCGTTGACCATCCTCGCCAACTGCCGCACCCGCACATCCACACGGTTGATGAAATTGGTCTTTTGCATCGCGGGGATGTTTTCGGGGATCTCGTCATAAGAATCCAGCAGAATATACGCCATACAAAGCGCATCCCCGCGGAACTTATGGATCTGCTCGTGCAGGGTATGATTATCCATCCAATAGACAGCGTAGAAATGGCCCTTGCCCTCTTCCCCTTGGCTGAGGATATACACCGTGTAGCGTTTATCGGCAAAGGTGATGTCGTATTTCCCGCTTTGGTTCTTTTTGACCTGATCGAAGGAGATATTCTTATTGATCGCGTTGACCTTTCGGCCGAAGATCTCATCCATATTCCCATCGTGGAGCACCTGATGAAACAGCTCATTGTACCAAATGATCTCCCCCCGCTCATTCAGCAGGGTGATGGGCATAGGAAAGTTGGTCAAATTTTCCCGCGTCGCTTCATCCAGATAAGAGGTGATGCCGCGGAGATAGCTATAGATATTGCGATTGCGCTTATTGATATTCAAAAGGCTGAAGGCAATATAGAATACGGTAAACGCCAGCTCCGCCAACCCCAACCAGAGGTGCACATATATCGTCACCAGCGAAAACGCCGCCAGCACACAGTATAAGACGATCTCGATCGGCGAAAGATGAATCCTGAACGATTTCATACTTTGGTTCCTTTCTCAAATTAAGGAGTCTTTTTTACAATTATAACACGGGGCATGGTGGCGATCACCAGCCCTGCCATCATCAGCAAGGAATAGACGCTGACCAAGGAATTGCCCGCCGAGCAATAAGCCAGCGCAAACAATCCGCCGATGATCAGCCGCCGCAAAAACCGCCCGCAATTCTTGCGGCGCAAAAATTGCAAAAGGGCATACAATGCGGTAAATACATAGAAAAATCCGAATAAATGGAAGGTCGCCATAATGTTGGTATAACGAGGCTCGGCCAAAAACATCGCAAAGAAATAGCCCAGCATAAAGATCCAACTGATCCCTCGGGAAGGGATCAGTGAATACCAACCGCCCAAAATACGCTTTTCCGCCATCCGATCCGCCGCCCACACGCTGAGAAAGAAGGTTCCGAACAGCGCATAGGCGATAAAGACGATGCAGAAAAAGCCGATGACTCGATCCATCCCCCGCATCATCTCCAGCATCTTCGTAAGTTGCTCGGGGAAGCCTTCGGGATAAATCCGGCGATAGATCTGCTCCATCTGCTCCACCGCGGCCAGATACTTATCGGCGATCTGTGCCACCGAAGCGTTCAGCGCCCAACTGCCGAAATGCAGCTTGCTGTAGAGCAGGGCACCCGAAAGCCAGATGCCGCCCGCCAAAGGCAGCGCCGCTATGGAGAGGGGGCGGATCTTTTCCCGACGGGACCAAACCAGCGAGACGGCCAGCGGTGTGCCGCAGGTCAGTGCCCAAAGGAGCAACGCCGTTCCACTCTCCTTGCAACCAACCAAGCAGACGACCAAGCCGATCGCCATCGCCGCCCAGGCGGGAGCCGCACCCAGCAGGCGATAGCCCGCTGTATACAGAATTCCTGCGCCCGCCATCGCGCCGAACAAGGTCAAAGTGAACAGACCGCTGAAACCGCCGCCCCGATAAAGCACGCTTGCATAGAAAAGGATCAAGGTGGCGATCCCTAAATATAGAAACCCTTTAAATTTCGTTTTCTTCATTCTTGCTCTTTTGCCGCAATGGCATTCACGCGGCGCTCATGCCGACCGCCCGCTTCAAATTCAGCACCGAAATAGGCTTCCACAATTTTTAAGCCCAATTCGATCCCCAAAACGCGGGCACCCATACAAAGCACGTTACTGTTATTATGCACCACCGTCATCTGAGCGGAGAAGCAATCCCCGCAGACCGAGGCGCGGATGCCCTTGATCTTATTGGCGGCAATGCTCATTCCAATGCCGGTCCCGCAGACCAGAATGCCTTTATCGGCATCCCCTGCAGATACTGCCTCAGCCACCATAAAAGCGGCTTCGGGATAATCGCAACCGTCCACGGTGCCATCGTATAAAATTTCATTTTCGATGCCCATGGCATCCAGTTTTTTACAGATCACAGGCAACCATTCGGTGCCCGCCTTATCGCATCCCAATACTACTTTCATTTTTGCTCTTGCTCCTTTTTTCTTTCTTGATATTCCCGCTCCGCCTGCGATAATCTGAAATAGGCGGGGACTAAATTCGCCGCAGGCTCGGCTTGCAAAAAGCCTGCCGCATGGGCGATACTGCTACCCAATATATGATTCTTTTCGCTCAAAATGACCTGCTCCCCGTCAGCAAGGTGGGAAAGCAGATACGCGCCGTCCCCCAACAGAACCGCGGGGGCATCCAACGCCTTGATCAATTCTTCGGCCTCCTCCACCGCGCAGGCGCGGTCGGAGATCACCGCTTGAGGGACGCCATTTTCATCAAAGGCATAGCCACCCATATACACCTGCTTGCGGCGGGCATCCAAGAGCGCCACCGCGATCCGCCCGCTTGCCCGCTCATTACAAGCCAAAGCCATCAGCGTCGGCACCGCGTAGCAGGGGCGGCCCAGCGCCATCCCCTTGACCAAGGCACAGCCGATCCGCAATCCGGTAAAGGAACCGGGACCGTTGGTCACCGCAAAGGCCTCCACCTGCGCCAAGGTCGCGTCGGCTTTCTTCAGGGTCTCATCCACCAAAGGAAGCAACATCTGGCTATGGGTCAGCCCTTCGTTTGCAAACCCTTCCGCCAGCACCCGATCCCCTTCGGTCAGCGCGACAGCGGCGGTCTTGCCCGCACTATCGATACTTAATAATTTCATTTTATCACCTTAATTCTACGCTCGCCTTCCTGCTCGCCGTACGTTAAATACAAGCGGATGGCATCGGGCGGCAAAAGAGATTCAATATTTTCGCTCCATTCGATCAGCATCAGGCCGTGATCGAGATAGTCATAATATCCGGTGCTGAACAGGCTTTCTTCCCCATCCACCCGATACATATCGAAATGGTAGATCGGAAAGGGACCGCTATGATATTCGTGCACCATCGCAAAGGTGGGGCTGGTCACTTCATCCTCCACCCCCAAGGCCTTGCAAAGCGCGCGGATAAAGGTGGTCTTCCCTGCGCCGAGGTCGCCGAAAAACGCCACCGTTTCGTTGCCCTTCAGCGATGCCGCCAACTCCTGCGCCGCGCCTTCGGTGGCGGCAAGATCGCGGCATATATATGCTTTATTCATCGATACTACCCCAATTTAATATAATAGTTTATTTATTATAACATAATATATATGCATTTTCAAGGAAATAACTTGAGTTTTTTGAAAGAATTGTTATAATAGAGAGTAAAGAAACCTTAATCTACGAAAGGAGCGATGCAAAATGGGCGAGCAGATCAAACTCTTCGCGCACCATATCTATAAGCGGATCGATTGGCTGTTGCTGATCCCTATTTTGATCAGTTGCGCCTTCGGGCTGCTGCTGATCTCTTCCGCCACCGCTTCTTTCGGAACAAGTAAACTCATCATCGTCCAGACCGGCGGAATTATCCTTGGGCTGATCGCGGCGCTGGTACTGCTCACCATCGAGCACGAAAATTTAGCGCGGTTTTCCGTTCCCATCTACGGGCTGTGTATCCTTTTTCTGGTTGCCACGCTCATTTTCGGCAAGGAAGTGATGGGCAATAAAAACTGGATCGCTTTGGGGCCCATCAATATTCAGCCCTCCGAATTTGTTAAGATCGGGTTCATCCTGACCTTTGCCAAGCACCTTTCCTCGGTGCGGGAATATATCAATAATATGCGTGCGTTAATTCCCTTGGGGCTGCATTTTGCCATCATCGCCGGCTTGGTGGCGATGGAGGGGGATTTAGGGACTACTTTGGTCTTTCTCTTTATCTTTTTGGTGATGCTGATGGCGGCGGGGCTGCATTGGGGCTTTTTCTTAGGCGGCGGCGCGCTGGTTGCCGCGGCGGCACCCTTCATCTTTGAGCATTTAGACGGATATCAGCAGATGCGCATTTTGGCGGTATACGATCCTTCGCTGGATCCGCTGGGCTACGGATATCATACCATCCAAAGCAAGATCGCCTTGGGCAGCGGCGGGCTTTTCGGCTCGGGGCTTTATAACGGCATCCAGACCCAATACGGCATCCTGCCCGAAAAGCAGACCGACTTTATCTTCTCGGTCTGCGGCGAAGAATTGGGCTTTGTGGGTTGCCTTTTGATCATCGCTTTGGAGCTGGCGATCCTCTTCCGCCTATTATATGTGGCGCGGTATGCCGCCGATCATATGGGTTGCTTTATCTGCATCGGGCTGGCGGCAATGCTCTTTATACAGGCGGCGGAAAACATCGGAATGTGCTTGGGGCTTCTGCCGGTCATCGGGCTGACCCTCCCCTTCTTCAGCTACGGCGGTTCGTCGGTTTTGGCATTATGTATGTCCTCGGGGCTGGCCATGTCGGTCAACGCGGCGCGGCCGAAAGAATTTTTCTTTAAGGATAAAAAATAAAGGTCTTTAAACATCGCCTTAATTGCAAAAATGCAGTGAAAAACAATGTTTTTCACTGCATTTTTTTATTGCTCAAAAAACTTATAGGTCGCTTCGGTGGGATAGGCGACAAACCGATTGATGGGGGTGCCCATCGAAGAAAACCGCTCTTCATATTCGGTCATCACATTGGGGGTATCGGTGCTATGGAGATCATAGGTGAGCTCCTCCAGCCGAAAGCCCATCTCGGTAAATTCCTCCACCGAAAAATCAAAGAGAGGGCGGTTATCGGTCTTAAAGCAGATCTTGCCCTCTTCTTTCAGCAAAGGCAGAAATTTTTCCACCATCCGCCGATGGGTCAGCCGCCGCTTGGCATAGCGGGCCTTGGGCCAAGGATCGGAGAAATTCAGATAAATGACATCGGCACATTCGGCGGGGAAATATTCGGTCAACTCCCCTGCATCCAAGCAGAAAAATTTAATATTTTTCAGTTCCTTACGCTGGGCTTTTTCCATCGCCATAACAATGCAATCGATCACCCGCTCAATGGAGATAAACTGCTTTTCGGGTGCTTGCTCCGCCAAGGTGACGATAAACCGCCCCTTGCCCGAGCCGATCTCCATCTCCAAGGGCTTTTCACTATCAAATTCTTGATAAAACCGCTCCTTCAGCCCTTCTGTTTTCAAGGTATAATCCGCGCACCGCTCGAAGCGGATGGGGGTATTTTTCTTTCTTCTTAAACGCATAAGTACTCCTATTTTTTTCGTTTCATTTATTCTACAATTTTTGCAAAGAAAATGCAAGTTAAACTTGCGATTGGTTGCGATAATACGCCAGCAACAGATCCACCATCTCGCCATAGCTTTTGATGCCCGATTCCTGCCCGTTGGATTGCAGATACTGATCGTAAACTTCCTGCGAGGTTTCCCCCACCACCGTATGGCGGTAGGGTTTCCAATAATCATCCTGCGCCTGCAGATCGCGGAGCATCCCCTCCCCGCAAAGCTTGGCGATCTTCTGCGCCAAGGCGGTATCTTCCCCATAAAGCGCGCTGAAGGCATATTCAAATGCCATCAGACTGCCGCTATAGCGAAAATCGGCGCGGTCGACATCCTTGCACGCGAGATACCCCAAGAAATTGGCCTCTTCCTCCCGCATAAAGCCGCGAAAATGGGTCAGCTCGTGGCACATGGTAGCAGGAACCGAATGGGCGGGCGCATCGACATTGATGCCCGACTCAAAGGGGATATAGATGCCGGTGGTCAGCACCATCGAAAAAAGCTTAGAGGTCAACAGCGGTTTATTGCGGATATCCGCCGCTTGCAGAGCGGGGATCTCCGCTTCTAATTTTTGATAAGCCTCCCGCGCGGCATCGGCGGTCTGATAAAAATTTGCATCCTGCAAAAGGGCAACCCCCTTTGCATCCTCCTGCAGTTTTGCGCGGTAGAAATTGCAATCGTGGACCAGCAGTTCGCAAAGGTCATAAAGTTCTTCTTTTGTACTTTTTTGCACCCGCAGATCCAGATGATCGGTGATGGGCGCGCGGTAATAATTCAGCCCCATAAACAACACAAAGCCGAAATAGAGAACGCTTGCCCCGCCGCAAAGATTCAAAAGCAGCCGCAACAGCACCCCTTTCCATCGGGCGCGGCAGCGGATCATTTTATAAATCGACCACCCGATATAAAAGAGCAACCCTGCCCCCGCCAAAAGGATCAAGATCTCCAGCACCGAAAAGGGCACCAGCGAGAGCAGCCAGCCCAAACTATTGGCAAACAGCGGATAGATATATTTGGAATGGATCGCCTCCACCCAGCCGTTATCTACCCTTGCCATCAAGGTCAGCAATAGCCCCAGCGGTGCCAAAAGCAGTAGCCATATTCTTTTATAACGAAAGATTTTTTGCAACATCATTTCCGCCTTAATACCTTTTTAAACTATTATACCGAAGAACCAAAGGATTTGCAAGGAATAGAATAAATAAACGAGGTGTTTACCATGCAGATTTTGACCACAGAAGGTTCTTTTCATTTCCCTGCCGATTTCCCCCGCTGGCTGATGCTCTTTTATTACAGCGGGGATTTTCTCCCTGTCTCCGCCACCGAACTAATGGCGCTGGCGCAACTGAAGCACACATTCAAAAAAAAGCAATGCGATCTGCTCTGCATCAGCGCAGACCGCATTGCTTCCCATCTTGCTTTTATTAAGACTTTAAACCGCTATCGGCTGGCGGAATACCCCGCCCCCGTCACCTTTCCTCTGGGGGAAGACCCCGAAGGAGCGTTGCGGCGGACTTGGAATTTATCGCCAAACCAAAAATACCTTTGGATCTTTGCCCCCGGCGGGGTACCCAAAGCGCAGTTTACCTACCCTGCCGAGGTGGGTGCCAACTTCACCGAAGCATTGCGCACCCTCTCGGCATTGCAGTTGGGCAGACCCACCCCCTGCGGCTGGGTGCCCGAAGCCTATCCTTTGGCTCTGCCGCCCCAAACCCGCGCCGAAAGCGATTGCTTTATGGCCGAGACCGAAAGAGAGGGCGGCATCGCCATCGATTGGTATATCAGCCTAACGCCACCATACTGAAAACGAGCGCAAACAAGGCAACCGTCTCGCAAAGGCCGACAACGGTGATATACTGCGAAAAGCCCTTGCCGGTTTCCGCCAAAGCGTCGGCACCTGCGGCGCCTGCCTTGCCTTGGAAAAAGGCAGAGAATGCCATCGCCAAGCCGGATGCAATACCGAGAACAAAGAGGAATCCGGGATCCGCCGCGGCGGTCTTCATTTGCTGCATCAAAAGAAATCCGTAGATGGTCTGTGTCAGCGGTGCGCCGGCAAAAACGGTGAGAATAAACGGCGCCGCCTTATTGCTCACATAACATTTTTTCCAAGATCCGATGGCGGCCTGACCCGCAATTCCGATACCGAATGCCGAGCCGATCGCGGCAATACCCATGGCTAATGCTGCTCCCAATAATCCAAAATTCATAATCCTTCTCCTTTTTAATCAATTTCTTCTTTAAATGGTTTAAATTTATGACCGCTCCACGACATATCTAAATGCGAGGAGAATTCCAAGGTGTTTAATCGGATGCCGTGCATGATGATCGAAAGAACGTTTAAGATCATATTCAGTCCGTGCCCGAACACCAGCAGAACGATTGCAAGGATCGCAAACATAAAGTTTCCGAAAAACGGACCTGCCAGCTCATTGACGGTGGCAGAGATCGCGGCGCCTGCAAGGCCGACCGCCCAAAGCCGTATATAGGAAACGATATCCGAAAACACATTGACCACCCCAAGCAGGACCGATACAATGTCGGCAAGACTTGTGAGGATGGATTTTATGAGGTTTCCTTCATAGTTCGAGAATACGAACCCCAAAACAAAGCCTACGCCTATCAATGCAATTGCCACCGTTCCTACGGGAATACCGCCGATCACAATCCCGAAACTGAACACCTCGGTATTTACAACAAGGCTCAGCACTAAATAGTAGATTCCTAAAAGTTGCAATATCGAACCGATATCGCCAAGCATCTTAATGGAGCCCTTATTGCGCAGGGCGCCTTTTATATGCGCCACAGTCAACTGTATCAACGCCAATGAGAAACAAAAGATCTGCAAATTCTGGGCTGTGGTCAGCCCTGCGGTGCCGTCGGTCCAGAAGGGATACCAGATCTTATCGGCATACACGTTGGAGATGACCGGAACGGACAACTTCTGTATCCATACAGGCAGTTGCTCCGCCGAAAGCCCAAACCAGGTGCAGGTAAGGGTACCCCACAGCACCGTCGAAAGCCCAAACAGCCCCACAAGCAAAAACATCGGCGAGATCTGCTTTTTGGTGATCAGCGATCTTACGATGGGGATCGCCGCAACGGCGCAGATAAACAATCCGTATCCGCCGTCGCCGAAAATAATTCCGAAGAAGATGAGGATGAACGCCAAAAACCAAGCCGAAATGTCGTATTCAAAATATCCGGGGACGGTACCCAAAAAGTCCGTCAACGGATAAATGAGGCTGACAAACTTATTGTTTTTCAGCTTGGTGGGAACGGGATCCTCTTCTGTCGGGTCTTCCGCGAGAAGCCCCCAGGCGTTCCTTTCCGCCGTTTGCTTGAGTCGATCCAGATTTTCCGCCTCGATATATCCGGTGAAATAGGAAACGGACACCGCCTCCTTGCCCTCCGAGGATAGATTTTCCTCCGCCATCCCTGTGGCGTAGGTTTCAAATTCCATCTCCTTTTCGATGGCTTGGACCGCCCGCTTTATACTCTCGGCAAAGCAAGCATCGGAGGCGATCGTCTCATCGATCGCATCGATGCGCCCATTCAGTTCCGAAAGCCTCTGCTTCATCTCAACTGTGGAGGTCTGCGGCAATGCCAAACGGTACATATTCAGCGATGCATCTGTTTCATCCGCCGCCGCTTTCAGCAACATAAATCGAACCGTCGATTTTGTCGCATCGATCCGAACGGTCTTAAGGTCTTCGGGGAGCGAGGCATATTCGGCCTTCGGCATCTCATAAAAGGAGATCTCATACCCTTTTGCTTCCAGATCGCTGATGCTGCTCGGATCGATCTCTCCCCAGCTTTTTAAACGCTCAAGTTCTGTTTGGAGCATGATCCGCTCTGCCAGACATTGCGTTTTTTCTTCTTCAAGCGCGGCAATGCGGGCCGCAATCGCCAGCACCTTAGCAAGGTCTGCGTTCTTTTGCTCGGTATTTTTATTTTTGCCGACGGTATAGAGCGCGCTCTCAAGCAAAGCCCTTTGCTCCCGCAGTTCTTCCAACCGCTGCCCCGCGCCTTCCGCAATCTCAATATGGATGATCCCTAATTTGCGGAGGGTTTTCAGCGTTTGTTGTTTTTGTTCCCCCCGTATGATGAGGGATACTTTTTTCATCGGCACGATCATAATGAACAAACCTCCTTTTCGGAAGCCATCGCATTACGAAGGGCGATCTTGCGTTTTGATATTTTGGAACGCACAACGGCACTGACCTGCTGGTCTGCCATATAAATCGATATTTTTTTGATATTTTCCTCGGTTTCGGGGATCTTAACCTTTTCAAACAGGTTGACTCTTTGCGAAGTTGCAAGCAATTCCTTCTCTAATAATCCGACCTGCTCGTCTAACACTTCCGCCTCTAAATCGAGAGACATTGCCTTCTCCATATGGTTTGCGGCGATATCCACCCAAAGGGGCGTTTCGTAAAGATCGTAATCTCCTCGCGCAAAATCCGCGCCCTCATACGTGGGAATATCCACCCCTGCAATATTGCCCTTTCCTTTGCGAATATTGCAGACGGTGATGATGCCCTGCGGGAACGCCTCGGTCTCGCTGAAGACAGCGATCCAATCGCGAAAGCCGAATTCCAGATCTTCCCGCGCTTTTCGCACCGCCTTCGCCTTGGCTTCAATGATGCGGATCTCCGATTGGAGCTGTTGCTTTTTCAGTGTCAGAGTAGGCAAATATCGGCGGTACATTTTAAGTGCGTCCTTTTGTACCTTTAACTCATTTTTAGTTAATTTGATTTTTGCCAAAGCTTCTGCCCCCCTTAACCTTTAGGCCAAAATTCATCGGTTAGGTTTGACTTGATTCCGGTCTCATCCTTTTCAAAGCACTCCGCCAGGATCTCCCAGCCTAAATCGAGAGCATCCTCCAGCGGAAGATTGACCGAAAGCGACATCAGTTTGCTTTCAAACAGATGGCCGTATTTCAGCAGTTTTTCATCCCAACGGCTCATGGAAAAGCCCATATTTTTCTTTTCGACGGTTTCTTTATAAGAAGAATACAGGCGGATCATCGCATCCATCAACGCGCGATGGTCTGCGCGGGTCTTGCCGTTTACATTTTGCTTGAGTCGGGAAAGAGAACCGAACGGCTCAATGCGCCCACCCTTGAGGTAATACTGCCCCTCGGTGATATATCCCGTATTATCGGGGACGGGGTGCGTCACATCGTCACCGGGCATCGTTGTCACCGCCAGGACAGTGACCGAGCCCGAATCGGCAAAGTCCACCGCCTTTTCGTAGCGGGAGGCCAGCTGAGAATACAGATCGCCGGGATATCCGCGGTTGGAGGGCACTTGCTCTTGCGTGATGGCGATTTCTTTCATCGCATCCGCAAAGTTGGTCATATCGGTCAACAGCACCAAGACATCTTTATTCTGCAGCGCAAACTGCTCCGCCACCGCCAGCACCATATCGGGAATCATCATACACTCGACGGTAGGATCGGAGGCGGTATGAACAAACATCACTGTCTTGCTGAGGGCTCCGCCCTTGGAAAGCACCTCTTTAAAATACAAGAAATCATCGTATTTCAACCCCATCCCGCCCAGAACGATGACATCCGCCTCCGCCTGCATCGCGATGCGGGCAAGAAGCTGGTTATAGGGCTCGCCGGAGATGGAGAAGATCGGCAGTTTCTGCGAAACGACCAAGGTGTTGAACATATCGATCATCGGAATGTTGGTTCTCATCATTCGGTTGGCAAGGATCCGCTTGGTGGGGTTGACCGAAGGGCCGCCGATCGGCTTCATATTTTCTGTGAGCGCAGGGCCCTTATCTCTCGGCTCGCCCGAACCGTTGAAGATCCGCCCCAAAAGATCTTCGCTGAAGGAAACGCGCATCTCGCGGCCGAGAAACCGCACTTCATCGCCGGTGGAAACACCCTGCCCGCCCGCAAAGACCTGCAGGGAGACGATATCGCCGTCGATCTTATTGACCTGCGCCAGCGACTTGCCGAAGCGGGTCTGGATCTGCGCCAATTCCTTATACTTGACATCGTTTGCGCGGACGGTGATGACGTTTCCGTTAATGGATTCGATTCGATTATATACTTTATTCACGTTCATTCACCGTCCTTTAACAGTTTTTCGGCGGGTGCGGATAATTTACCGTCCCCTTTACGATAGAGTTGATCGATCTTCTCTTCTGCATTTTTGAACGCTTCGCTTTCAAACTCGGCATAGTTCCAGTCGATAAATCTCTGGCGCATACGGTTAAAGAAACCGCGCGCATCGTCTTTATTTTCCAAAGCGTAGTTACTGCCTAAAATATATACAAGTTTATCGGTAACATACTGCTGGCGCGCTTTCCCGCAGTTTGCCTCCACCAAATCAAAGGAGTTCTGTTGCAAATACACCGCATCCAGCATTTCGGCTTTCAGATAGGTGATATAATCCGAAAGGGTGGTACCCTCTTCGCCGACCACCTTCATCATCGAACCGATCTCGTCGCCGTGGTGAAGAATATCTTTGCAAAAGTCCAATTTTTCATTGGCAATCACACTGTTATATTTCGACCAGGAGATCAGCGGGTCGATGGCGGGATACTTTCTTGCGTCCGAACGCTCGCGGGAAAGACCGTGGAACGCGCCCACTACCTTTAAGGTCGCCTGGGTCACAGGCTCCTCAAAGTTGCCGCCCGCAGGGGATACGGTACCGCCGATGGTGACCGAACCGGTGCTGCCGTCCGGCAAGCGCACATAGCCTGCCCGCTCATAAAATGCCGCGATATACGATTCAAGGTATGCGGGGAACGCCTCTTCCCCGGGGATCTCTTCCAATCGGCCGGACATTTCACGCATCGCCTGCGCCCAGCGGGAGGTGGAGTCTGCCAGCATAAGAACGTGCAGCCCCATCTGCCGATAGTACTCGGCAAGCGTTACCGCGGTATAAACCGAGGCTTCGCGGGATGCGACGGGCATCGAAGAGGTGTTGCAGATAATAATGGTGCGTTCCATCAGCGAACGACCGGTTTTGGGGTCGATCAGTTCGGGGAACTCGGTCAAGGTTTCAACAACCTCGCCCGCACGCTCGCCGCAGGCGGCGATGATAACGATATCCACATCTGCATATTTGGATGTGGTATGCTGCAATACGGTCTTTCCTGCGCCGAACGGACCGGGGGTGCAATAGGTTCCGCCTTTGGCCACAGGGAAGAAGGAATCGATCAGCCGCACCTTGGTCTCCATCGTCTCCATCGGTGCCAATCGCTCGCTATAGCACTTCACTGCGCGCTTTACGGGCCATTTAAACGACATTGATACAGAGATCTCACGCCCCCGCTCATCGGTCAGCACCGCAATCGGTTCTTTGACGGTATATTCGCCCTGCTCTGCGATGGATTTTACCGTATAGTTTCCGAGCAGATCAAAGGGGATGAAAATTTTATGAGTGAACGGACCTTCGGGAACTGTCCCGATATATTCGCCGGCGCGGACAACATCCCCCGCCTTCGCTGTCGGCGTAAATGCCCATTTCTTTTCAGCGTCAAGTCCGTCGGCGTAAATGCCTCTTTCCAAAAACCAGCCCGCCTGCTCTGCCAGAACAGGGAGGGGATTTTGGAGTCCGTCGTAGATCTGACCGAGCAATCCGGGGCCGAGCTCTGCCGAGAGCATATCGCCGGTAAATTCCACCGTATCTCCGCATTGGATCCCGTCGGTCATTTCATAAACCTGCACCTGCGCCACATTGCCTTTGATGCGGATGACCTCACTTTTAAGAGCGGTCTCCCCCGCAAAAACATAGCAGATTTCGTTCATGGAAACGTTGCCGTCGAATTCCACCGACACCAGGTTTCCGTTGATGCTTACTACCTTTCCTTTATTTTCGGTCATTGTCTTGCCTCCAACCTGTCTCCGTTTAAAATGGAGCCGTATATATTCTTGTATGCCGCCTCTCCGCTCTTGGCATCAAACTGCCGAATGCGAAGAAGCAGTTTCAGTTTCAGTCCGTAATAGAAGAGATAATCCTCCGAAAAAGGATCCGCGGGTCTCAGTGTTTCCAATAGGTCCAAGCGGCAGCGGTTTAAATATTTTTCCGCTTCCATCGGGTTTTCAATTTCCATTGCCGCGCTTGCCGCCCTGATATACTCCGCAGGGAACTTTCTGCCCTCGGTATCAAAGGGTTTGCCCATTTTCTCTGCCCGCATCTTGGCAAGAGCAAACCGAAGCGTCCGCTCGCTTTCATTCCAAGCATCGATCAACGCTGAGCCCGAACGCTCGGGCTTTTTGGCAGGGGATAACGTGCTGTTTTTCATCGCCTGCTGCGCCTTTTTCCCTAAAAATCGGGCGCAAAGCTCCGCAAAATACTCTTCGGTGATCGGAAGCGGCGCATTTTCACCGATCCCATCCAAAGACGGCAACTGAGATATCAAATAATATTCAGCCATCGTTGTTACTCCGCCTCTTTCAAAAGTTCGGTAACCTTCGGGCTGAGATAGTTGGAAAGCATCTCCGCAACCGCTTCTGCCGAGTAATCATAGTACGCGCCGCCTTCGTTTACAGAAATGCGGAATCCGCCGTCGAAATTGTCGTTTGCTTTCAGCGTGATGCCCTTGGAAAGTTTTTCTTTCAGCGCCGCAAGGGCGGTCTCTTCCAATTGATTAAGGTCTTGCGTATTCAAGATCACCGCGATCTCTTCTGCATCCGGTGTATTTGCCCAATTTTCCACAATGCGGAGGATCAGCTCCCCAAAGGCATCCGATGCATATACCGCGCCGACGTTTTCGCCCACGATCGTTTTGAGTTCTCTTGCCACGCTTTCTCTGAAGGAAATCAGCAGATTGCGCCCCGCCTGGCGGATCGCATCTTCGCTCGACCGTGTCATTCGCTCGGTCTCTGCCTTTGCGTCTGCCAGCATCTTCTCTGCCTGCGCCTGCGCATCGGCAAGGATCTTTTCGGCATCCGCCTGCGCCGCTTCGACAATGGTCTTGGCTTCCGCCTCGGCGGCCGCGACCCCGTCCTTTTTGATCTGCTCAATCAGTTCCTGAAGTTGAACTTCCATATTTCGATCTCCTTTTTATATTTATCAAATTTTAAAGAATGGGAATCCCTGCTTCGCGGCAGGAGTTCAAGGTGTTTTCATCCCAGATAGAAGATTGCACCTCGCCGATATGAGCACTGCCCAGCATCAGCATACAAAGGCGGCTCTGACCGATGCCGCCGCCGATGGTGAGCGGCAGTTCGCCCGCCAGCAACGCTTTATGGAAGGGCAGGTCCTTGCGGTCCTCGCAATCGGCGATCTTCAACTGCCGCGCCAGACTTTCGGGGCTGACGCGGATGCCCATCGAAGAGATCTCAAAGGCCTGCTGCAGGGTCTCGTTCCAGAATAAAATATCGCCGTTGAGTGCCCAATCGTCATAATCGGGGGCGCGGCCGTCGTGCTTCTTGCCGGAGCGCAGCACTCCGCCGATCTCCATCAGCAAAACGGTTTTATATTCTTTGGCGATGGCATTTTCCCGCTCCTTGGGGGTGAGATCGGGGTAACGGTCCTCCAATTCCTGGGTGGTGATGCAATAGACCTCGCGGCAGAGCGCAGGGCGCGCCTGCAGCTGCGGGAACATCACCCGCAGGGTCTGCTCGGTATCGCAGATGGCGTCCACGATCTTGCGGACCACCGCTTGAAGATACTCTTTGGTGCGGTCTTCTTCGGCGATGATCTTCTCCCAATCCCATTGATCCACATAGATGGAATGGATATTATCCAACTCTTCATCGCGGCGGATGGCATTCATATCGGCATAGAGACCGGTATCTTCCCCAAAGCCGTAGTCCCGCAGTGCCTGCCGCTTCCATTTGGCAAGGGAATGGACCACTTCCGCATCCGCGCCGGTATCCTTGACATCGAATTTCACCGGCCGCTCCACGCCGTTGAGGTTATCATTCAGCCCCGAATCGGAGGGGACGAACAGCGGCGAGGAGACCCGCCGCAGATTCAATGCGCCGCAAAGCATATCTTCAAATAAGCGTTTGATCAACCCAATGGCTTTTTGGGTATCATAAAGAGAGAGTGCCGGACGGTAGCCGGCGGGAATCATTACTTTGCTCATAATTTTACCTTTCTTTAACTCTGCGAATAATAGCGTTAGCGGGAAGATCAATGCCGATCTCCACCTTCATTTCCGCGTGGGGCGCGGATTCGATGGGCTCGCCTGCTTGGTTTTTCAGCTCGCCCAATGTAATCTCATAAGGGGTGCAGTTCGGTGCCAGCACCTGCAGGGTCTCCCCTGCTTCAAATTTATTTTTTTGAATGACCCAGCCGGGCTCGTCCGCCGCGATGGCGACCACATCGGTATTGCGGATATAGCCGCCGTTCTCAAAATTCTGGGATTCGGCACCCGCCGATCGGAATAAAAAGCCGGTGGTATAGTCCCGATGGGAGACCGCCCGCAACTCTTCCAACAGCGCAGGGTCATAGGGCTTGCCCGCCGCAAGATCATCCAACGCCCGCCGATAGGCTTGGGTGACGCAGGCGACGTAGTAAAAACTCTTCATCCGCCCCTCGATCTTTAATGAGGCGATGCCCGCATCCTGCAGTTCCTTCAAATAGGGCAGCAGGCAGAGATCCTTGGAATTGAACAAGTAGGTCCCCCGCGCATCTTCCTCGATGGGGAAATATTCGCCGGGGCGTTGGCTTTCCATCAGTGCATAATTCCAGCGGCAGGGCTGGGCGCAGGCACCTTGATTGCCGCTCCGCCCTGTCATCACCGCCGACATTAAGCACCGCCCCGAATACGCCACACACATCGCCCCATGGGCAAAGGCCTCCAGCTCGGTATCCATCGGCAGTTTCTGCCGCAGATCGATGATATCGGCAAGGCGCATCTCCCGCGCCAGAACGATGCGGGAAGCACCCAATTCCCGATAGACCATCGCCGCCTCATAGTTGGTGACATTGGCTTGGGTGGAGATATGGATCGGCAGGCTCGGCGCATACCGCTTTGCCAGTGCCATCACCCCTAAATCCGCAATGATCAATCCGTCGGGACGCAGTTGCTCCAGCAACTCAAAATAGGCAGGCAATGCCTTCAGATCTCCGCTATCGGGATAGATATTGCAGGGGATATAGATTTTTTTGCCGTTTTTGTGGCAAAAATCGATGGCTTGTTTGAGTTCTTCTTTATCAAAATTCTCGCTGGCGGCGCGCAGGCCGAACTGCCGATAGGCGGCATACACCGCATCGGCACCGTACCACACCGCGTACCGCAGTTTTTCCATATTGCCCGCAGGGGCTAAAAGTTCCATCTTCAAGATACTGTTCCTGTTCCGCGGAGATGCTCGCCCGCTTTTTTCAGATTAAGCAGATGCTCCACACGGCTTTGGGTAAAGAACATCTCGCCGTCCTCCCGTGTGACAAAATAAAGATCCTCGGTCTCTTCCGCATCCAGCACCGCCAAGATCATCTCTTCGCTCGGATTGGCGATGGGGCCTTCGGGCAGGCCTTTATTACGATAGGTGTTATAGGGATCGGAGGTGCGGATATCGGTTTCGGTGATCTCGCCGTGCCCCGCAGGCAGGATATACGCCACCGTTGCCTGGGATTCCAGATAAGGTACGGTCTCGCTTTCCAGACGGTTGAGATAGACTCCCGCCGCCTTTTTGGGATTCTTGCCGCTCTCCTTTTGGAGAATGGATGCCAAGGTAATGACCTCATCTAAATCATAATCGGAATCGCTGATCTTTTTCATCGTTTCGTCGGTCAGTACCTTTTCTTCAAAGCGGCTGAGGATGCGGCGCACCACCGCCACCGCCGATTCCCCTTCATACATTTCATAGGTATCGGGGTAAAGATAGCCCTCCAACCGATAATTGCGCTCAGGCAGGTGGGCAGCGAAGGCAAACTCGGAAAAATCATAGTTTTGCAACACATTTTCCAGCTCTTCCCGCTCCAAATATTCCAAAGAATCGCAAAGGGTGGTGACCAGATCTTCCTGGGTATACCCCTCTTTGATGGTGAATTTCACCTTATCCTTTTTGGCGGGATCCCGCTTTAGGGCGCGGATAAGCTGGTTATAGTCGCTTTTGCAGTTGAGGGTAAATTCCCCTTCAAAAAATTCTCCGCTCTTTTTCAGTTTGCTATAGAGGAAAAAGACATTGGGATGATCGATGATCTGAGCCTGCTTGAGTGCTTTTGCCACCGCCTTGACCGAGGTCTGCCCCTCTTCGATCATCACTGTGATCTCTTTATCGGGGCGCACCAGCCCCAACACTTCGTTGCCGATATGGCAGATCCAGCAAGAGAGCAACACCGCGGCAATGAGAATAGCACCATAATACCCCAACGCGCGGGCATATTTCTGCCAGACCTCTTTGGTAAAGACCTTGCCTTCGGTGTTCTTTTCTTGTGCTTTCGGGGTTTCTGCCTTGGCAGGTTCGGTCTTGACCGCTTCGCTCTTAACGGACTCGGTCTGCATCACTCTGGTCTGCTCCAACTCCGACTTTGCCTTGGGTTGATTGGCAATACGGATAGTGGGTTGCTCCGCTTTAGCAGAAGGGTAAGAACCCGCAGGATTAATTCTCTTAGGGCGGCTTGCGCCGTCGGCACCGGGATAAGAGCCGGTGATATTACGTTTCTTATCAGCCATTTCGTTTCTCCTTAAGGTGATAAAAATATCTCATAGTTATACATTTTGATTATACACCACAATTTATGTAAAGTAAAGAAAAAAAGACGGTTTAAACCGTCTTTTTTATCATATCTTTATCCACCGAAATGACCGCGAAATAATCGGGGTGCTTTTCTTGAATCGCCGCCTCCACTTTTTGGCAAAGTTCGCCATCGGTCAGTTCATATTTAAAGGGGACCACCAGATCGAAAAGGACATTGCTGTGGGTGGTGCCCCGCACCAGCCGCAGGTCGTGGTAGGTCACCGGCGGGAACTGCTCCAAGATCTCCTTAAGTTCCTCCCGCAGGACATCCAACGCGGGATCGGTGGTGACAATGGGGTCCATATGGATAGAGACCAAAATCCCCATCTCTTCCTTCAGATCTCGCTCCACGTTATCGATGATATCGTGGCTGACCAGAATATCCGCCTCGGCGGGGACTTCGGCGTGGAGAGAAGCAAACATCCGCCCGGGGCCATAGTTATGTACGATCAGGTCGTGGATGCCGACGATCCCCTCATAAGAAAGCACTTTCTCTTTGATCTGCTCTGCCAAGGTCTCATCGGCGCCCTCGCCCAAAAGCAGTTGGATGGTGTCCTTCATCAGCATCCCGCCGGCATACATAATGATCCCTGCCACAATGACGCCCATAATACCGTCGGTATTATACCCGATCAGCGGACTGATGACGATGGAGACCAAAATTGCCGCGGTGGAGATGACATCGTTGATGCTGTCGCGGAAATTGGCATACAGCGTATCGCTTTGGATCGCCTTGCCCATCGAGCGATAGAACAGCCCTTGCCATAATTTAAAGGCGATGGAGAGCAGCAAAGTCACCCAAAGCAACGGAGTCACCGCCAGCTCTTGCGGATGGAAGATTTTGGGGAAAGACTCTTTTGCCAAGGTAAACCCAACCACCACCATCAACATGGAGATCATCATCGCGGCGATATATTCCATCCGCCCGTGACCGTAGGGGTGCTCTTCATCCGCCTGCTGGTTGGATAATTTAAACCCGATTAAGGTAATGACCGAAGATAAACTGTCGGATAGATTATTAAAGCCGTCGGCAATGATGGCGATGGCACCGAAGAGTGCCCCGATCAGAATTTTGACCGCCGCCAACAGCAGATTGGTGGCGATCCCCACCGCGCCTGCCACCGTACCGTAGCGGGCACGCACCGCAGGATCGGCGGTGTTTTTATAATCCTTGATAAACAGGCGTTTAATCAAATTTGTCATAATTTCCCTCTCATTTTTTGCAAAAATTGACCGCGCTGAGCGCGGTCAATTTTATTATATTTTAAGTCATTCCGCGATAGACCGGAATGATGAAATGCGCTTTGGCATTGGGGTCGGAAAAGGCTTTTTTGAGAATGCCCGCCTCTTTAGCAGGGGCTTGCGCGTCGGTCATATAGGATTTGTTCCAAAATCCGGAATAGCGGAAGAAATAAGGGGTCACGGCACCGCGGTCCAGATATTGATCCTTGATCCAGTTGGCACCCTCTATAATGGCGGTTTCCTTCGTACTCCAATTGCGCCGCATTGCATAAATCATACAATACCTGGGATTACTGTCGTATGCACCAATCCCATAAAAATTATAATAAGTACCGCCAAGGTCAAAGGTTTCGTGATAGATTCCGGTGTCCCGATCGGTCACCTTGCTGACCGAGTTCATTCCTTTGGAATAAGGGGATGTCCCGTACCCACTCTCCAATGCCGCACGACAAGCGATATAATAGGGATTCATTAACAAAGAACTTGAAGCATTTTTGAAATAGGACAACGCCTCCTCTTTTTTGATCGCCGTTTCGTTTACCCAAATATTTTTGATTCCTTCATCGGTCCAGCCTTCCGGATCATAGGTGTCAATATCCAAAAATGCAAAGATCTTATCTTCATTGAGATAAAAAAGAGGATCGATATATTGCTCTCGGCTGGCGCCGTATTTTTGCACCGTCTCTTCAAAGGTCAGTTCGGGGTCGACAAAGGTAAAGGTCCAATTGGGATGCTTTGCTTTTAAGGCATTGATTTCTTCTTCATATTGGGCAGGCATCTCTACCTCTTCCCAATTCCAGCGGATATAATTCTCTTCCGCCGTATCCTTGACATAGCCTACATAACTGTTTGTCTTGGATAACGCGCCTCCGGAATAGATCGACTTGACATATTGAACCTTCGCCCAATCGCCCTCGGTTCCGAGATAATAAACCGTCGTCCCGCCATCCAACTTCGTCAGCACCGAAGCGGTAACAGAGGGGGTTTTCCGCAGATTGACCGAACTGCTGACTGTCACCTTGGCATAAGAATTATCCAAAGCTTCGGGATCGGTAAAGACCAGCAAATACTCCTTGGTCGATCCATCCGCCAAGGTACCGGTCAAGGTCACTTTGGTGCGCCCATAACCCAAGTCTAAAGCATCGCCCATCTTATAGGCTTCATTCAGATAGGGATAATGCCCTGCATACTGCTCCACCTGCACGCCCAGTGCTGTAAAACCGGTATAGCCGGTGATTTTACAGTTGCTGAAATCCGAAGGATACGCCAGATAATAATCATCGTTTACATCGAAATTCAGCGAAAATCCGCTCACCTGAATGGAATAATCTTTCGGATCTCCCGGCACCTGCTCGGTGGGTGTCGAGGGGAAGTATGTATCGCAACGAATCAGCACTGTGGCGGCCTGCGCACGGGTAGCTTGGCCGCTCGGATCGAAACAGCCGGTATCCAAGCCGGTGATCAACCCCTCTGCCGAACATTTATTGACCCATTCCTTTGCCCATCCGCTGATCTTGGCATCATCCAAAAAGGTTTTGGCTCCGTCTGCTGAAAGTTTTTTGCCCAAAACGTTCTCCAAGGCTATGCCGATCATTTTGCACATCTGCTCGCGCGTAATAGGATCTTGAGGCTTAAATTCTGTGGTGCTGACGCCGTTAATGATCCCCTTATTATAAGCCCAGCTGACCGCGCCATAGAACCATTCTTCCTTGGGAACATCAGCAAAGGGAGCACCGACAGCACTATTGGCATCGACCCCGCAGTAGCGTGTTACGATCATTGCGAATTCGGCACGAGTGATATTATTATTGGGATAAAAATTCCCATCGGCATCCCCTTTGAAATAACCCTCATTAATGGAAGTGATGACCGCATCATAATACCATTCTTTTGAATTCAGATCAGCAAACGCCGATGCCGCGGAAGCGGCAAAAGGTACGCTTATTGCCAGCATCATCGCCGCCAACACAGCGGCGACTATATTCTTAAACTTATTCAGCCCAGTTATGCGCAACTTTCTGAACATCATCATCGTCCTCCAAAGCATCCAGAAGCAACTGCATCTTGAACCGCTCTTTTTCATCGGTCAAGGATACATCGTTATCGGCGATGCGGGTCACCTCGGCGGTCAAAAACGCATAGCCTGCCTCCTCCAACGCCACACGCACGGCGGAAAATGCCGCGGGAGCGGTAAGGATCTCAAAGGCATCCCCTTCGCCGTCGAAATCATCGGCGCCGTTATCCAGCGCACACATCATCAGCTCGTCTTCATCCACATCTTCTTTATCGACGATCAACACGCCCGCTTCCTTAAACTGCCAAAGAACGCTGTTGGAAGCGCCGAGATTACCGCCGAATTTATCAAAATAATGGCGAAGATTGGCGGCAGTACGGTTGCGGTTATCGGTCAGGCAATCGACCACAACGGCGACACCGCCGGGGCCGTAGCCCTCATAGACCAGATTTTCATAGTTGCTGGTATCTCCCTCGCCCGCCGCCTTTTTGATGGCGCGCTCGATATTATCGTTGGGAACATTGGCGGCCTTTGCCTTGGCGATCGCATCCGCCAGGCGGGAGTTGGCGGCGGGATTGGAGCCGCCCTCCTTGACGATGACGCTGATCTCCCGCGCCATCTTGGTGAAGATCTTGGCGCGCTGGGCATCGGTCTTGCCCTTTTTATTTTGAATATTATGCCATTTAGAATGTCCGGACATTACAGTTTCGCTCCTTAAAAACAGATATTTTGACATTTTACAGTATAACACAATATATTTATAATTTCAACCCTGCTTTTAGTTGCAAAGCCTGCCAATTCCTGCTATAATGGATTTATCAAAAAGCGAGGTTATCATAATGAAAAAATTTCAATTACCCAAAAATCTGCGCTATGCGCTGATCTTTTTCTTTGTTATCTTCTTCGCCGCGCTGGCAGGGCAACCCTTCCCCGAAGGTTATTTTCACCTTGCCGATCCCTTGGTGATGATGGCGGCGGCGGTATTGCCGCTCCCCCTTGCGCTGATCACCTCGGTCATCGCCTGTGTGGCGGTGGATTGCATCAAAGGCTATACCCTGCTTGCCCTCACCACAGCGATCGCAAAGATCCTGCTGATTCTGGCGGTCAAAGGCTTATTAAAGCTTCCTGCCGCCCAAAAATTCCCCGATCTCATCGCCGCTCCTGCGGCACTTCTTTCCATCCTCTGCAACTATCTGGGCTGTGCCGCTGTTTATTTCTATACCGCGTTTTCCGGTGAAACGTCCATCGCAAAGCAACTTAGCACAGCGCTTTCCTATGCAACCCGCGTCTTGCAAAAAGAAACCGTTCAGGCACTCTTGGGTGTTTTGCTCTTCGTTCTCCTTTACGGAGTCTATAAAAAAATGAAAGAGCGCAGAGCCAAAAAACCAACCGACGAAGAATAAAAATAATCCCCACAAATGTGGGGATTTTTTTATTCTAAAGTCTCTTCATCCGATGGGATCTCTTCCGGATCTTCTTCCATCGGTTCGTCCTCTACGATTGGCTCATCCTCTACGGTCGGATCGTCCTCGACGATGGGTTCATCCTCTACGATGGGTTCGTCCTCCACGATGGGTTCGTCCTCCACGATGGGTTCGTCCTCCACGATGGGTTCGTCCTCCACGATAGGTTCGTCCTCTACGGTCGGTTCATCCTCTACGATGGGTTCTTCCTCTTCTTGGGGAGAACTCTCGGTATGAGCACCCGAACCGAAATACCAGCGGGTGAGATCCACGCCGTTTTCTTCGATATATTGTTCAAAAGAAACGTCCTCAAAAATAAAGGCGTTCATCTGCTTTGCGGCATAGTCCAGATTATAATAGCAGCAGGAACCCAAGCCGGGAACATTCATACCGTATTCGATCATAATATCAAAGGAGGGCATCCGCGCCTCTTTAAATTGCAGGCCCTCATTGACCAAAATGCCCGCAAGTTCAAAGATCTCATCATAATCCAGCGAGGTCTCCATATAGGGGATCAACGCCTTGATCAGGCGGGGATATTGGGTCGCTCGCATTGAAAGTGCCTTATCAAACATCTGGCGCATCACCAGCCGTTGCCGCTCGGTGCGGCCGGGGTCGTTATTGGTGCCGTTGACGGTCGCCACCTTGCGGATGCGGGAAAACGCCACCGCCTGCACCCCATTGAGTTTCTGCACTCCCGCCTGCTCGATATAATCCTCGGCGGTGCCGCGTTCGCGGTGCATCGAACGGATATGAATATTCGCATTTCGAACCTCGGCTTCGGTCAGTTCCACCTCGATGCCGCCCACCGCCTCGATGATCTCCGCCATTCCGACGAAATCGACGGTGGCATAATCGGTAATGTTCAGATCAAAGGTCTGGTTGAGGGTCTTGATCGCCAGCGGCGCACCGCCTAAATTATAGGCGGCGTTGATCTTTTGATGGCCGAAGCCCTCCACCTCTACCAAGCTATCTCGCATCACCGAGATGATCTTGATATCGTTATGAACGGCATCAATGGAGACGATCATAATGGAATCGGAAAGACCGCGAAAACTATCGTTGCGCGCGTCGATGCCGAATAATGCAATGTTGGTAATTCCGTCGGGGGCGTCCATCGCCAATTCGGCGCTGATGCCAAGTTCTTCGTGATTCAATTTTACTTTATTATAACGAAAACTGTTGATGATCTCCATCACACCGCAACCCGCCATTGTAAGCAGGACGGCGATCAAGATCATCGGAACAATAAATACCCGCAGTTTTCCTCGGGGGTCTTTCCATCTCATTCTTCGTTTTACCCTCATAAGGTGGCAAGAATAATCCGCACCTGTTTTAAAAAGGCGGATTTCCGCTCACCCATCGTTAAAATACTCGCCAATGCGGCAGCATTGGCTGCGTTTTGTGCCTTGATTGAACGCAAATCCGCTCTTTTTAAAATCTCCGACCTCAAAGCGAGGAGATTTCGAGGGATTTTTGCTCTATCTTTTATGCAGATCGGCTGCCGCCGATCAAATGAAAATAAGCGAAAAGCACCGAAATGTCCCGCTTTGAGACAGATTCGGATTACTCTTGCCACCTTAGATCTTCATGGTCAAGCCGATGCGGCTCTTTTTCAGATCCACCGAAAGGACCTTGACCTTAACAATATCGCCCACCTTCAACACTTCGCCGGGATGGCGGATATAGCGGTCGCAGATCTGGGAGATATGCACCAAGCCGTCCTCATGGACACCGATATCGACAAACGCACCGAAATCGATGACATTACGAACCGTCCCCTGCAGCAACATTCCCTCCCGCAGGTCTTCCATCTTCAAAACATCGGTCTTCAAAATGGGGCGGGGCAGTTCATCGCGGGGATCGCGGCCGGGTTTTTGCAGGAAGGAAGCGATATCCACCAAGGTGGGCAAGCCAATGCCCAGCTCCTCCGCCAGCTTTGCTCCGCCGGTGCCTTCGGTGAATTTAGAGATGCCCGAGACCGCACCGTTTTTGAGATCTTCAGCCGAGTAGCCGCACTTTTGCAAAAACAGCCGCGCGGCAGGGTAACTTTCGGGGTGGACGGCGGTATTATCCAGCGGTTCGTCTCCGCCGGAGACCCGCAAAAAGCCCGCGCACTGCTCATAGGCTTTGGGGCCCAATTTGGCCACCTTCAGCAGTTCCTTGCGGGAGCGGAACGCGCCCTTTTCTTCCCGATAGGCAACGATGTTTTTTGCGATGGAGGAATTGATGCCTGCCACCTGCGCCAATAGCGGTGCGCTGGCGGTATTGAGTTCCACACCCACCGAGTTGACGCAGTCTTCCACCACACCGCCCAGGGCTTCCCCTAAGCGGGCTTTGGGCATATCGTGCTGATACTGCCCGACGCCGATGGATTTGGGATCGATCTTGACCAACTCCGCCAAGGGATCCTGCAAGCGGCGGGCAATAGAGACCGCCGACCGCAGAGAAACATCAAATTGGGGAAATTCTTCCGCCGCCAATTTAGAAGCGGAATAGACCGAAGCCCCTGCTTCGTTGACAATGACATAATGCACCGGTGTATCCAATTCGCGGATCATCTCCGCCACAAACTGCTCCGATTCGCGGGAGGCGGTGCCGTTGCCGATGCTGATGAGGCTGACGTTATGCTTTTTGATCAGCGCCTTTAATTTTACCTTTGCCTCTTCTGTTTTATTTTGGGGCGGAGTGGGATAGACCACGGTGGTATCCAAGACCTTACCGGTGGCATCCACCACCGCGATCTTGCAACCGGTGCGGTAGGCAGGGTCCAACCCCAAGGTCACCATATCTTTAATGGGCGGCTGCATCAGCAGATGCCGCAGGTTGACCGAAAAGACGCCCATCGCCTGCTCCTGCGCCCGCTCACTCATGGTGTTGCGGATCTCCCGTTCCATCGAAGGGTCGATCAAGCGGTTAAAGGCATCGGCGGCGGCTTCGGAAACCTGCGCCGCACTTTTGGACTCATTCTTCACATACGCCTTTTCCAAGATGGCGACAGCGGCGGTTTCATCCACCTTGATCTTGACTCTTAAGATCTCTTCCGCCTCGCCGCGGTTGAGCGCCAAAATGCGATGGCCGGGGATCTTGCGCACCAATTCCTCAAAGGCATAGTACATCGCAAAAACGCCCTTTTCATCCTTACTGTCGGCGATCTGCTCGGAAGTGACCATCGCCTCTTTCAAGTAGAATGCACGCAGGCGGCGGCGCATCTCGGCATCATCGGAGATGGTCTCGGCGATGATATCGCGGGCGCCCTGCAGCGCATCTTCAGCGGTGGGAACTTCCTGCTCCTCGTTGATATAATTTGCCGCTTCGGCAAGGGGATCCAAGGCGGGATCCTGCTCCAAAATCGCCAATGCCAACGGCTCCAAGCCCCGCGCCTTTGCCTTGCCTGCGCGGGTCTGCTTTTTCTGCTTATAGGGGCGGTAGAGATCCTCCACCTCCGCCAAGGTAGCGGCGGCATCGATCTGCGCCTGAAGTTCCTCGGTCATCTTTTCCTGGGCAACGATGGCGGCGCAGACTTCTTCTTTGCGCTTGATCAGATTGCGCAGGTAGGTCAGCCGATCGGAAAGGGCGCGCAGCACCTGATCGTCCAATCCGCCGGTCGCTTCCTTACGGTAGCGGGCGATGAAAGGGATGGTGTTGCCGTCGTCCATCAACGCCACCGCGGCGGCGACCTGCGTTTCTTTGATTTTTAATTCTTGAGCAAGGGTCTTATTGATATCCATTTAAATCTCCTATGGTGAAAATGTCGAAACAGCGATGCTGTTTCGACATTCATTATGCGTGATAAAGTTTTTTCGTCTGATAGCGGGGTTCGCAGGTGAGGTTGACCCCCAACTTGCGGAAGGTTTGCTCGTCCACGCGGGAGAGGATGACCGAAGAATGGGCCTCCAAGCCCTTAAGTTTTTCCAACTGATCCATCGCCAGCTTGGCGCGTTCATCGGTAGCGGCGCAGATGGAAAGGGCGATCAGCACCTCATCGGTATGCAGCCGCGGGTTATGGTTGCCCAGAACACCGGTCTTCATCCGCTGGATCGGCTCGATAATGGTGGGTGAAAGAAGCTGAACCTCATCGGGGATATCGCCCAACACCTTCAATACATTCAGAAGCATCGACGAAGAAGCACCCAGCAGGGAGCTGGTCTTGCCGGTGATGATCCGCCCGTCCTCCAATTCAATGGCGGTGGCGGGAGCGCCGGTGGCCTCTGCTTTTTCTACCGCGGCGGCGGCCACAGGGCGATCGGCGACCGAGATCTGCAGTTGGTTCATCAACAGTTCGATCTTGGAGACCTCGCTCTGCTCGCTGTTGCCCTGCCGCACTGCGCTGAGGGCGGCATAATAGCGGCGGATGATCTCCTGATTGGCGGCGGCGCGCACCGCCTCATCGTCGCTGATGGCGCAGCCTGCCATATTGACCCCCATATCGGTGGGGCTCTTATAAGGGGATTGACCCATGATCCGCTCCATCATCGCGTTGACCACAGGGAAAATCTCCACATCGCGGTTATAGTTGATCGCGGTTTCACCGTAGGCTTCCAGATGGAAGGGGTCGATCATATTCACATCGTCCAGATCGGCGGTAGCCGCTTCATAGGCCACATTGACCGGATGCTTTAAGGGAATATTCCAGATGGGGAAGGTCTCAAATTTCGCATAGCCCGCTTTGATGCCCCGCTTTTGCTCGTGATAGAGCTGGGATAAGCAGGTGGCCATCTTGCCGCTGCCGGGGCCGGGGCCGGTGACAACGATCAGTTTGCGGGTGGTTTCGATAAAATCATTTTTTCCAAACCCTTCATCGCTGACGATCAAGGGAATATTGGAGGGGTATTCGGGAATGGTATAATGGCGATAGACCTTGATGCCGAGATTGATCAGCCGCTTTTCAAAAGCCACCGCCAAGGGTTGCTCGGTCCAGCGGGTGATGACCACGCTGCCCACATATAAACCGATGCCGCGGAAGGCATCGATCAGCCGCAGGGTATCCAGATCATAGGTGATGCCCAGATCGCCGCGGCGCTTATTCTTTTCGATGGCGTTGGCATCGATGGCGATGACGATCTCTGCATCGTCCTTCAATTCCAAAAGCATCTTGACCTTGGAATCGGGCTTAAAGCCGGGGAGCACCCGCGAAGCGTGAAAATCGTCAAACAACTTGCCGCCGAATTCCATATAGAGCTTATCGCCGAACATCGCAATGCGGTCGCGGATATTCTGCGACTGCAAGCGGACGTATTCTGCATTATCGAAACCCATCTTTGCCATAAAAACACCCCTTCTTGTTTTTAATTGCTAAAATACCAATCAATAAAATATTATAACTAATTTCAACCCATCTTTCAAGGGCATTTTTATATTTTTCGCAAAAAGAAAGAGAAGGTTTACAAACAAATTCCCATTCGGTATAATAAAAATATAAACGATAAAGGAGAAAACTATGAAAATTGCAGTGATTACCGGTGCCTCCAGCGGGATGGGGCGGGAATTTGCGGTTCAGCTCGCCGCCCAAGAACAATTCGATGAATTTTGGATCATCGCCCGCCGCGAAACGCGACTGGAAGAATTAAAGAAGGAACTTTCCGTCCCCTGCCGCGTCCTCCCGATGGATCTCACCGATGAAGCGGCGCTGGAGAGTTATAGTCTGCTCTTAAAGCAGGAACAGCCGGAGGTCTCCCTGCTGATCAATGCCGGTGGCTTTGGGCGGTTCGGACGCTACGATCAGATCCCCTTGGAGGATTGCATGGATATGATCGATCTCAACTGCAAGGCACTGGTCTCTATGACCCAGCGCACTCTGCCCTATATCCCCGACGGCGGGCGGATCCTGCAGGTGGATTCCCTTTCCGCTTTCCAGCCGGTACCCTATCTCAATGTTTATGCCGCCACCAAAGCCTTTGTTCTAAGCTATTCCCGCGCGCTCAAGGCAGAGCTCAAGGACCGCAACATTCAGGTTTTGGCCTTCTGCCCCGGCTGGGTCACCACCGAGTTTTTCGACCACGCCTACCTCACCGGCAAAGAAGCAGTCACCTATTATAACAAAGTCTTTACCGCCGAGCAGGTGGTCAAGGACGCGCTCAATGCCTTAAAGAAGGGCAAGGACGTCTGCGTTCCGAGTTGGCAGAATAAATTGCAGGTGCTTGGGGTGAAACTCTTACCAACCAAGCTGGTCATCAAGGTCTGGATGAAGCAACAAAAACATAAATCATAAAAAATGCCGCAGTTTTCAAAAACTGCGGCTTTTCATTTTAATCTTCAATTTTAAAGATTTTTTTAATCTCATCATCGATGACCGGCGGAATTTCCTCCAGCTTTTCGGGATGCGCCATATAATCCTGGAACCGACGGAACGCCAATGCAAAATAACTTCCGCTGGCGATCCGCTCATCCATAACGATGCCCAGGGGCATACATTTTTCGTGGATGATCTCGCCGCCCTTGCGCTTGGGAACTTCGCGGTTGATACCCATCGCCATCGCCACCGAGGTGGTGCCGAATTCATAGATATGATGGTAGATGGCATTGGTACGGATGCTGGCAAGATCGGTAATGACCAACGAAATATGGAAGGGGCTCATATCGATGATGCTCTTGGGAAGCATTCCGTGCTTATCCATCCAGCGAAAGATCTTGACACCGCCCCGCAGCAAGCCGGGGAGAGAGAGCAAGGCGCTGATGATCTTTTCGGTACCGTTATCGGGGTTTTCCTTGCGGTTTTCGTCGATATACTCCGTCAGCCGCTCCTGCACCTTATACACATTATCGGTGGGTTGGAAATAGATCTTACTCATGGTTCCGCTTTGGGTGATATCGCCGCCCTGCAGCACCACCATCCCGACCGCAATTTCATTGCGGGCATAGAAATTACTGTTTACTACAAAATGGTTGAGTTTCGGAAATTCATCGATAACGCGGATATACGCCGCCAGCAACACCGCCAGCCGCGAGATCTTCATCCCTTCGTCCCGCTTGCGGTGAACATACGCCGCCACCGGATCCACCGGGATATCGATGGTGATCATATTCATCGAGTCCACCCGCTTATCCATCACGTGCGCCGCGACGGTATACATCGGGTCGGTAATCTTCAGCCGAATTCCGTCTTTTCTTTTCATAAATTTTCCCCCATTATGAATAATGCACTTTTATTATACAGGATTTTATCGCATTAGGCAAGAAAAATGTCGAAATGTGAAAAATTTCTAATTTTTCTTGCCCTTGATTTTCCATATATATCTTGTTATAATTTGAAGGAAATTTTGACTTTTACAAAAGGGATAACATATGAAACAAATTCGCAACAACCTATTCCCCATATTAGCGGCGATGATCTGGGGCTCTGCCTTTGTCGCCCAGAGTGTGGGCGCGGAATATTTTCCGCCCTTTGCCTTCAACGCGGTGCGCTCCTGCATCGCCACCGTTGCTTTGCTGGTGGTGGTCATTCTTTTTGCCAAGGTGCGTAAAGAGTCCATCCTTCCCGCGAAAGAGCAGTGCAAAGCCCTGCTGATCGGCGGGCTCTGTTGCGGCGGGGTGCTGTCCTGTGCCTCTGCTTTGCAGCAGGCGGGGCTGGGCGAGACCGATCCCGGCAAGGCAGGGTTCATCACCGCCCTTTATATCGTCTTGGTCCCCATCGCTTCCCTCTTTTTCAAGAAACGCGCCCCGCTCACTGTCTGGGGTGCGGTCATCCTTGCGGCGGCGGGCTTATATTTCCTTTGCATCGATCCTTCAAAGTCCTTTCAGATCCAATCAAGCGATCTGCTTTTGATCGGCTGCGCCATCTGCTTCACCGCCCACATTTTGGTGGTGGATCATTTCACCCAAAAGGTCGATGGCGTCAAACTCTCGCTGATGCAGTTTTTCTTTACCGCGGTCTTTTCGGGCATTTTAATGCTCTTTTTTGAGCGACCCGATTGGAGCCTTTTGCCCCTTTGCACCATCCCCCTGCTCTATACCGGTGTCCTTTCCAGCGGGGTGGCCTATACCCTGCAGATCTTGGCGCAAAAGGATGCCAATCCCAGCGTTGTATCTCTTCTGCTGAGTCTGGAATCGGTCTTTGCGGTGTTGGCAGGCTTGCTCTTCGGCGATCGGATGAGCGGTTGGGAATGGCTGGGGTGCGGCTTGATGCTGATCGCGGTTGTTATCGCCCAGCTCCCGCCCTTGACAAAAAGCAAAAAATAGTGTAAAATTACACTTGAGCGATTTTGCGTTGCTCGAATCTGAAAACCAGAGGTGATTGCATGACGCGCGAAGCCTTCATTGCCCTTTGCGACCGCAAAGAAAAGCTGGTCCGCAATGAGCTGGGCTACAGTCAGGAAAAAATGAGTTCCCTGCTCGGCGTATCCAAAAAGACCTTAGTTGAAATCGAAAAATGGCGCTCTTCGCTGGGTTGGCAGGGTGCTGTCACTCTATGCACATTATTTGCAAATACCCGCGAGATCACCCTCGCCTTCGGCACCGATATTCCTGCCTTTCTGCGGGCAATGACCGAGGATGCCGCCTATCTTGCGCCGGTGGAATCTCCCTATGCGCTTTGGAATACCATTTTGCAGCTGGACGGAGCAACCATCGAGCAAAATACCGCCAGTCAATTGTATCGCCTGCGGGCAGGCGGGAAGACTTTGGCCGCCTCTTTTGAATTGGCAGAATTGAGAAAGAGGTGCAATGTATGAATTGGGCTGAATATATAATCAACAGTTTCAAAAAGCTGCGTACCCAGGATGTCAAAGACTGCATCGATCAGGTGGAGCAGCGCACCGGCAAAAGTAAAGCGACGATCCTTTGGGATATGGCGCTTTGCGCCTTTCGCCATCAGGCGGGGTACCACGATTATACCATCTTCGGAATGTATGATATGACCGAAGAGCAAAGAAAAAATCTTCTCACCCGCGGCAAAAACCAAGCATACATCGAAGCACTCAATGATCCTGCCGACCGCCATTATTTTGAAAATAAGAGCGAGTTTTTGGAGTTATTTGCCGATGAGATCGGCAGAGATTATCTGGATATCTCCAACGCCACCTTTGATGATTTTGATGCCTTTTTCCAAAAGCACGGTCAGATGATCGCCAAACCCGAAGCGGGGCTTGGCGGCAAGGATGTGGAAAAGGTGGATCCGGAGGAAGAGGGCAGTGTTGTCGCCCTCTATAACCGCCTGAAGACCGGCGGGCAGACCTTGATCGAAGAGGTGCTGGAGCAGCACGCGGCACTGGATGCCCTTTATCCCGATGCGGTCAATACCGTGCGAATGGTGACCATCACCGATGAACATAATGCGCCCCATCTGATCTATGCCGCTATGCGGCTGGGTCGGAGCGGTTCGGTCATCGATAATTTCCATTCCGGCGGGCTGATCTGCCCCATTGATCTGAAAAAGGGTGTGCTGATCGGCCCTGCCGCCAGCCTGGAGGGAGAAGCCTTCGATGCCCACCCCGATACCGGAATTCATTTCGACGGTTATTTCCTTCCCTATTGGAAAGAGGTTCTTGCGCTGACCGCAAAGGCGACCCAAAAAGTGCCCGGCGTCCGCTTTGTCGGCTGGGATCTGGCGATCACCCCGAAGGGGCCGGTCCTTGTGGCAGGGACGCCCACACCGGGGCACGATATTTATCAGTTAGTTGCTCAAAATCCTGAGAAAAAGGGAATGTTGCCCGCCTTTGATGCCGCCGTCCCTTATGAATGGGTCAAATCTAAAAAATAAAGAAAAGGATATATAAACCATGCTGGATATTAAGTTTATTCGCGAAAACCCCGAACTTGTCAAGGAAAACATCCGCAAAAAGTTCAAAGATGCCAAACTGCCGCTGGTAGACGAAGCCATCGCGCTCTATGAAGAAAAGCTTTCCTGCAATAAGCGCGCCGATGATCTGCGCGCCAACCGCAACCGCCTCTCCAAGCAGATCGGTATGCTGATGGGTCAGGGCAAGCGGGAGGAAGCCGAAGAGATCAAAGCCCAGGTCAGCGCGCAGGCCGATGAGCTTGCCGAACTGCAAAAGAAAGAAGGGCAGCTGCAGGCAAAGCTCAACGAAGTGATGATGAAGATCCCCAATATCGTCGACCCTTCCGTTCCGGTAGGCAAAAACGACGAAGAGAACGTGGAAGTGGAGCAATTCGGCGAAAAGACCACCCCCGATTTTGAAATCCCCTACCATACCGATATTATGGCAAAATTTGCCGGCATTGATAAGGAAGCCGCCGGTCGCGTGGCGGGCGAAGGCTTCTATTATCTGATGGGCGATATCGCGCGGCTGCATAGCGCGGTGCTTACTTATGCCCGCGATTTTATGATCGATAAAGGTTTCACCTATTGCATCCCGCCCTTTATGATCCGCAGCAATGTGGTGACCGGCGTAATGAGCTTTGAAGAGATGGACGCGATGATGTATAAGATCGAAGGCGAGGACCTCTATCTGATCGGCACCAGCGAACATTCCATGATCGGTAAGTTCATCGATACCATCACCCCCGAAGAGAGCCTGCCCCTCACCCTGACCAGCTATTCCCCCTGCTTCCGCAAGGAAAAGGGTGCCCACGGCATTGAGGAGCGCGGCATCTACCGCATCCATCAATTTGAAAAGCAGGAAATGATCGTCATCTGCAAGCCCGAAGAGAGTATGGATTGGTTCCATAAAATGTGGAGCTATTCCGTCGAGCTGTTCCGCTCGCTGGATATCCCTGTCCGGACCTTGGAGTGCTGCACCGGTGACCTTGCCGATCTGAAGGTCAAGTCCTACGATGTGGAAGCCTGGTCCCCCAAGCAGCAAAAATATTTCGAGGTCTGCTCCTGCTCCAATCTGGGCGATGCGCAGGCGCGGCGCCTGGGCATCCGCGTCAAGGGCGAGGACGGCAAGAAGTATCTTGCTCATACCTTGAATAATACCGTGGTTGCTCCGCCCCGTATGCTGATCGCATTTTTGGAGAACAACCTGCAGTTTGACGGCGAAAAATATTCCGTTCGCATCCCCGAAGCCCTGCGCCCCTATATGGGCGGCAAGAGCCTGATCGAAGAGAAATAATTGAAAAGGAGAAGCTTATAAATGGCAGAACTTTTTGAAGTTGCAATGATTTTATGTTTTGGTGCCTCTTGGCCGATGAGTGTTGTTAAATCCTATAAAGCCCGCACCGCCAAAGGAAAAAGCTTATTGTTTTTATTGCTGATCATCACCGGTTATGTGGCAGGAATCACCGCCAAGCTGATCAACGAAGCCTATATGGCTTCCATCGCCACCAAATGGTATGTGCTGTTCTTCTATGTCGTGAATTTGCTGACCGTCAGTGCCGACCTTTGCCTCTACTTCAGAAACCGCAAATTGGATAAAGAAGCCGCAAAAGAGGAGGCCGATTCCTAATGAAAAAAATCGTTTTGATCGGCGATTCCATTCGGATGGGCTATGATAAATATGTGCGTCAATCTTTGGAGGAGACCGCCGAAGTTTATTACCCCGATGAAAATTGCAAATTTGCCCAATACATTCTGCGTATGGTCGGCGGCTGGAAAAGTAAATGGCCCGAAGATATCGACTTGGTCCATTGGAACGCAGGTCTTTGGGATGTCATCGAGCTTTACGGTGACGGTCCGCTGACTCCCATCGAATACTATGCGCAAATGATCAAGCGGGTGGATAAACGGTTGCGGATGTTCTATCCCAACGCAAAGATCGTTTTTGCCACCTCCACCGCGGTCATCGAATCGGGCAACAGCAGCAATCATTCCCGCTCCAATGCCACCATCGAGGCCTATAATCAAGCGGCGATCGAGGCGCTGAAGGATACCGATACCATCATCAATGATCTCTATGCCCTCACCAAGGATGCCCCCGAGGAATGGCATTCCGACCGCACCCATTATAAAACCCCCAAGGCGATCCAAGCGATCGGCGGGCAGGTGGTCGATGTGATCTGCAAGGAGCTGGACATTTCCTCCAAGGAAATCGATATGACGACCTTCGATCCCACACGCTACAGTAAAGAGAATATCGGGTTTTAACCAAAAAAGCAGTCTGCGAAGGCAGGCTGCTTTTTGATTAATACAAAACACTCTATCAAATCCGCCGCAGGCGGTATGGAATCATCGCGCAAGCGATGGATGGAATCGCTTGCTTTGGCAAGCGGATGGTATCAACGCGCAAGCGTTGGATGGAATCACGCGAAATGCCCACATAACTGTGGGATAACATACAACCTTCGGTTGATGCCATACTGCGCAGAGCGCAGATTACATACACGCTTCGCGTGATAAAAAAAGACAGACTACTTATGCAGTCTGTCTTTTTTTATGTCGGCATTACGTATCTTCCCGGGCCGTCACCAGCCAAGTATTGTCCGCATGAAGTTGCTTAACTACCGTGTTCGGAATGGGAACGGGTGGGACCAACTCATAATCAACACCGACTCTGG
>JAFSHF010000023.1 GCA_017440465.1 Clostridia bacterium
AAATCCGTTAATTTTATAGATAAGTTGAATTTTTCAAAAAAATACTTGCCAAATCTTTTTCGTTATGTTATAATGCAATATACTTAATAGGTAATGAGAGATGCTTGTTCGGCTTTATGAACAACATAATAACCATTATGTTGCCCGCTTTCATTATGTATTAGAATGAAAAATGTCTTAAGAGTTTGGAATTCATACTTATGTGATCCGAAAAGAGACCACGTGCCTGAGCCTAAGAGCCTGTGCCATTTAATCGCTGCTTGCGATTATGGTGCAGGTTTTTTCTTTTTTTTGAAATTAAGACGCAGGTGAGCCAAAGAACAAGGAGATTTTAATTGAAAAGCGCATTACTGAATAACTCGAGTCCTATGGAAATTGAAACATCACGGCGGCGGTTTTTATGCCCTATATGCGGCAAGCATACCGTATTGTGGCTGCTTCCCGAAACAGAGATTAAAAACCTGCCGGTAAAATGTAAACTCTGCGGGAAGGAAAGTGTTGTGAGCATCGATCCGCTTGCTGAACCCTAAAAAAAATACCATTTCGAAGCAAAACCGACTCTCGCAAAAAGGATATGTACATCCGGCGCAAACGCTTGGCGTTTGCATTTTTAAAAAGAAATTTGTAGTAAACACTTACAAAACGGAGAGAGAAGAAAATGGAGCAAAAATATTTGCGTCAAAAGCTGATCGAGAGCGCGATCCATATTGTCGCCGTTGATGGGATCCATAAAGCCACCACCAAAGCGATCGCGACCCATTCGGGCATCAATGAGGCGTATATCTACCGCGTATTTGAAGATAAGGAAGATCTATTTTTCGCCACCTTTACCGCGATCGATAAGGATCTGATCGCCTGTATTTTGAAGTATATGCCGATCATGGATATTAAGGGCATCGATCTCGACGAACGGTGCCGTATCTTCTTCCGAAGCTGTTGGGAGAATGTTGTTGCCGACCGCGAGAAGTGCTCCTTCTTTATTAAATATTATTACTCGCACTACTATAATTCCTATTCGCCCATCGAGCGAAGAAAGGCATATCGCGAGGTGATCGATTGGATCACTCCCGCGTTTAAAAAGGGGACCGATGTCTGGCGTATGTTCAACCGTATCCTCGATATTGTCTATTCCACCGTCGTCAAAATCCTGCGCGACGAAATTCCCGATAATGAAGAGACTGCAGAAGAAGTCTTTGCCGTTGTTTTCTCCGCTATCGGCCCGCGCCTTTCCTGGCATGATAAAAATCCAAACTAAAGAGAGGGCATTTTGTGAAAAAAGTATTCAATATAATCAAAACCACCGTCGTCTGGCTTATGATATTGCTTGCCGTATCGATGATGATCTTCACCGTCATTTCCTGCACAACCTTTAATCGAAATGACCGCAGCCTTTTCGGCTATAAAATGTATATTGTTAATTCCGACTCTATGTCCGCCACCGATTTTAAGGCCGGCGCATTGATCTTTGCCAAAGAGGTAGACCCCGCCACCCTGAAGGAGGGCGATATCATCACCTTTATGTCGCAGGACACCGATTTCTTCGGCGAGACCATCACCCATAAGATCCGCAGGATCACCACCGATGCTGAAGGCAATCCCGGCTTTATTACCTACGGTACCACCACTGATACCGATGATGAGACCATCGTTACCTATCCGTATGTATTGGGTAAATATCAAAGCAACATCCCCGGTCTCGGAACCTTCTTCAATTTCTTGAAGACTACCCCCGGCTATTTCATCTGCATCTTTACCCCCTTTATGCTGATCATCTTATATGAAGGCTTGAGGTTCTTCAGCCTGTTCCGCCGATACAAAAAAGAGCAGATGGAGGAAATGCAGGCGGAAAGAGAGCAGATCGAAGCCGCTAAAGAAGAAAATGCAAAAATGCTGGAAGAACTCAAGGCGCTCAAAGCCCAATTCGAAAGCACCCAACCGAGCGAAGAGCAGGAACCTGCCAAGGAAGAAGCTCCGGTTTAAAATCAATGTACTTACATACAAAGAAATTCTTTGTTGTAAGCGTGGTAAAAAAATGTGTTTTGTCTTCAATTATTTTTACCCCGCGCCGTCCCATCTTCTCTCCGATGGGCGGCAATCAAAGCACTCAAGGGGATGAAAAAATCGCCTTGACCTTGCTAAAAGGCGATTTCCTTTGAGTGTTTTGATTGCCGAAGATTTCGGCAAACCAGCTTCTGCATTGACCAACAACCGCAGATGCCGGTTCATAAATTATATGTTGGAAAAAAGGAGGTCATTAAAAATGACAAAGCGGAAGACAACCAAGCGCGCGTTGCTGTTCAGCGCCTTGTCCTTGCTGATGTGCGTAGCCATGCTGATCGGCAACACATATGCTTGGTTCACAGACAGTGTTACCTCCGGTAGCAATAAGATCGTTGCCGGTACTTTGAAACTGGACCTTGAAGTACTTGAGAACGGAACATGGAGTTCTATCAAGGAATCTCGGGCACCCATCTTTAATTATGAAAAGTGGGAACCCGGTTATACCGACGTGAAGATCCTCAAGGTTGAGAATGAAGGCAACCTTGCGCTGAAGTGGTATGCCAAATTCGTATGCGGCAAAAAACTTTCCATCCTTGCCGATGTAATTGATGTATATGTCTGCCCGAGTGAGACTACGGAACTTACATATCCTGCCGATCGTGATCTTACCGGTTACACCCATGTTGGCACTTTAAAACAGTTTGTGGATACCATTGAAACTACGACGTATGGCCATCTTGCTACGGGCAAGTCTGCCTATCTGGGCATTGCTCTGAAAATGCAAGAGAGTGCCGGCAATGAGTATCAGGGGTTAGACCTCGGTGCAGCGTTTGATATTCAGATTCTTGCCACTCAGGATACCGTTGAATCCGACAGCTTTAACAATCAGTACGATGCTAATGCAGAATATGAAAAGAGTGCTGATGTTTGGGACGGCACAGCGGATACTTCTTGGTACAACGATACCGATACTGAGTTCGTGATTACCACTGCTGAGCAGCTTGCAGGCCTTGCTAAACTCGTTGACGAAGGTAATAACTTCGCAGGTGAGACTATTAAGCTTGCCGCAGATTTGGATCTTGCGTCCATACCTTTTAATCCCATTGGTCATTCTGCAAATGGGAAGTCCTTTAATGGTACTTTTGACGGTCAAGGGCATACAATTTCCAATATGTACGAGCAAAGCGACCTTGGTGCATGGCAGTACGAGGGTGAATACTATGGTCTCTTTGCTTACACCAACGGTGCTGTTATTAAAAACGTAACTATTGCAGATGCATACATCTCCAGCGGTAGAAACGAAGCTGCAGGTGTTGTGGGCAATGCAGTGGACACAACGTTCTCTGACATTACAATTTCCAACACTACTTTAATTGCCTATAACAATTCGGCCGGCGGCGTTGCGGCAGAGTGCTACGGAAATTGCTCTTTCACAAACATTGTTGTCGATGAAGATACCGTTATTGGTCCTCTTTGGGGCACATATGATGTTCGCCTGGGTGGCGTAGTTGGTTTGGTTCATGCCGGTAACAATGTGACATTCTCTAATATCACTGTTGCTTGCCAATTAGATGCAATCAATGACGTTGCCGCAAACTACCAGTATTGGTTATACCGTTATAGCGGAATGCTGATTGGTCATGTTGACGGTGTGAACGGAGTCGCTGATCCCACGGGATATGTCACTTGTGAAAACGTAAAAGTAATCTACGGCGATTGGGTCAACTATCATTACTGCGAAGATGCCGATCTTGGTGCCGGTAGCTATAACGGTCCCGGAGAGTACAAATACGCACGTGTTGAAGCAGGAACAGGAACAGACGGGATTGATCTTTCTGCTTGTAACCACAATGCAGATGAGTCCCATAATGTACTTATAGTCTTTGATCAACTGTTTGGTGGTGGTCAGGGTATTAAGGGTCTGAAAACCTATGACGGCGTAACCGTTGTTTATAACAATAAATAATTTAGAGTTCTTTCTTGTTCATTTTAAGTCCGTCCCATCCCTCCCTGCGAGGGATGGGCGGCAATCAAAGCCTACATCTGCGGATGTAGGTTTTGATTGCCGAAGGCAACAATATTGCCAAATTGCAAACGAAGGAGAGATCGTTTATGAGCAATGCATTAAAGAAGATCTGGAACATCCTATCCACCGCATTGGTGGTGCTGATGGTTTCCTGCGCGGTGTTTTTGATGGGATCGCGTTTGGTGGGCTATCAATGCTATACCGTCATTTCCGGCAGTATGGAGCCCAAATACAGCGTGGGCGATCTGATCTATGTCAAAAAGGTGGACCCAACTGCCATCCATGTCGGCGACGACATTACCTTTGTCCTCAACGAGGATTTGGTGGTCGCCACCCATAGAGTAGTGCGGATCGATGTGGAAAATCAACGCTTCTATACCAAGGGCCTTGCCAACGAGATCGAGGACAACGATCCCGTACATTTCAATAATTTGATCGGTGTACCGCAGTTTTCCATCCCGAAGCTCGGGTATGTTTCGGATTTTATTCAGCATCCGCCCGGAACCTATATCACCATCGGCATCGGAATTATTCTGATCCTTGCCGTCTTTCTGTCCGATATGATCGGTAAGAAGAAAGAGGATGAGGAAGAAGATGCCACCGCGGTGCAGGCCGAGATGGATACCGCCGCCGAAGAGAATGAACGGCTGAAGGCAGAGCTTGCGCAGCTTCGTGCAGAAATGGAAAGCAAGAAATAACTACGGTTTCACATTTATATCGATCAAGAAATCTTGAACGATATGAACTTGAAATATCAATCTTGAAGAAAGGAGGACCCCCCCTATGGAAAAGAAAATTCAATCAAAAAAAGGAGAAACGAAGATGAACAAAAGAAAGATTTTTTTGGTAGCTGTGTCTGTCTGCGTGATTGCGATTTTGTCGCTGAGCACCTTAGCATGGTTCACCGATGAAGACCAGGTCACCAATAAGTTTTACGTTGGCGACACTACCACCGACGCCGATAAAGTATTCGGCATCGATCTTTGGGAAACGGCAGACAAGGATGAAGACGGCACCATCACCGACGCCGAGACCTATGGCAAAGATACAAAAGACGACACCGGCATTACTTATGAAGATATCCTTCCCGGCGGACTCTACGATAAAAACCCCTACTTCACCAATACCGGTATCCACGGTCAGTACCTCAGAGCGATCGTCACTGTAACCGAAGCGGATATTCTTAAGGTTGCGATGACTCCCAAGGGCTCCGAAGTAAGTGTTTGGGAAGAGGTCAAACTGTTCCTGCCCGGAACAAGCGATAAGTGGGAACTTGCACATAAGTATCACACCAACAAGGATACCTTTGTATTCGTATACTACTACAATGAGGTTCTGGAGGCAGGCAAAACGACCGACGCCTTGTTTGATGCGGTCGTAATGCCCACCGAGCTTACCAAGGAGCAGGCGGCTGAGATCGATAACTTCGAGATCAAGATCGTCGGTCAGGTGATCCAGTCCGAGAATCTGGTCGATGTTGCCAATGCCAAGGAAGCCTTTGCGAAATATTGGGATGAAGAAGGCGTTGTCGCGGGCGTAGTGATCGATAAGGATCTGGCTAATGCTGATTCAACGGTTTCGATCTCTTATCCCGTTACCGGCAACCTCGGCACCTTTACTGCAACGCCCATCAGCTATGACAGCGCAAACTACACCGACCCTGATATGCCCGGTGTTCTTATGACCAGCGATGCTACCGCAACCATCAAATCGGGCGCAAGCTTCATTGATGTCCCCGCCGATGTACCTAACGTTACGATGTATCTCAAAAATACCGACCTTACCATCGAAGCCGGCAGTAAGTTTATTACCGGTGCTCACGGTACCGGTCAGATCATGCTTGAGAATGTTACCATCAATGGCGAAAAGGTTACTTCCGCCAATATCGATGCCATCGTTGCAGAATATGTGACCGGTTTCAATAGCAGCAACTTTATGGTTTGGTAAATTCCATAACTGCACTCGCTTGTCGGCGCGGGAACTGCAGTTTTTAAACAATGCCGACAAATATTAAAGGAGACGATTTAAAATGACTAAAACAAAAAGCACCAAGCGTGCTCTGCTGACAAGCGCCCTCGCACTTCTTTTGTGTGTTTCGATGCTGATCGGCAGCACCTTCGCTTGGTTTACCGATAGTGTTACCTCTGCTGGTAACATCATCAAGTCCGGTAAGCTCGATGTAACAATGGAGTGGAAGGACGCTACCGCAACCGGTAAGCAGCTGACTTATAAGGATGCATCCGAGGGTGCGATCTTTAACTACGAGCTTTGGGAGCCCGGCTATGTGGAAGCAAAGAACATTAAGATCAGCAATGTCGGCACCTTGGCACTGAAGTATCATCTGAATATCGCCGCAAACGGCGAAGTCAGCGACCTGGCTGATGTTATCGATGTTTATTTTGCCGAGGGCGAATATACTCTTGCAAACAGAGATATGGCAGAGCTTACATTAGTTGGTACTCTGAGCGATATTCTGGATGGGATGCCTGCCAATATGGCCGGCGACCTTGAGGCAGATACCGCTGATACCGTCACCATCGCTCTTAAGATGCAGGAGAGCGCAGGCAACAAGTATCAGGATCTTGCAATCGGCACTGATTTCAAGGTGATCTTGATGGCAACTCAGGATAATGTTGAGTTTGATAGTTTTGATGAGAACTACGATGATATCGAAGTTCCCGATAAGGATATCAAGGTTATCGATGGCAATACCTACTATTATCTTGAAGACGGTAACGTTGTTCTCAGAAGCGTTCCTTACGGAAATGTAGGTTCTACCTTTAACTTTAGAGACGATATAACGATTCTCGGTATTGGTACAGATAAAGGCGATACAAATGGTCCTGTATTCAGCAAGTCTTCGCCCATTGAGAGCATTACTCTAAACGAGGGATTAACCGCAATCAATGCAAGAGCCATTACCGGTATCAAAACTCTGAAGTCTATCAACTTCCCATCCACCCTTAAATTCATTGGGGAACAGGCTTTTGCCCAAGCCGGTATGACCGAACTTACGATTCCTTCGAATGTTGAAGAAATCAAATTTGGTGCGTTCAGAGATATGGCAAATCTGACTACCGTTACCATCGAAGGCAATCCGACCCTTGCGAACTATGTATTCCGTTCTTGCCCCAATCTAACCAGCATCTATCTTTTGGGTGATGATGTTCAGTTTGAAGGCGGCGGTCAGTTTGCAACCCATCAAGACACCGGATATTCCAATCCTTTGACAATCTATGTTAAGAATGCTACCGTTGCTGCAAGAGTCTATGCGGCGCAGTCTTCCGCAACAGACTACGAAGTCAAGATCCTCGGCGATGCAGCCGACGGCAGCGATGCAACTGCTGTAGAGCAGGTGAAGAACAACACCCAGCTCGACGAAGCGATTAAGAACGGAGCATCTACTGTAGTTTTGGGCTCCGGTACTTATTCTACACCTGCGTCTGCCAAGGGCAAGACTCTGACCATCATCGGTAATGGCGATACTGTTGTTGATGTGCTGGATTACGGCGCAGCTGAAGGTGATGGCGATTATAGCCTTGAGGGTTCGACCGTAACCTTTGAAAATGTTACCATCACCACCAAGACAACCTACTTCCCCGGTTATGTAAGAATGAAGGGTATTTACAATAACTGCACCATCAACGGTGTTTGGACTCTCTATGATAACGGCGAGTTCAATAACTGTACCTTTAACGTTTCCGGCGATGTATACAACGTTTGGACTTGGGGCGCAGCGAAGGCTACCTTCAATAATTGCACCTTCAATAACGATGGTAAAGCCATCCTCGTTTATGGCGGCGGCAGCACCAAACTGACTGTAAACGGTTGTACCTTCAACGATAACGGCGGCTTGACTTCCAAGAAGGCTGCCATTGAGGTTGGTGCAGGCTACGGCTCTTCCTTTGATCTGAACATTAGTGATACCGTTGTCAACGGCTATGAGATCAATGATGAAGGCATCAACACCGGTACTACTCTGTGGGGCAATAAAAACTCCATGGGAACCGATAAACTCAACGTTGTGGTTGACGGCGTAGACGTTTATTAATTTGATTTTTTAAGTCCGTCCTAACTCCCCTTGCGGGAGTTAGGCGGCAATCAAAGCACTCAAGGGGCTTTGAAAAATCGCCTCGACCTTGCTAAAAGGCGGTTCCCTTTGAGTGTTTTGATTGCCGAGCGGCTCACTTAAATCTTGCAAAGGAGGGCGTGATATTGGGCAAGATCAAAATGAAAATACTTGTTGTTGCTCTTGCGGCAACGATGATGACGTTTATAAGCACATCAACCCTTGCATACTACTCAACCGTCGGAAAAGCCACCAATGTCGTGACCTCCGGTAATATTCAATTTAAAATTCACGAAATGACCGATCAGGGCAAGGAGTTCCCCAAGGAGGGCGTGTATATCGTCCCCGGTGATGTTGTTTCCAAGAAGGTCAGCATCGAAAGCGATTGCGATCATCCCTTCTATCTGCGCGTCAAGATGGTATACGGCATCGATGCGCAGGAACTGACGGCAGAGGATTGCTTTAAACTTCATATCGACGAGAAGCATTGGAAACTGCGCGACGGTTGGTACTATTATACCGATATCGTTGACCCCGGTGAAACCACGCCCGATGTCTTCTCCCATGTGGAGATCGTCGGTTCTGAGGTGGACAACAGCTACATCGGTAAGACCTTGACACTCACCGTTAAGGCCCAAGCGGTTCAAAGCGAAAATAATCCCATCACCGACGGTAACACCTATACCGCCTCCGGATGGCCGAAGGAGGCAGACAAATGAAAAAGATCATAGCATTATTTGTGGCTTGTATCATCGCTCTTTCCGTTGCCCTGCCTGCATTTGCGGCAGAGGGAAAGGTGACCTACAGTGGCAACGCGGGGAACTTTATTTTTGAACCGGGCAGTGAACATTCGCCGACCGATCTGTTCCCGAACTTTAAGGGCGTGATGCCCGGCGACATCTTGACGCAGAAGATCACCGTGAAAAACGACTTAGACAATAAGGTCAAGGTCAAAATTTATCTGCGCTCTCTCGGCGCGCAGGAAGATTCTGTGGAGTTTCTCTCGCAGCTTGGCTTGAAGGTCGCCAAGAGCAGCGACAACGAGATGGCATATATGTTCGATGCCGCCGCCAATGAGAAAGCGCAACTCACCGATTGGGTCTGTCTGGGCACGCTCTATTCCGGCGGTAAGGTGAATCTGGACGTCACATTGAACGTTCCCGTTTCGTTGGAGAATGAATTTCAAAGCAAGATCGGCAAGCTGGATTGGGAATTTAAGATCGAAGAATTTCCGATCGAATCGAGCGATCCTCAATCCCCGAATACCGGCGACGATTTTCGCTTGGGCTTATGGATCGCTGTGATGCTCTGCTCGCTGTCGATGATCATCATCCTTTTAGTATGGAGAAAAAGGGATAAAGAAAAAGCAGATCAGTAATAAGCAAAAGGAGGAAAGGTATGAAGTTCCGAGCCAAAAACAGAATATACATACAAATTGCCTCGGTACTCAGCCTATGCGCGATCATTCTTTGGGGCATTCTCGGCGCAGGCACATCGCTGGCTTGGTTTACCGATGCCTCCCCCGAGATCAATAATATTTTCCATTTAGCTGAGTTTGATCTGGCGGTATCCCACCGCCTGCCCGACGGTACTTGGGAAGAGATCGACAGTCAGACCAAGGTTTTTGATGAAAAGGCTTTATATGAGCCCGGTTATACGCAGGTCGTTTATCTGAAGGTACATAATAATGGAACAATTCCCTTTGAGTTTTATACCGCAGTCAATGTCAACGGCTGTATTAAAGCGAAAAATGTGTTCGGTCAGGAGTTTATGCTGCAGGATCATCTCAAATTCGGCATCACTACCGCCGATAGCGAGGCGGCAATGGAAAGTAGCGTTTCCGACCGCGAAAAGGCGGCAGAGATCGCCGATATGCCCTTAAAGAATTATGATACCGAGACTGCGGAATTGAAGGACGGTGAAACCAAGTATATTGCCCTGATTGTCCGTATGCCCGAGGAGGTCGGCAACATTGCCAACTACCGCGGCGACACCGTCCCGAAGGTCGAACTTGGCATCACCGTCAAGGCAGACCAGATAAAATAACGACCGACAGCGAATTTTTGAAAGGAGGATGATGGTGTGAAAAAATTATATGAAGAATTTTTCCGTATTCCTAAATTTGGGAAAATACGTGAAAAAGTAATGCTCACCCGCGTGGTCACGACCGCGGTAATTATGGTGATGTGTCTTTCCGCTATGGGAATTACCGCCTATGCCTATTTTTCTTGCAGTATCGCCTCCTCCTCCAATAAAATCAAAGCGGCAAGCTTTGAAGCAACGGTTTCCATAACAATAAAAGGAAATTCTGTTCCCGTTGTAAAGAAAGACGATGTGCAGACCGCCGATTTGGAAGCGGGAGATTATACGATCAAACTCTCCGGAGAAGGCTGTTCGGCAGATAAAGGCTTTTGCGTGATTACCATCGGTGAGAAAAAATACTATACCGATCAGATCGGTTTGGTTGCCGAGAAGGGTCTGACAGACGCGGATGTGGAATTTGATCTGCACTTATCGGAACCTGCAAAGATCGAAATTTCCTCCCATTGGGGCACCTCGGTGTATTACGGCTATAAAGAGGAAGGCGGAACAGAAATTTTTATCGAGGATGACGACGATCTGGATCTGACCGCCCAAACAACGAATGTTGACGACAGTAAATCCGAAGAGATCACCGATCAGCCCGAAGAAAAGCCGTCGGATACACAGGAGGAACCGGAAACACCTGCTCCGCAGGCATCGGAGATCGTAACAACTCCTTCTGCCGAGACAACAAAACCGGCTGAAACGACTCCGCCCGAAACGACGGAGCCGACCGATACAACAGAGCCGAGTACGTCGACCTCGGAGCCTGAAACAACTCCGCCGACGCAATCGACAGAGTCGACCGAAACCGAACTCACAGAAACGGAAAACACAGAACCCGCAGAAAACCCGACCGCTATCGAAAATACGCAGACAGCAGGCGCACCCATCGATAAGACAAAAGAATAAAAAGAATCAAAAAATGACGGTTGCACTGCAACCGTCATTTTTTTCGATTTTATTTCTCCGCCATCGCGCGAGCGGCGCGGGCAATAATGTCTGCCGCCAGATTGATGCCGATGGCGCTGTTGATGCAAAGGTCGTAGTGATCGGCCTTGCCCCAAGTGCGATGGGTGAAATAATCATAGTATGCTTTACGCGCTTTATCCTTTTTCTTGACCAGATCTTTAAAGTTCTTGGCTTCCAGATGATAAACCTTTTCGGCGCGCTCCGCCCGCATCTCTAAGGGCGCGTGGATAAACACCTCTAAGGTATGGTGATCCTGCTCCAAAATACTGTCGGCACACCGCCCAACGATGACGCAAGGCCCTTGCGCCGCCAATTCTTTGATGACTTTGGTTTGGGCAAAAAAGACCTTATCCTGCAGAGGGACTTCAATGGATGTGTGGGTCAAGGTATAAAGCAGGCTGGCAGGGCGATCCTGTTGCATCTGCTCCACTACGGTTTCGTGGAATCCGCTGCGTTCGGCGGTTAAGGCGATCAACTCCCGATCATAGAGGGGGATATTCAATAAAGTAGCAACCTTCTTGCCGATCAGGCGCCCGCCCGATCCGAAAGAACGGCCGATGGTAATGATAGGTAATGCCATAGTGGGAGATCCTTTCGTGGTTTTCTATCTTTATTATATATGGCTTTTGCGGATTTGTAAACTTTTAAATTTGCCAATGAGCGCAAAGATCAAAAAGATCACCAGATTGACCGCGACCACGGTGGCACCCATTGGGATGGGGGCTTGGGTGGGGGCAAAGGAGATGAGGATCCCCAACGCGGCCGCGCCGACACCGACCAAGGCGGAGCAGAGCATCACATCGCGGAACCGCTTAAATACCTGCATCGCCGCCAATGCGGGGAAGATGACCAGAGCAGAGATCAGCAAAGACCCCACCAAATTCATTGCAATGACAATGACGACCGCGGTAATGGCGGCGATCAATAGTTGATAGGCTTGGGTGTGCAGTCCGGTGGCTGCTGCAAATTCTTCATCAAAAGTGATCGCAAAGATCTGCCGATAAAATAAAAAGAACAGTAAAAGGACCACCGCCGCCATAATACCGCAGATCCATAGATCCGCCGTCTTTAAGGTCAAGATCGAAGTGGAACCGAATAACGTGGTGCAAACATCCCCTGCGACATTGCCGCCGTTGCCGAAAAGATTGATGATCAGGTAGCCCAGTGCCAAAGAACCCACCGCCCAAAGTGCCAGCGAGGCATCCCCGCGGATCTTCGCCTTCTTGCCGCCGCGCAACAGAAGAATGGCGGCGATGACGGTAATCGGCAGGACCAAAAGCATCTCATCGGAGAGTTTCAAAGCGGTGGCGATCGCCAAGGCGCCAAAGGCCACGTGGGAAAGCCCGTCGCCGATAAAACTCATCCGCTTGAGCACCAGCGAAACGCCCAAAAGGGAAGCGCAGAGCGCTACCAAGATCCCGACAATCAGGGCGCGAACAGCAAAGGGATAGGAAAGGATATGACCGATCTGTTGAAGCATCTCAAGCATGGGCTGTCCCTCCTTTGAAATAGTCCTCCGCCGCCCCAAAAAAGGCGGAATCCTTGCCGATATGCAGAATCTTATCGGCATATTTTTTTGCCGCCTCCAAATCGTGGGAGATCATAATGATGGTGATCTTCTGTTCTTGATTCAGCCGTCGGATGATCTCGTAAAGTTCGGCGGTGGCGTGGGGATCCAATGCCGCCGCAGGCTCATCCAGCAAAAGCAGTTCGCGGGTCGCCATCAGCGACCGCGCCAAAAGCACCTTGCGCTGTTGCCCGCCCGAAAGCTCCCGAAAACAACGGTTTTCCAAAGGGAGCAGTTCCAACTGTTCCATCACCGTGTGGGCGCGCTCTTTTTCTTCCTTGGAATAAAAGGGGAAAAGCCCGCCGCGGTTTAACCCGCCCGAGCGAATGATCTCTTTGACCGAGGCAGGGAAATCCTTTTGCGACGGCGTCTGCTGGGGGAGATACCCAATCCGATTGGCTTTGAGCCCATCGGCAAAGAGAATCTCACCCGCCAAGGCTTGATTTAAACGCAGTAAGGCTTTTGCCAGCGTGCTTTTGCCCGATCCGTTTTCCCCTAATATAAAAAGGTAGTCGCCTTTATTTAAGGAAAAATCGATTCCGGTGGCAACGGTTTTTCCTTCATATCCAAGTGTTAAATTGCGGCATTCCAATTGCGCCATATCAGTATATCACTTTCTTTAACGTCTCTAAATTTTCTTTCATTATATCAAGATAAGCTTCGGTCATCTGCTCCACCGATTGCATTGAATTTAAGGTCAGGATCTGCATCCCCTCAGTATGGCTGCTTTCGATGACCGTCTGCGCCAGATCGGGCTTGGATTGCTCCAAGATCAAAAGGGCAGGTACCCGATGGGTATCAGCCGCATCCGCCAGCATAGTTATAGTGGATGCGCTCGCTTCGGTCTCGGCAGAACAGCCGTCAAAGGCGGCATAGCAAGTCAGCCCATAGTCTGCCGCAAGATACCGAAACGGATACCGATCCGCAAAGATCAAAACGCGGTTTTTGGCGGCACCGCAGATTTGCCGGTATTCGTTGTCTAAGGCTGCCAACTGCGCTGTGTATGCGTTGGCATTGGCTTTCAGTTCTTTCTTTAGATCGGGTGCAAGGACGCAAAGGGCATCGCAAATGGCATCCACCCCTTTTTGAGCGTTATTAAGGGAAAGCCAGGTGTGCTCATCTTCTGTGTGCTCGTGTTCTTCTTCGGTATGGTCGTGGGGGAGTGCCAAAAGGGTGGAATGTTCCGCCAGATTCAGCTTGTTTTTGTGTTCCTTCGGGAGCCAGTCTTCGGAAGTTCCGCCGTTGCAGATCAAAAGATCGGCTTGTTGCAAGGTTGCAAAATCCAAGGCAGAGGGCTCAAAACTGTGCAGATCCGCACCGTTGCCCAAAAGGCGCAGATCAAAGCGATCTGCTTGGTCCCCTAAGATGTTGCGGGTCCAATCGTAAGAAGCAAATAAAGTGCAGAGTATGAGCGGCTTTTCGTTTTGCCGCTTGGGCGCGGCGCACCCACTCAAAAGGAGGATAAGAATTAATAAGAAGGAAAGAAAACGTTTCATTGCTCGCTCCCTCCTTTTGCGCGGCAACCGCACCGCCCGAATAAAACCGAGCGATACTCATCCACTGTGAAGCCGTTTTTCTTGAAGATCTCGTTTAAAAGAAGAGCGGATTGCTCTTCTTCCATATGCATCAGTTTGCCGCAGTCCAGGCATTTTAAATGCAGATGCTCGTGGCAATGCGCGCCCGCCTTCCGATAGAGTGCACAGCGGGTGCCCTCCTGCTCACTTTTATGGAGCAGCTGCTCTTCGGCCATCTTACCGACCAAGCGGTAAACGGTGCTTTTGCCCGGTGCGTCGGCACCGTATTGCGCCATCAAAGCTTCCGCCAACGCATCGGCTGTATAGGATTGATCGGGGTTGCGATCCATCAGTTCCAGGATCTGCCGCCGCGATTTTGTCTGATAATGCGCCATACCGCACCGCCTTTCTTGTCATCTTAAATTTGAGAATGATTCTCATTTTGTATAGTATATAATAAATTATTCCTTTTTGTCAATCATTAATTCTTGACAATTAATTGAAATGGGTTTATAATACAATACACGCAATGGAGGTATAGCACAGCTGGTTAGAGCACTTCGTTCACATCGAAGGGGTCACAGGTTCGAATCCTGTTATCTCCACCAAACAAAAAGCACCCGATCGGGTGCTTTTTGTTTTTAAATGTCAAGGTTGCAGAGATAAAAAAAGAGTGCTATAATAAATTTAATTATAGATTAAGAAAGGTGATTTTAAATGAAGATCATCAATTTGCTGAAAAATAAAAAATTAAGTCTTTCCTTTGAGGTGTTTCCGCCCAAGACCGAAAGCGGGTTTGAGACCGTTAAGACCGCCACCGAAGAGATCGCCAAACTGCGCCCTTCCTATATGAGTGTCACCTACGGTGCGGGCGGCGGGATCGGGGAGTATACCCTGCAGATCGCCAAGAATATTAAGGATAATTATAATGTTCCCACTTTGGCGCATCTGACCTGCGTTTCTTCCTCCAAAGAAACGGTGGCGCAAAAGATTGCCGCGATGAAAGAGGCGGGGATCCAAAATGTTCTGGCATTGCGCGGCGATATTCCGCAGGAACTGCAGGGTGCAGACCGCAGCAATTGGGATTTTCGGTATGCCATCGATCTGGTGCGCACCTTAAAAGCGGCAGGGGATTTTTGCATCGGCGGTGCTTGCTATCCTGAGATCCATCCCGAAAGTGCCAACCAAAAAGAAGATATCCGCCGCTTAAAAGAAAAGGTGGATGCCGGTTGCGATTTTCTTACCACCCAAATGTTTTTTGATAATAATCTGCTCTATAGTTTTCTCTATAAAATTCGCGAAGCAGGCATCGATGTTCCGGTCATCCCCGGCATTATGCCCATCACCAACGCCAATCAAATTGAGCGGGCAATCACCCTATCGGGTTCGTTTATGCCCCAGCGCTTTAAGATTTTGGTGGATCAATTCGGCTCCGATCCTGCCGCAATGAAGCAGGCGGGGATCGCTTACGCTACCGATCAGATCATCGACCTGTTTGCCAACGGTATTACAAACGTTCACGTTTATTCGATGAATAATCCCGACGTCGCCCAAAAGATTTTGCAGAATCTTTCGGATATTTTGGGTAAATGAGCGGATCGTTGATTGCTAAAATTGAACCTTCGGCGGTCAATCCTGCCGAGGTATTACGCTATGCAGGCAGCAAAGGAGCAGATCCTGCGGTGGAAGAACTGCTGAAAGAATGTATCGCGGAAGCGCAAAGGGAATTTTCCTATCGCGTGTGTTATTGCTGCCTGCCGTTGCAGATAGACGGCAAGGACTGCCGCATCGGTTCTCTCTGCTTGCGCTCCAAAGCGTTGGCAAAAACCTTGAGCGGGTGCAGTGAGGTGATCCTCTTCGGTGCAACTTTAGGGGTGGGGATCGATCGGCTGATTGGGAAGTATCTGCGGATCTCACCCGCTAAAGCGTTGCTGATGGATGCCTTAGGTACCGAGCGCATTGAAGCGCTTTGCGATGCCTTTTGCAAAAGCCAAGGGTGTAAAATTACACCGCGTTTTAGCGCGGGATACGGCGATCTACCCCTTGCGGTGCAGTCTGATCTGTTCGCGTTATTGCAATGTGAAAAGAAGATCGGTCTTTGTATGACCGATGGGCTGATGATGAGCCCATCGAAATCCGTAACAGCGATTTTTGGAATAAAGGAGTAATTATGACCTTTCTTGAGTTTTTAAAAACCAATCACGTTTTCTTCGATGGCGGAATGGGAACGCTGCTGCAGGCCAAAGGTCTGCAGGCAGGCGAACTGCCGGAGCGTTGGAATCTCAGCCATCCGCAGATCGTCCAAGAGATCCATCGCGCTTATTATGATGCGGGCAGTAATGTGGTCACCGCCAATACCTTCGGTGCCAATGCACTGAAATTTTCTGCCGAAGAATTGGACTTTATTGTTCGGGCGGCGATGGAAAACGCGCGGCTTGCCCAAGCGCAAAGCGGTGGGGATCAACCCAAGTTTATTGCCTTGGATATCGGCCCTTTGGGCAAATTGCTCAAGCCCTTGGGGGATTTGGAGTTTGAAGATGCGGTGGAGCTGTTTGCCAAAACCGTCCGTCTGGGCGTAAAATACGGTGCCGACCTTATTTTGATCGAGACGATGAACGATTGCTATGAGACCAAAGCCGCGCTGTTGGCGGCCAAGGAGAACAGCACTCTGCCGGTGTTGGTCTCCAATGCCTATGGGGAAGACGGAAAGCTGATGACCGGTGCCACCCCTGCGGCAATGGTCGCTATGCTGGAAGGAATGGGGGCGGATGCCATCGGTGCCAACTGCTCTTTAGGTCCCAAGCAACTTTCCTCAGTGGTAGAGGAACTTTTGGAGTGTGCCTCCGTTCCCGTCTTGATGCAAGCCAATGCCGGCTTGCCGAAATTAGATGGAGAAACCACCGTTTTTGATGTAAAGGAAAAAGACTTTGCGGAAGAAACCGCCGCATTGATGCAAAAAGGTTTGCGGATCGCAGGCGGTTGCTGCGGAACAACGCCTTCCTATATTAAAGAATTGGCGGAAACTGCTAAAAACATTGAAATTAAGCCGATTTCGGCAAAGAATAGAACCGTCGTTTCTTCCTATACCCACGCAGTTGAGTTCGGTAAAGGGCCGATTTTAATCGGCGAGCGAATCAATCCCACCGGCAAAAAGCGGTTCAAGCAAGCGTTGGTGGATGGGGATATGGATTATCTTCTCGGCGAAGGGGTCGCCCAGCAGGAAAAGGGCGCGCATCTGCTGGATGTCAATGTGGGCCTGCCCGAAATTGACGAACCTAAGATGCTCAAAGCCGCGGTCTGCGAACTGCAGGCGGTCAGCAATCTGCCGTTGCAGATCGATACCGCCGATCCCAAAGCAATGGAGTGTGCACTTCGCTGCTATAATGGTAAAGCGTTGATCAATTCGGTCAACGGTAAAAAAGAGAGTATGGACGCCATCTTCCCGCTGGTAAAAAAATACGGCGGTGCGGTCATTGCGCTGACCTTGGATGAGGATGGAATTCCCGCCACCGCCGAAGGCCGCCTTGCCATCGCCAAGCGGATTATGGACACCGCGGCTGCCTACGGTATCGATAAAAAAGACCTGATCTTTGATCCTTTGGCAATGACCGTCAGCGCCGATCAAAATGCGGCGAAGGTGACCTTGGAGGCGGTTTATCGTATCCGTACCGAGTTGGGTTGTCATACCTCGCTGGGGGTTTCTAACGTTTCCTTTGGGTTGCCCAATCGGGATGCGATCAATGGGGTATTCTTTGCAATGGCGTTGCAAAATGGATTATCTGCCGCCATTATGAACCCCTATTCCGCCGAAATGATGAAAACCTATTATGCCTATCGGGCTTTAAAGGGGCTGGATGAAAACTGCGCCGATTATATTGCCTCGGCGGAGCAATGGATTCCTGCGGCGGAAGCGGTTGCTGCCCCTGCCAAAACCCAAGAAGAAGCCCGCCCTGCCTTGCAGCAGGCAATTATCAAGGGCTTCAAAGATAAAGCGGCGCAGTTGACCAAGGACCTGCTTTGTTCGGTCGCTCCGCTGGACTTGGTGAATAAGGAGATCATTCCTGCGCTAAATATCGTCGGCGAAGGGTTTGAAAAGAAGACAGTGTATCTGCCCCAATTGCTGATGAGTGCTGAGGCCGCCAAGGCGGCTTTTGAGGAGATCAAAGGCTTTATGGCAGGCGGGGAGAAAGCGGCAGGGAAAGGCCCGATCATTCTTGCAACGGTGCAAGGCGATATCCACGATATCGGCAAAAACATCGTTAAACTTTTGCTGGAAAACTATGGTTTTGATGTAGTGGATCTGGGCAAGGATGTTCCGCCCCAAGTAGTTTTGGAGCGCGCGATCGCCCTTCAAGCCAAAATCGTCGGTCTCAGCGCGCTGATGACCACCACCGTTCCCGCGATGGAAGAAACCATCCACCTGCTCAAAGAGCAAGCCCCTTGGTGCAAGACCGTAGTGGGCGGAGCGGTGCTGACCAAAGAGTATGCTGAAAAAATGAATGCGGATTTTTATGCCAAAGATGCAATGGAAACCGTTCGTTTTGCCGAAACCGTTCTTTAAACAATAAAAAGCCGAGCGCAGTGCGCTCGGCTTTTGTTTTGATTAAAGAGTTACGCCGTCTTTGAAGATGGAAATCTCTTCGTAGCCGTTTTGCTCGTTTTTGGTTTTCTCGCCGCTTGCCACTGCCAGAACAAAGTTCAGCAGATCGTCGGTGGGATCCTCGCCCTTCAGCATGGGGCTGGCATCGAAATCGATCCAGTTGGCTTTATGGGTGGCCAGATAATGGTTGGTAGCGATCTTCGCCGTCGGAACACCGGTTCCCAAGGGAGTGCCGCGTCCGGTAGTGAAGAGGATCATATGCGCACCGGCAGCCATCAGATTGGTTACCGCCACAATATCGTTGCCGGGACCGTTCAAAAGGGAAAGACCGTTCTTGGTCACCCGATCACCGTAGTCCAGAACATCGACAACGGGGGAAAGCCCGCCCTTTTGCACGCAACCCAAGGATTTTTCTTCCAGCGTGGTAATCCCGCCCTTTTTATTGCCGGGCGAGGGATTTTCATAGATCACTTGATTATGACGAGTGAAATAATCCTTAAAGTTGTTGATGAGAGCGACCGTCTTTTGGAAGGTGGCTTCATCCACGCAACGCTGCATCAAAAGATGTTCCGCACCAAACATTTCGGGCACCTCGGTCAGCACACAACTGCCGCCCATCGCCACCAGCTTATCGCAGAACCGACCGACCAAGGGGTTGGCGGTGATGCCGGAAAAACCGTCGCTTCCGCCGCATTTCAAGCCCACCTTGAGCTTGGAGACGGGGATGGGTTGCTTTTTGAAGGTGGCGGCATATTCCTGCAGTTCACGGACGATGGCAACGCCGGCTTCAATTTCGTCTTCCACATCCTGGACGCTCAAAAAGCGTACTCGCTTTTCGTTCCATTCACCCAAAACCGTTTTAAAAACATCGATGTTGTTGTTCTCGCAGCCCAAGCCCAAAACCAGAACACCGCCTGCATTGGGATGATTGACCATCCCGCGCAGGATCTTTTGGGTCACTTCCTGATCCTCATTCAGCTGAGAGCAGCCGAAGGGGTGGGGGAAATGCTTGGCACCGGTTTTTTGAGCGATCTTCTCGGCGATCTTATTGACGCAACCGACGGTGTTGACGATCCAGACATCGTTGCGGATGCCCACCTCGCCGTTCTCGCGGAGATAACCGTCAAAGGTACGATCGGTTTCGATCTTCTCCTGCTTGAGTTCGGCAGGGGTATAGGTATATTCCAATTTTTCGGAGAGATTGGTTTTGACGTTATGGGTATGTACGTGCTCGCCTTTCTTAATATCGGCAGTAGCGTGGCCGATGGGCTGGCCGTATTTGATGATGTTCTCGCCCGCTTGGATATCCCGCGCGGCGTATTTATGCCCATCTTCAATGTTTACTTCAACGTTGTCAAGCTTCGTTATTAACATGCTTTAATACCTCGTCCTTTAAGAAAATCAGATCCTGATCCCAAAGCGCTTTATTGCGTAAGATCTCTTCTACTGTTGCGCTCTTCATAAATTCGGTAACATCCGCGTCGTCGTTGGTCTCCCCGACGCGATAAAATTCGATCAATTTCGCAAACGCAAAGATCAAAGTTTCGGGCATTTTATTGAACCGCTTGATGTATTCCAAAATGGAGGGAAGAACACGGACCTTGAATTTGCTGACCGAGTTTAAGGCGATGGAAGAAAGATAATGCTTGATGTAGGGGTTGGCAAAGCGGGTCATAACATTATCGGCATATTCCAGCAATTCTTCTTTGGGCAGATCCAAAGTGGGGATGATCTCATCGTAGATACACTTTTTCAGGTGAGCGTTCATTGTGGGATCGTCGATGCAGGATTTGACGGTATCCAAGCCGGAAAGCAACGCATAGGGAACCAGCGAGGTATGGGCACCGTTGAGGATGCGGACCTTGCGGGTGCGATACATTTCCAGATTATCGGTCAGAATGACATTCAGACCGCATTGACCCAAAGGCAGTTCCTCAAAGAGATCCTTATAGCCTTCGATGACCCAGAGGTGGAAATACTCGGAGGTATTGGCCATATTGTCTTCCCAGCCGAGGTTCAGATCCTCGCCTCTGGGATAACCGGTGTTGATGCGGTCAACCAAAGTGTTGCAGAAGATGTTTTCATTCTCGATCCAGGCTTTGAAATCTTCGCCTAAATTCCAAAGGTCGGCATATTGCAGAATGCATTTTTTGAGGTTTTCGCCGTTCTTATTGATCAGTTCACAGGGCAGGAAGATAAAACCGCCCAAGTTGATGTCAAAGCGGCGCTTGAGCAGTTGAGTCAGCTTGCCGGGGAAGGTGTTGGCAGGGCGGTCTTCCCACTTGTCCTTCTTATCAAAGACAATACCTGCCTCGGTGGTATTGGAAACGATGAAGCGGAAATCGGGGTTTTCTGCCAAAGCGATATATCCATCGAAATCTTCGTAAGCTTTGACACAGCGGGAAATGCAGGTGATCTTGCGGGTGTCCACCCCTTCGATGCCGCGGCAGATATGGGTATAGTCGCAACCCTGCGCCATCAGCATATCACACATACCGTTTTTGATGGGCTGAACAACAGTGATCCGCCCTGCAAAATCGGTCTGCTCGTTGGCAATGTCTACCATCCAGTCCACAAATCCGCGTAAAAATCCGCCTTCACCAAATTGAATAATCTTTTCGTTCATTTTTAAATCCTCCCTGTTGGATCACCGGTGGCGATCCCTTCGTATTCATTCATAAAGTCTTCGGCTTTTTTGATCATTTTGATGCCCAACTTAAGATCTTCGCGGAAGCTGAATATCATTTGCAAACGGCCGAAATAAGTATCGATGACTTGAACATCGATGAAAAACGTGTTGGCATCCGCCCAAGCGGCAGATGCGGCGCAATCAAAGAGGCGGTCGCCCGGCACCGTTCCGATGCGGTCGGCATAGCCCTTTTGGGGGAACTTGCCAAAGCGGTTGGCATTGATGCCAAAGGAAAGTTCTTTATCTCCCTGCGCGTTGGTGTAGGCAAGGGTGCCGCCGCCTTCGTCGAAGGTAATCTTCAGCTTGGTAATACCCATGGGGTTGGTATCCAGCGCAAAGGTCTTGCCGTTGATGCGCTCTGCCATCGGGCTTGTCGCCGCGCCCTTGGCGTGGAAGAGCTCTAAAGTCGAGCAATAATCCGCCAGTGCTTTTTGCGCTTGGGAATTTTCCTCCATCGGTGCATCCTGCGCCTTGCGAATGACCAAATCAAAAAGGGCGTTGATGATGATCATTCTCGCATAATCATTGCCTTGGTTATCACCGTTATAGATCACAATGAGGTCCTTATCGGGAACGCAGATGGCAAATTGGCAACCCATTCCATTAAAGAAATAGGAGTTGTCGTGGGTGCGCCAAAATTGATATCCATACCCTTCATATATGTAAGAGGGGTAATCGGTGGTAATGGTGGATACTTGGCAAGCGGTGGCTTCTTCGATGTATTTTTCGTTTAGAAGCTGCTCGCCGTTCCAATTTCCCTTGTGCATACAAAACTGCGCGGCTTTTAAAAGATCGGTGGGCTTGCAGATCAGTGCCGAATCGCTCCAGGAATGACCGCCGGGGCAGGCCAGCATATCCGCTTCCTCGGAAAAGCCGATTTTATCCAAAAACTTTTCCCGCAGATAGTCCATCAGCGGTTTTCCGCTGACACGCTCCACCAAAGCACCTAAAATAAAGGAACCGTTACTGTCGTATTCAAAAAAGGTTCCGGCATGATGCGCTGTGGGGGAGGGATTTTGAAAATAATCCAAGACCCGATCCTGCGGCTTGATGGGGAACCAACTGCGCCGTTGCTTGGCGGTTCGCATCATCAGCATCTGGCGGATGGTCAGCGCGCGAAAATAATCGTCGGTCAGTTGTTTGGCTTCTTCGGGGAAATAATCGATCAGTTTATCATCCAGACCGATCAAACCGTCCTGCTCCAAAAAGCCGATCGCCAAAGAAACAAAACTTTTGGTCGCCGAATACATCCGATGCTGAAAATCCTTATGAAAGGGCTTCCAATAATGTTCAAAGAGAATTTGATCTTTCCGCATAATGATCAGATCGTGGGTTGCCAGTTCCGAACGCTCCAGCAATTCCAGATATGCCTGAATATCCGCGGAGGAGATTCCCATTTTTTCGGGAGTGCAGTAATTCAAAATACATACCTTCCTTTCTATCTATAGTAATATTATAAAACTATTAGATATATTTTTCTATAAAAAAATTGCTACGTTTATGCGAAAATACTTGAATTTTTTGATATTTTATGATATTATATAAAAAAAGGAGGTGAGAAGCGGTGCAATTTCGAAAATTTGCCGACGGTCAGCAGTTTTATTTTCACCATGAAACGACCGGCGATCAGGAGCATGACCGCCATCACGAAAAGCATTATCATAATCTTTTTGAACTTTATTTCATCAGCGGCGGCAGTTGCAATTATTTCATCGATCATAAATCCTATCGATTGATCCCGGGCGATCTGGTGCTGATCCCCGAAGGGGTGATCCATAATACCGAGTATAAAAATTCCCAGCATTCCCGTATCCTCATTAATTGCTCCCGCCGATTTATCCCCGCTTCGGTGATGCCGCTGTTGCCTCCGAAAACTTATCTTTACCGCAATCCCTCTCTTATTAACGAACTCTTTCGTATCTTTGATATGATCGAAAAGGAGTATTTGCTCAATGACCCCTTGAGCGAAGAGATGCTCAGCAGTTATATGAATATGCTCTTTATTTTGCTTGCGCGCAATAAAGAGGGGTGCATCTCGGTGGACGATGGCAATGAGTATATCGCCCGCGCGGTCGCCTATCTGCAAAAAAATCTTTCCTCCGAAGTATCTCTGCCGGAGATCGCAGGTCTTTGCTCGGTCAGTCCGGAGCATTTTTCCCGAATGTTCAAAAAAGAAACCGGCTTTGGCTTTTGCGAATATGTCAACCTTTTGCGGTTGCAAAAGGCAGAGGCGATGCTCAAGCAGCCCAATTCCGGCTCCATTGCCGATGTGGCGCTGGCCTGCGGGTTCAACGACAGTAATTATTTCTCGGTGAAATTCCGCAAGCACTACGGCATCTCGCCAAAGAAACTCCAGCAAAAATACCGCAAAAAATAAAAAGATCCGCAAATCTGCGGATCTTTTTTGCTTTATTTTTGCAGTTGCTTTTGCTTGAGATGCTCGTCGCGTGCGCTGACTTTGCCTTCGGGGCGGATCTCGCCGGCTTTTTGCAGGGAGATCTTGGTCAGGAACGGACCGATCAGTTCGTAGATCAGTACCGAGAAGAGGGTAATGTTGGCAACAATGGCACCTTCCGCACCAAGCTGCTCGGCTTTCAATGCCATCCCCAAAGCAACACCGGCTTGGGGGAATAAGGTGATGCCTAAATATTTAACGATATTGGGATCGCATTTCATCATCTGCGCGCTGAAGCGTGCGCCGCTGTATTTACCAAGGCAACGGAAGATAATGTAGACCAGACCGATGCAGACGATCAACGGATCCTTGAATAAATGCAATTCCAATTCCGCACCGCTCAGGACGAAGAAGAGAATGAAGAGCGGGGCGGTCCAACGATCCACACGGTCCATCAATTCTTCGGAAAAATCGCAGATATTGCAGAAGATGGTGCCCAGCATCATGCAGACCAGCAGGGGCGAAAAGGCGATGTGAATACCAAACACTTCGAATTTCATCATCGAAAGTGCAACAGTCAGAAAAACAAAGGTGACCGACATGGAAAGACGCTTGGATCTGGAATGGAAGAATTGCTCAAACCAATCGAATAAGAAGCCCATCACTGCGCCCAAAAGCAGGGAGAGAATGACTTCCAAAAGCGGCTCTAAAATAATGGAGATCATATCGATCTTGCCATTCATCAATGCGCGAGCAATGCCGAAGGAAACCGCAAAAAGCACCAAGCCAACCGCGTCATCCAGCGCAACAATGGGGAGAAGAATGTCAGTCAGGGGACCTTTGGCTTTATATTGGCGAACTACCATCAGGGTGGCCGCCGGTGCGGTTGCAGAAGCGATAGCACCCAAAATGATGGCAGCCGGTAACGGCAGTTTTTCGGGGATCAGAAAATGCAGCCCGATCAACGCGGCATCCACAAAAATCGTGGTGACCACCGCCTGCAAAATGCCGATGACAGTTGCTTGCTTGCCGTTCTTTTTTAGTTGAGAAAGGCGAAATTCATTGCCGATAGAAAAGGCAATGAAGCCTAAGGCTACATCGGCGATGATGGATAAGCCCTTGATCTGCTCGATAGAATTGAAGCCGAAGCCTTCCACCTGCAGCGCACCGATCAGATAAGGTCCGATCAGAATACCCGCTACCAGATAGGCGGTAACCGCCGGCAACTGCACAAGCTTTGCCAAGCGGGAAAGCATCAACCCTGCAAAAAGGGCGACAGATAAACATAAAAGGATTTCCATATGAATCCCCTCCTTTTTAATAACCGTAGGTTATTATAGCACCAAAGTATCTCATATTCAAGCGGCAAAATCCATAAAAAGAACGCTTGATAAAGTCCGGATTCGTGAAATTTTGATAAATAAATATTGACAAATTGACGGTTTTTTCCATAATATAATGTACCTATTAAGAAAGGTAAAAAACATTATGATGATTTATGCGTTGATTTTATTTTCTGTCACCTTTGTATTGATGATGATCGCGGGAACGATGGGTCTGGTCGCGATTTTTGTCGAAAGCAAAATGCCCGCCCTATCGGCTGTATTGGTCTTGCTGATCGCCGCTTCCTTTATTGAGAACAAACCTTAGATCACCAACGGTTTGATCTGCTGCGGTCTCCTTGCGATCGGTTTGGTTTATACATGGATCAAGAAAAAAGATTTTAAGGTGATCCTTCCGCCGCTGAAAGAAATTGATTTCATCACCATCGGGATCCTCTTCGGTCTCTTTTTGATGATCGGCGGTATTTCTTCCCAAGGGGTGATCGATGCGGCGGCAACTGCACCCCCCATCGGTGCTTCGGCAAATATCACCGGTATCGGAATCCTTCGTAAGAACGGCTATACAGTCAAGAATAAGGATTTCTTCCGTATCGGTATCCCGTTCACCTTGGCGGCGATCATTCCTGCATACATCTATATTTGGTTTGTTTACGGTGTTTAATTAAATAAAAATTGCCTTCCGAACGGAAGGCAATTTTTTTTATGCGTTTTTATACGTTTTCATTGTAAAGAATTGCATCAAAACAACGCAGCCGGCCAAAGCCAAACCGATCAAATCGGTGGTAAGACCCGGATAGATCAGAAGCAAACCACCCGCCGCACTGATAATGCGTTGCCACCAAGGCATTTTATGCAGCAACCAGCCTTCGATGCCGGAAGAGACAGCAAACATACCGATCAGCGAAGTGATGCAGATCAGCAGAACATTCCAGATGTTGGTGTTGATCAGCAACATCGCAGGATTCAAAGCAAATATATAAGGAATAATGAACGCACCGATCGCCAATTTGGTGGCGGTGACCGCTGTTTTCATCGGATTTGCCTGTGCGATCGCCGCACCTGCATAGGCAGCCAAAGCCACCGGCGGGGTGAGGTCGGCAACAATACCGAAATAGAAAACAAAGAGATGGGCGGCAATATCGGGAACGCCCATGGCAATCAGAATCGGAGCACAGGTGGCGGCCATAATGCAGTAGTTGGCGGTGGTGGGAACACCCATACCCAGAATAATACAGCAAATCATGGTTAAGAACAGGGCTATAAGGACATTATTGCCGGAGAAGGCGATAACCGCACTTTGCAAAACAGCGGCCAATCCGGTCATGGTAATGATGCCGGAAATAATTCCTGCAACACCGCAGGCAACAGCGACAGCGATAATACCTTGTCCGCCTGCCGCCAACGCTTCAAAGATGCGTTTGGGTGTGATTCGTTGTTCTTTATTAAACAACCCCACAACGATGGTCGCCAAAATGGCGATCGCCGCGGCAAAAGAGATGGTAAAGAAGTTTCCGCTTACCAAGAAAATCAAAAGAGCCAAGGGGAGTAGAAGATAAAGTTGCTTAAGTAACGGCTTGGCTTCGGGCATTTCCTCTTTGGTCAGCCCGCGTAAACCTTCTTTTTTGGCTTCCAGATGGACAGTGATGAAAACACCGGCGAAATAAAGAACCGCAGGTAAAATAGCGCAGACAACGAGTTTTCCGTAGTGAATGCCCAGATTCTCAGCAATCAGAAATGCCGCCGCACCCATAATGGGGGGCATGATCTGTCCGCCGGTGGAGGCGGAAGCCTCAGCGGCCGCGGCAAATTCAGGTTTGTAGCCTGCTTTTTTCATCAACGGGATGGTGACAGAACCGGAACCGACGGTGTTGGCAACCGAAGAGCCGGAAACCATACCTTCCAACGCACTGGCGATAACCGCAACCTTGGCAGGACCGCCCGAAAACCGCCCAACAACAAGGTTGGCGACCTTAATAAAGAAATCGGCAATGCCGGTCCGTTCCAAAAAGGCGCCGAAGATAATAAAGATGGCAATAAAGTTTCCGCAAGCGCGGATGGGCGGACCTATGATGCCGCTCTCGGCGTAGAAGATGGATTGAACAATATGACGCAGTTGATTCCAGCCGGACATACTGCTGAAATGGATAATGGCATAGACTAGCAAAGCGCCCGCCACAATCAGAATGGGAACGCCGACACAGCGGCGGCAAAGTTCTGCAAGCGCCAAAATGCCGATGACACCGGCGATCACATGGGGAAGACCGATATTTAACCCCAGTTTACCGATCTCCACGGCAAAGATGGCGTAAAAGAGAAATCCACCGGTACCTAAAACCATAATGGCGATGTCGTACCAAGGCAGATGATTGGTTTTTTGCTTTCCCTTTTTGATGGGGAAAACCAAAAATCCGCAAAGGATGATAAATGCCATAAAAACAGAGATTTTCGTTTGAAAATACCATCTGCCGTCGAAGGTGACATAGATGCAAAATGCAGCGAAAGCCGCAAGAATACTTTGAACAATGATCTTCGGAATTCCATCCCAAACACGGGTATTGGATTCTCGATCAAATTTTTTCATAACCTCGTCCAGATCCATTGGACCTTGAGGCTCTTCAGCTTTATTCCGCTTGAATAGGCGCTTGATTTTTTCGAGCAAAGCCATAAGTTACCTCCTTAATAAATGTTGAAAGGGCTGCGGCGATGAAAATCGCCGCAGCCGGAAATGTGCGATTTAGAGTAATTACTCGGCAGTAACGGTGATGCCCTTTTCTGCAAAGTATTTAGCAGCACCCTTATGGAAGGGAGCATCCATACCGGTAGTGGCATTGGTCAGATCCAATTCTGCACTCTTGGCATGGGCAATGGAATCTTTATTGTCAAAAATCGCTGCGGTCAAAGCATAGATATCGTCTTCGGATGCATTGGCATCGCAGATCAAGGTTGCTTTAACAGTGATGGTTTCAACATCGGCTTCCTGACCTTTGTAGGTTCCTGCAGGAACGGTGTAGGAAGTGTAGTAGGGGCAAGCCTTCATGATCTTGGCGGCGATATCGCCATCGATGGGAACCAGCCAAGCGTCGTTGGTGGTGCAAAGATCGGTGATGGCGGGGGTGGGAGCGCCGGCGACGATGAATGCGGCATCGATCTGACCGTTCTTCAAAGCATCTGCACTATCGGCAAAACTTTGTTTTTGCGCATTGATGTCATTTTCAGTCAGACCTGCAGCGGTCAAAACGTCCAAAGCGTTGAAATAAACACCGGAACCGGGAGCGCCGATAGAAACAGTTTTGCCCTTCAGATCGGCAACACTCTTGATGTTTTTATCCATGGTGATCAACTGAACAGATTCGGCATAAAGACCTGCGACAACACGGAAAGAATCTACTTTGCCTTCTTCGGCAAAGGTGCCGCTTCCTGCCCAAGCATAAGCCAAAACGTCAGACTGAACGGTTGCCAGCTGATAGATGCCGGCATCGATACCCTGAATGTTGGCCTTGGAACCGTCTGTAGAAACAGCGGTAACGTTGATACCGGTATGCTCTTTAATAGTGGAACCCAAAACATTGCCGTATGCATAGTAAGTACCTGCAGTACCGCCGGTACCCATAGTCATGCCTGCGGAGCCGCAAGCTGCCAAAGAAAGGGCAAGTGCAAGGGTTAAAACGATTGCGATGATCTTCTTCATCATTGTGATTTCCTCCTAAATAATTTATATAATGTAATATTATACAATAAACACGATATATCTGTCAAGGAAAGAACTGAGTATACTAAAAAAGCACGAAAAAGACTGCTTTTTCGTGCTTTTATATTTACTTTGAATAGACGGATATCTGATGTTCTGCAAAGTATTTGGCGGCTCCTTTGTGGAACGGAAGGTCCACACCCTGATGGGCGAAATCAAGATCGATACCCTTAAAGGCTGCTTTTGTAATTTCATAGATTTGATCCTTCTCGCAGTCGGCACCGCAGAAGAGAACGGTTTTTACCCCAAGAGTGGGAACGTCCTTCTCCTGATCGGTAAAGGAATGCGCAGGAATTTTGCTTTGGAAGTAGTCGCCGTTCTCCTTTTGCAGTTGATCTAAATATTCCTGCTCAAAGGGAACAAGGTAGAGCGATTGCTCTTTCATAAACTTTGTTAGCGCGGGAGAGGGCAACGCGGTGGTGATAAATGCGGCATCGATTTTGTCCTCTTTCAAAGCCTCTAAGCTCGCGGTCAGGTTGTAGTTTTTTATTTTTTTCTTTTTCCGCAGTCGCGGCAGGTCTTCTTCTTGAAGCCCCATCGCGTCCAAAAGATCCATCGCGTTCAGATTGGTTCCGCTATAAACGGAGCCCAGCGAAACCACCTTTCCTTTCAGTTGCTCGACGGAGCGTACCGCAGGATCGGTGGTGACCAGCATCAACTGCTCGGTACCAATGCAGCCGATGGCGCGCAGAGAATCGATCTTTCCTTCTTTTTTGAAGATGTTGGTTTCGTTCCAGGAATGGTTCAAAAGATCTGCCTGCCCAATGCCGATATTTTCGGGGGTTTCATCAATGATGATCATATTGGCCTTGGCACCATCGGTGGAATAGGGTTTGATGATCAGCCCGCTTTGTTCTTTGACCGTTTTTGCAAAGTCCTTTCCGTATCGATGGTAAACACTGTCGATACAGCCGGTGGGCATGGAAAAATCGGGTTTTGTGTTGCAGGCGGTAATGCCGAGCAGCAGCACCGCGGTCAGAAATAATGCAGTAATTCGTCTCATAAAATTCATCCTTGCTTGATGCGATATAATTCTTCGGTGGCAAATGCCAATTTGGTAACAACGTCGGTCTTGGCGGGATAGCAATAAAAGGAATCCCGCTCGGTGGAAATATCCACGCAATCCAAGGGCTTGATATAGCAGTAATCATATTCGATATGCAGGCTGTTGGTCTGCGCCGGTGTGCGCTGAATACAGTAATCTTCACCGTTATAATGACCGCGCAGAATAAAGCCTTCGTCGATGGTGTGGGTCAGGGTGGCTTTGCCTAATTTTTCAAATTTCCAGCAGCGGGGCAGGGAGTAGACCTCCACCTCGTCTTCAAAGGAATAGGTGCCTTCTTCGATCTGCTTGCGTACCTGCAGACGCTCCCATTCAAACCAATCGGGAATGTGGGCAAACTCGGTCTCACCGCTCAGCGCAGAAAGACTGCCGTCCTCATTGAGGTTCCATCGTTTGCCGCATTCGGTGCAGAAAAGCTCCGTCCCCTTGGATGCCATCCCGGATTCCTTGAGGCAATGGGGGCATTGATAAAGAACCTTGTGCAGCCCTTCGGCGCGGTGGGGCTCGGTGATCAAAATACCGTTTTCTTTTTGATATTTGTATTCATCATAGGATAAGGCATCCCGCAGGGCGGCGTTGATCTCGTCCACGCTCATTGTTTCGATCTGCGCGGGGGTCAGAATTTGAGTCATGGTCATATGCAGAGGCACCTTGCGGGGCTTGCGATAGTTCCAGAAAGGGGTCAGCAAGTGGTTGCCGTGATGCACCACCGCAACGACGGGAACTTTGTTCTTTTTCACCAGCTTGCCCAAGGATTCGGGCAGATATGCCAGTGTCCCGATGGGGGTATAGCGCGCTTCGGGATACATCGCCAAGATATCGCCCCGCTTGAGTACGCGGCTGATGGATTTGATGAGATGCAGATCCATCGTAAATTTGCGGGTGCAGATGGCGCCGATCAGCTCCATCAACCAGGGGCGGCGATAGTATCCGTCGATGCTGACGACATTGTTGACCCGATGGGGAAAGGTCCCCATCGCGCAAAGTTCAAAATCGATGAAATACATATGGTTGCTCAAAAGCATATAGGGCGGCTTCAGCCCCTCCATATGGATCTTTTCCACCTTGTATTTCTTGCCGATCAGCATAATGCGGGATAGCAAGGCGATCAGCCAGACGATGATCAGCGGCTGGCGGATGGGATATCGAGCGGTATTATACCGCTTCTTATTTTTATAGTTGACATCAATATTCATAAATTACTCCTAAAATGCAAATACAAAATTATTTTACAATATCTGCGTCTATTTTGCAACCGTTTGCAATTTTTTCTTTTATATGGTATTATTGCAACAATTAAGGAGTCGATGAAAATGAAATTTTTAATATGGATTTTTATTGCGGTATTGGCTTTGATTACTCTTTTGCTGATCGGTTGCGGCATTTGCTTTTATATGGCCTTTTATGAGCCTCGCACCAAAAAGAACCAAAGCGCCAAGGCGATTTTGCCGCCGGGCGATCTGTATGCACCCTTTCGGGAAGTGACCCGCCGATGGGCGGAAGAAATTCGGGCAATGGATTGCGAAGAATTTTATATTCGTTCTTTCGATGGTCTGCAACTCTACGGTCGCTATTTTGAATATGAGAAAGGCGCGCCGATCGAGATCATGTTCCACGGCTACCGCGGCAGTGCGGAGCGGGATCTGGCGGGCGGTGTCCGCCGCGCCTTTGCGGTGGGGCATAGCGTGATCTTGGTGGATCAGCGTACCTCCGGCAAGAGCGAAGGTAGGGTCATTTCCTTTGGCATCAATGAAAGCCGCGATTGCTTGGCGTGGGTGCAAAAAACCATTGACCGCTTCGGCCCCGATGTCAAAATTATTCTAACAGGCATTTCTATGGGTGCCGCCACCGTGCTGATCGCCGCAGGGCAGCCTTTGCCCCCAAATGTGGTGGGCGTTCTGGCGGATTGTGGCTATACTTCGGCAAAGGAGATCATCCAAAAAACTATCCGCGATATGAAACTTCCCGCCCGTCCGCTCTATCCGTTGGTGCGGCTGGGAGCAAGGATGTTCGGGCGGTTTGACCCCGATGAATTTTCGCCCATCGAAGCGGTGAAAAATATCAAGGTCCCCACCATCTTTTTCCATGGGGATGCCGATGATTATGTTCCTGCGGAAATGAGCCAAAGAAACTATGATGCCTGCGCATCCAAGAAAAAGATCCATTTCATCCAAGGGGCAGGCCACGGGCTTTCTTATCCTGTTGCTTCCGATGAATATGTTGCGGTAATGAAAACATTTTTCTATAACTAAAAAACAGCGCCCGCAAGCGCTGTTTTTTTAATGAATCAAATGACAAATTGTACCACACAGAATGCGGCATAGATCCCTAAAAGGAGAATTCCCTGCCAACGCGAAAGCTTCTCGCGGAAAAGGGTGGGAACGGTCATAATGAGCATCACCGCCAGCATGACAGGAATGTCGATCACCAAAGAGGCGTTGATGCCGGCAATGGTCGAAGATGCAGGAACATTAAAGGGGTTGATGGTGATTGCCGCACCGCTGACAAGGACCAGATTGAAAAGGTTTGCACCAATAATATTACCCAAAGAAAGAGAACCGTGGCCCTTGGCAAGCGCTGTGATGGCGGTGACCAATTCGGGCAGGGATGTTCCCAGCGCAACAATGGTCAAGCCGATCACCTTTTCGGAAACACCGCACTTTTCGGCAACGATGATGGCGTTATCCACCAGCAGATCTGCGCCGAAAGCAATCAAAACAGCACCCAGCACCAAAAGGAGAATATCTTTGAGCAGGCTGTCTTTGGTCCCTTCGCGGACCGATTCCACAACGTGATCTTCGCCGCTGTACATTTCCAGACTTTCCTCGCTGTTCATCGCACCGAATTCTTCTTCGATCATCACCGTCTCCACCGAGGCGGCGGTCGTTTTCATGCGCAGAACGGTAGAGATCATATAGATAAGAAAGATACAAAGTAAAAGAATGCCGATCACGCGGCTGAAAGTTCCCCCAAAATAGGCGATTGCACAATAGAATGCCGCCGCACCGAAAAAAAAGGCGACCGGCAGCGCCATACTTTTTCTGGCGGCAGGGCCGGGCTTGATCGCGATGGTCAATGCGGCAATCAGCGATGTATTGCAGATGATGGACCCGATGGCATTGCCGTATGCAATGGACCCGCTTCCTTGAAAAGCGGCACCGGCGGAAACCATCACTTCCGGCAAGGTTGTCCCTATGGAAACAACGGTTGCGCCGATCAGCAGTTCGGGCAAATGAAATCGGCGGGCAATACCGGTTGCTCCGTCCACAAACCAGTCGCCGCCCTTGATCAGCATAACAAAACCGAGCGCAAGCAATAATATAGGAACGATCATTTTGCGTACTCCTTATTTTTGTTGTTATTTGTCATATTATAACTTATTATGAAATTATTTGCAAGATAAAACTTTTCAAGAGGACCTATATGGTCGAAATCGTACATATTTTTTATAATTTGTCTGCGAAGCAGACCCATTTTTTCTCTCTTATCCGAAAACGACAATTTTTTAGAGAAGAGTGAAAAGAACAAAAAGAGGGATTTTACCCCTTTGCAACATCGAAAAATTCATCGTAAGCCGTCGTTTACTCGATATTTTTCGTGTTGCGGCAGCCGCTAACTGCCTCGCTTCATCTGCCAAAGGGCAGTGCTTCGGCGTTGCGACCCTCGCGGAAAACTGCCGCGAGGAAAACCTAATTTCGCAGCCAAACAAAAACAGCACCCATTTGGGTGCTGTTTTTATTTGGCGGAGAAAGAGGGATTTGAACCCTCGCGGCAGTTAACCTACCCTACTCCCTTAGCAGGGGAGCCCCTTCGGCCTCTTGGGTATTTCTCCGTATCGTAAGCCAAAGATATGATTCCGTTTGCCAATGTATTATATAATGTTTCGTTGAAAATGTCAAGGTGAATTTAAAATCTTTCAATAAATTAAAAAAGCAGAGCCAAGCGGCTCTGCTTTTTACTCTTATTGTATCGGAGCGGACATCGTGCTTTGCATTTGACCGAACAATTCGGAATACTCGCCTTTAGCAGCTTTTTCAAGCTCGTTGACTAATTCGTTGTAGTCTTCTTCGGGAAGCACATTTTTAAGTTGCGGATAATCGCCTTCTTTTAAATCTTCCAGAGCATCGTAATAATTGCGGTCGGCAATGTCTTCGATCAGATCGTCGTATTTTCCGGTGGCAAGCTCATCCAGCAAGGGGGCATATTCTTCGCCCATCATTTCCAAAAGCTGGGGGCGCATATTATCGATGACCGCAGAATAGTTTCCCGAAGCAATGCCGCTGATGATGCCGAAGGCTTCGCCGAAATCCTGAAATTCGGTGCCCAGCGCATCGTTGATGGTGGGGATCAACATTCCGCCGATGACGGTAACAGCAATGACGATGGAGATCAACGCGGCAATCGCGCGAACGATCAGCCAGGTCAGGGTAGCCCCCGCAAAGTTTTTAAGACTCTTGCGCTTGGGTGCAAAGAGAAAAACAATGGCGGCAATAAAGCCCACCACAGGGATAGCAAAAAGAACGATCAGCCCCAAAAACTCCCAAAATCCGACCTTCTGCTCGATTTGCTCAGCTTTTTGAATCGGAGCGGTTTGCTCGGTAAGTACTTGATCCATCACTTGATTTTCCATAATGAACTCCTCCTTTATTTTATAATAACATATTCGTCTTATAAACACAATATTTAGTTGCAAAACAGCGGGATTTGGTGTATGATAGCAAAAGATTGTTTATAAAGGAGTTCGGTAATGCCGGTTTTGCGCTTTATCAAAAAGAATATTGTTTTCTTCATTGCGGCAACGGCGGCGCTGGTTACCTGCTTTTTTGTCCCGCCCGATGCACGGTATGGGGATTATTTCGATTGGAAGACGCTGGCCTGCCTTTTTATCACTCTGGCGGTGGTCTGCGCCCTGCGGAATATCAAGTTTTTCACCATCCTTGCCCGAAGATTGGTGGTTGCGGCAGGCAACCTGCGCAGTCTGTTTTTGCTGTTGCTCACCATCACCTTTATCGGCTCGATGCTGATCGCCAACGATATGGCACTGATTACCTTTCTGCCGCTGGGCTATTTTGCGCTCAATGCCACCAAAAATCAAAAATATATGGCATATCTGTTTATTCTGCAGAATATTGCCGCCAATCTGGGCGGAATGTTGACCCCTTTCGGAAACCCGCAAAATCTGTATCTCTATTCCTATTTCCATATCCCCACCGGCGAATTTTGCTTGATAATGCTTCCGCCCTTTTTGTTGGCGATTGCGATGCTGGCGGTGGCTTGCCTGTTTGTGGAGCGGGAAAAATTGGTGATCGTCGACCATTTCTCCGAAAAACTTAAAGCGGGGAAAACCGCCTTGTATCTTGCGCTGTTTGCTTTTTCGCTGTTGATCGTTTTTCGGGTGGTTCCCTTTTGGTGGGGATTAGTTTTAATCCCTGCGGTATTGTTGATCATTGACCGCAAAGCGTTGCTAATGGTGGATTATTCGCTGTTGGGTACCTTCTTCTTTTTCTTTATCTTTGCGGGCAATTTGGCGCGGATCGATGGGGTAAATGAATTGATCTCTGCAGTGCTGCAAAAAGAACCGTTGCTGATCTCTGCTGCCTCCTGCCAGATCATCAGCAATGTTCCGTCGGCAATTTTGCTCTCCCGCTTCACCGCCGATTATCATTCCCTGTTGCTGGGGGTCAATATCGGAGGGGCAGGAACCTTGATCGCCTCCCTTGCCAGCCTCATTACCTTCAGCGAATATCGGGTGCTCTATCCGGGGCACAGTAAAAGTTATTTTTGGAAATTCACCTATATCAATGCGATCTTTTTAGGTGTTCTGCTGATTGCGGCAAGATTCTTCTTTATATAATAAAAAGCGCCTCGGGCGCTTTTTATTTTTATATTGAGTTTTTATAAAAAATTATATATAATAAAAGTATAAAGTCCAAAAGGAGGTCGCGTTATGCCTGCTGAAAAGATTTGTAAAATGATCGAGATCGATCCCTATCTTACTCCCTATAAGGATGATATTTTGCTACGCGAGACCCTTTTTAAGCAAAAGAAAAAGGAGTTGGTCGGTGCCAAGGGCAATCTATTGCATTTTGCCAACGGGCATAAGTATTTTGGGTTCCACCGCACCGAGCGCGGCTGGGTCTATCGGGAATGGGCGCCCGCGGCCGAAGCAATGTATTTAACCGGCGATTTCAACGGCTGGTCGGCAGATTCCTGCCCGATGCAAAAGCTGGAAAACGGTGTTTTTGAAGTGCACTTGGATGGAAAAGACACCTTGCAGGCAGGGCAAAAGGTGCAAGCGATCGTGATTCATCAAGGGCAATGGCTGCGCCGCATCCCCCTTTATGCCACGCGGGTGGTGCAGGATCCGCAGACCAATCTTTGGTGTGCCGAATTGGAAGAACCCAACGCGGTGTTTCCTTGGACGGACCAAGGGTTTAAGCCTGCCAAAACCCCGCTGATCTATGAGTGCCATATCGGAATGGCGCAGGAAAAAGGAGCGGTGGGCAGTTATAAGGAATTTACCGAAAATGTCCTGCCGCGGATCCAAAAAGGCGGTTATAATACCATTCAGATCATGGCAATTATGGAGCATCCCTATTATGGCTCCTTTGGCTATCAGGTCTCGAATTTCTTTGCCGCATCCTCTCGCTACGGTAAGGCGGAAGATTTAAAAGAATTGATCGATCGTGCGCATCAGATGGGTATCGCCGTCCTATTGGATGTGGTCCATTCCCACGCGGTCAAGAATACCAACGAAGGCTTGAATGAATTTGACGGAACGGTCCATCAGTTCTTCCACGAAGGGCCCCGCGGCGATCACGGTGCCTGGGGCACCAAACTGTTTAATTACGGTAAGAACGAAGTGTTGCATTTTCTGCTTTCCAACCTGAAATATTGGATGGAAACCTTCCATTTCGATGGCTTCCGTTTCGACGGGGTCACCTCGATGCTGTATCACGATCACGGTCTGGGCAGTGCTTTTACCGACTACAGTATGTATTTCTCAATGAATACCGATACCGAAGCGGTGACCTATCTGCAGTTGGCAAACGAACTGATCCATAAGATCAATCCCCGCGCCATCACCATTGCGGAGGATATGTCCGGAATGCCGGGGATGTGCCTGCCCATCAAGGATGGGGGATTGGGCTTTGATTTTCGGCTTTCGATGGGCATCCCCGATCTTTGGATCAAGATGCTCAAGGAGGTTCCCGATGAGCATTGGGATATGGGCAAGCTTTGGTATGAACTCAATTCCCGCCGCCCCCAAGAAAAGACGGTAGGGTATTGCGAATCCCACGATCAGGCGTTGGTGGGGGATAAGACCATTATGTTCCGCCTTTGCGATGCCGCGATGTATACCGATATGAATAAGGAGAGTGCCAGCCTGGTGATCGATCGCGGAATGGCGTTGCATAAAATGATCCGCCTGCTCACCGCATCGCTGGCAGGAGAAGGATATCTCAATTTTATGGGTAACGAATTCGGGCATCCCGAATGGATCGATTTTCCCCGCGAAGGCAATGGCTGGAGTTATCATTATTGCCGCCGTCAATGGTCCCTTGCCGATCATCCCGCGTTGCGATACGGTCAACTGCGCGATTTCGATGAAGCGATGATCGCATTGCTCAAAGAACATAAGGTCTTGACCCGTCCCGCCAAGTGCTTATGGGTGCATCAGGATGATAAAGTGTTAATTTACACCAAGGGTGATCTGATTTTTGCCTTCAATTTCCATCCCGAAAAATCCTTTGAGGGCTATCGCATCCCTGCCGAAAAGAAAGGGAATTATCAAGTGGTGCTGTCGTCGGATTCCGCAGTATACGGCGGCTTTTCGAGGATTGACGAAAGCGTAAAGTATAAAACCTTTGCAGATAAAAACGGGCAAAACGGCTTTTTATGCTATCTGCCTAACCGCTCTGCCGTTGTTTTTAAAAAGAAGTAATTTATAATTTCCGAAAGGACGTGTGTTTTTAGTATGAATTCCAAGTATGATGCATTGTTTACTCCTTGGAAGATCGGCAATGTGGAGATCAAAAACCGCATTGTGATGTGCCCGATGGGCGGCACCTCGCTGTTTGGCTGGTTTGAACTGACCGGTTGCGGTTTTGATAAAGAGGCAGCGAAGTTGTTTTTGGAGCGAGCAAATAATAACGTCGGTCTGATCATCCCCGGTATCGCACCGCTGCGGGATACCTTCTGGGGCAAATGGCTCTGGCAGAATCCCAAGATGTTTGAAGAATTGAAGGATTTTATGGAGGAGATCCATAAGACCGGTGCTAAGCTGTTTATTCAGTTGACCGCGGGTATGGGCCGCTCTTGGGCGATCACCGAGCTGGTGGCTCCCTTACATAAAAATAAATTCACCCGCGCGTTGGTGAAGCCCATTATCGATACTTCTCACGAGTTGGCTTCTCCATCTCCCCAAAAATCCCGCTGGGCGCATGATATCGAATGCCCCGAAATGACGGTGGAGCAGATCCGCGAGATCATCGAAGCCTTTGCCAAGACCGCTAAACTCTGCAAGGATGCGGGCGTCGATGGGGTGGAGGTCCACGCAGTCCACGAAGGGTACCTGCTGGATCAGTTTGCCATCGAATTCTTTAATAAGCGTACTGATGAATACGGCGGCAGTTTTGAAAACCGCTATCGCTTTGCCGCCGAAGTGGTCAAGGCAATCAAGGAAGCCTGCGGCGAGGATTTTCCGGTATCTTTGCGCTATTCGGTGGAGTCCAAAATGAAGGGCTTCTGCGAAGGCGCGATGCCGGGCGAAGATTATGTGGAAGTCGGGCGGAATATGGAGGAATCCGAAAAGGCCGCCAAGTACCTGCAGGATGCAGGCTACGATATGCTCAACGCCGATAACGGTACCTACGATTCCTGGTATTGGGCGCACCCCCCGATGTATATGCCCGAAAACTGCAATCTGGAGGATGTGGCGCATATTAAGAAATTTGTCGATATCCCCGTCGTTTGCGCCGGAAGAATGGATATGGATGTGGGTGCTGCGGCGGTAGCGGAAGGGAAGATCGACGCGGTAGGCGTTGCCCGCCAATTTCTGACCGATCCCGCTTGGGTCACCAAGCTGATCGAGGATCGCTTGGAAGATATCAAGCCTTGTATCTGCTGTCATAGCGGCTGCTTCAATTTCTCTTCCTCCAAAGGCCACGCTAATACGCAGGATCTTACCGATACCATGGGTCTTGCCCGCTGTGCTCTGAATCCCGAAACGATGCAATCCAAAAAATATTACGTTGCTCCCGCCAAGAAGGCGAAAAAGATCGCTGTCGTCGGCGGCGGCATCGGCGGGATGGAGGCGGCGATCCTTTGCGCCAAGCGCGGCCATCAGGTCTGCCTTTATGAAAAGAGTGACAAGCTCGGCGGTGTATTTATCGCCGCCGCGGCCCCTTCCTTTAAAGAAAAGGACCGTGCCCTGATCGCCTGGTATATCCGCGAACTTGCCAAATATCCCATAAAGGTGCATATGAACACCGAGATCAAGGATGTCAAATCTCTGGATGCCGATGAGATCATTGTCGCCACCGGTGCGGTTGCGAAAAAACTGCCGGTGAAAGGTGCCGAGACCGCGGTGGAAGCGGTGGATTATCTCTTGGATAATAAAAAGGTCGGCGAAAAGGTGGTCGTTATCGGCGGCGGCTTGACCGGTTGTGAAATTGCTTATGATCTCTATCTGCAGGGCAAAAAGCCCGCCGTTGTGGAGATGCAGGACGATCTGATCACCACCAAGGGCGTCTGCCTTGCCAATACCAGCTATCTGCGGGATTTCTTCAAAACGAATAAAGTTCCCGTTTATCTGGAGACCGCCCTTTCCGAAATCACCGAAAAAGGCGTTGTCTTGAAAGATAAAGAAGGGAAGACCTTTGAGGTGGAGGCTGATTCTGTGGTCCTCTCGGTCGGTTATAACCCTGTTCCTATCGCTAAAAAGAGCGGCCATATTCATATTATCGGCGATGCTTCCAAGGTCGGTAATCTCCGTACCGTCATCTGGCAGGCGTGGGATGTGGCAATGAAATTGTAATTTTAAGAGTCAACCCCCCTTTGCGTTTTCGGCGCAAAGGGGGTTCTTATTTATAATAAGGAAAAAAGTATGCACCTCCATTGTTCAAATATGCATATTATGCATAAAATTTTGCATAATTCGCGGTTTTGTGCATATATTACACAAATACAGCGAAAAAAAGGCGATTTCCATTGTTAAATATATAAAAAGTATAAAAAAATAACAAAAAAGTATTGCATTTATCTATGGTGTGTGGTAAGATTTATTCATATTTTTTGAATTTTATTCAATCGGAGGACATTGCAATGAATAAAGAGAACATTAAAAAGGTTGTTTTGGCTTATTCCGGAGGCTTGGATACCTCCATCATTATTCCTTGGCTGAAGGAAAATTATAATAACTGCGAAGTCATCGCGGTTTCCGGTAACGTGGGGCAGTCCGATGAGCTGGAAGGCTTGGAAGAGAAGGCACTCAAGACCGGCGCATCCAAACTCTATGTGGAGGATCTCAACGAAGAGTTTGTCAATGATTTCGTTTTCCCCGCAGTTAAAGCAGGTGCCGTTTATGAGAACTATCTGCTGGGTACTTCGCTGGCTCGTCCCTGCATCGCGAAGCGGTTGGCAGAGATCGCCATCGCCGAAGGTGCCGATGCTATCTGCCACGGTTGCACCGGTAAGGGCAACGATCAGGTCCGCTTTGAGTTGACCTTGAAGGCGTTTGCTCCCGACCTGCCCATCATCGCTCCTTGGCGGGAGTGGGATATCAAATCCCGCGAAGAGGAGATCGCTTATGCCGAAGCGCATAACATCCCCTTGAAGATCAACCGTGAAACCAACTATTCCAAAGATAAGAATATGTGGCATCTCTCCCATGAGGGCTTGGATCTGGAAGATCCCGCCAATGAGCCTAAGTATAACGAACCCGGCTTTTTGGAGATGGGCGTTTCTCCCGAAATGGCTCCCGATGTTCCCACCTATGTCACCATCCATTTTGAAAAGGGTATCCCCACCGCCATCGACGGTGTGGAGATGAATGGGGTCGACCTGATCTGGAAACTCAACGAGCTGGGCGGCAAGAACGGTATCGGCTTGCTGGATATCGTGGAAAACCGCTTGGTCGGTATGAAGTGCCGCGGTGTTTATGAGACTCCGGGCGGTACCATCCTCTATAAAGCCCATGAGATTTTGGAAACCCTCTGCTTAGATCGCGCCACCTCCCATTATAAGGCACTGGTTGCTCAGAAATTTGCCGAGGTCATCTATGACGGTCAGTGGTTCTCTCCGCTCACCAAGGCGATTATGGCATTTGTGGATAGCACCCAAGAGACCGTCACCGGTGATGTCAAACTTAAGCTCTATAAGGGCAATATGATCTTGGCATCGGTCACTTCTCCCTATAGCTTATACGATCCCGAGATCGCCACCTTCGATGAAGACGAAGTATACGATCAAAAGGATTCCGCAGGATTTATCAATCTCTTTGGTTTGCCCATCAAGGTCAACGCCAAGATGCGGAAAAAGAATAACCTTGATATCTAAATTATAAATGGTGTGGGCTGTTGCGAAAATCGCAACAGCCCAAAGCCAAATTGAAAGGAACTTTTTCTTATGGAAAAAATGTGGGCAGGGCGCTTCCAAAAAGAGTTGGATCGGGAAGCGGACGATTTTAATTCCTCCATCCATGTTGATCAGCGGATGTTCCGCCAGGATATTCGCGGCTCGGTGGCCCATGCGGCGATGCTGGCAAAGCAGGGCATCTTAACCGAGCAGGAAGGGCAAGAGATCATCGAAGCCTTGGGCGGAATTTTGCAGGATATTGAAGACGGTGCATTGGCGATCGATCCTGAAGCCGAGGATATTCATATGTTTATCGAATCGGTGCTGACCAAGCGGATCGGCGATCTGGGCAAAAAACTGCATACCGCCCGTAGCCGCAACGATCAGGTGGCGGTGGATATCCGCCTGTATCTGCGGGACGAAACCGCAGAGATCCTTGGTCTGATCAAAGAATTGATCGGCGCGGTGGCGGCGCAGGCGAAAACCAATGCCAATATCATTATGCCGGGCTATACCCATCTGCAACGCGCCCAACCCATCACCTTCGGGCATCATCTGCTGGCCTATTGTATGATGCTGATCCGCGATTGCGGTCGGCTGGAGGATGCGATGAAGCGGATGAACCAAAACCCCTTGGGTGCTTGTGCGCTGGCGGGAACTACTTATAATACCGACCGCGCCGAGACTGCCAAACTGCTGGGCTTTGACGGCTATACCCTCAATAGTATCGACAGCGTTTCCGATCGGGATTTCTGCTTGGAACTGTTGAGTGCTTTTTCGGTGCTGATGATGCATCTTTCCCGCTTCTCCGAGGAGATCATTTTGTGGTCTTCCTGGGAATTTAAGTTTGTGGAGCTGGACGATAGCTATACCACCGGCTCCAGCATTATGCCCCAAAAGAAGAACCCCGATATGGCGGAATTGGTCCGCGGCAAGACCGGTCGTGTCTACGGCGACTTGATGGCTCTGCTGACCACCCTGAAGGGCTTGCCTTTGGCTTATAATAAGGATATGCAGGAAGATAAGGAAGCCATCTTCGATAGCATCGATACGGTAAAAAAATGCCTGCGGGTCTTCACTCCGATGATCGCAACGATGAAGGCGATCCCCGAAAATATGTATGCCGCGGCAGGGAAGGGCTTTATCAACGCCACCGACCTTGCCGACTATCTGGTGAAAAAGGGTCTGCCCTTCCGCACCGCCTATAAGATCGTCGGGCAGACGGTTGCCCGCGCCATCGAGGAACATAAAGTGCTGGACGCACTTTCCTTAGAAACCTTAAAAGAATTTTCCCCGCTCTTTGAGGCGGATGTGTATGAGGAGATCTCGCTGCAGACCTGCGTTTCCAAGCGCATCTCTGCCGGCGGCACCGGCGCGGATTCGGTGGCTGCCCAAATTGAGTTTGTTGAGGACTATCTGAAATGAAAAAAGTATTTATTGACGGCAGTGCCGGCACCACCGGCCTGCGCATCCGCGAGCGGCTTGCCGCAAGGGGCGATATTGAACTGTTGATCCTTTCCGAAGAACTGCGTAAGGACCCTGCCGCCCGCAAAGAGATGCTCAATCAAGCGGATATCGCCTTTTTATGCTTGCCCGATGATGCGGCAAGGGAGGCGGTGTCGATGATCGAAAATCCCAATACCGTGGTGTTGGATACCTCCACCGCCCATCGCACCGACCCCAATTGGTGCTATGGCTTCCCCGAACTTTCGGAAGAACGCTATCAAGCGGTGAAAGAAGCCAAGCGCATCGCGGTCCCCGGTTGCCATGCCAGCGGCTTTATCGCATTGGTCGCGCCCTTGGTGGAAGCGGGTGCTTTGCCGAAAGATGCATTGCTGACCTGCCATTCCATCACCGGCTACAGCGGCGGCGGAAAAAAGATGATCGCTCAATACGAGGCGGAAGAACAAGACCCGCTCTATCAGGCACCCCGCCAATATGCGCTGGGTCAAGCCCATAAGCACCTGCCCGAAATGAAGGCGATCGCAGGGATCGAGAACGATCCCATCTTTTGCCCCATTGTTTCGGATTTCTATAGCGGAATGGCAGTCACCGTCCCGCTCTTTGCAAGCCAACTGAACGAAGGCTTTGATATCGAGGCGATCAAAGAGATCTATCGTAAAAAATATCAAGGTCCGATGGTATTCTGGAGCGAAAGCCCCGCCGCCGATGGCTTTTATTCCGCCGTTGCCTATGGCGATAGCGATAAAATGGAGATCACCGTTCAAGGCAACGCCAAGCGCATTTTGCTTTTGGCCCGCTATAATAATTTGGGCAAGGGTGCCTCCGGTGCGGCATTGGAATGTATGAATATCGTATTGGGTGATGCACCCGATAAGAATTTGGAATAAGGAGTTCATTTATGAAAATCATCCAAGGCGGTGTCACCGCCGCAAAAGGATTTCAAGCAAGCGGTATCCACGCAGGCATCCGCAAGAATAAAAGTAAAAAGGATCTGGCACTCATTGTCAGCGAAGTTCCCGCGCAGGCGGCGGCTGTCTATACCACCAATTTGGTCAAGGGCGCGCCTCTTTCAGTCACAAAGGAGAATATTTCCAACGGCATCGCGAAGGCGGTCATCTGCAATAGCGGCAACGCCAATACCTGCAATGCCAACGGCATTGAGGTGGCAAAAGAAATGTGCTCGATGGTCGGTAAGGCACTGAATATCGATCCCGCCGATGTGGTGGTGGCATCTACCGGTGTCATCGGTCAGCCGCTGGATTTAGAGCCTATTGCCAACGGCATGGATGCGCTGGTCGCTTCTTTGAGTGCCGACGGTTATCCTGCCGCCGAAGCGATTATGACCACCGATACTAAGCCGAAGGAAGTGGCGGTGGAATTTGAGATCGACGGCAAGGTCTGCCATCTGGGCGGTATCGCCAAGGGGAGCGGAATGATCCATCCCAATATGGCGACCATGCTGGTCTTTTTGACCACCGACTGCGCCATCGACTCGAAAATGCTCCAAAAAGCCCTGAGCAACGATGTCCAAAATACCTTTAATATGACCAGTGTCGACGGCGATACTTCTACCAACGATATGGTGGTGGTCCTTGCCAATGGGTTGGCGGGCAACACCCCCATCATCGCCGAAGGTGCCGCTTTTGATACCTTTATGAAGGCGCTCAATACCGTCACTGTCGCCCTCTGCCAAATGATCGCTGGGGATGGGGAAGGTGCCACCAAGATGCTGGAATGTACCGTCTGCGGCGCCGCCGATCTGCAGACCGCAAAAACCGCCGCCAAGAGTGTTATCTGCTCTTCGCTGACCAAAGCGGCAATGTTCGGCGCCGATGCCAACTGGGGCAGAGTCCTTTGCGCGATCGGTTATAGCGGTGCAAAAGTAGATGTTTCCAAGGTGGAATTGCATTTTGCCTCCAAAGCGGGCAAGATCCTGGTCTGCGAAAACGGGACAGGGGTGGAATTCTCCGAAGACCTTGCCAAAAAGATCCTCTTGGAGGATGAAATTGAAATTTTGATCGACCTTCATAGCGGCGATGCCAAAGCCACCGCCTGGGGTTGCGATCTGACCTATGATTACGTCAAAATCAACGGCGATTATCGTACTTAATAAGGAGTAAAGTAAAATGCCTTTATCTTTAACCAATGCGCAACGTGCCGAGGTGCTGACTCAAGCGTTGCCCTATATCAAAAAATATAATAAAAAAGTCGTTGTCATCAAATACGGCGGCAACGCCATGATCAACGAGCAACTCAAAGAGCAGGTGATGGAAGATATCGTTCTTCTCTCGCTGATTGGTGTCCGTGTGGTGCTGGTCCATGGCGGCGGCCCCGAAATTACCGAAACGATGAAAAAGGTCGGCAAAGAGAGCGTCTTTTTGAACGGTCTGCGGGTCACCGATAAGGAGACTGCCGAGATCGTCCAGATGGTGCTGGCGGGCAAGATCAATAAGAGTCTGGTCAACCTGCTGGAAGTCAAGGGCGGCCGCGCTATGGGTCTTTCGGGAATGGACGATCGGATGATTCTCTGCGAAATGAAGGATGAAGCGCTGGGCTATGTGGGTAAGATCACCAAGGTGAATGTGACTCCGGTCCAGGATCTTCTGGAAAAAGGTTATATTCCGGTCATTTCCACCGTCGGTTGCGATCAAGAAGGCAATGTTTATAATATCAACGCCGATACCGCCGCCGCGTATATCGCAGGTGCGATGCAGGCAGAATGTCTCATCACCTTGACCGATATTGCAGGTGTTTTGAAGGATGCCAACGATCCTTCCTCTTTGATTGCTTCTTTGGATATTAAGGAAGCTAAAGAACTGTTTGCCAGCGGTGTGATCTCGGGCGGTATGATTCCCAAGGTGGAATGTTGCATCGATGCCATCAACCGCGGTGTGCGTAAGGTGTTTATTATGGATGGGCGGGTGCCCCATTCCATTTTGATTGAGACCCTCACCGATGAAGGTGCAGGTACGATGGTGATCAGAGAGAAGAAAAAGTAATGAATATTCAAGAAAAAGACAGTCAATATGTTGCCCATACCTACGCCCGCTTCCCGCTGGAGCTGGTCAAAGGCGAAGGCTCGCTGGTATGGGATCACGAAGGAAACGAATATATCGATTTGGGGAGCGGCATCGCGGTCTCTGCCTTGGGCAGTTGCGATGCAGGCTGGATCCAAGCGGTGGAGCATCAGCTCCATCAGATCCAGCATACCTCCAATTTGTTTTATACCGCACCGCAGGCGGATCTTGCCGAGCAATTATGCCTGCGGACCGGAATGAAAAAGGTGTTCTTCGGCAATAGCGGCGCCGAAGCCAATGAATGTGCCATCAAGGTCGCCCGCAAATATGCGGCGGAAAAGAAAGGCACCGATTGCTATACGATCATCACTTTGGAAAATAGTTTCCACGGCAGAACTTTGGCGACCCTCGCTGCCACAGGGCAGGAGGTGTTCCATCAGGATTTCCTGCCGCTGATGGAGGGCTTTGCCTATGCCCCCGCCAACGATCTGGCGGCGGTGGAAGCCCTTTGCAAGGAGAAAAAAATTGCCGCCATTATGGTGGAATTGGTGCAAGGGGAAGGCGGCGTTGTGCCGCTGACGGCGGAATTTTGCCAAGGCTTGCAAAAAATTGCCGATGAGCAGGATATTCTGCTGATCTGCGACGAAGTGCAGACCGGCAACGGCAGAACCGGCGAATTGTATGCCTATATGAACTTTGGTCTGCATCCCGATTTAGTAACCACCGCCAAAGGCTTGGGCGGCGGCTTGCCCATCGGTGCTTGCCTGATGGGTGTGCGGGTCGAATCGGTGCTGGACTATGGTTCCCACGGTTCTACCTTTGGAGGAAACCCCATCGCCGCTGCAGGCGCGCTCTATGTTCTTTCCCAAATCAATGAGGCTTTGCTGCAGGAAGTAAAAGAAAAGTCTGCATATTTGATTGATCGATTTTCTAAAGCTGAAGGCATTAAAAGTGTCAGCGGAATGGGCTTGATGCTGGGTTTGGAAACCGAGCGTCCTGCCGCCGATGTCATTGCCGATTGCCGCGCCAACGGCGTGTTGGTTCTAAAGGCAAAGGATAAAGTGCGGCTGTTGCCGCCGCTGAATATCCCGATGGAATTATTGGAAAAAGCCGCTGATGTGATCTGCAATGCGGTAAAGGAGAATTAAAATGAATTTAAAAGGTCGTCATTTTCTGAAATTATTGGATTATACCCCCGCCGAGATGGAATATCTGCTGGATCTTGCCGCCGATCTCAAGGCAAAGAAAAAAGCAGGCATCCCGCACAAACTCTGCGAAGGCAAAAATATTGCGCTGATCTTTGAAAAGACCAGCACCCGCACCCGTTGCAGCTTTGAAGTGGCAGCCTACGATCTGGGGATGGGCGTCACCTATCTGGACCCCTCCGGTTCTCAGATCGGTAAAAAGGAAAGTATCGCCGATACCGCGCGGGTCTTGGGCAGAATCTATGATGGCATCGAATACCGCGGCTTTGGTCAAGAGATTGTGGAAGAATTGGCAAAGTATGCCGGTGTCCCTGTCTGGAACGGTTTGACCAATGAATTCCATCCCACCCAAATTTTGGCGGATTTTCTCACCATTCGGGAGCATTTCGGCAAATTAAAGGGCATCAAATTGGTGTATTTCGGAGACGCCCGCTATAATATGGGCAATTCGCTGATGGTCGGCGCGGCGAAGATGGGCTTGCATTTCGTCGCCGCCGCTCCCAAGGCCTATTGGCCCGATGCCAAACTGATTGAAGAGTGCCAAACGATTGCCGCCGAGACCGGCGCAATTTTGGAATTTGAAGAAGATCCCAAGGTCGCCGCCCAAGGTGCCGACGTTTTGTATACCGATGTTTGGGTCTCGATGGGCGAGCCTGCCGAGGTATGGGAGGAACGCATCAATGCCCTCAGCCCCTATCAGATCAATGCCGAACTGATGAGCATCGCAGGGGAGAAAGCGGTCTTTATGCACTGCCTGCCCGCGTTCCATGATCTTAAAACCACCGTCGGCAAAGAGATCAGCGAAAAATTCGGCATTTCCGAAATGGAAGTCACCGATGAAGTCTTTGAAAGTAATCGATCCATCGTCTTTGATGAGGCGGAAAATCGGATGCATACTATCAAAGCCGTCATTGCCGCAACAATGTAAATTTAAAAGGTCCGTGTTTTTGAACACGGACCTTTTTTTATCGAGTTTTTTCACTAATCAACTGCGGATAGATGAGAATTTTAAAGAGATATCCGAAGCTTTGGACAATTAAGATCATCGCCACAACAAAGTGCATACCCAAATAATCGTCCACCGGCTTGAGCAGGGAGGCAACACCCGAAATGATCTCGATGGAGCCCACAATGCCGAACCGATGCCAGCCGTAATAGTGGTGGGAGCGCAGTTCCCGGGATTCGATCAGCTTCAATACACCGCAGACCAATTCCCAAATCCCGAAAAAGAAGGGGATGGTCTTGGCTTCGATCATAGTATTGAACAGCAGAAAAACCGAAAGGAAGGCGGTGATCATTCCGTCTGCCAAAAGCAGGATCGATCCGTGGATCACATGGCTCTTACGATGGAAGATAAACATATTGATAAACCCTGCCAAGAGCATCGCGCTCCCCAAAGGAAAGGCAATGGCGACCAGATCTTTATGCCCGTCCAAGGCGGTGAAAATTCCCGCTGATAGCATCAGAATTCCGGCGATCGCCCATAGAATCTGCGCCCAATGAATTTTAATCTTTCCGATTTTCATATGTTGAAATGATCCTTTTTATAATACGGTCACTGTTCCGTCTTCGTCGATCTTCAGCATCTCACCGGTTTGGACAGCGTCCAGAAAATCATCGCCCAGACTATCGATGGTGGGCATGGAAGACGCGGTCCAGACATCCGAAAGGATGGCACCGGCCGCCGCTAAAGAGTCGATGGGCTTGGAAAAGAGCAGGCAAGCGGGATTTCTGCCCATGGCATTGGCGCAGAAAAGCACCATTCCACCGGTGGTGGAGCCGATGGTCTGGGGCAGGCAAAGAGCCTTGCCCGCCATCTCTTTGCCATAGAGATCGGGGTTGTTCTGATCGCCGCAGGTGGCTTTCTTATCGCCAAACTGCAAGGCTTTCTGGAAAGAGGCCAAGGTGTTGAGTCCGCCGTGGGAAACCAAGGCTTCCGCTTGGCAAGTTCCGGGTACGATCACGCGTCCTTCAAACTGTTTCATCGCTTATTGGACCTCCTTTGTAATATAGTCTAAGATCTCTGCGTTGGTATAGTAGCGTGCGGTGGTATAGGTACGGAGCTTATTGGAATTGGTGATGACCGGCTTTTTGCCGCAGATGGGATTGTTCATATACATCAGCGGGCAGATATAACTTAAAATAACGCCGGTCGCCTTCAGCCGCGCCGCATAATCGGTCTTCTCAAAGGCTTCCTTCACCGCAGGGGGAGCGGTAAAGACGGTGGGAATGGAAACTTTTTTGCGCCCGTTTTCCTTGAGTTTCTTTTCCACCTTTTCGGTCCAATCCACCAGCTGATCGTAGGTCAGATGGGGGCATCCGATAAAGCAAAGTTTCGGTTTGGCATCGGGATTTTTCCAAATGACGGGATAATTATCTTTGACCCGCTTGAGCTCGGCATCGTCGATGACATAGACCTGCGCCCCTTCAGCGATCAAGGCATCGCCCTGCTCCTTGGCTTCGGGGGTGAGGTTTTCGATATGGTATAAACCAACCGCGCCGTTGGAGGCGGTGGCGGCGCCGAAATCCTTGAGATAGGCTTTATTGTCGCCGTTAAGTTCGGTACCGATAAAGCGATCCAAGCCCTTGATGTAGGGGACCTCTTCCATCACCTTCATCCCGATGGCAGAGCCCAAAACCTGCGCTTCGGGGATCTCTTTGGTCTGAATATCGATGATCCAGGTGGCCTTTCTGCCCTCATCGGTCAGCAGACCGAAATAGGGGACATAGCCTAAAATGGAACCGAAGATATCGATGATACCGGAATTGCGGTTGCACCGCGCACCCAAAACCGAGTTGGCGTAGACCACCGCGCTGGATTCCGCCCAGGAAAGAACCTCGCCTTTTTTGGGAGTGTTGCCCACTTCGTCCAGATAGCAGGCGCAGGTATAGGCATCCTTGTGCAGCAGCCCTAATTTCTCCAACTGCTTATCGTAACTGTTCTGGCGGGTATACATAAAGTTTTTAAAAACAAAGTTTTCCAAAAAGTTGGCAGGAACATTGGGGTCCAGTGGCTTGGGGTCCACCGAGAAGTTCTGCTGAGAGATGGCACCCGCTTCGATCAACTGATCCATCAGCTCGTAAACAGCGGTCATCGCCTTTAAGCCGAAGCTGGTGACCAAATGCCCTTTTTCGCCGGTGACCGGTACCATCTTGGTGGCACCGAAGGCTTCGCCATACATAATTAACGTTTTCATTACCTTGGCAAGGGTCTCGCCCTTTTGACCGTCGAGAATGGCTTGTTGCTCAGCGGTCAGTTCCATTTTATATGCAGCCATAAAAAAGAGTCCTTTCTTTTAATTTCTGTTAAAAATTATATCATAATAAATATAAAAAAGCAAATGAAGGATATTTAAGAAATGCATTGACACCGTTTTTATTAAATGCTAAACTTCTATTATAAAAGGAGCGATGTTATGGCTATCTATCAATCGATCGACCAGTTGATCGGCAATACGCCGCTTTTGGAACTGTGTAATCTGCAAAAAGAATTGGGTTTCAAGGCGAAACTATACGCCAAATTAGAGTGTTTCAATCCCGCAGGCTCGGTGAAGGATCGGGTCGCTTTGGCGATGATCCAAACCGCTGAGGCGCAAGGAGTGTTGAATAAAGATTCCGTTATCATCGAGCCCACCAGCGGTAATACCGGCATCGGCATCGCCGCTGTCTGCGCGGCAAGGGGCTATCGCGCGATCATTGTGATGCCCGATAGTATGTCGGTGGAGCGGCAAAAACTGATGACCGCCTATGGCGCAGAGCTGGTGCTCACCCCCGGCTCCCAAGGGATGAAGGGTGCCATTGCCAAAGCAGAAACTTTGGTAAAAGAAACCGAGGGTGCTATTCTGGCGGGGCAGTTTATCAACCCCGCCAACCCCGCCGCCCATTATGCTACCACCGGCCCTGAGATCTATAAGGATACCGAGGGGAAGGTCGATTATTTTGTCGCAGGGGTTGGCACCGGCGGTACCGTTACCGGTACCGGTAAATACTTGAAAGAGCAAAAACCCACCGTTCAAATTGTTGCGGTGGAACCCGCCGATTCGGCGGTGCTTTCGGGTAAAGCGGCGGGAACCCATCAATTGCAGGGCATCGGCGCAGGCTTTGTTCCCGATGTTTTGGATACAACGGTCTATGATGAGATCCTTCCGATTACTACCGAACAAGCCTATGATGCGGCGCGGCTGATGGCAAGAAAGGAAGGGCTTTTGGTGGGCATCTCTTCGGGTGCCGCGCTGGCGGCGGCGTTGGCGGTTGCTGATCGCCCCGAAGCGGAAGGAAAGATGATTGTCGTCCTTTTACCTGATACCGGTGACCGTTATCTTTCTACGGATTTATTTTGAATAAAAAACTCCCAAAAGGGAGTTTTTTTCTTTACAACGGTGAAAAAAATATATATAATATATTATTATAAAAATACTTGAGAGAAGGAATGTTCATGAAAATCAGAATCGGCATTGTTGGATACGGAAATTTGGGCAGAGGCACCGAATGTGCGGTGTCGGCCGCCGAAGATATGGAGCTGGTGGCGATCTTCACCCGCCGCGATCCTGCAGGGATCCAATCAGCAAGCGGTGCGCCCGTTTATCAGATCGAAAAAGCCTTCGAGATGAAGGATCAGATCGATGTGATGGTTCTTTGCGGCGGCAGTGCCAAGGATCTGCCGGAGCAGACTCCGATGATGGCAGAGCATTTCAATGTCATCGATAGTTTTGATACCCACGCAAAAATTCCGGAGCATTTTGAAGCGGTGGATGCCGCCTGCCGAAAGAGCGGCAAGGTTGCGGTCATTTCGGTGGGTTGGGATCCCGGTATGTTCTCGTTGAACCGCTTGTATGGTCAAGCGATCCTGCCCCAAGGTAAGGATTATACCTTCTGGGGTAAGGGTGTCAGCCAAGGTCATTCCGATGCCATCCGCCGCATTGAGGGAGTGCAGGATGCCCGCCAATATACCATCCCCGTCGGGGAAGCGTTGGAACAGGTACGTAAGGGCGAAAATCCCGAACTGACCACCCGCGAAAAGCATACCCGCGAATGTTTCGTTGTGGCAAAAGAGGGTGCCGATTTAAAGGCGATCGAGCAAGCGATCGTGACCATGCCGAACTATTTTGCCGATTACGATACCACCGTCCATTTCATCTCCCAAGAGGAATTGGATCGGGATCATAAGGGGATTCCCCACGGCGGCAAGGTCTTCCGCACCGGCAAAACCGGCTGGGATGGAGAAAATACCCATATTATCGAATACAGTTTGAAGCTGGATTCCAACCCCGAATTTACCTCCAGCGTTTTGACCGCCTATGCCCGCGCGGCCTATCGCTTAAACCAAAAAGGGGAGCAGGGCTGTAAAACGGTCTTCGATATCGCTCCTGCAATGCTGCATCCTGCCGATCCCGCGGAACTGAGAAAGAACTTGCTCTGATTTCAAAATCATCTTGCAATTTCAATCGAAATATGATATATTGTTACGCAGTATGTTTATAAGTATTAAAAATAAGGAGAGTAAAAGATGAACATTCTTTGGGAAAACCTCGCCAGATTTGAAATCGGCAATGTCATTATGATTTTGATCGGTTGCGTTCTTGTCTATCTGGCAATCAAAAAGGAAATGGAACCCACCTTGCTGTTGCCGATGGGCTTCGGTACCATTCTGGTCAACGTTCCGTTGGCAGATGTTATCACCGAGCACGGTGCGCTGACGACTTTGTATAACGCCGGTATTGCAAACGAGCTGTTTCCGCTGTTGCTGTTTATCGGTATCGGTGCGATGATCGATTTCGGTCCGTTGCTCACCAATCCAAAGTTGATGCTGTTTGGCGCGGCTGCGCAGTTCGGTATCTTCTTCACTCTTTCGATGGCGTCCATCTTCTTCGGCGATAACGATGCCGCATCCATTGCGATCATCGGTGCTGCCGACGGCCCCACCTCGATTGCGGTCGCCAATACCCTGAAATCCGAATATGTCGGTGCCATCACCGTTGCCGCCTATTCCTATATGGCATTGGTGCCCATCATTCAACCCCCTGTTATTAAGGCACTGACCACCAAGAAAGAGCGGTTGATCCGTATGCCCTATGAGCAAAAGGACGTTTCTAAGCTCACCCGCATTTTGTTCCCCATCATCATTACTATCGTTGTTTCTGCCATCGTTCCGCAGGCGACTGCGCTGATCGGCTTTTTGATGTTCGGTAACCTGATCCGCGAGTGTGGTGTTCTGGACTCTTTGTCCGATACCGCGCAGAAGGTTCTGGCCAACCTCATCACCATCTTCCTCGGCATTTCCGTTGCTTTCAATATGACTGCCGAGAAGTTCTTGAAGCCCGCCACCTTGCTGATTATGTTCTTGGGTCTGATCGCCTTCATCGTCGATACCGCAGGCGGCGTGCTCTTTGCTAAATTCTTGAACCTGTTCTTGAAAAAGAAGATCAATCCGATGATCGGTGCTGCCGGTATCTCGGCATTCCCGATGTCCGGCCGTATTGTCCATAAGATGGGCTTGCAGGAAGATCCGCAGAACTTCTTGCTGATGCATTCCATCGGAGTCAACGTTTCGGGTCAGATCGCCTCGGTTATCGCCGGCGGTATCATCCTGAATATGTTCGGGGCATAAGGAGGTAAAGAACCATGTTAGATTCGATTAAAAATATGTTCTCCGGTATGAACTTTGAGCCGGTGCGTTTTGTCCAGATGCTGGATAAAATGGGGATCGGGATGCTGGTCATCTTCATTATTATCGGTGTCATCATCCTTTCCACCCTGCTGATCAATAAGATCTTTTCTAAAAAATAATTAAAAGGCGCTCGCAAGAGCGCCTTTTATATTTAGATTGAAAAATTTGTATCGTTATAGTATAATAAATTTAAAGTGCATTGAAAGGGGAGATTTCAATGAAAGACTGCCGTATCACCGTGATGAAAATGGCGCGGTATGACGACTTGATCGAACGATACGAAAACCCCATCGAGCACACCTGTGACCTGAAGATGGGGCAGGTATTTATCTCAAAGGGCGGTCAAAAGCCCCAAGGACTCTGCGACAGCGCTTGGGAGAGTATGGTTCCCTTTGTCGAGGAACTTGCCAAGGGCGGCGGGAATTTCTATGACGGCTGGATGAAGAACGAACGCTCCGCCATGATCTCCTGCAACGATGGCTTTCGCCCGGTCAGTTTTTATATTGAAGTAATCGAATGAGGTATCTATGAAAAAGATCCGATTATCCACATCGCATATTATTATGCTGAGTTTTCTTTCGGCAATTTTGCTTGGAAGTCTGCTTCTGGCGTTGCCCGTCAGCTCTGCTTCGGGCAAGGCGGTGCCGTATATCGATGCGCTGTTCACCGCCGGCAGTGCCACCTGCGTTACCGGCTTGGTCACGGTGCCTACCTTTTCCACCTGGAGCGTCTTCGGTCAGATCGTGATCCTCTTGCTGATTCAGATCGGCGGCTTGGGGATCATCACCGTGATGGCGTCCTTTGTGGTCTTTATGCACCGCAAGCTGGGGCTGAGCGACCGCGTGTTGCTGCAGGACGCGTTTAACTTGAATACGCTTTCGGGCTTGGGTGCCTTTGTTAGAAAAGTATTGCTCGGCACCTTGCTGGTAGAAGGCGTTGGCGCAATGCTTTATCTGCCTGTTTTTATCAAGGATTTTGGGCTGAGGGGCATCTGGGTCTCGGTGTTTAACTCCGTTTCTGCTTTTTGCAATGCGGGGTTTGACATTATTGCCGAAGATAGCCTTTGCCGCTATGCAACCCATCCGCTGATCAATTTCGTAACCGCCGCGTTGATTATTGTCGCAGGTATCGGTTATATCGTCTGGTGGGATGTTCTTCGGGTGTTGAAGGATCCGAAATTGCGCCGCTGGCGCCATTTGACATTGCATAGTAAGATCGCTTTGACCACAACCGCCATTTTGATCTTCGGCGGCGCATTGTTGATCTTTTTGTTTGAATACCGCAATCCTCAAACCATCGGCACCCTGCCGTTGTTTGATAAGATTCAAAGTTCATTGTTCCAATCCGTCACCACCAGAACCGCAGGCTTTGCGGGGATCCCTCAGCAACATCTTAGCGAAGGCGCGGCAATGGTTTCCTGCCTGCTGATGTTTATCGGCGGTTCTCCGGTCGGTACCGCAGGCGGTGTTAAGACCGTGACAATCGCTGTCTTGCTTGCTTCTGCATTTTCCACCGTAAAGAATAAAAATGAGACGGTTTTGTTCCACCGTTGCATCTCCCGCGAGATGATCGGTAAGGCATTGGCAGTTGTGACAATGTCGGCATTGATCGCTATCAGTTCGACGTTGCTTTTATCAGCGACCATCGATGCGCCGGCATTGGATATTGCCTATGAAACCATTAGCGCCACCGCGACCGTGGGGCTCACCCGCGGCATCACCCCGCTTTTGAATTTATGGGGCAAGTTGATTATTATTGCAACGATGTATCTGGGCAGGATCGGTCCGATCTCCTTGGCGATCGCTTTTAACATCCGAACCAAAAGCCCGAACTTAATTAAGAATCCCACGGAGCAGATCAGCGTGGGCTGATAAGGAGAATAAATTATGAGTATTCATCAAAGTTATGCAGTTTTCGGTCTGGGGCGGTATGGCCGCTCTGTGGCAAAGGAATTGGTCCGCAACGGCGCTGATGTCTTGGCAGTGGATCGCAACGAAGCGGTCGTCAACGGTTTGAGCGGGGAGCTGCCTCTCTGCAAATGCGCCGATATTACCGATCCCGCGGTCTTTAATGCGCTGGATATCGGCGGAATGGATGTGGTCATCATCGCAATGGCAGAAAATCTGGAGGCCGCCGTGATGGCGACCATGCTTTGCAAAGAAGCAGGGGTTCCGCAGGTCATCGTCAAATGCGCCGATGAGATGCATTGCCGCATTTTGAGCAAGGTGGGCGCCGATCAGGTGGTGGTTCCGGAATATGAATCGGGGACCCGCTTGGCAAAGAACCTGCTCAGTGCAGGCTTTATCGATATGGTGGATCTGGCGGAAAATGTTTCGGTACTCCATTTCAATGTCCGACCCGAATGGGTCGGCAAGACTCTGGCAGAATTGAATTTGCGTAAAAAACACTCAATCAACGTCGTTGCCACAGAGCAAGGCGGAAAGGTTTCCACTGAGATCGATCCGACCCTTCCTTTGCAAGAGGATATGCAGTTGATCATCATTGCCGATCCTGCTAAATTAAAGAAGATGAAATAATAAATGCGCGATGCTTTGCATCGCGCATTTAATTTATTTTTTAAATTTAAAGGTTCCCGCCCAAGTCTGCGGAGAAAGCAACGCAAGAATGGGGAAGATCTCCAGCCGCCCTGCCAGCATATCAAAGGAAAGGATCAACTTGGACAGATCGGAATAATTTTGGAAATTTTTAGAAGGACCGACCAATTCCAAACCGGGACCGATGTTATTGATGGTGGCGGCAACCGCCGAAAAATTGGTGGTAAAATCAAAGTTATCCAGAGAGATCAGTAAAAGCGAGATCACAAAGACCCCTAAATAAGAGACCAAAAAGGTATTGACCGACCGCATGGTGCTGTGCTCGATGACCTTTCCTTCCAGATGCACCTTTTTAACAGTGCGGGGATGGATGATCCGCGCGAGTTCATTAAAGGAAGATTTGATCAAAATAACGATCCGCGAGACCTTGATGCCGCCGCCGGTGCTACCCGCGCAGGCGCCGATAAACATCAGCAGGATCAAAATCGTCTTGGAAAGGGCGGGGAATAGATTAAAATCGGTGGTGGCAAAGCCGGTGGTGGTGATAATACTGCCGACCTGGAATAAAGAATGGCGAAAAGCCTCTTCTGCGGTTTCAAAGAGATGCAGGGTATTGATAAAGATCGCCGCAGTGGAAAGGGCAATGATGGCAGTATACCAGCGTGCCTCTTCGCAGCGCGCCGCCTGCCGAACGTGCCGCCGCACCAATAGGAAGTAGACGTTGAAGTTGACGCCGAATAGGATCATAAAGACAGCAACCACATATTGGCAGGCAGGGGAATAGGCGGCAAGCCCGGCGTTTAGGACCGCAAAGCCGCCGGTACCTGCGGTACCGAAGGTGATGGTGATCGCGTCGAACAAAGGCATCTTCAAGCAGATAAGGATGGCGATCTGCACCAAGGTCATTATGGTATAAATGATATAAAGTATCTTGGAGGTATCGCGGATCTTGGGCATCATTTTGCCCACCTGCGGTCCCGGGCTTTCCGCCCGCATCAGATGCATGGTGGCGCCGCCCGCCAAAGGCAGAACAGAAAGGGCAAAGACCAGAATACCCATACCGCCGATCCAATGGGAGAAGCTCCGCCAAAAAAGAGTGGCGTGGCTCAACGCTTCCACATCCGTTAAAATGGAAGAACCGGTGGTGGTAAAGCCCGAAACCATCTCAAAAAATGCATCGATAAAATGAGGAATGTCGCCCGAAAGAACAAAGGGAACGCACCCGAAAAGGCTTAAAAAGATCCAACTGAGAGCCACCGAGGTGAACCCTTCTTTGGCATAAAATTCTTGGTTTTTCGGCTTGCGGGCAGTGATCAAGAACCCGATCAGCGCAATGATAAACGCGCAGATCAGATATGCAACCGCTTCCTTTTCCCGATAGATCAGACCGGTCAAGGCAGGAAGAAGCATCAATAGTCCTTCGATCCGTAAGATATAACCGATAATGTAAAAAATAATCTGAAAATTCATATCGTTATTTTAAAATATCCTTAAAGTCGTTGAGTTTTGTCTGCCCTGCGACGACGATAACGCGATCGCCGGGTTGGATGGTGCTGTCACCGTCGGGAAGAATAAACCGCTTGCCGCGGATGATGCCGCAAACGATCAGATTTTCTTTCAGATTCATCTCCTTTAAGGGGACGTTAATGCCGGGGGCATTTTGGCTGATGTTGAATTCCACCGCCTCTACCTTGCCGTCGAACAGGCGATAAAGGGTCTCCACATTGTTACCCAATGCATTTTGCTTGGCGCGCACGTGTTGCAAAATGTGTTCGGTGGTAATATGGTGCAGGTGGATCACACTCTCCAGATCCAGTCCTGCTACCAATTCGGCAAAGATCGGGCGATCCACCTTGGTAACGACCTTGATATCCGCCATCTCTTTGGCATAAAGAGAAAGCAAAACATTTTCTTCATCAAAGCCGGTCAGCGCAACGAATGCATCGGTAGTTGCGATGCCCTCTTCGTTCAAAAGATGCTTATCGGATGCATCGCCGTGGATGATCATCGCCTCGGGCAGCAGTTCCGCCAATTCGTGGCAGCGGGCTTCGTCTTTCTCGATGATCTTGACATTGATGCGGGAAGCCAAAAGGATCTGCGCCAGATAGTAGGCGATGGTCCCGCCGCCGACGATCATAACGCTTTTGACGCTATGGGTATCAAACTTGATTTTGCGGAAAAATTGATTTGCCCGATTGGTTTCGATCATAACGGTGGCTTTGTCGCCCGCCTTCAGTTCAAAGGAGCCGGAGGGGATGGTGAAATCACCCTCCCGCTCGATGCTGCAGAAAAGAACGTTGCTTTCCAGCTTGGAGCGGACATAGGTCAGGTTCTTTCCGTCCAGAACCGATCCCTCGGGGATCTTAAAGGTCAGCATTTCCACTCTGCCGCGGGCAAAGGAACTGACCTCAATGGCGGAGGGGAAGCGCAGCAATTGCGAGATCTCCATTGCTCCTGCAAATTCAGGGTTGATGACCAACGAAAGCCCCACCTGATCTTTGATAAAATCCGTCTCCTTAAAATACATTGGGTTGCGGATGCGGGCAATGGTGGAGCAATGATCGTTCTTTTTGGCAAAAAGGCTGCAGAGCAGATTTTGTTCATCCGAACCGGTGACCGCGATCAGCAGATCGGCATCCTCGATCCCCGCCTCCGAAAGGGCGGAATAGTTCATACCGTTGCCTAAAAGCCCCATCACATCGTTGTCGTTGCAGATGGTGGAGATGCGCTCGGTATTGAAATCGATGATAGTGACATCGTGCCCCTCGTCGTTCAGCGAGGCGGCCAGGCTGGCGCCGGTCTTGCCGCCGCCCACAATAATGATTTTCATAAAAAATACCTATTCAAATCAATGAAATTTGCGTAAAAAATACGCCGAAAATTAGTTTAACACATTTATATAAAAAAAGCAACAGACTTTATTATTGGTCTGTTGCTTTTTTCATTTCAAGAAATCGGGTGTTATAGAATTCGGATTTGTGTTGCAGTTCCTCGTCCAATCTTTCAATCCCGAATTGCTCGGCTAAGGTCATCTTATCGGAAAAGAGATTGGTACCCAGCCCTAAGCGGTCGCCCTCAATTTCCACCCCCATCGCCGCCAGGGTGGTGGGGAAGAAGTCGAAGGTGGCAAAGGTGCGGTTTTGCTCTTGCTTGGGTTCAATAGGTGCATTGATGATGCAGTTATAGACGGTGCGGGTGTAGTTTTCATCAATGTCCTTTAAAAAGTTCGGGTCCATCGTTAAATGGTCGCCGCTCAAAACGATCGTTGTATTTTCATAGAAGGGCTGTTGCTTGATCCAATCGATAAACTGCCCCACCTTCTGCGCTGAGCAGGTAAGAACATTGGCATATTGCTCGTCGTATTTCTGCGGGCAATCGGGGCAGAGATAACCGTCTGGAAAATGGGTATCGGCAGTCAGTATGGTGAAATTAAAGGGCTTTCCTTGGCTTGCCGCCTTGGTCAACTCTTCTTTGGCAAAATCAAAGAGTTTGGCATCTTCAAAGCCCCACCATTGCCGATAATCTTCGGGCAATCGCCCATCGGCCTTTAAGGTGTTGATATCGACAACATTGTAGTTTCCGTGCTCGGTGAAATAGGTCTCCCGCCCGGCAAATTCGGCATCGCTGCCGATCAGCAGCGTTTGGTAATAGCCTTCTTTTTCTAAAACCTCGCCGATGGAGGTCAGCCCCGGAATATAGGCGTCTTCACCGCCGTAGGTATCGGCAGTCAGCGGCACCTTGACGATCATCCCCGAAGTTTGCGCCACCATCGCCGAGGCGGTCCAGGTGGAGCCGGTGAGGGCGTATCCGCCGCCCAATCCGTTCGTATTGGAAAAATGAACATTTTCTTTGGCCAATGCCGAAAGCTGCGGGATCAGATCTTCGGTGATGGAACCGCCCGCTTTGGGATCGGCAAAGGTGGTCTCCATCGATTCCAAAAAGATATAGATCAGATTGCGCTTCTCTTCGGGGAAGGTGACCTTCACCGTTTCGGGATCGGCATAATGGGTTTCAATAAAGTCGGTCTCGGTTGTGGACTTATGAATGTAGCTTGTCACCCGCAATTCCAATGCAAAAAATAAGACCGAGACCGTCAGCATCCCTGCCGCCATCGGCAGAGCGTTGCGCTTGAAGAAACTGCAGACCTTTCCGCGGCAGAAGGCGGCATATTTTTCGTATTTTTGCCTGCATTTTTCCACCCTGCCGGAAAGAAACCACCAAAGGTAAAATTCCCCTGCAGTCAGTAAAATACCGAACAGAATGACCCGAACATAAGCACTGCTCATCAGGTCTTCGTTGGCACCTGCCGCCGAGGTCTTCATCTGGTAGATGATCTGATCCAGCAGAATGTGATCGTATTTACTCAGCAGCCATAGGGTGAAAAGAAAGAGCAGATTTCCGCCGAGCAGCAGGATCAACGCTGTAATATGCGATTTTTTAAATTTTCGTTTTTGCTTGCTCAAGGAAACCTCCAAGAAATAATAGTACCTCTATTTTAACGATAATCGACGGTTTTCGCAACCCTTTTTGAAAAAGTTCACGATTGTTTAAAAATTTCGTTGCTAAAAGCGCAGATGGTTTGGATTTCATAGTAATGATATTATTAAGAGTATTATAACATATTAAGATAGAAAATGCTATGATGCTCAAAGAAAAACACCGCCTTTGTCAAGGCGGTGTTTATTAAAATCTAAAATAAATGAATGGATTGTATGTGGAACCCAATATAAAACAGATGCTGATTGCCAGCAACACGATGCAGGAAAAACATTTCAAAAGTTCACCCAAAGCAGTGTCGGGGAATTGGATTTTTTTGGCCCAAGGGAACATACAAAGAATTCCGAGCGGGACATAAACCAATGCATAAAGGAGCGAGGGATCTGCGGTAACAGCGTCGATGATCGGAACAAAACGGAAAGAAAACATCATTTTCAGCGCGTCCGACATTTGAGCAAAGTCCGTCAGATTGAAAATGACCCACCCGATCAACACCAGAACCATGGTATAGAGCCAACGGATCCATTGGGGGAGATGCTCCAGAATTTTATGCAAAAACAGTTTTTCGATCAACAACAAGACGGCATAATAAATGCCCCAGAGAAGAAAATTCCAGCTGGCACCGTGCCAAAAGCCGGTCAATCCCCAAACGACGCAGAGGTTCAAGATCCAGCGCATCTTTTTTACGCGGTTTCCTCCCAAGGGGATATATACATAATCCCGAAACCAAGTGGAAAGAGAAATGTGCCATCGCCGCCAGAAATCGGTGATGGAAAGGGAAATATAAGGATAATTGAAGTTTTCCAAGAAATGGAACCCAAACATTCGGCCCAGCCCGATCGCCATATCGCTGTATCCCGAAAAATCAAAATAGATCTGCAGAGCGTAGCAGACGGCGGCCAGCCAATAAAAAGCGGTCCCGTAAATTTCGGAATCCCCGCTGTAAATCGTGGCGGCCAGCGCACCGACGTTGTTTGCAATAATGACCTTTTTTGCCAGCCCGATAATGAACCGTTGCATACCGACGGTGATATCCTTCAAGGTTTCTCTGCGATCGTGAATTTCTTGTTCCACCGTTTGATAACGAACGATTGGGCCGGCGATCAACTGCGGGAAGAAAGAGACATAAAGACTCAGGTTAAAAAAGTTTTTTTGAACACGGATCTCTTTTTTATACAGATCGATCACATAGGAAAGGATCTGGAACGTATAAAAACTAATACCGATGGGTAATGCAAGCGCGGCGATCGGGGAAAGGCCGAAATTCCCGATGGCAAAATTAAAGTACTTGAAAATAAAAAGGTTGGCGACCAGCAGACTGACTGTCGCGATCATATAAACCTTTTTGGCTGTTTTTCTGCCCTCTTTTTCGCACCGCTCTATGGCAAGACCGCCCAAATAGGCGATCAGGATCACTGCAAGCATAAGAAGGATAAATTTAGGCTCGCCCCACCCATAAAAGATCAAGGAAAACAGGAGGAGTACGGTATTGCGGTACGTCCGATTGGGGCAAATGTAATAAAGCAGAAACACCAACGGAAAAAAGAAAAACAGAAAGGTTAATGAACAGAACAGCATTTTTAATTCTCCAAATTAAATGTATCCATAACAAAGTAATCGATGTTTCCGATGATCAATACCTTGTCGATTTCATTTTTTTCGATATATGCAGAAAAATCAAAGGGTTGCCCGTTAAAATGCTCATAGTTTCGAAGATCCACCGCATAGGTGTTGTTGTAGTGGGTCGCCAAAAGCTTGATGACCGCATTGTCAAAAGAATCACCGATCAAAAGGATATTCTCCTTTTCACTCTTTCCGGTGCTTATCGCCACCTCGCCGTTGTCGGCTCCGTAGAATCCGCCATAGGAAAGCGCATCGAAGTAGCCATCGGTATAAAAGACATCTTCTTGCCCGTAATCGACGACCGGCGCACCGTCGATTTTCACATTCATCGCGGGGAAATCAAATTTATATGCGATAAATTCTTCGTTGAGATTTGTTGCCCCCACCGTGGCGGCTTTGGCACCGGAAAAATAGCCGATAGATACTTCATCGAGAGGCTGTAAGGGTGCTTCCAAAACAGAAAGAAAATGCAAAAGGTCGGCATATGCGGCATAGGAGCCTTTATTATTCCAGTGATGATCTGTTTTATAGAAATGCCTGCGAAAGGTATCATAGTCATTGATCTCATAGCAACCAAGGTTTGTTTTAGGAAGATCGATTTTATCGAAAAGGTATTCGCGCGCCCCGAGTTTTTTCTCGGTCTCAAAATCGATATCGGTATCTTTTTCAATATAATAGATAAAGAATTCAATATCACTGTGCTTTTTAAATGTCTTGTTTAAACTATCCGCTTTTTTATCCAAGGAGGGGGTCAGTTCCTCTAAGTTCATCGGCGGAAAAACAAGGTGCTCTTCATCGAAAAGATAAAGACTGTTGAACGGTACATAGGAGCCGTTTGTATGGCACAGGATCGGGGAAAGAACGGAATATAAATAAGCGGATGTCGAGTTGTTATAGAGATGTTTTGCGTTTTGCGCATAAGGGATCTGGTCTGCCAAAGCAGATTCAACACTGTCTTGAAAAATATGGTTATTAATGCTATCTAAAGTGGGAGTTTTGATTTTTTCGGCATATCGGTTTTCGTATTCGTTGATGTCCGTAGGGAAGAAAAGTGTGCGGCCCAAGCTGAAAAGCATCACCAAAAGAAGGATGAAAATAAAAGAATATCTTATAAATTTCATTGTGTAGCCCCTAAAAATAAAAAAGTGCGCTCCCGAAGGAGCGCACCGAAAAAGTGAATTCCCTCCGTTGCTGCTACACAATTACACGCCCACTCGTGGCATAGTAAAAAGAGAGAAAACACTTTTTGCCAAAGTATTTTCCCACAAGTGAGCAGTATATGTAATTGTGTAGCGTAACAATCATAGCATAGGATAAAGGGAATTGTCAAGGTGGTATTATAGGACATAAAAATAGCGTTCGGTTTCCCGAACGCTATTTTTATAAAATTACTTGTCTTCAATTCATCTTTTGAAACAGAGCGTTTATTTGTTTGCTTTCTTCGGTTTTCTGAGGAGGGCGCCGATGGCCATAATAACCGCAAAAAGAATGATATAGAACAAAACAGGGAAGGAGAACGCGCCGTTTGCTTTTGCCTGGAGGAAGGGAGTGATGCCGTGGGCATAGACCGCGGCAAAGACCATAAACAGGCAAGAAAGGATTGCAAGGGACGGGATGAGAAAACGCTTTGCAAAACCGAATTCTTTTTCCTTGATCATCCAATTAATAAAGATGGGGATATAAAAAGCGTAGATGGTGATGATGGGAAGTTCGGAAGAATCGAAATTGAAATATCCAAACCAACCGCCTTCGGTCAGGTTTGCACCGTAGAAGTAGATCAGCCAAGCGGCACATACCAAAAGTCCCCAAATGGAGGAGTTGGTCACCATATTGGTGTTTTTATCGATCTGCTTAAACATCTCTTGCTTGGGGCCTTCGTTGCGGCAGGCGATGGCATACATTCCGCGTGTGGCCGCAACCATAAGTCCGTTAAGCGTTCCAAGGCAGGAGACAACAATGCAGATGTTTAAGATCGTCCCGCCGACACCGCCGAAAATGTTGGTAAATGCGGTGGTTGCACCTTCGTTGATCAAGACTTCGTTGGTGGCACCGCCCGCAACGCCGATATAGTATAAAACATAAGCCACAACAACGATCAGCGAGCCGAAGATCAAAGCCAACGGCAAGTTTCTCTTGGCGTTATTAAGCTCGGCATTGATGGAGGTGGCAACGATCCAGCCCTCATAAGCAAAAACCGTAGCAACGATTGCGGCAAAAAGACCGCCGCTTGTACCGCCGACCGCCTCGGAAACAACGGTGGTGAAGTTGGCGGTCAAGGTCCCGTTGAAAAGACCGACCAAGGTTCCCACAATCGCCATAAGAAAGATGGGGATCAATTTGATAATGGTGGCACTTACCTGGAATTTACCGGCAAGCTTGGGCGAAAGTGCGTTCATAGAATAGGATAAGATCAGGAAGAACCCTGCCAGAGCCAAAACTTCGGGCCCTACCATGCTCCAGCCGAAAAGAACGCCGAAGTATCTCGCCGAAACCCAGGCGAGAACCGAAGTCATACCGGGATAATAGATATGTACGAGGAACCACGCCAAATGGTAAGCATATGCATTTCCGCAAGTGGCTTCGGCATAGTCGACAACGCCGCTGACCTTTTCGTACTTGGTTGCCATCATAGCAAACTGCAACGAGCAAATGATCATCAGAAATCCGGTGATGATCCAAGCCAAAATGCCCAGCGGCATATTTCCGCCGGTTGCAGTCAGAACGTTCTGCGCTTTAAAGAATACGCCGGAACCGATGACGGTACCCACGACCATGCAGATGGCGGTCGGTAAACCGTATCTTTTTTGTAATTTTTCCATAGTTTCCACTCCTATATTTTTTTGATATATAGTATCATAACAAATAAATTTGAATTTGTCAAAATAATATGAAAAAATTTTTTCATAAGGGGGATACTCTGCGCTGTTTGCTTTTTCGACCACTCCGCGGCTTGGCGGCTGCTTCAACGAACCCAGACGGGTTCGATCCCCGATCGACGCCAAAGAAAAAGGCACCCTCGAAAGGGTGCCTTCTTCTTTGGAAAGGGTGCACAAATTCAAACTCTTTTGATTTTTTGACCTATGTGTTCGAACCACTACATATTATTTATAATTCGTCGGCAAAGCCGACACCGAAATTATTCATTATTCATCAGCGTAAGCGACTTCATTATTCATTACGAAAATCCGTTTTAATGAATGATGAATATTGAATAATGAAAAATGAATAATACAAAACAAAAATCCCACCGACAAAAGTCGACAGGATTTTCGTTTTGGCGGAGAGAGGGGGATTCGAACCCCCGAACGGGTTTAAGCCGTTACACGATTTCCAATCGTGCGCCTTCGACCAGCTCAGCCATCTCTCCAAACTGCTTGAATAGTATATAATAAAAAGAATCAAAAGTCAAGCAATTTTTTAAAGAATTTAGCGAATTTCCGAACCGTCCTTTTTATAGAACGCCAAACGGCGGACCCGCTTGATCTTGGCGGGGATTTCCGCATTGTTTAAGCCCTCGGCAAGATAGTTGGGGCTTAAAGAGCCTTCGTTGCCCGCCGCCAACGTCGCCCAAAGCACGACCTTGCCGCACTCGCCCTCGGCGGCGCGGATGGAACGAATGAAATCCGAAAGCAATACTTCTTTTTCGGTGCGCTTGGTCTTTTTCAAAACCGTCAGCGGGGTTTGGAACGCTTGCTCGATCTCTGCGGCAGAGCGATCGGTTTCTATTTCAATTTTATAGGAAGCAAAGGCAATTTCTTTAAAATGATCCTGCGGCTCATAGATCTCCAGGATCTTTAAAGAGTCGGGAAACGCATCGATCAGCATTTGGGGATCAAGTTCCGCCCCTTCCAACAAGCGAAAATCAAACAGCTCCCCCTCACTTTCAAACCCCAAGGATAGGGATTGGGCAAACACACAATAGGGATGGGGGCTGAACCCGCCCTTGCTCCAATAGGGGATGCCGCTGCGGCGCAACGCCCGCAGAACCACGCGGTTGAGATCTAAATGGGAAAAATAGACAGCACTGCCTTCTTTGCAAAAACGCACCCGCATATCTTTAAACATCGCATTTCCCTCCCATCATTTTGTTTGCACCGCAACCGTTGCATTGCTCGGCGCAGTTGGGGGTGGTTTGGGCCTCATAACTGCGCTTGGCTTCGCGGATCAGATAATCCTTGGAAACACCGATGTCGATGAAATCCCAGGGTAAAAGTTCATCAAAATCCCGCTTACGCAGAGAATAAAAGTTGCCGTCTACCCCGCAGGCATCCATCGCGTCGATCCAGCGATCGTAACTGAAATGCTCGCTCCAAGCATCGAGTTTTCCGCCCATCGCGGCAACCTGCTCCAAAACCGGCGCCAAGCGGCGGTCGCCCCGCGCCAAGATGGCCTCGATCATCGAAGTGCGGCAATCGTGGCAGTTGACAGTGATCTGCTTGGAACGCACCTTTTCCCAAAGATACTGCTGTTTGCGGGTGGTCTCCTCGCGGCTGTCCTGCGCCTCCCATTGGAAGGGGGTAAAGGGCTTGGGGATAAAGGTGGCAACGCTGGCGGTGATCTTTATAAAGCGGTTACGTTTTTCTTTATCGGTATCGTAAAAGTAGCCGATGATCTTATCCGCCAAAGAGCGGATGGCATCCAAGTCCGCATCCGTCTCGGTGGGAAGCCCCATCATAAAATAAAGCTTGACCGAGGAGTTACCGTTCTCAAAGGCGATGCGGCAACTGCGCTCAATATCCGCTTCGGTGACGTTTTTATTGATGACATCCCGCATCCGCTGGCTTCCCGCTTCGGGCGCAAATGTAAAGGTAGATTTCTTTACACCCGTGATCTTCTCCGCCAATTCCTTGGAAAAGTTATCGATCCGCAGAGAGGGCAGAGAAAGGTTGATCCCGCGGGGTTCGGTGTATTGAATGAGTTGATCTACCAGCTTTTCGATCTCAGGATAATCGCTGGAGGAAAGGGAGCAGAGGGAAAGTTCCTCATAACCGGTGGTTTCCAGCAGGGCGCAGGCATCCTTTACCAAGGTATCGGCGCTCTTGCAGCGAATGGGGCGGAAAAGCATCCCCGCCTGGCAGAAGCGGCAGCCGCGGATGCATCCGCGGAACAGCTCGATGGTTACCCGATCGTGTACCGGCTCGGTGAAGGGGATGATCTGGTCCTTGGGATAATAGACCTTGTCCAAGTCTTTGATGATCCGCTTGCGAACAACGGCGGGAACGCCATCGCGGTTGGGGGTAAAGGCGGCTAAGGTGCCGTCTTCGTTATAGGTAGCATCATAAAGGGAAGGAACATAAAACCCTTCCATTTGGGAAACTTCAAAAAGAAATTCTTCGCGGCTGATCCCGCGGTCGCGGGCATCCCGCAGTTTTTCGGTCAGTTCGGGGAGTGCTTCTTCGCCTTCGCCGATGCTGAAGATATCAAAGAAGGGTGCCAAGGGTTCGGGATTATAGGCGCAAGGCCCCCCGCCGACGACGATCTGCTCCAATCCCTTGCGGTCCTTGCTGTAAAGCGGAATGTTGCCCAGCTTCAGCATATTGAGTACAGTGGGATAGCACATTTCGTATTGCAAGGTAAAGGCAACGATATCAAATTCATCCAGCGGGGTGCGGCTCTCTAAGGTATACAGCTTGATGCCTTCCTTTTGCATCGCTTCTTCCATATCGGGCCAGGGCTGGAAGGCACGCTCGCACCATACCTTTTCCTGCTCGTTTAAAACACCGTAAAGGATCCGCATCCCCAGGTGGGACATCCCGATATCGTAAATATCGGGAAAGCAAAAAGCCACCCGAATATCCACCGCTTCGGGATCCTTCATAATTTGCCCGATCTCTCCGCCCACATAGCGGGCGGGCTTTTGAACGCTCAGCAAAAGATCGCGCATTTGATCTAAATTATACGTCATTTCCGTTCTCCTTTAAAAGTCCTAACAGATAAAAGCAAATAAACAGCAAAGAAATATTATACCCGCTTGCCAAAAACTGCCAAAAAGCCAAGCCAAGCAGGGGCAAAATAAAGAGTAGCCCGATTCCTTGCAGAATCGGTTGTTGCAGATGGAGCGGCAGAGTCTCGGTCAGAATTGCCCGCAGCATCCGCCCGCCGTCCAAAGGGTAGATGGGAAGTAGGTTCATTAATCCCAAGGCTAAATTGGTGTATAAAAATTGCCATTGCCGAAAGGCGGCAAAAAGCATCGCCAAAGCAATGCTGGTCAAGGGCCCTGCAAAGGCCGCCCAAAATTCCGCGCGGTAGGAAAGGGCGCGGGTGCCGATCCCAAAGCCTTGTCCGCCGCCTTGAAAACTGCGGATGCCGCCGCCCAACCACCGAATCGCCAAAAGATGCCCGCCTTCGTGGATCAGCGAAAAAAGCAAGACCCAAAGCGGCATAAAGGACCCCTCGATCACCATATAGGCAAAAAGCAAAAGTAATAAGAAAGGGGAGATCTGCGGCTTATTCATTTTGCTCCTTCAGCGCATCGTCCACAATGGATTGAACATCCACCGTATCTTCGCCCTGAAAGGCATCCGCCAGATCCTGCTGCCATGCCTCCACCGCCGTTTTGAGCTCCGAAAAGCCTAAATGCTTTTTCAGCCAGGCAGGCTCGGCGGTGGCAAGATAAAAGATCCCCGCCGCCAAAAAGAGCAGGATGATCAAAAATGTAATAAACTTCGAGCCCTTTTCTTTCCGTTGCTGATGGGCTTGTTGCTCACCTCTGCGCATCTCCCGCAGAGAGTCTCTGGTATATTCTTCCATTTTATCAACTCCTTTTTAAAAGAGTATGATAAAAGGATAAGCATTAGAATAAGAACTCTTCGAAAAATTATATAAAAATTTCCCTAAAATGTCAATCAACTTGACATTTTCGTTTCGTTTTAATATTATAATAAGGTCCATGCCCTCATAGTTAAATGGATATAATAAGCCCCTCCTAAGGGCTGGTTGTAGGTTCGATTCCTACTGGGGGTGCCAAATAAAGCCCGCTCACCAAAAGAGAGCGGGATTTATTTGGCACCGTTTCCTACGCAAAGGTGTGCCCTTTTTATATGATCCGCATCTTGCAATTTATATTAAAATATAGTATAATGATTTGAAATCTATTTTAAAGGAAGAACTCCAATGAAAAAATTCAATCGAGATATTATGGATATTTTGGAATCGGTGGTGATCGCGCTGGTGGCGGTGATGATCATCTTCACCTTGGTCTGCCGTATCTACATTGTCGACGGTCCTTCGATGAACTCCACCTTGACCCACGGCGATCGCTTGCTGGTCTCTCAACTGTTCTATACCCCCAAGCAAGGCGACATTGTCTGCTTTGTGGCGGAAAACCATCAGCAGAAGGTGCTGGTCAAGCGCGTCATTGCGGTGGCAGGGCAGACGGTGGATATCACCCGCGATTATAAAGTGACTGTCGATGGTAAGGTGCTGGACGAACCTTATATCGATCCCCACCGCGACCATTGCTTTGATATGGACCACGCAGCAGGTTGCACCCATCCCTCCGGCTTGAATTTACCTTATACCGTGCAGGAAGGGGAAGTCTTTGTCATGGGGGATAACCGCGACAATAGTACCGATAGCCGCCAGCTCGGCGCAGTGGAAGAGAAATACATGCTGGGTAAAATGCTGATTCGCATCTGGCCCAATACAGGAGTGGTAAAATAATGGGAAATCTTCAAATCCAATGGTATCCCGGCCATATGACCAAGACCAAACGCTATATCGAGAAGAATATCGGTATGGTGGATCTGGTGATCGAGGTGGCGGATGCGCGGGTGGTGCAAAGCAGCCGCAATCCCGATTTCGATCGGTTATTGGCCAATAAAAAACGGCTGACGGTTCTGACTAAAAAGGACCTTGCCGATGAAAGAATCAATCAGAAATGGGACGTTTATTTTAAATCCATCGGTGTCCCCGTGTTGTTTTTAAATAGCACCACAGGGCAGGGTGTATCGGATATTTTGCCCAAGGTGCGGGAGCTTTTGGCGGAGCCGTTGGCACGTGCCAAAGCCAAGGGAATGACCAAAACTATCCGTTTGATGATGTGCGGGGTGCCCAATTCCGGCAAAAGTACGCTGATTAATGCCCTTTGCAAGCGTCGCGCCACCGAGGCGCAGGATCGCCCGGGGGTCACCCGCGGCGGGCAATGGGTCACCCTGCAAAGTGATGTGGAACTTTTGGATACACCGGGTATCTTATGGAATAAATTTGAGGATATGCAGCAGGGCATCCATCTGGCATTGACCGGCGCGGTGAAGGACGATGTCGTCGATCGGGAAGGCTTGGCAATGGAGCTGATCGAGATCTTGCAGAAAACCTATCCGCGGGAATTGGAAGCGCGGTATAAACTGCCCTGCATCGATGCTATGGAGCCGCTGGAGATCTATGAAGAGATCTGCCGCAAGCGCGGATTTTTGCTCCGCGGCAATGATTTTGATTATACCCGCTGTGCCGCGGTTCTTTTGGATGAATTCCGCGGCGGCAAGATCGGCAGGATCTCCTTGGAGGAACCGCCTCATGCTTGATTATCGCTATGAAGAAGAATGCCGCAAGGCAGGCTATCAGAATATCTGCGGTGTGGATGAAGCGGGTAGAGGCTGCCTTTGCGGTCCGGTCTGCGCGGCGGCGGTGATCTTACCGCCCGATTGGAACCATCCCGCGCTGAACGATTCCAAAAAACTCTCCCCGAAAAAGCGGGAGCAACTCTTTGACATAATCATCGAAAACGCGCTGGCTTATGCCATCGGCTGGGGCAGTGTGGAGGAGATCGACGAGATCAATATTTTAAATGCGGCGATGTTGGCGATGCGCCGAGCCATTGCCGATCTGCCGATGAAGGCGGATTTTGCGTTGGTGGACGGTAATATCGCAAGAGATTTTTCCATCCCCACCAAAACGATTATCGGCGGCGATGCCTTATCGCCTTCCATCGCGGCGGCTTCCATTCTGGCAAAAGTATCCCGCGACCGCCTTTGCGAAGAGATGGATCGGGAATATCCCGAATATAAGATCGGTGCCCATAAGGGCTATTGCACCAAGGTGCATCGGGAGGCAATTTTGCAATTCGGACCCGCGCCGATCCATCGCAAAACCTTTTTGAAGAAAATATTGGGGGAATAAAATGAAGGTCTACGGCTTAGGCTTAAAAGGGGAAGAGGCCGCCAAACGCTATCTGCGTAAAAAGGGCTTCAAACTTCTCGATGCCAATTATCAATGCCGCTTCGGCGAGATCGATATTATTGCCCGAAAGAGCGATACCATCGTTTTCTGCGAAGTGAAAACCCGCAGCGAAGGGATGCTTGCCGCACCCCAAGAGAGCGTGGACTATTTCAAGCAGCAGAAGATGGTCAAAACCGCGCAAATTTGGCTGCAGGTCAAGGGGATCGATGATTGCCCGCTGCGGTTTGACGTTCTTGCCGTAACCGTCAAGAAAGGGAAGGCGGAAATTGAGCATATCGAGAATGCTATATCAATGTAGGAGACTCGATTTATGGAAATTTACGGTGATCTTCATTGCGACACCCTTTGGAAATGCTATCGCCGCAAAAGCGATCTGGACGACCCGTCGTTGAATGTTCGGCGCAACCCGTCTTTTAAGCACCTGCAGACTTATGCTGTCTATATTCCGGACGGCACCGAGGACCCTTATGCATATTTTCGCGCGGTCCATACATACGGAGAAGAGGTCCTGCGCCGCTACCCCGATATGCACCTTTGCCATAGCGGCAAGGAGATCGATAAGACCTTTGCGGCAGGGCAAACACCGTATATTTACAGTGTCGAAGGCGGCGGATTTTTCGGCGAAGATATGCTGAAAAACGAGCGGATCGCCAAGAATTTAAAAAAGCGGGGAGTGGCGTTTATCTCCCTTTGCTATAACGACGGAAATCATTTGGCGGGCGGAATTAACGTCGATTTTGGGATGAGCGAACTTGGGAAAAAGGTGGCATTGCTTTTGAGAGATGCAGGGCTGACGGTGGATATCTCCCATCTCAACCATCGTTCTGCCGACCAGATGCTGGAACTGTTGCCCGATCACGTGGTCGCCACCCATTCCAATTGCTATGCCCTTAAAGCCCATCCCCGCAACCTCACTGATGAGCAGATCAAAGAACTGATCCGCCGCAAGGGGCTGATGGGGGTCAATTTCTGCCATCATTTTCTATCTGCACCGAGAGAAGCGAAAATTTCGGATATCATCGACCATTTTCGCCATATTTTGAAACTCGGCGGTCAATCCGTTGCCGCCATCGGCGGGGATTTCGACGGAATATCCCGCGTACCGATCGATCTGCCGGATCTCTATGCTGTTGCCGATCTGGGTATTGCATTAGAAAAAGAATTTGGAGCAGAAATTGCCGATAAAATTCTCTACGGAAATATGAAAGATTATATTGATCGTGTCTTATAAGTAAAATGCCGACATTCGTCGGCATTTTTAGGGAAGGATTTATTTTTCCTTATAGGTTTTGCAGAAGGTATCTGCGCTGCTGGTGCAACCGACACAGTTGCAAACTTCGATTTTCTCGGCGGTGCACTTATCACCTTTGGTGTGATAATGGCAGTTCTCTACCTTGCAGTCAACGCCTAAGTTTACAGGATTATTGTTCATTGTTTTCAAACTCTCCTTTCCGAGAGTTAGTATGAGCAGAAAAAGAAAGAATATTCAAAAAAGGAGGGGAGCATTTTGGCAATCTTCGTGTTGGGTGATCCGCACCTTTCGCTTTCCGGCGAAAAACCGATGGATGTCTTCGGCAGCCGATGGGCAGACCACGCGCAAAAAATCAAAAATCATTGGCTGGCAACCGTTCGGGAAGAAGATACGGTGGTTTTGGCGGGCGACATCAGCTGGGCAATGTCCTTAAAGGATGCGGAAGCAGATCTTCGCTTTTTCCATGATCTGCCCGGCAAAAAGATCCTCTTAAAAGGCAACCACGATTATTGGTGGGAAACGGTCGCCAAAATGACCCGCTTTTTTGAAGAGCGCAAATGGGAGGATTTTTTCATCCTTTTCAATAATTCCTATGAAGTCGACGGAGTAACGCTTTGCGGAACGCGGGGCTGGGATGTGGATTGCTTTGATGAGCAGGCGCAAAAAATGCTCCCGCGGGAGATGCAGCGATTGGAACATTCGCTGGAGTCGGCGCAGGGAAAAGGGGAGAAGATCGTCTTCTTCCATCATCCGCCCGTCAGCGATGCCCACGATCCCTTTTTGCCGATCTTAAAGAAGTTTGGGGTGCGCCGCGTCTACTACGGTCATCTCCACGGCGGTAAAGCGATCTGCACCAAACCGTTTATTAAAAACGGTATCGAATATACCTTGATTTCGGCGGACGCGTTGGGTTTTCAACCGCTGAAAATTCCGCAAAATCTGTCGAAAATTGGGAAAATGCAGCAAATTCGCCAAAAAATGAAGGAAATTTGGGCGAAAGTTCTCTCTCAATTTGGGCATAGGTGTTGACTTTTTTTGGTATTAATTATAAAATAATAGAGTTATTAGGCAAAAATATGGAGGTACTAATAGGATGCAAGTAAAAGAAGTTAAAAAACTTGAAAACAGTCTGGTTGAGCTGACCATCGAGGTCAAGGGCGAAGAATTCAAGAACGCAGTCGATGCCGCGTTCAAAAAGAACATCGCCAAGATCACCGTCCCCGGTTTCAGAAAGGGCAAGGCTCCCCGCAAGGTTGTGGAGCGTATGTACGGCGAAGGCGTTTTCTTTGAAGATGCTGTCAATGCGCTGTATCCCGATGCTTATGACGCAGCGGTGAAGGAAGCCGACCTGAAGGTCGTTGCCCGCCCCGAGATCGAAATTACCGAGGTGGATGCCGAAGGCTTTAGTTTCAAAGCGGTCGTCACCGTCAAGCCCGAAGTGACTGTTAAGGAATATAAAGGTTTAAAAGCCACCAAAACCGTCTATACTGTAACCGAGTCCGAAGTGAAGGCGGAGTTGGAGCGTCTGCAGAAGCAGAACGAGCGCACCATCGTTGTCGAGCGTGAATCCAAGGACGGCGATACTGTAAACATTAATTTCGACGGTTCTGTCGATGGCGTTCATTTCGATGGCGGCAAGGGCGAGAACTATGATCTGGTTCTCGGTTCCAATAGCTTCATCCCCGGCTTTGAGCCCCAGCTGGTCGGCAAAAAAGCAGGCGAGGATGTCAAGGTAGAAGTGACCTTCCCCGAAGAGTATCATGCAGAAGAACTGAAGGGTAAGGCAGCCATCTTTGATTGCCATATCAACGAAGTTAAAGAAACCGAAGTTCCCGAGTTGGATGATGAGTTTGCCAAGGATGTCAGCGAGTTCGATACTCTGGCAGAGCTGAAAAAGGATATCAAAAAGAAGATCAAGGAGCGCAAGGATGCTCAGTCCGCAAACGAACTTGATAACGCTCTGATCGATGCTCTTCTGGAGCAGACCGAAGTTGCCATTCCCGATGCCATGGTGCAGTCCGCGGTCGATAATAAGGTTGCTGAATTTGAACAGCGCCTTGCAGGCTCCGGCTTGAATATGCAGATGTATCTGCAGTATACCGGTATGGACGAAGCCGCGTTCCGCAAGGGCTTTGAAGAAGATGCCGAAAAGCAGACCAAGGTCCGCTTGGCTCTGGAGAAGGTCGTTGAGCTGGCCGGCGTTGTTGTTGCTGAGGAAGATATCGAGAAGGAATACAGCGATATCGCCGCCGCCTACGGTATGCCCGTAGACCAGGTCAAGATGTACCTGCCCAAAGAAGATATCACCATGGATTGCGCTGTTTCCAAGGCTGTTGAGCTGATCCGCAACAATGCGGAGGTTACCGAAGAGAAGGCAACCGCCAAGAAGACCGCAACCAAAAAGCCCGCCGCAAAGAGCGAAGGCGAAAAGAAACCGGCAGCGAAAAAGCCCGCCGCAAAGAAAACAACCGCTAAGAAGGAAGAGCCCAAAGAGTAATCCTTCTTTTTACCAAAAAGGAGTTTATCTATGAGTTTAGTGCCAATGGTAGTGGAGCAAACCGGCCACGGTGAGCGTTCCTATGATATTTATTCCCGCCTGCTGAATGATCGTATCATCATTCTGGCGGAAGAGGTCAACGATACCACCGCAAGTCTGGTCATCGCTCAGCTGCTCTATTTGGAAAGCCAGGATCCTGATAAGGATATCAGCTTCTATATCAATTCCCCCGGCGGCTCGGTCACCGCAGGCTTGGCCATTTTTGATACGATGCAGTATATCAAATGCGATGTATCTACTATTTGTATCGGAATGGCGGCAAGCATGGGCGCATTTTTGCTCGCCGCAGGCGCGAAGGGCAAGCGTTATTGCTTGCCCAACAGCGAAGTGATGATCCATCAACCGCTGGGCGGTATCGCAGGCAGTGCCACCGATGTGGAGATCCGCAATCGGAACCTGAAGAAAACCAAGGATAAACTCAATAAGATGTTGGCGGATTTCACCGGAAAAAGTCTGGAAGAGATCGTTCGGGATACCGACCGCGATAATTTCCTGACCGCGGAAGAAGCAAAAGCCTATGGCTTGGTGGATGAGGTCATCGCCCATCGATAAAGACTGTCAAAAAAGTCCCCGACCGCAGAAAAAGAAAAAATTAAAAGCAGTGGAGACCAATTTATAAAGTTTTTCATAGAGAAGGGGTTATACTCTTTCTCTATGTTCTTTTATAAGGAAAAAATCCGCATAGTAATGCGGATTTTGATTGGATTTTTTCTGCTATCCGCCAAACCGCTCTCTACCGTGCGTCAGAACCAATGAAAACCGCTCCATTTGCCAAAGGGCAAAAATCCGCTATTATCATTGGCTCTTCCTTTTCCCCAACAAAACCTCGGTTTTGTCGGGGACCCCGTGAATTACGCCGACGAGAACGGTTTGACGAATTCGGAAACATTTTTGCTCAGTCTTCCCAGCGTGTCAAACAATATTTCTAAGGAGTCATTCTTGAATGTCTGATCATAAGAAAAATAGCTGCTCGTTTTGCGGGCGGTCTGCCAAAGAAGCCCATCTGATCGAAGGGTTGGATGCAATGATCTGTACCGATTGCGTAGAGCTTTGTATGACCATTTTGGTAGAAAATGGGTATCATCCCCATAGCCATCCCGAATATCATAAGGGCAAGAATAAGAAAAAAGAAGATCAGCAGATCCATGTCCATAAACCGCAGGAGATCAAGCGGTTTTTGGATGAATATGTCATCGGGCAGGAGCGGGCGAAGATCGCCCTATCCGTCGCGGTGTATAACCATTATAAGCGGATTCTGAACGAGGCTGCCGATGAAGACGGTGTAGAACTCCAAAAGAGCAATATTCTTTTGGTCGGTCCCACCGGCAGCGGAAAGACCTATCTTGCCAAAACCTTGGCAAAGATCTTGAACGTTCCCTTTGCCATCGCCGATGCCACCACCTTGACCGAGGCGGGCTATGTGGGCGAAGATGTGGAGAATATCTTGCTCAAGTTGTTGCAGGCGGCGGATTTTGATGTGGATCGCGCCCAAAAGGGCATCATCTATGTGGATGAGATCGATAAGATCGCCCGCAAGAGTGAGAATGTGTCCATCACCCGCGATGTCAGCGGCGAAGGGGTGCAGCAAGCTCTGCTGAAGATTGTGGAGGGAACGGTCGCCAATGTTCCGCCCCAAGGCGGCAGAAAGCATCCCAACCAAGAATTTATCCAGATCGATACCTCCAATATTCTCTTTATCTGCGGCGGTTCCTTTGATGGAATTCAAAGCGTGGTCAAAAAGCGGATCGGTAAATCGGCGGTCGGCTTTGGCGCGCAGATCCAAAGCAAGGAAGGGCCTTCTCTCAGCGAAATCTATCAACGGCTGGAAAGCCATGATATCGCCAAATTCGGTGTCATTCCCGAATTGGTGGGCCGCTTGCCGGTGCTGGTTACCTTGGATGAGCTGGATGAAGAGGCAATGCTTAAGATTTTAAGCGAGCCGAAAAATGCTATCGTCAAGCAGTATAAAAAACTCTTTGCGCTGGATCATGTGGAGTTGGAATTTACCGACGATGCCTTAAAGGCGATCGCCGAAAAGACCATCAAGCAAAAGACCGGTGCGCGCGGGTTGCGTGCAATTATTGAAAATACAATGATGGATATTATGTACCGCGTTCCTTCGATGGAGAACGTCCGAAAGGTCACCGTCGACCGTCCCTTTGTTTTAGGGGAAGGGGAAGCGGTCATAGAGGAAATGAACAATGAGTAAGAATTTTTTTTCGATGTTGTTTCGAATGAAATATATCGATCGCTGGGCGTTGATGCGCAATTCCCGCGCCGAAACGCTGACCGAGCATACTTTAGAAACCGCCGTTTTGGCGCACGCCCTCGCTGTGATAGCCAATGAGCGTTGTGGAAAAGCCTATAATGTGGATCGCGCGGCGGTGTTGGGAATGTTCCACGATGCCCATGAGATCTTAACCGGCGATATGCCCACACCGGTGAAATATCAAAACCCCTCGATCGAATCGGCGTTTAAAGGGGTAGAGGAGGCGGCAAATGATCAGCTGCTTTCGATGCTCCCCGACGATTTGAAGCCGACCTATGCACCGCTCCTGCGGGAAGAGGATAATGAACTGCGCCCGCTGATCAAAGCGGCAGATAAATTATCGGCGTTGATCAAATGCATTGAAGAGCGCAAAGCAGGAAATATGGAATTTCAATCGGCGGAAAAATCGCTGAGGGAAATCCTTTCCAAGATGCCTTTGGATGAAGTGAAGATCTTTATGGAAGAATTTCTGCCTGCCTTTGAATTGACGTTGGATGAGATGAGATGAAAATAAAAGCCACTAAATCAAAAAAGATTTAGTGGCTTTGTTTTATTGTATTGTTTGCTAATAAATCACAGCGAAGCTGTGTATGTAATCATCACGAACTGATGAATGTAATTGCAACTTTAGTTGCGTATGTAATCAAACCCGAAGGAGTTTCCGCCCATACACCTAACGGTGATGCCATGCTGTGCTCCGCACAAATTACATACAATTCGCATTACGCGAATTGATTACATCCTCAAACCCCTCGGGTTTGAATAAAAAAACCTCGTTCTGAGAACGAGGTTTTTTTGGCTGGGATAGCAGGACTCGAACCTGCGGAATGACGGAGTCAGAATCCGTTGCCTTACCAACTTGGCTATATCCCAACGAACGTTCAATATTATATCAAACAAAATTCCATTTGTAAAGTAAATTTTTGAACAAATATAAAATATTTTTCATTATGGTTGACATAAATCAAAGAAAACATTATAATTCTAAGAGTGTGTAATATTAAAATAATGATAGGTGAAAAAATTGAGAAAAAATAAACGGTATGTTGCAAAGCACCAGCGGGTACTCAGCAAGCCGCGGCTCTTTCAGGATCCGGACGCTTGGTTTCGTCGCCCGTGGGGAAAATATCTGGTCAGCCTTCTTGCAACCTTGGTTGCAGAGGCGGCCTTGGCGTTGTTCTTGCTGTATGGTCCCATTGCGTTCTTCCGCGATACGTTGATCACCTCGGCAATGTCGACCTTATCGCATAAGTATTATGCGACCACTTTTTATTCCGAAGAAACCATCCAAAAAGTTTTGGCAAAGCATAAGGTGACCAACCTGACCACCAAAACCGAAGCAGATGCGATCGATACAGGAGAGCGAAAAGACGATATCAATCTCAAGAGGATCACAGGCCGCGGCTATGTGGGCTATGTGCTTGAAATCTCGAACCCTGCCTGGGTGCGGTTGGGTATTCCCAGCAACTTTGGCACCAAGGGGCAGAAGATTCCTCTCTTAATTGAAGACTATAACGCCATTGCCGGCATCAACGGCGGCGGCTTTGATGATCCCAGCGGCTGGGGCAACGGCGGCGCGGCCATCGGAACCGTCATTATAGACGGTGTAATGATTCAGGAAACCTGGCAGACTTCCAGCAATATCATCGGATTTAATGAAGATGATGTTCTGGTCCTCGGAACCTACAGTAAGGAAGAGGTTAAGGATCTGAATCTGCGGGATGCCTGCGAATTCTATCCGTTTCTGATCATCAACGGCGAACCCGCTGATATTAAAGGTGACGGCGGCTGGGGGATCGCTCCGCGTACCGCCATCGGTCAGCGGAAAGACGGAACGGTGGTCTTTGTCGTCATCGACGGTCGTCAGCTTTCTTCTGCAGGCGCGACCATTAAGCAGTTGCAGCAGGTAATGATCGATGAAGACTGCTATAATGCCGCCAACCTCGACGGCGGTTCTTCTACCGTATTGTACCATGTGGACGAAGGCGGTGTGGTCAATAGTCCCAGCGGCTCGGATCGCGACGGAATGCGTTTTCTGCCCAATGCTTGGTTGGTTATCGATCCCGAAGGCTATGAGCCGCCGCAGGATCGCCCTCCTTACGACAATTGATAAAAAATGCTTGAATCCAAAATGGATTCAAGCATTTTTAAATGCAAAATATAGCAACACCCTTTGCCAAAGATGCGCTCCATAGCGGTGTAATATTCCGCACTGTTGCTAACGCAACATAAAGCAAAATGAAAAACGGCAAAATTTAACTTTAAATTTAATTTTTAACGAAAGGTTGCAAAAAGTTGGATGTTTTTTTAATTTTATGTTGCAATTTTTAACAATATGTGGTATGATTGATTTGACTTTAAGTGTATAAAAAACGTAGTGAGGTAAAGCATGCAGAAGTATTTGGATCGTGAAGAGCATTTTTCTTTCGGCAACGAATATTTCCCCGATATTCAGTTGGATCTGTGCTGTTGCCATCGGTATAATCCATCCGAGCGGCTGGGCCCCATTGTTCCGGATCGGTATGTGATCAACATTCTGGAGACCGGCCGCGGTGTGCTTGATATCGGCAACCGTCGGTATAACGTGGTGGCAGGGCAAGCGTTTGTGTTGTTCCCCGATAAGTCGGTCACCTTGAAGGCGGATAATATGGAGCCTTGGAATTATATCGGAATCGTTCTTTCCGGCAAGGATGTCGGGAAATTTATCGAGCATCTGGGGCTGACTTCGCAGACGCCGCTGATCGATTTTTCCACCTCTCATAAAGCGATGGATCTGGCCTACGACCTTTTTATGGAATGTGAAAAGAAATATCAAAATCATTTTTCCATTAGCTCCTGCTTTTTAAACCTTCTGGAATGTTTGGAAGAAAGCCTGATCTCCCGCAAGATCCCCGCCAAGAACTTTTATATGACCCGCGCGGTGGAATACATAAAAGAAAACTATAATAAAAACCTCAGCGTGGAAGAGATCGCCAATATGCTGGGTATCGAGCGGAGCTATCTTTCCCGCTTGTTTAAGACCTATAAAAATAAGAGTACCCAAAATTATATTATCGATTACCGTATCCAGCGCGCCAAGAAAATGTTTGAAGAAGAAGACCTCAACGTTTCTCAGGTCTGTAGCGCGGTGGGATATACCAATATCTATTGCTTCTCCCGCATCTTCAAAAGCCGCGTCGGTATGAGCCCCAAGGAATACCGCGAAATGTGCAAGAGAGTGAATATCGTCGAATAATGAAATCCCGATGCATCAGCATCGGGATTTTTTATGGGTCATATTGCTTTTTAAGTTTGAGCAGAATCTTCTTTTCCAATCGGGATACCGCCACCTGGCTCATTCCCAGCTCGGCGGCGGTGACACTTTGGGTTTGATCCAAAAAATACCGCAGGACCATCAGCCGTCGTTCGTCGGGGGATAAGGTTTCCAGCATTTCCCGCACCCAGACCCGTTCCAGCAGATGATTTTCCGGTGAGGGAATCCCGGGTGCAACGCCGCCTTCCTCCGGCGGAAGATCCAAAGAGACCGTCGGGCGGGTGGCCTCCATCGCCGAGAGGATCTCCTCTTGGGAAAGGGAGGTATACTTTGCCAGCTCGGAGATGCGCGGTTCCCGACCGAGTTTTTGCGTCAATGCGCGGGCGGCGCGGTCGATTTTTAGTTTATCTTCTTTATATTTTCGCGAGACCTTGATACTGCCGTTATCCCGCAGATAGGTCTTGATCTCGCCGATGATCTTTGCCACCGCATAGGTGGAAAAACGAACTTCTTTTTCCGGATCGAAATCTCGCGCGGCTTTGATCAGGCCGATCGAACCGATCTGCATTAAATCTTCATCTTCCACTCCAAATCCCCGATAGCGTTGGACCGCCATCCGAACCAAACCTAAGTTTTCTTCGACTAAGCGGTCTTGCAAAATCGGCATTAATCTTTGGCTTTTATGTATTTGGTCAAGGTTACCGTTGTACCCATCCCCATTTTCGATGTAACCTTAACTTTATCCATAAATGCCTCCATCACCGTAAAGCCCATCCCGCTGCGCTCTTCCGCGTTGCCGGTGGTAAAAAGCGGTTCCATGGCTTGGGCAATGTCTTCGATCCCTTTGCCGCGGTCTTTAATGTTCAGCACCAATTTGCCGTTGGGATAAAGCCGTCCGCTGATGTTGATGGCCCCCAATCGGTCGGCATAGCCGTGTACGATGGCATTGGTCACCGCTTCGCTGACTGCGGTTTTAATTTCGCTGATCTCCTCGACGGTGGGATCTAATTGGGCGGCAAATGCCGCCACCGCAATGCGGGCAAACCCTTCGTTTGCCGAGCGGGAAAGAAAAGTGATGCGCATTTGATTATTCGCTTTCATTGGGCTCCTCCTTTACGATTACGTATTTTGAAATTCCTGCCATATCAAACACTTTTTTGGCGGCTCCGCAAAGATGGCGAAGTTCTACCTTGCCGTCGTAGTTCATCATCAGCTTTCTTCGCCCCATCACGATCGCCAGCCCCGAACTATCCATAAAACTGACTCCGCCGAAATCCAGCACTAAGCGGGAAGGGCAATGGCGGCGGATCTTGAAATCAATACTGTCGGAAAGTCCGCGGGCGCAATGGTGATCGATCTCGCCGTAGAGCCGCACTTCCAACTCATCGTAGTTGTTTATAAAATCAATATTCATTTGAACCTCCTTATAATTTAAAAAGCACCCTTTCGATCCATTATATCGAAAGGGTGCTTTACAATTTGTCGGTATTTGCAATTCAAATAAGTTTTTTTAATTCCTTGGCGACCTCACCCGCCAAATAGAGGGAACCTGCCGCAAGAATACAACCGTTTTGCTTTTCCATGGCGAGTTTTGCCGCCTGCTCATAACTGTCGCAGGCGATGCAATCATCGCAGAAAAGATCTGCCATATTTTTAAGGTCGTAGGCGGTCATCGCCCGCGGCAACGGCGGCTGAACCGTAAGGAAGGTCTTGGCGCGGGATGCTAATTGCCGCACCGCGTATTGATAGGGTTTATCCTTCATCATCCCGAAGATGACGGTGGGCTCTTTCAGTTCTTCCCATTGATCCATCGCCGCCAAAAGCATATCGATGCCGTCTTTATTATGCCCGCCGTCGATGAAGATGAAAGGATCGCGGGAAAGACATTCCAGCCGCGAGGGGATAAAGGCATTCTTTAAGCCTTGGCGCAGTTGCGCTTCGGTCCAAGGAAAGCGATCTTGGATTTGTAAGAGGGTCTCGATCGCCACCGCGGCATTATCCGCTTGGTGCGCGCCCCGCAACGAAACAAAATATTCCTGCTCTTTATAGCGGAATGTTGTTCCGTCCACAGCGCAGGAGATCAACTCTGTCGGCAAGCAAAGGGTGAGGGGGGCAGATAATTCATCACATCGCTTTTGGATCGTTTCAATGGCATCCTGCGGATTCTTTCCGTAGAGGATGGCAGGGCAATTCTTTTTGATGATCCCTGCTTTTTCATAAGCGATTTCCGCTACCGTATTGCCCAAAAATTCGGTATGATCCAAAGAGATGGAGCAGATCACCGACGCCAGCGGTTGCTCAATGATATTGGTGGCATCAAACCGCCCACCCAATCCGACTTCCAAGACGCCAATGTCGCAACCTTGGAAATAGAGAAAACCGATGGCGGTGACGATTTCAAATTCGGTGGGTTGCTCGTCTAAGCGTTGCTCGGCTTGCATCACCTGCTCCGCCAATTCTGCCAATCGCTCTTTTTCGATCATCTCGCCGTTGATGGCGTACCGCTCCCGAAAATCATAGATGAAGGGGGAGGTGAAGCATCCCACCTTGTATCCCGCTTCTTTCAGTACCGATGCCAGCATGGTTGCGGTGGAGCCTTTGCCGTTGGTTCCCGCAATATGGAGCAAGGGCAACCCTGCTTTATGAGGGTTGCCCAGTTGCTCCAGCAATGCCGCGATGCGATGTAACCCCGGCTTGGCGCTGTGCGCACTGTGCCGATGGATATAATCTAAGGCTTGCTCGTAATTCATCATCTGTTTTTCATTTCCTCAATGCTCTTGGCAAGGTCGGCGATCAACGCTTCAAACTTGGCCTTTTTGGCATTCTCGGCTTCCACCAAGGCGGCAGGCGCTTTGGCGATAAAGCCTTGGTTGGAAAGTTTGCCGTTGACACGCTTGAGCTCGCCTTCGGCCTTTTCCAATTCCTTGGTCAGGCGGGCGATCTCGCCTTCGATATCCACGAGTTCAGCAAAGGGGATATAAAGGGACGCGCCATTGCAAACCAATTTAACCGTTCCTTCGGGTGCAGGCTGATTGACCAGCACCTGATCGGCACCCGCTAACTTTTGATAGAAGATCTCAGCCCCTTCAAACCATTCGGTATGGGCGGTCTCAATATAAAGGGTCGCTTTTCTGGAATGGGGAACATTCATTTCGGCGCGGCGGTTGCGGATGGCTTTGATGGTTTCCATCACATGCTCCATCTTCTCGGCACCTGCGGCGAAATTCAATGCGGGATCATACGCGGGGAAGCGGGCGGTGACGCAAGCCTCTTCCGAAACAGGCAGAGCCTGCCAGATCTCCTCGGTAATGAAGGGCATAAAGGGATGCAGCATCTTCAAAGAACCGGAAAATACGTGCAGAAGAACTCTTTGCGCGGTAGCACCGTCTTCGCCACCGGCATAGAGGCGGGGCTTGACCAATTCAATGTACCAATCGCAGAAGAGATCCCAAATGAAATCGTAGACCTTCTGCAAGGCTAAGCCGATTTCGAACTTATCCAAGTTTTCGGTAACATCGCGAACAACATCGTTGTACCGAGTCAAGATCCATTCATCCTCGGGCTTGAGGTTCTCTGCCTTGAAGGTCAGATCCTCTTCCTTTAGATTCATCAAAATGAAGCGCGCCGCATTCCAAACTTTATTGGCAAAGTTGCGGGAGGATTCCACCCGCTCGGGATAATAGCGCATATCGTTGCCGGGCGCATTGCCGGTGGCAAGGGTAAAGCGCAGCGCATCCGCACCGTATTCCTTAATAACTTCCAAAGGATCGATGCCGTTGCCCAGGGATTTGCTCATCTTGCGGCCTTGGCTGTCGCGCACCAGACCGTGGATCAAAACGTGCTCAAAGGGAACTTCGCCCATCTGCTCCAAGCCGGAGAAGATCATACGGGCAACCCAGAAGAAAATAATATCATATCCGGTAACCAGCGTGCTGGTGGGATAGTAATAATCCAATTCGGGAGTCTTATCGGGCCAACCCAAGGTGGAGAAGGGCCAGAGTGCCGAGGAGAACCAGGTATCCAAAACGTCTTCTTCCTGCCGCATCGGTGCGCCGCACTTGGGGCAGGTGTGGACATCGTCTTTGGAAATGACCATCTCGCCGCAGGCGTCGCAATAGTATGCGGGGATGCGGTGACCCCACCAAAGCTGGCGGGAGATGCACCAATCGTGAACGTTTTCCATCCAATTCAGATAGGTCTTGCTGAACCGATCGGGAACAAACTTGGTAGAACCTGCCTTGACTTCCTTGATGGATTTTTCCGCCAAAGGCTGCATCTTGACAAACCATTGGCTGGAAGCCATCGGCTCGACCGTGCAACCGCAACGATAGCAGGTGCCGACATTATGGGTATGGTCTTCGATCTTGACCAAGAAACCGCCTTCTTCCAGATCGGCAATGATCTGCTTGCGGGCTTCATAGCGATCCAAACCTTCGTATTTTCCGCCGTTGGCGTTGATCTTGGCGTTGCCGTCTAAAACCAGGATCTCTTCTAAGTTATGCCGCTTGCCGACCTCAAAGTCGTTGGGGTCGTGGCAGGGGGTGATCTTCACGCAGCCGGTACCGAACTCTTTATCGACATATTCATCGGCGACCACGGGAATTTCGCGGTTGACCAAGGGCAGGATCAGCATCTTGCCCACCAGATGGGTATAACGCTCATCGTCGGGATGCACCGCTACCGCGCTATCGCCCAAGAGAGTCTCGGGGCGGGTGGTCGCGATGGTGACAAATTCGTCGCTGCCTTTAACCGGATAGCGGATATGCCAAAAATGACCGGGTTGCTCTTCATATTCAACCTCGGCATCGGAAAGGGCGGTGGTGCAGTCGGGGCACCAGTTGATGATGCGGTTGCCTTTATAGATCAACCCTTTTTCATAAAGGTTGACAAATACTTCTTTGACCGCCTTGGAGCAGCCTTCGTCCATAGTAAAACGCTCGCGGTCCCAATCGCAGGAAGAACCGAGTTTCTTCAGCTGATTGATGATGCGGTCGCCATACATCTTTTTCCAATCCCAAACGCGCTCTAAGAATTTCTCTCTGCCCAGATCATAGCGGGTCAGCCCTTCTTCCTTGCGAAGAACCTCTTCCACCTTGATCTGGGTGGCAATTCCTGCGTGGTCGGTACCGGGGACCCAAAGGGCATTAAAGCCCTGCATCCGTTTATAGCGGATCAGGATATCCTGCAGGGTCTCGTCCAAAGCGTGCCCCATATGGAGCTGACCGGTAACGTTCGGGGGCGGAATAACGATGGTGAAAGGCTCCTTGCTTTCATCCGGTTCGGAATGAAAATAGCGGCCCTTCAACCAGAAATCGTATATGCGGTCCTCAAATTCCTGAGGATTATATACCTTTTCAAGTTCTTTCATCTTTATATCTCCTTTGATTGATATCTAATTGATAATCACATTTCTACTATTATAAAATAAGAAAATATTATTGTCAATCCTTTTTCCAGCCGGTAAGCTCGCTGCGCTGAATGGCACCGAAGAGGCGGTCATTCAATCCGGGGAACCGCTCTTCTGCTTCCTTTAAAAGATCTTTGGTCTCCTTACGCATCGATGTATGATCCATCGGGCAGGGGTTCTTGACAATGGGGATGTTCAATTTACGTACCGCATTTTCGATCTGCTGCTCCGAAAGATAGATCATCGGGCGAATGGCGCGTACATCCTTGCGGTCCAGATAGGTGACCGGCTGAAAACACCCGATCCGCCCTTCATATAATAAATTCATCGCAAAGGTCTCCACCGCATCGTCCCGATGGTGCCCCAGGGCAATGGTACGGCATCCGTTTTCGATGGCGGCATCGTGGATGGAGCCGCGGCGCATCTTGGCGCAAAGGGCGCAAGGATTGCTCTCTTTGCGGATGTCGAAGACCAAGGGAGCGATATCGGTCTTGCGGATGATGAGCGGGATCTCCAAGCGATCGCATTCTTTTTGCAAGGTTTCAATATCAATATTATTGAATCCCAAATCGATAAAGACGGCGATCAACTCAAATTGGGCGGGGTGGTAGCGGGAAAGATGCCTCATTGCGTGGAGCAAAAGCATCGAATCCTTACCGCCCGATAGGGCGATCGCCACCCGCTCCTTGGGCGCGATCATATGAAAATCATCAATGGCGCGGCGCAAATAACCGGAAATCTGCTGCATAGTGTTCTCCTATCTATGTTTTACCTGCTTATTTTAAGGCTTTTTCGCTGAAAAAGCAAATAATTTTTGTAAATGCAAAGTGAGTAAATCAAAGAAAAACAGAGAAAAACAGAGATATATCGAGATTGAAAAGTGTAAATTGATTTTTTTGAAAAAAGGTGTTGACATTGGGTTTTGGTTGTATTATAATAACGTGGCAATGAAAAAGAGAAAATAAATTGGAGGAAGAAATTCGATGTCTACTTTTATGAAAAAGCAAGAGCAAGTCGATCGCAAGTGGTACATTGTTGATGCCGCTGATAAGCCGCTCGGCAGAGTCTCCACCCAGATCGCAATGATCCTGATGGGCAAGCATCGCCCCGACTATACCCCGCATGTGGACGGTGGTGACTGCGTGATCGTTCTGAACGCTTCCAAAGTCGTTCTGACCGGCGATAAGCTCAATAAGAAGTTCTATCAATACCATACCGGCCATATCGGCGGTTTGAAGGAAATCAGCTATAAGCGCTTGATGGAAAACAACCCCGAGAAAGTGGTCGAGTTGGCTGTGAAGGGTATGCTGCCCAAGAATAAGATTGCATCTGCTGCAATGACCCGCCTGAGAGTATTCTCCGGCGCAGAGCATAACCTGGGCGCACAGAAGCCCGAAGTATTTGAGAAGTAAGGAGGACTTGACCAATGTATAATAACGAAAATTATTTCTACGGCACCGGCAGAAGAAAGTCTTCTGTTGCCAGAGTCCGCTTGCTTCCCGGTAGCGGCAATGTCACCATCAACGGCAGAGCGATGGACGAATATTTCGGTCTGGAAACCCTGCGTATGTTGGTTCGTCAGCCCATGGAACTGACCGGTACTATGGGTAAATATGATGTTATCGTCAACGTTGTCGGCGGTGGCGTCAGCGGTCAGGCAGGTGCCATCCGTCATGGTATCACCCGCGCTCTGATCGAATCCGATGAGACCCTCAAGACCGTTCTGAAGAAGGCCGGTTTTGTAACCCGCGACCCCAGAATGAAGGAAAGAAAGAAGTACGGTTTGAAAGCCGCAAGAAGAGCACCCCAGTTCTCCAAGCGCTAATCTGTATTATTTCAATACAAACAAAAAACCCGAAACCATCACGGTTTCGGGTTTTTCTCTTTGATTAAAAATCCTTTTAAATTTTTGATATATTGGAGTTTACTATTTACTGTTCCCGCTAAAAAAGCCGATCACTGCCATAATTAAACCTACGGGGATTAAAAGAAACGAAACGTATACCGCTTGTGGATATATTATACTCATTTCAACAAGTTTCAATATTGCTATGGCTAATAGCATTAAACTGTTTCCGAACATAATTTTCTTCATATAGTCCACCTTCTTTCGTTAATTTATAAGTTTGATTCAATTATACCATAAATTATTAATAATGCAATATTTCCGCGATCTTTATTAAAAGAATCTAATTTGACGAAATTTCTCAAATGTAATATAATGGTTCTATCTCTTTGGAAGGGGGATGAAAAATGGAAAGGATATATCTTTTATTAAGCCAGAGCGGCACCCTCCCTGCGCGTGTTTTAAAATGGTTCACCGGCGCGGAATATAACCATATCTCCCTTGGCTTTTCCAAAGACCTATTGACGATGTATTCCTTCGGCCGCCGCTATCTGTATCTGCCGATTCCGGGAGGTTTTATTGCCGAAGGGCGCGATCGGGGAATTTATGAACGTTTTCCCGATGCGAAGGTCGCGTTGCTGGAATTGGAAACGTCGCAGGAAAAGAAAGAACTTTTGGCGAAACGCCTTGAAGCAATGTATAAAAATAAGAAGAGATACCGCTATAATTTATTGGGTGTTGGCTTGGCGGCATTTCGCATTCCCTATCAAAGAAAAGAGCACTACTATTGCTCCGAATTTGTGCGGGATCTTTTGGTGGAGATCGGCATTTTAAAGGGCGAAGATTTTGAGCGGATCGTTCAGCCGATCCATTTTTTGGATCTTGAGGAAACCAAGATGATCTTTTGCGGAAAATTATCGGAGTATTTTGCTGAAAAATAGTCAAATTTCCAAAGGAAGAATACCGATATTTACCGAATCAATATAGATTGCACAAAAATAAAAAAACCGCTTGCTTTTTCGTTGACATTTTTTTTAGTTTTATATATAATAGACAAGTAGAGAACGACTCTTTGCGACTGACGGATCATGTGGAGTTCACCACAATGGAGCAAAGGGTAAAAAGCCGACCGTCTGGGCGCACATCTCCTGCAAGGAGTCGTGCGCCCTTTTTGTTTTATAAAATAATTTCGGAGGTATAAACTTATGAGAAAAGTCGCAGTAATGATGGGGAGCGACAGCGATCTGCCCATCGTTCAAAAGGCAATGGATACGCTGGCTTCCTTCGGTGTTCCTTATGAGGCGCATGTTTATTCCGCCCATCGCACCCCGGAGCAGGCAAAAGACTTCTCCCAAAATGCAAGAGAGAATGGCTTTGGTGCCATTATCTGCGCCGCGGGGATGGCAGCGCACTTGGCAGGTGCGGTCGCCGCCAATACCACATTGCCGGTCATCGGCATTCCCATCCAATCCAAATTGGGCGGTATGGATGCCCTGCTTTCTACCGTGATGATGCCTCCCGGAATTCCCGTCGCCACCGTTGCCATCGACGGCGGTGTCAACGCCGCGTTGCTGGCGATTCAGATCTTGGCGGTGGAAGATGCCGAATTGGCAAAGAAACTCAACGATAAGCGCGTCAAGGACGCAGAAACTGTGTTGGCAAAGGATGCCGCACTTCAAGAAGTTTAAAATTTTAATTCATATAAAGGAGAACGAAAAAATGAAACTTGTTTACACCGGAAAAACCAAGGACGTATTTGCACTGGATAACGGCAACTATTTGCTGAAGTTTAAAGATGATTGCACCGGCAAGGACGGTGTCTTTGATCCCGGCGAAAATGCAGTCGGTCTGACCATCGACGGTGTCGGCGATGTCAACCTGCGGATGTCCATCTATTTCTTTGAAAAGGTCAATGCTGCAGGCATCAAGACCCATTATGTGGATGCTTCTTTGCAGGATACCACTATGGAAGTTCTGCCCGCTAAAGTATTCGGTCACGGTCTGGAAGTCATCTGCCGCCATAAGGCTGTCGGCAGCTTCACCCGCCGCTACGGTGATTATATCGAAGAAGGTGCTGATCTGCCTGCTTATGTGGAGATGACCTTCAAGGACGATGCCAAGGGCGATCCTCTGGTGACCAAGGACGCTTTGGTTGCGCTGAATGTGATGACCGACGCGCAGTATGAAGATATGAAGGCGATGACCCAGAAGATCACCCAGATCGTTGCCGACGATCTGAAGGAAAAGGGCTTGGTGCTCTATGATATCAAATTTGAATTTGGTTATGATGCCGAAGGCAACGTGATGCTGATCGACGAGATCGCATCCGGTAATATGCGCGTCTATAAGGATGGCAAGTATATCGATCCGATGACCTTGAGCGAACTCTTTTTTGCATAATTGAGTAGGTTATAGGAGGAACTCATGGGAGGATTTTTTGGAATAACCTCAAAAGAAGAATGTCTGCAAGACGTTTTCTTCGGTGTGGATTATCATTCCCATCTCGGAACGCGCAGAGCAGGCTTGGCGGTCTACGATAAGGAGATCGGCTTGCAACGCAAATTGCACAGTATCGAAAATTCCCCGTTTCGGACAAGGTTTGAAAATGTCTTCGACGAAATGCACGGAACCGCGGCAGTCGGTTGCATCAGCAATACCGATCCTCAGCCGCTGCTGATCCGTTCCAAGGGCGGAACTTTTGCCCTTTGCACCACCGGGATCGTCAATAATGCAGCCGCATTGATCGATGAATATCTGGAAAAGGATGGCGGCCATTTCGATTCGATGACCGGTGGAAAGGTCAATACCACCGAACTTCTGGCGGCATTGATCAGCCGTGAGAATACTTTGGTTCAAGGAATCAAGGCGGTCCAGCAGGCGGTGGACGGAACGGTCGGGATCGTTCTTTTGAAAGACGACGGAACCATCCTTGCCGCCCGCGACAAAATGGGGCGGTTGCCGATGCTGATCGGTAAGCGGGAGGATGGCTATTGCGTCACTTTTGAATCCTTTGCCGCGATTAAACTTGGCTTTGAAATCATCAAGGAACTCGGTGCCGGTGAAATTGTCGAACTTTCACCTGCCGAGATGAAGATCTTGGCCGAACCTTTGCCCAAGAAGAAGATCTGTGCCTTCCTTTGGAGCTACTATGGCTATCCCACCGCCACCTATGAAGGGGTCAATGTGGAAGCGATGCGTGTGCGTAACGGTGCGCTGATGGCAAAAAGCGACCGCGAGAACGGGCTGGCGCAGGAGATCGATTACGTCTGCGGAATTCCCGATTCCGGCGTTCCGCATGCCATCGGCTATGCCAATGAAAGCGGCATTGATTTTGCGCGGGCGTACATTAAATATACCCCCACCTGGTCCCGCAGTTTTACCCCCAATAAGCAGACCGACCGCAATCGGATCGCCAAAATGAAGCAGATCCCTGTTCACGAATTTATTCAGGATAAAAAATTGATGCTTATTGATGATTCGATCGTGCGGGGAACGCAGATTCGCGAAACGGTTGAATTTTTGTATGAAAACGGTGCCAAGGAAGTGCATATGCGCTCCGCTTGCCCGCCGATCCTGTTCCCTTGTAAATACCATAATTTCAGCCGCACCGCTTCGGAGATGGATCTGATTGCGCGTAAGCTGATCGCCGAATTTGAAGGGGACGAGGGGATGAACCATATCGATGAATATCTGGATGGTTCCACCGAGCGCGGAAAGAGATTGCGCGATACCCTTGCCAAGCGGTTTGAGTTTGCTTCTCTGGATTATCAATCGCTGGAGAATATCATTAAAGCAATAGGCTTGCCGGAATGTGAGCTTTGCACTTATTGCTGGAACGGAAAGGAATAAACGAATGAAAAATTCAATGTCTGAAAGTTATGCAGCAGCAGGCGTAGATATTACTGCCGGCTATAAAGCAGTGGAACTGATGAAGAGCCACGTTGCCCGCACCAAGACCGCGGGCGCCGATATTGATATCGGCGGCTTTGGCGGCCTTTTTATGCCGGATCTTGCCGGAATGAAAAAGCCGGTTTTGGTCAGCGGTACCGACGGTGTCGGCACCAAACTGAAGATGGCATTTTTGATGGATAAACACGATACTGTCGGCATCGATTGCGTGGCGATGTGTGTCAACGATGTCATCTGCTGCGGCGCAAAACCCTTGTTCTTCCTGGACTATATCGCTTGCGGCAAGAACTATCCCGAAAAGATCGCTCAGATCGTCGCCGGTGTTGCAGAAGGCTGTGTCCAGAGCGGCGCGGCTCTGATCGGCGGTGAAACGGCCGAAATGCCCGGCTTCTATCCGGTGGATGAGTATGACCTTGCAGGCTTTGCTGTGGGCATTGTGGATGCCGAAAAGGTGGTCGATAATAAATCGATGAAAGCAGGCGACGTAGTTATCGCCCTGCCCTCCAGCGGCGTTCATTCCAACGGCTTTTCGCTGGTACGTAAGGTATTCGACGTTGAAAATGCTGATCTCAAAACTCCCGTTGCCGAATTGGGCGGCAAATCGGTGGGCGAGACTTTGCTGACCCCCACCAAGATCTATGTCAAGCCGATGGTCGCGCTCTTTGAGCAGGTCCAGGTGAAGGGTGTTTCCCATATCACCGGCGGCGGTTTTTATGAAAATATCCCCAGAAGCATCCCCGATGGCTTGGGTGCTAAGATCGATAAGAGCGCAGTACGCGTTCTGCCGATCTTTGAATTGCTGGCTAAGGTAGGCAATATCCCCGAAAGAGATATGTTCAATACTTTTAATATGGGTGTCGGTATGAGCGTTGTGGTCGCTCCCGAAGATGCCGATCGTGCCATCGAGATTTTGAAGGCCAACGGCGAAGATGCTTATGTCATCGGCTCCATCATCGAATCCGATGAAAAGATCATTCTGGAGTAAGCGGATGGGGAAGACAAAGATTGCTGTCCTCGTCTCGGGCGGCGGAACCAACCTGCAGGCGCTGATCGATAGTGTCGCAAGCGGTGTCTTGCAGAGCGGAGAGATCGCGCTGGTCCTTTCCGGCAACCGCGATGCCTATGCATTGGAGCGGGCGGCTAAGGCAGGGATCGCCACCGAGATCGTGGTCAAAAAAGAATGTGCCGATCAGGCAGATTTTGAGCAAAAGATCATCGCCGCTTTGAAAAAATACGGCATTGAGCTGATCGTTCTTGCCGGCTTTATGAATATTCTGAGTGCGGATTTTACCGAGCGGTATCCCGAGCGGATCATCAACGTTCATCCGTCGCTGATCCCCTCCTTCTGCGGTAAAGGCTTTTACGGTCTTCGGGTGCATGAGGCGGCATTGGAATACGGCGTGAAGGTGACCGGCGCCACCGTTCATTTTGTCAATGAAATTCCCGACGGCGGAAGGATCATTGCCCAAAAGGCGGTGGAGATCCAAGCGGGGGATACCCCCGAGATCCTGCAAAAGCGGGTGATGGAGCAGGCAGAATGGATCCTGCTTCCCCAAGCTGTCGAAACCGTTTCGGCGGCGATGATGAAAGGAGAAACCGTATGAACATCTATGACATTAAATCGATGGGCGAGCGCATCGAAGGAAACAGTTATGTAGGCCGCGGCATTGTTCTGGGTAAGACGGCCGACGGCAAAAAGGCCGCAGCCGCTTATTTCATTATGGGCCGTAGCGAGAACAGCCGCAACCGTATCTTCACCGAAAGGGACGGCGCGGTCTTCACCGAGCCCTTTGATCCCTCTAAGGTGGAAGATCCGTCTTTGATTATTTATGCCGCTCTGCGTCGGTATGAAAATAAACTGATCGTTACCAACGGTGATCAGACCGATACCATCTATGAAGGTCTGAAAAAAGGCGATAGCTTTGCTACCGCGCTGACCACCAGAGAATTTGAGCCCGATGCTCCGAACTTAACGCCGCGTATCAGCGGTATGATCACCTTCGGCGAAGGGGATTTTACTTATGAAATGAGCATTTTAAAGAGCGCGGATGCCGAAGGAACTGCCTGCAACCGTTATCATTTCTCCTATCCTGCGTTGGCAGGTCTGGGTCATTTTATCCATACCTATGTATGCGACGGCAATCCCATCCCTACCTTCCAAGGGGAGCCCGAGCGTGTCTCCATTCCCGATGATATCGATGCCTTTGCGGAGGATATCTGGAATCATCTGGATGCGGATAATAAGATCTCTTTGTATGTCTGCTATACCGATCTGGAGACCGGCGCAGAAGAGACCTATATGATCAATAAAAATTCTTGAGAAGGGCGGAATTTAAATATGAACGAATTTGAACTGAAATATGGTTGTAATCCCAACCAGAAGCCTTCTAAAATATATATGAAGGACGGCAGCGAACTGCCCATCAAGATCCTTTCCGGCCGCCCCGGTTATATCAACTTCCTGGATGCCTTCAATTCCTGGCAGTTGGTCAAAGAAATTAAAGAAGCTTTGGGGATGCCTGCGGCAACCTCCTTTAAGCACGTCAGCCCCACTTCCGCCGCGGTCGGCACTCCGCTGCCCGAAAAGCTGAAGAAGGCTTGCTTTGTAGACGATATTGAAGGGTTGGATGACTCGCCCTTGGCCTGCGCTTATGCCAGAGCCCGCGGTACCGACCGTATGAGTTCCTTTGGCGATTGGATCGCCCTTTCCGATGTCTGCGATGTCACCACCGCGTTGCTTATCAAAAGAGAGGTTTCCGATGGGATCATTGCCCCCGGTTATACCCCCGAAGCATTGGAGATTTTGAAATCCAAGCGGAAGGGCAACTATAATATCGTCGAGATTGATCCCGACTATCGCCCCGAAATGCAGGAAACCAAGCAGGTCTTTGGTATCACCTTCGAGCAGGGTCGTAACGAATTTAAAATCAACAATGAATTGCTGGAAAATCTCGTTACCGAGAATAAGAATTTGCCCGATAGTGCCAAGCGCGATCTGATCATTGCGCTCATCACCTTGAAATATACCCAATCCAACTCCGTCTGCTATGCGGTGGACGGTCAGGCGATCGGTGTCGGCGCAGGTCAGCAATCCAGAATCCATTGCACCCGCCTTGCCGGTAATAAAGCCGATGTCTGGCATCTGCGTCAACACGATAAGGTGCTGAATCTGCCCTTTAAGGAGACTCTCGGCAGACCGGATCGGGATAATGTCATCGATAGTTATATCAATAAGAACGAAGAAGATGTCTGCAAAGACGGCATCTGGCAAAAATATTTCACCGAGCAGCCCGAACCCTTCACCAAAGAAGAGATGGATGCTTATCTTGCCACCCTCAGCGGTGTAGCAGTCGGCAGCGATGCCTTCTTCCCCTTTGATGATAATATTGAGCGCGCTAAAAAGAGCGGCGTTTCCTATATCGCCGAGCCCGGCGGATCCATCCGTGACGACATTGTCATCGATTGCTGTAATAAGTATGGCATTGCGATGGCATTCACCGGAATGCGCTTATTCCACCATTGATGATATCCCATATTGCCTCTCCGCAAGGGGAGGCAAGTGGTGTTTTATATCGGAGATAAATAAGGAGAAAAATTATGAAACTTTTGGTTGTGGGCGGCGGTGGCCGCGAGCATGCCATTATTAAAAAATTAAAAGAAAATCCCAATGTGGAAGAGATCTTTGCCTGCCCCGGCAACGGCGGTATGGCAGAGGATGCCACCTTGGTTCCCATCGGCGCAAAGGAGATCGAAAAGATCGTTGCTTTTGCCGCCGAGCAAAAGATCGATTATGCCGTTGTTGCTCCCGACGATCCTTTGGTTCTGGGATGCGTCGATGCCCTCAATGAGATCGGAATCCCTTGCTTTGGTCCGAAGGCCAATGCGGCGATTATTGAAGGCAGTAAGGTCTTTTCCAAGGACTTGATGAAGAAATACCATATTCCCACCGCGGAATACGCGGTCTTTGAAAACTGCGAAGATGCGCTGGCATATTTGGAAACGGCACCGATCCCCACCGTTGTCAAGGCGGATGGCTTGGCACTCGGTAAGGGTGTCATCATCGCCGAGACCCGCGAAGATGCTAAAAATGCAGTGCGGTCGATGATGGAAGATCAGATCTTCGGTGCCAGCGGCAGTCGTGTTGTCATCGAAGAGTTTTTGACCGGTCCCGAAGTATCGGTCCTTTCCTTTACCGATGGGGAGACGGTCATCCCGATGATCTCTTCGATGGACCATAAACGCGCTTTAGATGGCGACCAAGGGTTGAATACCGGCGGGATGGGTACTGTTGCACCCAACCCTTATTATACCGAGGCGATCGCCGCCGAATGTATGGAAACCATCTTCCTGCCCACCGTTCGCGCGATGAAGGCAGAGGGGCGTACTTTTAAAGGATGCCTTTATTTCGGTTTGATGCTTACTCCGAACGGCCCGAAGGTAATCGAATATAACTGCCGTTTCGGCGATCCCGAAACGCAGGTGGTTCTGCCCTTGTTGGAAAGCGATCTGCTGACTGTGATGCAGGCAACCACCAACGGAACTTTGGCCGAAACCGAAGTGAAATTCAGCAATGGGCACGCCTGTTGCGTGGTGATGGCATCGGAAGGCTATCCCGGAAAATATACCACCGGCCATAAACTGACCATCCCTGCCGAAATTAAGGACGATGTCTTTGTGGCAGGTGCTAAATTGGATGGGGAAGACCTGCTTACCGCAGGCGGCCGTGTTCTTGGTGTCACCGCCACCGCAGACTCTTTAGAAGCGGCGATCGATGCCGCCTATGCCAAGGTAAAGGATGTTCATTTTGCGAATGCCTTTTATCGTCATGATATCGGTCAAAAAGCGTTGAAAGCCGGAAAGGAGAACTAATGGTTTATCGTATTTATGTTGAAAAAAAGCCGGAACTCGCCAATGAGGCGCGGGACCTGCGCTATGAAGTGCGCCACATTTTGCAGATCAAAACGCTGGAAAAGGTGCGCGTTATTAACCGCTATGATGTGGAAAATATTGAAAAAGAACTGTTCGATTATGCGGTAGGTACCGTATTTTCCGAACCTCAGCTGGATATTGCCACCAATTCCATCGAAATGGACGGTGCCAAGGTGTTTGCGGTAGAGCCCCTGCCCGGTCAGTTTGATCAGCGCGCCGATTCTGCCGCGCAATGTATCCAGATCATCTCTCAGGGTGAGCGCCCCACTGTTAAAACAGCGAAAGTATATTTACTTTACGGCGATCTGACCGCTGAAGAGTTTGAGACCATCAAAAAGAGCGTCATCAATCCGGTGGAGACCCGCGAAGCATCGCTGGATATGCCCGAAACCTTGAAGGCAGATTATGCTATTCCCGAAACCGTTGCCACTTTGGATGGATTTTTAGATCTGGATGAGCAAGGTCTTGCCGATTTTGTCAGCCAATACGGGCTGGCAATGGATTGCGATGATATTGCTTTCTGCCAAGCCTATTTCCGCAAGGAGGGCAGAGATCCCACCATCACCGAAATTCGGATGATCGATACTTATTGGTCGGATCATTGCCGCCATACCACCTTCTTGACTACCATTGATAACGTCACCTTTGAAGACGAATTGTTGCAAAAGGCATTCGATGATTATGTGGCGACCCGCAAAGAATTGGGTCGTACCAAGCCCATCAATCTGATGGATATCGGTACTCTGGCTGCCAAGTATCTCAAAAAGATCGGTAAGCTGGAAAAGCTGGACGAATCGGAAGAGATCAATGCTTGTACCGTGAAGATCGAAGTGGAGGCCGATGGGGTAAAGGAACGCTGGCTACTGCTCTTTAAGAACGAGACCCATAACCATCCCACCGAGATCGAGCCCTTTGGTGGAGCCGCCACCTGCATCGGCGGTGCTATCCGCGATCCCCTTTCGGGCAGATCTTATGTTTACGGTGCCATGCGTGTTACCGGCGCGGCGGATCCTTTGAAACCGGTCAAGGAAACGATGGAAGGCAAACTGCCCCAGCGTAAGATCGTAACGACTGCGGCGGCAGGCTATTCTTCCTACGGCAACCAGATCGGCCTGGCTACCGGTATTGTTGACGAACTCTATCACGATGGCTATGCCGCCAAGAGAATGGAGATCGGCGCGGTCGTCGGCGCGGCTCCTGCCGAGAATGTACGCCGTGAGTGCCCTGCTCCGGGAGATGTTGTCATCCTGCTGGGCGGCAGAACCGGCCGCGACGGTTGCGGCGGTGCTACCGGTTCTTCTAAATCCCATACCTTGAAATCCTTGGAAAGCTGCGGTGCAGAAGTGCAAAAGGGGAATGCCCCCGAAGAGCGCAAACTGCAGCGGTTGTTCCGTAACTATGAAGCCTGCCGTATGATCAAGCGTTGCAACGACTTTGGTGCAGGCGGTGTATCGGTCGACATCGGTGAATTGGCGGACGGTCTGCATATCGATCTCAATGCCGTTCCCAAGAAATATGACGGTTTGGACGGAACCGAACTTGCCATCAGCGAATCGCAGGAGCGTATGGCGGTCGTGGTCGAGCCCGAAAACGTGGATCGCTTTATCGCTTTGGCGGATCAGGAAAACTTGGAAGCCACCGTTGTCGCCAAGGTGCAGGCAGAGCCTCGCCTGGTGATGGAATGGAACGGCAAAGTCATCGTTGACATCAGCCGCGAATTCTTAAATTCCAACGGTGCTGAAAAGCATATTGATATTGCCCCTGCCGCTCCCGCTTGCTATAAAAAGCAGGTCGGTTCGGATTTCGCCGAAGAATTGAAGGCGTTGGCAGGCGACTTGAATGTTTGCTCCAAGCGCGGTCTTTCCGAACGCTTCGATTCCACCATCGGCGCCGGCGGCGTTTTGATGCCCTTCGGCGGAAAGCATCAGCAGACCCCCGTTCAGGCGATGGTTCAGTTGATCTCGATGGAAGAAAAGCATACCGACGATGTTTCCTTGATGGCTTGGGGCTATAACCCCTTTGTCGCCGAAAAGAGCCCCTACCACGGTGCCTATCTTGCTGTTGTGGAATCGGTCTCCAAACTGATCGCCACCGGTGCCAAGTTTGAAGATGTCTATCTCACCTTCCAGGAATATTTCGAGCGTCCCGGCAAGGATCCCAAGCGTTGGGGCAAGCCCTTGGCGGCGCTGTTGGGTGCTTTTGAAGCCCAAAAGGATCTGGGCATTGCCGCCATCGGCGGTAAGGACTCGATGAGCGGTACCTTTGAGAAATTAGATGTTCCGCCCACCTTGGTCTCCTTTGCGGTCACCACCGGTAAGACCGATGAGATCGTCCCCAACTATTTCAAGAAAGCGGGCAATAAGGTCTATTTGATCAAGCCCGAATATAATAAAGATCACCTGCCCGAAACCGCATCCTTGCTCGCAGTCTATGATAAGGTCTATGACCTGCTGCAGAGCAAAAAAGCGGTGACTGCCTATACTTTAGGCTTGGGCGGTATCGCTGAGGCTGTGATGAAGATGGGCTTTGGCGAAGGCTTGGGCTTTGCCTTTGAAAAGGATCTTTCGATGGATGCCCTCTTTGGTTATTGCTACGGCGGATTCCTGGTCGAAAGTGCTGAAGAGTTGGATGGCATCTTGATCGGTACCGTTACCGATGATTGCACCTTCTCTCAAGGGGATGCCAAGGTTTGCCTTAAAGAACTGCAAAAGATCTATGAAGATAAGTTAGAGAGCGTCTATAGTTGCAATATTACCCACGGTGAGCAGCCGATGGAGACCTTCTCTTATGAAGCCAAGGAACGGGTCGCTCCCGCCATTAAGGTGGCTTCTCCCAAGGTTTTGATTCCTGTATTCCCCGGCACCAACTGTGAATTTGATAGCGCAAGAGCGATGCGCGATGCAGGTGCGGATGCTAAAATATTGGTCATCAATAACCGCTCTGCCGAAGGCATCTCCCGCAGCATCGAGCAGTTTGCCGATGAACTCAAGACCGCGCAGATGATCTTTGTCCCCGGTGGCTTCTCCGGCGGCGATGAGCCCGATGGCTCCGGTAAGTTTATTACCGCATTCTTCCGTAATGCCGCCATTCGCGAAGGGGTTACCGACCTGCTGGAAAACCGCGACGGTTTGATGCTGGGCATCTGCAACGGTTTCCAGGCATTGATCAAATTGGGCTTGGTGCCTTATGGTAAGATCATCGATACCGATGAGCATTGCCCCACCTTGACCTTTAATACCATCGCCCGCCACCAATCCCGCTTGGTACGCACCCGCATTGCCTCCAATAAATCTCCTTGGTTGGCAGCGACTAACGTCGGCGATGTTTATACGGTGCCTATCTCGCACGGCGAAGGCCGCTTCCTTGCAGACGAAGAATTGATCCGTCAGTTGGCGGCGAACGGTCAGATCGCCACCCAATATGTGGATTTCGATGGCAACGCCACCAGCGATATTCTCTTCAACCCCAACGATTCCTGCTTTGCGATCGAGGGTATCACCTCGCCCGACGGCCGTGTCTTCGGTAAGATGGGCCATTCCGAGCGTATCGGCAAGGATCTTTATAAGAACGTCATCGGCGAATATGATATGCAGATGTTCCGTTCCGCAGTGGAATATTTCAAAAAATAAGGAGTGTTTGAATAATGGCTTATTTAACCGATATTGAAATTGCACAGCAATGCAAAATGAAGCCTATCTCCGAAATCGCCAAAACGGCCCATGTAGACGAAGACTATCTGGAGCACTACGGCAAATATAAAGCCAAGATCGATCTCTCCCTTCTCAACGAAGAGGGGAGAGCCGACGGCAAATTGATTCTGGTCACCGCCATTACTCCCACCCCTGCGGGCGAGGGTAAGACCACCACCACCATCGGTCTTGCCGATGGTCTGCGCCGTATCGGTAAGGATGTTACCGTTGCTCTGCGGGAGCCTTCCTTGGGCCCTGTTTTCGGCATCAAGGGCGGCGCCGCCGGCGGCGGCTATGCGCAGGTAGTTCCGATGGAGGATATCAACCTTCATTTCACCGGCGATTTCCATGCTATCGGTGCCGCCAATAACCTGCTCGCCGCCATGCTGGATAACCATATTCAGCAGGGCAATGAGTTGGGCATCGATGTTAAAAAAATCACTTGGAAGCGTTGCGTGGATATGAACGACCGTCAACTGCGTAATGTCATCGACGGTCTGGGCGGCCGTATGCAGGGTGTGCCCAGAGAAGACGGTTTTGATATCACCGTTGCCAGCGAGATTATGGCAGTCCTCTGCCTTTCTTCCGGCATTTTGGATCTGAAAGAGCGTCTTTCCCGCATCATTGTCGGCTATACCTATGATGATCAACCGGTCACCTGCGGTCAGCTGAACGCGCAGGGCGCAATGGCAGCCCTCTTAAAGGATGCCATCAAGCCGAATTTGGTTCAAACATTGGAAGGAACCCCCGCTTTTGTTCACGGCGGTCCCTTTGCCAATATTGCCCACGGTTGTAACTCCGTCATTGCCACCAAGATGGCAATGAAGATGGGTGATTATGCAGTCACCGAAGCGGGCTTCGGCGCAGATCTGGGCGCTGAAAAGTTCTTGGACATTAAGTGCCGTATGGCAGGGTTGACCCCCGATGCCGTCGTTATGGTCGCCACCATCCGCGCATTGAAGATGCACGGCGGTCTGGCAAAAACCGAACTGAATAACGAAGATCTCGGAGCGTTGGAGCGCGGTGTTCCCAATCTGCTGCGTCACGTAGCGAATATTAAAAATGTTTATAAGCTTCCTTGCGTGGTTGCGGTCAACCGTTTCCCCACCGATACCGATGCGGAAATTAATTTCTTGATCGAAAAATGCAAGGAACTCGGTGTAAATGTAGTCCTCTCCACCGTCTGGGCGGATGGAGGCAAGGGCGGCGAAGTGCTGGCGCGCGAAGTGGTTCGCCTTTGCGAAGAAGAGCAGGGCGATTTCACCTTTAGTTATGAAGATGATACCACCATCCCCGAAAAGATCGAAGCCATTGTTAAAAAGGTCTACGGCGGCGAGGGTGTCAATATCCTTCCTGCCGTTCAAAAGCAGATCGATCGCCTGACCGAGTTGGGCTATGGCAATCTGCCCGTTTGTATGGCAAAAACCCAGTACAGCTTTTCCGATGATCCCACCAAATTGGGTGCGCCCGAAGGCTTTGCCGTTACCGTTCGTAATGTTAAGATCTCTGCAGGCGCCGGCTTTATCGTCGCGCTGACCGGCGATATTATGACAATGCCCGGTCTGCCGAAACGTCCTGCCGCCGAGCGGATCGATGTGGATGAAAACGGCGTCATTACAGGGCTGTTCTAATGTAATGTAAATTTACTTTACACCTCAAAACAGCGGCTTGACGAAGAATTCTTGACATTTGCCATCGGCTGTGTTAAAATAGTCAAGCCGCAAACGCGGGCCATTAGCTCAGTTGGTTAGAGCTACCGGCTCATAACCGGTTGGTCCTGGGTTCGAGTCCCCGATGGCCCACCAAAACAAAAATCCTGTCGAAAGATAGGATTTTTTGTTTTGTATTATTCATTTTTCATTATTCAATATTCATTATTCATTAAGTTCGACAGGATTTTTTAATGAATAATGAATGATGAAACCGCTCCGCTGATGAATAATTGATAATTGAGTTTTATTAGATTTTATGTTATAATGCCATTGGTGATAAAAATGAAAGAAAATATTTTAATCGAAAAATCAATAGATTTTGCAGCAAGAATTATAAAATTACAACGATATTTAACTAAGAATAAAAAAGAAAATATTATTTCTAAACAAATAGTTAGAAGTGGAACATCAATCGGCGCAAATATAAATGAAGCCAATTACGGTCAAAGTAAAGCTGATTTTATCTCAAAATTACATATTTCTTTAAAAGAAACTGCTGAAACCGAATATTGGTTAAGATTACTCGTTAAATCTGAATTATTAACAATTGAAGAAGGGGAGCCTTTATTGAAAGACTGCCTTGAAATAAAACGTATGCTTATCTCCTCCATTAACACCGCAAAGAATAACAATAATTAGCGACGGTCTTTCATCACCAAATATTTCTCTCAAAATCTATTGCAGACAGACAACAGATATGTTATAATATTGACATTAATCGACAGTATTTTATTTTCGGAATTGATTTTAAATGGTAATGAAGCATATATTTAAAAGTAAAAAAATATGGCTGTTGCTTTTTTTGATTGCTTATTTTTCTGTCGCATATGCTGTAATGAATCATTTTGGCATCTCCTGCGTGTTTTTAAGTTTGTTTGATATTCCGTGTCCCGGATGCGGGATGACGCGCGCCCTTTTTTCGGTGTTGCGATTTGATTTTCTTCAAGCACTGAAATATAATATTGTGATCTTTTTTATGCCTTATGTTTTTATGTATCTTTTTTTTGATTTCAAGCATAAAGTGCATAAGTATTTATTAGGTTTGATTGCCATCGTTGCATTAATAAATTGGTTGATCAAAATAATTATTTTTATGAGGTGAGAAATATGTATTGTAAAAATTGTGGTAATGAACTCAATGAGAACGCAGTTGCTTGCATGAATTGCGGCTTTGCCAAGGGCAACGGCGAGCGGTTTTGCGCGAATTGCGGAAACGAAATCAATCCCGGCGCGGCGATCTGCGTCAAATGCGGCGCGGCCGTTCAGACTGCTGCGGCGGCAGGGATCGGCGAAAAGTCCAAGCTGGTTGCGGTTCTTTTGGCGTTCTTCCTGGGAAGCCTCGGTATTCATGATTTCTATCTTGGCTATACCAAGTACGGCGTGATCAAGATTATTCTGACTGTATGCACCGGTGTTGGTGGTAGCATCTGGGCTTTGATTGATTTTATCCGTTTGTTGACCGGCTCTTTGCATACCGATGCCAATGGCGTGGAACTGAAAAAAGAATTTTAATTTATTTTGAAAGTAGAAATCGGCATTCTTTAATGAATGCCGATTTTTCGTGAGGTATGATGGATCTATTGTATGTACTTTTAATATGGAACAGTATCGTTTTTATCCTGTTCGGTGCAGATAAATATAAAGCCAAGAGGGGGCATTGGCGCATCCCCGAAAAGTTTTTGCTTGGGTGCGCTTTTCTTTTCGGTTCGGTCGGTGCTTTTTGCGGAATGAAGGTGTTCCGCCATAAAACGCGGCACAATAAATTTCGCATCGGTTTGCCGTTGATGTTGCTGTTTCATCTTCTCTTGCTCCTATACTTGACATTTTATATTTAATTTGCTAAAATACCTTTCAGTAAATGAGAATGGAGGTTTTTTGCTTTATGGATACCGACGACGGCGATAGTAACACCACTGCCGGTATGCGTGTTTTTATGCGCTATTTTCTCCTTTGTAAAATGCGTCGGTGATTTGCTTTGAATTGTTTTATAATCACCGATTAGATCAATGAATTTTATTAAGGAGTATCAAATGAATCAAGTATTATTTTGGCAGATCCTGCTGCAGTTTGCGCTGATTGCATTGAATGCTGTGTTCGCCTGCGCAGAGATCGCTGTATTGTCTATAAGTGACGCTAAGCTGGAAAAGTTGGCGGAAGAGGGGAATAAGAAGGCGTCAAAGCTTCAGAAACTCAAATCCACCCCCGCTCGTTTTCTTGCCACCATTCAGGTCGCCATCACCCTTTCCGGATTTCTGGGAAGTGCGTTTGCGGCTGAAAACTTTTCGGAGTTGATTGTGGGCTGGTTGAGTAAACTTGTCCCGATTTCCCCCGCAACCCTCGAGGCGATCTCGGTCGTTGTTATCACAATTTTGCTCTCTTTTATCACGCTGGTTTTCGGCGAATTGGTGCCCAAGCGGGTGGCGATGCGCAAGGCGGAAAAGATGGCACTGGGCCTTTCCGGGACCATTCGGTTTATTTCTGTCGCCTTTGCGCCGCTGGTGTGGTTGCTGACCTGCTCCACCAACGGAGTTCTGCGGTTGATGGGCATTGATCCCAACGCGGAAGATAGCGAAGTCAGCGAAGAAGAAATCACCTTGATGGCGGATGATGCCGCCGAAAAGGGCATCATCGATGAAGAAGAGAACAGCATCATTCAAAACGTTTTTGAATTCGATGATCTGACGGTCGGGGAGGCAATGACCCATCGAACCGAGATGGTCATTCTCTGGAAAGAAGAAACAGTGGAAGAATGGAGAGCGTCTATTTCTGCAAGTTCTCATACCTTCTATCCGATCTGCGACGAAACGGTCGACCGCGTCATCGGCGTTCTGGATGCCCGTCGGTTTTTCCGCTTGGAAGACCAAAGCATCGAAAATGTGATGGAAAAAGCGGTGGATGAACCGCTGTTTGTCTCTGTTTTCACAAAGACCGATGATCTGTTCCGCCAGATGAAATCAAGCAAGGTCCATTTTGCCATTGTTATCGATGAATTCGGCGGTACGGACGGGATTATTACCATCCAAGACCTGATCGAACTTTTGATCGGCGAATTGGAAGAATCCCCCTCGGATATTGTCGAGGTGGAGGAGAATACCTATAAGATCGCTTGCGATACAGAACTGACCAAGGTCGAACGCGAACTGAAATTCGATCTGGGAAGCGATGCGGCTACCTTTAGCGGCTGGATCGTGGAGCAGTTGGGCTTTGTCCCGCCGGTGGGTGAGGAATTTACATATGAAAAAATTGCCGTCACCGTCACCGCTGCCGATGAAAAATTAGTGCAGGAAGCCATCATCAAGATCGAGCAACCTGAAGAAGAATAACAAAATCAAGGATTCCATCGGAATCCTTGATTTTTTATTTGAGAAATAAAGAAATTTGCAGTATAATGAAATCAAACGAGGTGATAGAGTGCTCAATTATGAAAAACTGTCGGAGCCCCTTGCGGCGACGATGAAAAAGAATATAGAAAACGGCTCGTTGCCGAAGATGGCGTTTGATGAAGGTAAGGTGCTCCGCCGCGATAACGAAAAAGATCGGGCGAATCTGATCCGCACCGCCTTTATTCGGGATATCGATAAGATCATCCATTGCCCCTATTATAATCGGTATGCCGATAAAACGCAGGTATTTTCTTTCTATAAAAATGATGATATCACGCGCCGCGGGCTTCACGTTCAGCTGGTGTCCCGCATTGCCCGCACCATCGGCAAAGCCTTGGGGCTGAACCTTGATCTGATCGAAGCGATCGCCCTCGGTCACGATATCGGGCATACGCCTTTTGGCCACGCGGGGGAGACCTATTTGGATGAACTTTTATATGAGCATACCGGCAGGCATTTCAGCCATAATATCCATTCGGTTCGGGTGCTGGATCGGATCTTTCCCTATAATATTTCCCTGCAGACTCTCAATGGTATTGCCGCCCACGATGGGGAAATGGAACTGTTGGAATATCATCCGCAACCGCTGGACTCTTTTGAAGAATTGGATCGGCAGATCGAAGCCTGCTACGTGGATAAAAAGAATGTCCGCAAGCTCGTTCCGGCAACGCTGGAGGGGTGCGTTATGCGGATCTCGGATATCATTGCCTATCTTGGCAAAGATCGGCAGGATGCGGAAAAGGCAGAACTTCTCAAGACCGATGCCTATGAGGAGTGCGCCATCGGGACCTATAACGCCGAAATCATCAATAACCTTATTGTGAATATTATCGAAAACAGCTATGGAAAACCCTATATCAAAATGGATGCGGTGCATTTTGATGCGCTGAAAAAGGCAAAGGCAGATAACTATGACCTGATCTATAAAAACGATAAGGTCAAGGCAGAATTGGAGCAAACCGTCCGCCCGATGATGCGGGAACTGTATGAAAAACTGCTGGACGATCTGGTGAATGAAAACAAAACTTCGCCCGTCTTTACCCACCATATCGCCTATGTCAATAAGGCACACTATAAACGAACGACCCCCTATGAACAAACCGAACCCAATCAGCTGGTCGTCGATTATATCGCAAGTATGACCGATGATTATTTCATCGATCTGTATGCACATCTTTTCCCCGAAAGTAGCTTGAAAATATGCTATAAGGGGTATTTTGATTAAGAAGATGGCGACCAAGAGGCCGCAGGTTCAAGCAGCAACTTAGAAAATAAAAAAGAAGTTCTCGAAAGAGAACTTCTTTTTTATGGTGCGGGTGTTCATAACGGACTTGATTAAAAAGTATCGAAATACCGGCATAAACACACATATTTTTCACTCACACATTTGTGTATTTCAAGGTTTCTTCGTAAAATAAAATTACAGAAACGAGGAAACAAGATTATGTCAAAATTTATTGAAGAATTCTATTACGGTAACATCGATCCCCAAGCACGGAGCACTAAGCAGAACAAAACAGTTCAAAAACAGATGGAAGTTCTAATGCTCAATGAGGAATTTCTAACCGAAGCACTCACGGGCGAAAACAAAAAGAAGTTTCTTGATTTCGTTAACGCTTGGAGCATTGTCAATGGAGAATCAAATCTCGATAGTTTTATTATGGGTTTTAGGTTGGGCGCAAACTTTGCGTACGATGCTTTTGTATCAACAGAGGCGCCGTTTAAGGATTTACTAAAGGAGTGAAAGATATGTCAAAAAAGCATTACATAGCACTTGACGATTACGAGCGAGGAACAATCATTAACTGTCTTAATGAAAAGCGAAACAAACTTATTGCTGACGGAAAATACACCGATGCAGTTGATGAAGTGTTACTTAAAATCCTTAACGCAAAACAAAAGAAATTCAAAGTGGTATACAAGGAGGCTTAATTATGGAAAAACGTGTTTTTAATGAACAAACAGGTATCAGCTACACTTTGCAAGGTGATTATTATTTACCTGATCTTGAACTCCCCGAACAAGAAGATAAGCCTATCGGTTTATGGGGACAACGCCACCTAAAATACATAAAGCAACACAGAAAAATTCTTTATATCAATCTGCTGACAAGCGGAAAGTTAAGTAAGCATCTCGCTGACATTGACAATCGGGCTGAGGATATGTTTTCTCGGCTCGTAAAACAAATGGTTGAGCGTGATGGTGTAACCGAACAACTCAAAGCGGACAATCAAATGGAGTGGGTTGCTCGGATGAATAACATCTGTAACAGAGCCACAGAAACTGTAAAAAATGATTTAATCTATAATTAACCTAAAGCGACGGCAAGGAGAGTTGTTTCTCCTTGCCGTTAATTTTTGCCTTTTTATGTGGAAAAAAGACAAAAAATGTGGTATACTACATGTAATCATTATAATGCAGATTTAATGTTTGTTTAGGGGGTATATTTATGTCACTGTACTTCAATTCATCACTACGTGTTGACTATGAAAACGAGCAAGATTTTATTAATAGACATACAGAATTAAAGTTATGTATGAATGCAATATCAAATGGCGAAAAAATCATTATTTTTGGAGAGCGAGGTGTTGGTAAAACAGCATTGCTATTCCAAATTAAAAATCAAATATTATTACAATCTTGCGATATACTTCCAATATACATAAGCTTTGGAGGATATTGTATTAATCATGAACTAGATTCGTGCATAACATTTATGTTAATAAATTTACTTGGGTACATATGGAAGAACATACTTGGACTAAATCTAACTGCATTGTATGATGAAGAAGAGAAAGTCTTTGATTCGGAACTGGAAGCACAAGTCAAAAGAATCCACAAACTGGTTCGATTGCTTACTTACGAATACAATAAAAGTATAAAACAAAGTTTTGAAGCAAATTTTGTTCTTAAAGGTGCTGCCGATAAAACTACGGAAAAAAGTTTTGGCTATAGTACATTAACAAATCAAGAATTATATGGATTATTCTCTGAATTATGTGAAGATTTAAGAAAGCATTGTGACATTGGTTCTCTAGTTTTTTTATGTGATGAAGCTAATGTTTTGGAAGAAGAGGTACAGATTAGAATAGAGAAAGAGTTGAAATCATTATTTTCATATCTTTCTTGTTCGTTTGTGTACGTTGAAAGCACATCTATATCTCCAAAACATCATAGAGATCACTCGATGTATTTTGATCAGGTCTTCCGGTTAAATGGATTTTCTGCAGTTGAGTATTCCAAAAAACTTATCAACAATCGTATTATTGATAATGATTTGATATCGATAGATGAAAATGTATATAAAATTGTTCATAATTGTGCCAATGGAAATCCAAGATTTTTAGTATCAATTATGGAAAAAATAATATCAAATAAGACGAGCTATGGCGATATAAAGAAAATACATATTGATGATAATGATGCTAAAAAGGGGTGTTCAGAGTTTGAAATGGAGCAGGAACGTTGCAAAAAAATGCTCGAAAAGATAATTAATTAACGGGTGAGTCATATGAAAAAAGAATCTAAAAAAGAATGGCTTATAAAATATGCAAAAAACAATGGGCTAGATGAAATATTAAATGAAAAGTATAGAACAAAAACGCCATTTGTAAAAAAATATTCATCTGAAATACAGGCAATATGCTCTATACTATCCGTTTTAGTTATTAGTATAGTTACTCTATTTCTTTCCATTCAAAGTAATAAGATTGCAGAAATGCAATTGGCGGTTAGCAAAGCTGAAGTAAAACCAATAGTTAATTTTTCCTATCAAAAAGAAGTTTCTTCTGGAATAGATCGTATAACGGTCAACAATGCCGGAACTACACCATTAAGTTATGATGTCGAAGTCATTTCATTTTTTAACATAATGGCAAATGAGAACTCTATGGGAAGTATTCCTATAAGGGTTTATACTTTGAATAATGTTTATTCGCATAATAGCATTGATGATAATTTGGAAAAATTGTCAGAAATCGATATCTACAGTGGAAAATCCGAATTTGTTGCCAAAATTGAATCTGGTGTCAATGATATAAAAAGTAATTATACATCTTTGTATTGGGATGTGGTTCATACATATGTTGTTAAGGTTACCTGCCTTGATTCTCTAAATGAAACAAGTGAGTTCTATTATATGTATAATAAATGGGGAGGTAATGTTCTCTCACTTAAAAAAGGCAAAGAAATCTTTCAGGAATATGATTGTATGATACCAACTGAAGATATTGGTCATTATACAAGTAAAGAGGCATACTTTGACTTGCAAGATACTACTCCCGAAGCAATATTTGAGTACGCATTAAAGAAAATAAGAGAAAAAGGATTATATTCCAAGAGTTTTCCTGAAAATGAATTTGTGAAATATGGCGATTATGAGCCGTAAGTATTAATTGCGCTAAAGTGGCAAGGAGAAGTCCTTGCCACTTTTTATGTTCTTATAGATTATTATGTTGTTTTATGCTATAATTTTAAAAACTAAGCAAAGGAACTACAATTATGAAAATCAATCAAGCTGTTGATCCATATAACAGAGAAACAAAAAAATATATTGTTGCCTATTTAGATATTCTTGGTGCAACAAATCGTATTAGAGAAAATAAAATTGCACAAGATGATTCCTTAAATCTCTTATATAACCTATACAAGCATACAATGAGTTTGGCATCCGAAACCGGTATAAAGAAATTCGCGGATATTAAATTCAAAATCTTTTCCGATAACATTATTATTGCCAAAGAAATAAGTGATAACATCAACAATGATGTTTTATCGTTATTGGGTTGTGTTTCCAATTTCTTATGTTCGTCTGTTGGAGATGGTGTTGGATGGCTTGTCAGAGGTGGAGTTACAATTGGAGATTTTTATATTGATGATATGGTAGTTTGGGGATCTGCATTGGTAAGAGCTTATGAACTTGAAGATAAAATTGCAGTATATCCAAGAGTTATTTTGGATGACGATGTTGTTAAAATTATAACTAAAATTGATATTGATTATGTTAGAAGAGATACTGATGGACAATACTTTCTAAATTATATGACCATTTGGAGCTACGCAGGAGAATTTGTTCAAGCAGCATTCGAACAAATGAAAAAAGAGGCAATTAAAAAAGATTGTACATATCCGGACAAAGTTCGTCAAAAACTCTGCTGGCATATGAATTACATAAACCAAGCATTGGATGAGAAAAACCAAAAACAGGATAGAAGATTTAGATTATCAATAGAATGAAAACAGGTGTGTACTATGGAATCAGAACTTTTTCTCTTAAAAATATCAGAATCTGAAGAATGCCAAAAAATCATGTATAAACGATTGGCTATCAAAATGCTTATTGGTTTGTACTATTCTATGAAGCCAGAAAGAGGATGCATTGATCCTTTTATGATTCCATTTCGAGATTATATAATAAAACAAATAGCAGAACAAAACATAGATGTTGATGAATTGCTGAAATATATGATTGAAAATGATTCCTCTCAGTGTTCTTACTTTTTGACAATTACTTTATTTAAACCGAAAAAAGAATTATCGTCAATGGATTTTATGAGTTTAATTGATAGACATAAAATAATAACACCGTTTGTCGATACAGTTGATATGGATGTTCTTGGTTTAATTGTGGTTTCATTTGTATTTGACAACCTATATGAAAGTAAGATTGATATTAGGGATATCGTTGGTAAAGAAGAATTTCTTTATCAGACAAATCAGTATGGCTTAACAAATGTGAACGGAGCTATTTTCAAGAGAGATGGTCTTATTTTTGACGGAAAAGGATATTACTATAATTTCTTTACTAATAAGACGATGTTAAGTCCATATGATAAAATGGTTGGGTTTGCAAAAATAATAAAAGATGAAACTGAAAATTGCGATATATTATATCGTATTGATGAAAGATTGTCTGTTCCGGAGGAAGAATATTACGATTACACAGGGGTTCCTTTTGCAAAATTTCGTGGTCCTCAGTTTAATTTTCAAAAAAACAATCTTGACGGAAAGAAAACTATTATCGTACATATAGATGAAAACACACAGGATAAATTATTGATGGTAATTAAACAGGGATTAGATCAAAAAACAAACGAAGAATTTTGGCATATAGAGATAGAAACATTACCTTATAGGAATACAACTAATGGTTATGTTATCACCACTTTTTTGCACGGAATGTATTATCCTCAAATCGATAGATTTTCTCATATTGACTATACCAAAAATCAATATAACGGAGATGTGTATTTACAGAAATATACAGATAGTCAGAACGGAATACCTATTGATCTGTACACTGAAATAAAAGATTTGCATTATAAAATTTGGTGTATTGAAAATGGTGAGTTTACCAAAGAAACGTGGTACAAATTAATGATTATTTCCCTGCCCGAAACATACCAACAGTTACTAAACGAAATGTTATCTTTGAGTTAGTAAAAAAATTTCCGCAGTAAACAAAATATAGTCTTGAAATTGAAACGGTTTTGCACTGATTGGTGCTAAGCCGTTTTTGCTTATGAAACCACTCTTTTATCATAAAGAAAGATGTTTTGCTTGCAATAAAAGAGGTTATATTCTACATTTTTTCAAAATCTCTTTATTTTCTCGTGATTTTGTGATATAATATTTAAGCCAAACAAAGCAGAATAAGGAAAAGGACAACTTAATACCAAGGGGATATTATACCCTTTTTTGGTTATCATCCGATATGGGTTCGGTAAAAACGCAACTCCACTCGGATGGTAATAAGGGTATCCTTTTCTGTTTGAGCTTTGTTTGGCGACAATCGGGGTTGCGCTTTTCGGTGCGTGGCTTCGGTCACGCACTTTTTTA